>CABZTM010000044.1:0-2706 GCA_902528705.1 uncultured Bacteroidota bacterium | reverse complement strand
CGATTATTTTCTCAAAAGATAAAAATCAAAACGCAAGGTCAAATTTTATAATTGGGCAAGTTTATATGCAGAAGGGCCTAAAAGATTCATCAAAAGTGTATTTCTCAAAAACAATTAAATCACATAAGAGTAAAGCCTCTGGCCTGGTAATCAATGCCAAGCTATTTAATTTAAATCTAAGCAAAGAGTCAAAAGAAAAGGATTTTTCAAATCTGAGCTCTGACCTGAGAAGCTTTAACCAAATTCCTAGGATAAATTTTTATAATGCAAAAAAACTATTGCAAGTAAATGAAGACGATAAGGCAAAAACTCTTTTAAAACAAGCAATTAGAATTAACGAAAGAGACATAAACCTATTTACCAATGCTTACAACGAACTTTTCTTAACAGAGTTAAAAAATAAAGAATACTTAGTTTCCTCCAATTATTTGGACACCTTAATCACATACTATGACCCTAATTCAAAGAGTTATTTACTGTTGAACGAGCAAAGAGAGAAGTTAAACTTAATTTCAGATTTAGTTCAACAAAACAAAAAAATTGATTCATTGATATATATGAGCCAATTTTCTGATGAGGAAATCAACACTATGCTTAACAATAAAGAAAACGAGTTAAATGTAATTAATCAGGAAAAGAAAAAAACTTTAAACACATCCCTAAGTTCATTTTACTTTGATAATCAACTTGCTATTCAAAATGGAAAAAGAATTTTTTTAATAAAATGGGGAAACCGGACGAATGTTGACAATTGGAGAACTTATTCTGTTGGGTCTTCAAATACAGTTTTGCAAAATGAGAATAAGCAAGAAGTTATGGAAGATCTTAGATCTTTTAATGATCTTCCTAGATCAAAACAAGATAAAGATAGTCTTTTGAATATTTCTAATGAAAACCTTTCAAAGCTAGGGCTGTATTTATACGAATATTTCAACGACAAAATAAGTTCAGAGGATGCACTGTCAAAAGTTAAGTTAATGGGAAAAGTTCAAGAGAAAGAGTTTCTTCAAAGCAAATACTATTTACATCAAATATATTCATCAAACGAATTTAACGCACCTAAAAAAGCAATGGAGATTAAGGAGTTTATTACAAATAATTATCCTCAGTCAACTTATGCAAAGTTTTTGAGCAATCAACAACTTGAAGCACTTTCAGAAAATACTAAAGACTCTTTAGTCGGTTATATTAAAAATACAATCGAATTAAATAAGCACCCATTAGCGTTAAAAGTTATTGATTCGTTAATTAATTTATCAGCAAGTCGAGACTTTAGGTTTAGTCTATATGAACAAAAGCTGAAAGTATTAGGTAGGCTTTACAAACCAAGTAAATACTTGGAAGAGTTAAAAAACATAAATGTCCTTTATCCAGAAAAGACAGACTATTTATCAAAAAAAATTAAATACGTTGAGGGTCTTGTAGAAAATAAAATTTCATATAACGATAACGATTATATTTTAGCTTTTATTTACAACGAAAAAAAAATGCATGAATTGCTAAGTGGGTATGGATTTATTCAGGAGCCATATGATAAAAATACATATCTTTTGGTTAAATATGGTTTAGGTAGTAGAGTTAAGGCGGAAGAGTTTGTGGACTTGATTATGCAAAACAAAAAAATATTGTCAAACGACAAATATTTTGTACTTTCGACCTCCCAGTATATTAATATGCTGATTTTTAAAACATTAGAAATAAATAAAAATTAGATTATGGCAGAGAATAAATTTTTTTCATCACCATCCGTAGATATAATTGAGTCATCCACAAAAATTGTAGGGGATATTTACTCAAAAGCAGACTTTAGAATCGACGGTATTGTTGAGGGAAATATAACAACAACTGGAAAAGTTGTTGTTGGAAAATCAGGTAAAATCAATGGTAAAATCAATTCTTCTAATGCTGATATTTCTGGCTCTGTTTCTGGTAAAATTGAAGTTGCTGAAACACTTTCATTGATGTCTGAGTCATTAATTCAGGGAGATATTGTAACAGGAAAACTTTCAGTCGAAGAAGGTGCTCAAGTAGATGCTTCAATTTCGATGAAATCTGGTAAACAGCTGAAAGCTGTTGAAGGCAAATCAGAAAATAAAATACAGTCTGAAAAAACAGCCTAATCCTTTATTGGTTTTTGTTGTAATTAGTTTTGAAATGGGGATCATCATGTTCCTTTTTTCAAGACTTGGTAAGTGGCTGGATTATCATTATAATTACCAAAAATTATTTACTTTTTCACTAACATTTTTAGGGTTCATTTTAGCGTTCTACATTGTTTATAAACAAGTAAATAAACTTAATAAATAGCTTTATTTTTTAACTAATTATCCTAACTTTGGGAGCATATATTTTACAGAAAATCTGAAATGTTTTTTTCAAAAAAACTTCTACTTGTAACTCTATTTTCAACTTTAGCTTTTTGTAGTGCTTTTTCGGCTGAACCCTTTGATGAAAAGAAGGATAAAAAAACAGAGATTAAAAAATATATTACCCATCACCTAAAAGATTCTCACAGTTTTTATTTGACCTCTTACACAAAAGCTGATGGAAAAAAAGTTTACATAGAATTACCACTTCCTGTAATTTTATACGATAATGGTTTCAAGTTTTTTATGTCATCTGACTTTAAGCACGGCAAAGAGGTTGTAGCCGATAATGAAAGTTTTTACAGAATGAATTATGACAATAATAAAATTTATAAGACAA
>CABZTM010000043.1:0-2771 GCA_902528705.1 uncultured Bacteroidota bacterium | reverse complement strand
CTTGTAACGATGAATCTGTTTCAAGACTTATTAGAGTAGTTAAGACGGGTTGCGGAGGTTTGTATGGGTTTTTCTCAGCTCACGCAGCAAATTCTTTTGCTATAGCAACTTTCTTTTATTTCACACTCAATAAGTACAACAGAATAGGAAAATTTATTTTCATATGGGCAACAGTAGTTTCTTACAGTAGGGTTTACTGTGGTGTCCATTTCCCCTCAGATATTGTAATTGGTAGTGCATATGGATTAATTGCAGGGTACATAGCTTATATTTTTTATCAAAATCTGATGAAGAATCAGTCTTTTTTCAGTAAATCAGAATAATTAGATTTAAATTTTTCAATTCTAGGTACAGATACATTCCATATGTAAGGATTATTTGGGTTTTTTATTTTGTAATCTTGATGATAACCTTCAGCCAAATAAAATATTTCAAAATTCTTAACCTCTGTAACAATTAGGTCATATACTTTGTTGTCAAGTAATCTTTTGATTTCTTTTTCAATTATAATCTTTTCTTCATTAGTCTCGTAAAAAGCAATAGATCTGTAGTGTGGCCCAATATCTGGGCCTTGTTTGTTTAGAGTTGTTGGATCGTGTGAGGCAAAAAAAACTTCTACGAGTTTTGAAAAACTTATTTGATTAGGGTTATAGGATACTTTTATACTTTCTGCATGACCTGTTTTTCCAGTAAGAACTTGCATATATGATGGGTTTTTCAGCCAACCACCAGAGTATCCTGAAACGACATCATTAACGCCCTCTAAGCTCTCATATATAGATTCTACACACCAAAAACAACCAGATGCAAAATATGCATTCTTTAGTTCAGTTTGTCCGTAAGAAATTGATAAAAAGAAAAATATTAAAAATCGGATTTTAAACTTCATTTATTATACTTATTATTTTTCTTGAGTAATTGACCCAGGAGAATTTGTTTTTAAGGTGCTTGAGGTTTTCAAAATTAAAATTTTTATCATTTAAAGCGTAATGGATAACCTTACTCATGCTTTTAACATTAGCTTCACAAATATATCCATTTCTAGAACTTATAAATTCTCCTATTCCACCAACTCCAGTAGTTACAATTTTCTTTTCAAAACCTATAGAAAGAGCAGTTACGCCACTTTGAGATGAAGTTTTGTTAGGCTGAATAACCAAGTCTGCAATTGAAAACCAATGATTAATAATATTTCCCTCCATATACTCATCAAAAATTTTAATATTTTTTTCAATCCCTAGCGTCTTAATTTGACTTAAATATTTTTTCTTATCACTATAAAATTCACCAACAATCAGTAATATTAACTTTTGATTTTTTTTTACTAATTCAGCCATTGAGTCGATTAAAAGGTCAAGACCTTTGTAGCCTCTCACCAAACCAAAATGTAATATATATCGATAATTTGAATCTAATTTTAAAATTTTTATAGACTCATCTCTATTAAGTATCTTGTTATTTTTAATTGGGTGGTATAATTGTTTAATCATTAAACTATTTGAACAAATTTTTTTTAATGATTTGGTTGAGTTTTTTGAAAGAGTAATTGCAATATCAAGAGAATTTAGATAAAACTTCAGCATAGGATAATCTAAGGGGAATCTCTCGTGTGGAAGAACATTATGAATTATACCAACTTTTTTTATAGATTTTTTACTAAACCTGTTTATAATTCCAAAAAGAAATGATACCACAGGGTTCCAGTGTGTAGTGATAATTGTATCAATCTCTTTTTCATTAATTATTCTAATAACTTTTTTATGGTCAAATGGATTATAAATATTAAAATTTTGAAAATTTTTATCATCAGTTCTTGATTTTATAAACTGTGATTTTCCAGGAAAAAGAAAGTTTGGGTAATTTTTTTTTAGTGATACAACGAAAACATTACATAAATCTTTTAGATTTTTATACGATATATAATTAAATTCTGAAATACCGCCTCTTAGTGGTGGGTGAGGACCAATAATTAAAATTCTTTTATTGTTCTTCAACTATAATCCAGTTTCCGGAGTTAATAAGGTTTTGAGCCTGTTTAAACTTTAGTTCTTTTTTTTCACCGCTTTGCATATTTCTGACAGTCACCCGTTCATTTCTTCCTATTTTTCTTTTTTCTCGAGTTATTGTTTCAACCATATTATTTTTTTGAGAAACATTACCACCAATATCTCTGTTTCGTCTGGCTAGCTCATCACTGTTTAGAACTTCCTCTTTTGATGTTTTATAAGCTTGTTGTCTTCTTGTCTGTCTGTCTTCTTTAATTTCATTTGGATCTCTACTTGGTAAGTCAGCCTTCATTAAAAAAGTTAATATATCCTTATTTAAATTATCAATCATCGAGAAAAAAAGTTCTTTTGCCTCAAACTTATAGATAAGAAGTGGATCTTTTTGCTCATGAACAGCCAATTGAACTGATTGTCTAAGTTCATCCATCTTTCTGAGATGGGTTTTCCATGTTTCGTCAATAATAGCCAACGATATATTTTTTTCGAAATCATCGATTAACTTCTTTCCTTTTGAATCATAAGCACTTTTTAAATTAGTAACAATATTCATTGTTTTCTTTCCATCAGTGAAAGGGACAACAATTCTCTCATATCTATTTTTAGGGTTTTCATGTACATTTTTAATTATTGGAAAAACCTTATTTATATTTTCTAGATTTTTTCTTTCATAATTTTCTAAAATACTTTTGTATAAGCTATTAACTAGTTTGACCTCATCCTGTGATTCAAATTCATTTTTACTTATAGACGATGTAATTCCAAAAC
>CABZTM010000042.1:0-2837 GCA_902528705.1 uncultured Bacteroidota bacterium | reverse complement strand
AAATGAAATAATTGAAAAAATTATTGATAATCATTTAGATAAAACAAAAAAAAAGGATTCTGAAAAAAAACATTCAATAAAAGTGGAAGAGAAAAGTCATAATAAAGATAACCGTAACAGATATAAAGAGCCTGATTTTGAGTTTGAGGGGATAATCGAATCTGAGGGAGTTTTAGATATTATGCAAGAGGGTTATGGATTTTTAAGATCTTCTGATTATAATTACTTAAGTTCTCCTGATGATATTTATGTATCCCAATCACAAGTAAGGCTTTTTGGGCTTAAAACAGGTGATACTGTTCTTGGTCAAGTTAGACCGCCTAAAGATGGAGAAAAATATTTTCCACTCATTAAGGTCAGTAAAATCAATGGTTTAGACCCAAAAGTAGTTAGAGATAGAGTCTCTTTTGAACATTTAACTCCTCTGTTTCCTGAGGAAAAATTTAATCTTGCTGATAAATCGAGTAGCATTTCAACACGTGTCATGGATCTCTTTTGTCCAATTGGTAAGGGTCAGAGGGGAATGATTGTTTCACAACCAAAAACAGGTAAAACAATGCTTTTAAAAGATGTTGCAAATGCAATAGCAGCGAATCATCCAGAGGTTTATCAAATTATTCTTCTTATTGATGAAAGGCCAGAAGAGGTGACTGATATGCAAAGAAATGTTAAAGGTGAGGTTGTAGCTTCAACATTTGATGAACCGGCTGACAGACACGTCAGAGTTGCTAATATTGTTTTGTCAAAAGCCAAAAGATTAGTTGAATGTGGTCATGATGTTGTTATACTTCTAGATTCTATAACTAGACTAGCGAGAGCTTACAATACTGTTCAACCTGCATCTGGAAAAATATTAAGTGGTGGTGTTGATGCAAATGCTCTTCATAAACCAAAAAGATTTTTCGGGGCAGCAAGAAATATTGAAGGAGGAGGATCACTTTCAATTATTGCTACAGCACTCACTGAAACTGGATCCAAAATGGACGAAGTGATTTTTGAAGAATTTAAAGGAACTGGTAACATGGAGTTGCAACTTGATAGAAGAATTTCCAACAGAAGAATATTTCCTGCAATTGATCTTGTATCGTCTAGTACAAGAAGGGATGACCTTTTATTAGATGAAAACACAATCCAAAGAATGTGGATTATGAGAAAATATCTAGCAGATATGAATCCAGTTGAAGCAATGGAGTTTATAAGTGATAAAATCAAAAAAACATTAAACAATGAGGAATTCCTAATCTCTATGAATTCCTAACTACAGGTTGTTAACGTGTTTTGACATTTTAGATTTAAGATTTGCAGATTTATTTTTATGAATTATATTATTCTTAACTAATTTATCAAGCATTGATAAAACACTAGGAAGCATTTTTTTTGCATCTTTTTTAGAAGACTCTTTTAACTTCTTGATTGCGTTTCTAGCAGTTTTATGTTGAAGTTTATTTCTAAGCCTAGCGGTTTCTGTTTGTCTTATTCTCTTTATTGCTGATTTATGATTTGCCATATTCTAATTAAAAGTAGCCCGTAGGGGAATCGAACCCCTCTTACCAGGATGAAAACCTGGCGTCCTAGCCGATAGACGAACGGGCCAAAATTTACCGTGCAAATTTATATAAAGATGATAAACATGCAAAAATTTATAACTTAAATTAATAGGCTTTTGCGAAATAAACTAATTGTTTGGATTTTCTACCGGATATTATACATACACCTTCATCAGTAAATGAATCATCAATACATCTTATTGTTTTTGGAATTATTTCGGTATGTATTTTTTGTGCACTAGCAACAAAAAATATTAAGAAGGATATTAACCTTGTAAATTCTGCAGACAGGTTAAGATAATTTTCCTCTCTCACCTAATTCAATTATTTCCATATCACTTAATCCACTTTTACTTATATTAAACCTTATCATTGTTCTTTTCTTATGAAATCCATGCTTTCCTGCGGCACCAGGATTAATGGCTGTCAATTGATTTTTTTTATCAAATTCAACTTTTAGTAGGTGTGAGTGACCATAAATAAGTATATCGGGTTTTTCGTCACTTATTAATTTTTTTACTTTTTTATTATATTTTGGACAAATACCTGCTATGTGAGTTATCAAAAATTTGTGGCTTTCAATATTAACTATTTCATTTTCTTTTAAAGTTGATCTTATAAGGTGATCATCAATATTTCCATACACACCGATAAAAACAGTATGTTTTCTAATGGTTTTAATTAATTTTTCATTTCCTACATCTCCTGCATGAATTGTTATATCAGAATCTTTCACATATTTTAGAATAATTTCATCAAAATAACTGTGTGTATCAGAAATAAGTAAAATTTTTTTCAAATCAAATATTATTTTATACTTGTGTGTATATTACAAAAAAAATTATTGTTGAGGTATTTTATTAGAATTTCTTTTTTAGGAAAAGAATATTGTGGTTGGCAGATTCAGCCCGGTCAGATTTCTGTTCAAGAAACCATTGAGAAATGTATTGGAAATATAATTAAAGAAAAAATCAATATTATTGGTGCTGGGAGAACTGATTCAGGCGTTCATGCCACTAGTATGTATGCGCATTTTGATACTGAAAAAACAATTCAAAATAAAGATTTTTTAAGAAAGATTAATCTTTATTTGCCTATTGATATATCAATTCTTGATTTATTTAGGGTAAAAGAAAAATCGCATGCAAGATTTGATGCAACTAGTAGAACGTATAAATATTTTATAACAAAAAACAAGGATCCTTTCAAAATTGATCAATCTTTTTTATGTAATTATGAATTGGATTTGAAGCTCATGAAAAAAGCTGCAAAAACTCTTTTAAAATTTGA
>CABZTM010000041.1:0-3032 GCA_902528705.1 uncultured Bacteroidota bacterium | reverse complement strand
TTTTTTTTTATATTTGCCTCCCAAAAATAAAATTATGAGATATTTATTCATCATAATCTTAATATCGTTCACTGGCTTCTCCCAGACCAATGAAACTGTTATTAATCAGGCAGTCCAGGCTGTTCAATCTCAAAATATAACTACCAGATCTCAGGCCCTAGATGCTTTGAAAGCTAATGGAATGACTGAGACTCAAGCTAGACAATTAGCAACACAGAGAGGAATTGGCTTCGATCAATTAATTAATGAGTTGTTTCCTAATGAAAATTTTGAAAATCCCAATACAGATGAAACATCACAGTCTGATAGCTCTGAAGAAAATGAAGAAGATATTAATGAAGAAAAAGAGAATGTATTTGAAGTAGATGCTGAAAATGATGGACCGAAATATTTTGGGTATGATATCTTCAATAACAATCCCTATTTGGACAAAGAGTACCTACTTGGAAATATCGATGAGGGATATCTTATAGCACCTGGCGATGAACTAAGAATTATAACATATGGAGATAACTCTTTTGAGCAAAATGTCAAGGTAGATAGAAATGGTAATATTAATATTAGAGGCTATGGACTATTTTTCGCATCAGGTAATTCTTTCAAAACACTAAAATCAAGATTAAAAATATTTTTAGGTAAATATTTATCAGGACTAATAAGCTCCCCTCAAAAAACTTTTATGGATGTATCACTTACTCAATTAAGACCTGTTAAAGTGGTAGTGTTAGGACAGGTTGAAGCACCAGGCCCACATATTTTGAATACGTCAGGTTCTGCCTTGTCTGCATTATATGCTGCAGGGGGAGTTAAAACTAGTGGTACACTAAGAGATATCAAAATTTATAGAAATAATAAACTTTACAAAACTATTGATCTTTATGATTACATTACCAAAGGCCAGCTCAGACAAGATGTTAGACTAACAAACAATGACATAGTATTTGTTAATGTTAGAAAAAATAGTTTTCTACTTGAAGGGGAAGTTTACAATAATGCAGTATATGAGTTAAAAGAAAATGAGGGACTTTCAGAATTATTACAGTTTTCCGGGGGATTACCAGTTACTGCACAAACAAGAAAAGTAAATATTAGTAGAGTCACACCCCCTGAGATGAGAACTAAAGAAATAATTGCGGATAGGGAATTAATAACCTTTAATTATCAGGAAGCGAAAGAAACAGGTAAGAAAATTAATTTGTCTGACGGAGATAAAATTACATTCTTTCCAATTTTAGACATGGAGTTAAATCAAGTAACTATATCAGGCCATGTTGCTGAACCTGGAATATATTCACTTTCAACTTACAATGATTTAAAATTATTAATAATGGACGCTGCAAAAGGTGTTTTACCAGATGTATATTTAGAAAGAGTCGATGTTACAAGCATTTTAAATGGGATCAACGTCGTAAATTCCTACAATTTGAACGATATTTTAAATTCTAGCACCTACATACAACTGAATGATTTGGATCAAGTGACAGTTTACAGTAATGAAAGAGTTGATGGAGCCAAATTTGTATCTATTAGCGGATATGGTGTAGAGAATATAACAACATCTTGGAAAGAAAACTTAACAATTTATGATTTGATTTTCACTGCATCTGAAATTAATAATCCAGACTTTCTTACAAATTTATTAAAATCAAGAATTGATATTAAAAGATATGATAATGAAACTGGAGAATTCAAAACTCTGACATTTGAGTTCAATAATGTAGAGGAATTAAAATCCGCATTACTATATCCAAGGGATAAAGTACTATTATTTAGTACAGGTACAACAGAAAATATTAACAAGACAGTTGGTATCTTTGGTTATGTCAACAACCCTGATATATATGATTTAGAAGTTAATATGTACGTAGAGGATTTATTGCTGCTTTCTGGAGGATTTCAAATAAGTGCTGATCAGGAAAAATTAACCGTAAATAGACCTGAAATAAATGTCTCAACTGACAGAATTGTTAGGAAAATAGAGGTTAAAATTGACAAAGATTATTTATTGGGTTTAAAAGATAAACCTGAGAGCGAATTTATTTTACAGGACAGAGATATTTTAGTTGTAAGACAAATAATAGGCTATGAAGAAAGTGCAAGAATTAGTATTGCTGGTGAAGTTAATTATCCACAAACTGTGGTCGCCGAATTTAAAAATTCTTCATTAAAACAGATAATTGATTATGCTGGTGGACTAACACCATATGCTAATTTAGATGCATCAAGTTTAATCAGAGATGGAAAACTAATAACACTTGACTTCAATAACCTAAATGCTGAAGAAATATTTGAAAATGGTGATATTGTTAATATAGCATCCAGTAAAGGAATTGTAAGTACTACCGGAGCTGTTAAAAATGAATCCAATTTTATTTGGAAAAAAGGATTGAAAGCTAAAAGTTATATTAAAAATTCTGGAGGCAAATTATTTAATGAGGGTGGAAAGTCTTACGTGGTTTTACCAAACGGTAAAACCAAAAAAATTGGGTTTTTTAAAAACCCTAGAGTTTTCCCTAATTCGGTTATTGTTACTGATTTTAGACCTGAGGGTCAAGGGTTCAAAGAATCTATAACACAATTTATTGATAATTTGTCTGGAACTATAACTTTCATAACAACTACTCTTACAAGCATTTTGATTGCAACCAAATTATAATAGATGAAAAACAATCAGGATAATTCTCATGCTAATATCGATGAAAATTTGATTGATATAATAGCTGTTTTAAAAAAACTATGGATTGAGAGAAAATTGATTGTAAAGTCAACAATATCTTTTTTTTTAATTGGATGCCTGATTGCTTTGATAAGCCCTGTGATATATACTTCACAAACCACTTTTGTCCCACAAATTAGTGATGATCAAATGTCTCCCTCCAGTAAATTAGGGTCTCTGGCCACACTTGCGGGTCTTGATATAAATTCAAATGAATCACCAAGTGATTCGTATTTGTCTCCGCTTCTTTACACAAAAATTATAGATTCTGAGGAATTTTCTCTAAAATTATTATCAGCAGAATTAATAAGTTCAA
>CABZTM010000040.1:0-3458 GCA_902528705.1 uncultured Bacteroidota bacterium | reverse complement strand
ATCCCGCACTGTTCTTATAGTAAGATCCGTCTGGCATTTTTAAGCAGCTGGGCTTACCATCTGTAATCATTAATATTTGCTTATTGTTATTTTTTTTCTTGCTTAACATCTCCATGGCAAGTTGCAATCCAGCCACAGTGTTTGTGTGATATGGTCCAACTTTTAAATACGGAAGTTCCTTGATACTTATTGGCTTTGCATCATTACCAAAAACCAAAATATCAAGAGTGTCTTTCGGATATCTGGTCAATATTAGCTCAGACAACGCCATGGCTACTCTCTTTGCAGGTGTTATTCTATCCTCACCATAAAGAATCATGCTATGACTTATATCTATCATGAGAACCGTACTCATTTGTGATTTGTTAAGAGTGTTTTTAACAACCAAATCTTCAGCTTGTAAATCAAGTTCTCCACTACCTGTTCTGGTGTACATATTTCTCAAACTTTCCGTAATCATCAACTGATCAATAGAGTCTCCAAACTGGTAATCTCTATAATCATCAAAGTCATCAGAACTTTTGCCGCTGTGGTTTGTTTTGTGATTACCAGACCTTGATTTTTTAATTTGACCAAATATTTTTTTCAAGGCAAACTTTCTTAAAACTCTTTCCATCTTAGCAGAAATTTTTTTAGATTCTTTTCCCGAACCAACATCAAACTCTGCTTTAACAAAACCTTTATTTAATAAATCATTAATGAAATCATCTATTGTGTAGTCATCAGTTGTCAACTCATATTCCTTATCCAATTCTTTCAACCAATCGATTGCTTCATCAAAATCTCCACTTGTGTAAGTAATTAGTTCTTTGAAAATTTCAAACAACTTTTCAAAAGGACTTATATTTTGATTTCTAGCGGAAGAAAAAGACCAACCAGAAATAGGAATTTTATCAAATGAATTCATCATAAAGAGATTAACAAATCAAATGCCATTTTAATTTTAAATATGAAAGTTTATAAAAAAATGTCTACAGGCATCTGCTTGTAGACATTTTAAAATTTAAAATATAGATTAACTCTCGGGGTCTGGTGATACTGCCATCACAACTCCTGTAGCATCTCCATAGTCTCCACCATTTACCAACATTCCATCATCATCAAAAGTTAGATAATGATAAAATTTGACTTCAAAGGGTTTACCAGATGCTGTATTTACACCAGTCCATGTTCCATAAGTTCTAACACTTCCGTTTGGAAGGCTAGTTTCAGGATCAACTCCGGGTAAAAAGTTTTCAGGTTCGTAATTGATATCCTCCATAGCTGCAAGCCATCCAGATATGTATGCAACAACATCTTCTTTTGTAGTAAAATATTCTTTATTTGCATAAAAAGCACCTTGCCATTCAATGCTTTCACCAATCTTAGAGGAGAGATAATCTAAATCTTCATTTTCCCAGTTTTCAAACCATGCTTTAGTAAGTTCAACATTTTTTTCAAAATTGGGATTTTGCTGAGGAGCATCGCATGATCCTAGAGCAAAAATTATAAAAAGTAGAAAAATTTTCTTCATAATGTTTAATAAAAATTTAAACTTTTAAGATAGGGAATTCAATGTTATTAACATTTAATTTGTGATTAATTTTCAAAAAAGTTTTTTTAATACTTTTGGGATATATGAGCCGCTATTTTCTTAGCTTTTTTTTTGTTTTATTTTCAATTAGTTTATATTCCCAATCCACCTATTACGTTGCTCCCTCAAGCTCAGGGGGAAGTGATAGCAACAATGGTTCCATTGATTCCCCTTTTGAAACCATACAATATGGTATAAATCAATTATCATCTGGTGGTGATATACTCTACATTAGAGCAGGGACCTATCGTGAGACGATTACAATTAATAAAACAGGTACTAGTGGAAACCCCATAATTATTGAGGCTTACAGCAGTGAGGTAGTTACCATTGATGGTACTGTAGATGTAACTGGAAGTTGGACTAGTCACGGAAATGGCATTTACAAACTAAGCTCCTACTCTACAAATATCACACAACTTTTTGTTGATGATGAGCCGATGGTCAATGCCAGGTGGCCCAATGCTCAATTTAATGATGATTCAGTTTTTTCTCACTCGACTTGGGCTCAAGGAGATGAAAACACTCTTAGTGACACTGATGACCCAGATTATGTAGATGACCGAAGTATAAACGGATCTCTCCAAATTGATGAAGACATATTTAATCCAGGTGTTGGAGGAATTGGTAATACCTCCCTAGATCTGAATGGATCTATTGGAATTTTAAATATTGGGTCTTTTAAAACATGGACAGTAGCAATTACTGGACACACTCAAAATGCATCATCAGATGATGTAATTACCTACAACACCGGGGACATAGGAACCTACAAAGACAAACATCATTATTATTTTTTTGAGGGAAAGTTGAGTTTTTTAGATACCAATAATGAATGGTTTCATGATAAAAGTGATAATACTTTGTATGTTTATCCTGACTATGGCGATCTGTCAAACAGAACAATAAAAGGAAAAACAACTGACTACAGCGTAACTTTTAGTGGTGCACAGTATATCAACTTAAAAAAAATTAATTTTTTTGCTACTACTTTTGAGATGACTGGAAATTCTGATTACAATACTGTTGAGGAATGTAATTTTTATTATCCAAGTGCATCAAAAAGAATGCTGGGAACAACGGACGGTCTCGGAACTCCCGACGTCACTGAATTGGGCAGCAATGCTGACAACAACACAATTGAAAAGTGCCTGTTTGAAAATACAGAGGGTGAAGCACTTGTTATTAAAGGAGATACCAATACAATTAAGAACAACTACTTCCATCATATTGACTGGAGTGCATCTGAACTTCAAGGCTTGATGGTTTCTATTTATTGTACTGGAACAAGCAATATATTTCAGGAAAATACCATCCATACAACCGGAGCTTCAGCCACGGTGCTCCCTGGCAGAACATCTACATTTAGCTATAATAAGGTCACAAATACCGGACTTTTACAATCCGATGGTGCTGTATTTCAGGGCACAAAAAATTATGTTCAAGGGTCGGTAGTACATCATAATTTTATTTATGACACTGAAAAATATGCGTTTCGTTATGATGCTCCAGGAGGTGATGCCACACAAGCAGGAAGTTATGGAGTTATGCATCACAACATCGCTGATAATACCAATGGTTTAATGATAAAAGGCAATAACCAAATCATTGCTCACAATACAATTTTAAATACAATCAATAACCGAAATGACATTATTATTCTATCTGAAGATTGTTCTAACAATAGCACCTATTTGTATAATAATTTAGCCAAAAGAATTGGAGCTCACAGAAGTGCAATATCATTTTCTTTAAGCTCTGACAGTCCAATGCCAATTGCTGGAAATGCAGGGGGATCAAACTATGGATATATAAAGGTCTCTAGTAGTTGGAGAGCCTGTCAAAGTGGAGACAGTTACTATAATGCGACAGCAGGATCTGGCAG
>CABZTM010000039.1:0-3547 GCA_902528705.1 uncultured Bacteroidota bacterium | reverse complement strand
ACCTACAATCGGAGACAAATATTCATAACTTAATGATAGGCGGTGTCAAGTTAAATAAATTAATTTTCACCAACGGTTTGTTTTTTATTTTCACATTTTATTTTTTGGCGACACCTTATTTATACACCAAAAGCAACAATATAAAATCTTTAATAAATAGATTTTCAATTGTTATCCCAAAATATAGTCAGTCTGCAATTTTTATTAGCTCAACAATAATTATTTACATTTTCGACCATGAAAGGATTTCTGAAATTTGGGAATGTTTGTTTGCATTTACTATGCTAATAACTTCTATCAACCCCTTAAATAGACAAGAAATCTATAGTTAATTTTTTTCGTAAACCTTGAAATAGTCAAGAATTAGGTGGTTAGGAAAGGCTGTATTTCCCTCATCAACAACACTCAATAATCCATTATTAATTACCATACACATAGGTTGATCGGGCCAGTCTGCTTCGGGAACTTCAATTCCTTTAGTTTTTGTATGTACAAGCTCACCATCGATGTACCATTTCATATCATCTTTTGTCCATTTGAAGCCATAGATGCGATGTTGTGCAGATGCATTGTATGTTGCCTGGAAGTTAGGTAATACATAACTATCGTTATCATTATCATTCCAAACACCATATATATACCTAAAATACATTTCATCATAACGGTTGGTATTAAAAAATTTACCAAAATATTCCCAAACATCAATTTCTGGTGGCCATCGTCTATTTTCTGAATCATCAATGATCCAGATTCCTGGCCAGACTTTATCTCCCTTTGGAAATTTAGCTCGGACCTCCACATAAACATCTTTACTAGTCCCATTAAAGTTTATTTTTTGGAGTGAATTAATCCAACCTGTTGAATAATCAAATTCACGTGCAGGATCAGTTCCTGTAATTGATTCTTTTTTATTGGCTAAATATAGTTGACCGTTACTTGTATAAGTGTTGGCATCCAATATATATCCGGCATATTTATCGTTTAAAAGGTTCTGTCCTCCAGTTTGTTTATTCCAAATCATTCTAATGTTTGGATTGGTATCATGTGTCAAACCTTTAGACCATTTTGTTTTATCAAATGAATTAAAGTCATCAATGACTACTAAATCGAAACCCAAGGGAACATGAGGCGAGTCTGGACTGTTTGTGTTATTTCCCGAACTATCATCAACATTTGATCCTGAATCTACACCATCAGAACATGAAAAAATAAGCAAACAAAAAACAATTAATTTTAACTTTTTTATCATATAGAATTGCTAACTTAATAAAAAAAACTTTATGAAAAAATATTACCTAACCATTATAATTGCAGCGCTTTTTTATTCGTGTGCAACTGAAAAAAAATCAATTGGCATGACAACTTGGTCTGATGATGGAAAAGAATATAAATTCTTTCTTGGCACACAAGAGGCTGTAGATGTTGTATTAAAATATGATGAATTGATAAACAACAAGATGTATGATGAAGCACTTGAAATTTTTAATGATACGGCCAGTATAACATACTACAGTGGTAGAAAGGTTACACCTCTTGAAATGCTCACCATGACTGAAAGTAGAGATTCATTATATGAGGCAAATAATGCTGATTATAAATGGAATTTAGTTAATGCATTTTCTGTAGATATAGATCCAACTCGTGGTGGAGAACACGTAAATGCTGATTATGTAGTTACTTACGATGATGGTGAAAATAAAACTAGCTTCAATTCTATATTAAAGTTTTATATCGTTGATGGAAAAATTGTCTGGGTTAATCAATTTAACCAGTCTGTAATTGATTAGTTTGTTAAATGAAAAAAATTCATTTGCTATTTTTAGTTCTTGTATTTAGTTGTCAAACTAATAATGTCCAAAAAGAACAGGTTGTTTTGGATAACGAAGATTCTGAAGAAATAACATTTATTCTTGAACTCAGTACAAAAGAAAATTCACCAGAAGATGTTGAAAGTTTTACCCAATATCTTTCTGATTTTATCGTAGAAAGAGAACCTTCCACTGTTTATGGATATTATATTTCTGAAGATGGTAAAAAAGTAACACTTATTGAACGTTACAATAATAGCCAAGATGGTATTCAGCACGGAATAGATTTTATAAACGGTCCTAATTTTGAAAAATTTTTTGAAATATTTGAGATTGAGTCATTTATAACAATAGGAAATGCCACGGATGAATTTAAGTCATGGACATCTGAAAATGGTTTCGAAATTGAGTATAGAGAATCTATTGGGGGTTACGTTAGAAAGTAAGGGCTAACAATTATCTAGATCTTTTATATATATTTTGGTGAGTTTTATATCCGATGATAGTGTTGTCATTGTCTCTCAAAATTTCAAGCTCTTCACCAAGTTTATTGTTAGTGAGAACTCTTTTAAATAGGTCATTATCAACATTTCTATATAATCTCAAGTAAGGCTCGTCTGATGGTAAAGAAACTAAAGCAATGTGGTCTCCCCAAGACTGGACATAAGTTTCTCCGACCCATGGCTGAGTATTATAAGATCCTGTTAGTTCTTTAAACTTACTTATTTCCGTGCCCTTTAATGTTTTTACTTTTGATAAAATTTCATGAATTCCTTTAATATATTTTGTTGGGCTTGTACCACCAGAATTAATCATAACTGAATAGGCAATTTTTTTATCTGGATTTATAATAAGTTGAGATCTATAGCCTGGACATGACCCCCCATGACCAACCCAAGTCTCATTATCAAAATCTAAAATCCTGAAACCTAATCCATACTTAACATCATCAAACCAATAAATTTTATGCATCTCTTTAATAGTTTCAGGCATTAGTATATCCTTCTCTGAACCATCGTATAATTTCATTTGCCACCTAGCAAACTTTGCAATATCATCAACAGTTGAAGTAAAGCCTGCAGCAGCTTCAATCCCATTTGCATTAAAAAAATTAACCTTTTCTCTTTTTCCATTTCTCATTAATGAAGAAAACCCAATACTTAGTGAGTTACCATAATCATCCTTTGACATAAATGTTTTTGTATCCATCATTGAAAGAGGAATTAATATTTCATTATTAATATATTCGGAATATGGAACACCAGAAACTTCCTCAACTACATATCCAAGAAGACTAAGCCCTAGATTACTGTATTGGTAATACTTTGAAGGTGGATAAAGCATTTTTTGATTTCCTAACTCGTTAATAACATCTTGTTTTGATGGGAATGGAAATTCTGGCCCTGACCAATAAGGGTGGTTAGACTCTCTTGGTAATCCTGATGAATGGGTAAGTATGGATTTGATAGTAATAGCATTCGAATTACCAAAACTATTTGAGATATTAAACCATGGTAAATGTTTTTTGATTGGATCATCAATACTAATTTTCCCAGCGTCTACAAGTTGCATGATAGCTACAGATGTGAATAATTTTGAGATTGAACAAATGCTAAATTTATTGTCATTTTTTATTTGATTTATACCATCTGATGTTCCAAAAGAACCAATCCATTTGGTTTCATTATCATCAGTTATTATTGCATTAAGCCCAGTAATTTGTTCATAATCTTTTTGTG
>CABZTM010000038.1:0-3779 GCA_902528705.1 uncultured Bacteroidota bacterium | reverse complement strand
TCCACCAGTAAGGTTACCAGCACCAAGCTCCATCCAAGGTTGAACAGCAAGACCAGTACCATACTCAGTACCTCTCCAGACATAAGAGCTAGCAACATCAGCTCCAAAATCTTGAGATTTTATTTCCTGTGTGGGAGTAAAGCAAAAGACTAAACTCACAAGGAATAAATTGTATTTAATAAGTGTTTTCATAATTATAATTATTTATTTATTTAAATGTATTTTATTTTGCAAATCAGCAATGTTGATAAGTCTTCTATTGCTATATTTTTATGGAATTTTAAATTTTTAAGTCCAATACTTGAGTAATTCACAAAAATTATAGCTCTAAATTTTTAATATAATATTTGGCGCTATTTAATAGTCTGTTTTACAAGTGTTTACTTATTTTCATTCCAATGTATACAGATAAAATACCTATTGTAATGCTTAACAATAAGTAAGAAAAAAAATAAAAAAGCTGGTTATTATTAATTAATGTCAAACTTTCTTGACTGAATGATGAAAAAGTAGTAAACCCTCCACAAAAACCAACAGTAAACAAAATTAAAAAAGAGGGGTTCAATTCAGAGTTTTTAATAGACCAACCAAGAGCCAAACCAATTAAAAAACATCCCAATAGGTTAGCTATAAAAGTCGGGTAGGGGAAATCAAATTTTTTTAAAAAAATTATTTCAGAAATAAGGTATCTACAAACGGATCCCAAACCGCCGCCTATAAAGATTAATAAAATATTTTTAATCATTAACAAGTTTTTTTAGAACAAGAAGCAATGAAAAAAAAACTATGAATCCAATAAAAACCCAATGCACTCCTTTATAAGTGTTTTTAAGAAATTTCAAATCTTTTCGATAAGTGTAAATAATAATAATCGTAAAAACAATTACAAAAAAAATAGCAAAAACCAGCTGTCCGGATGAAAACATGGATCAAATATAGCTCAACTACCTAGATCCTAAGCTAGTCCAATCGTCAATATCTTTCACTTCCCATTCAGAATTTGATGTACTGCTACCAGATGAATTTTCCCAATTTGAATTTCCCTTATTGATTGATAATTTTCTAACAAGGGTATGATCTTTAGTTGCCTCGGAAACTCCAGCAACACTCCAGGCTGCTGTACCCTGGTAACTCTCAACGCCAATAACATCAAGAACAACTGTAAAACTTCCTGAGGAGTCCTTTCCAAATATTCCAATAGCATCGTTTCCATTGTAATGAAGAGGACTTTCGTAAGGAAGAGATAAATCAGCCTGATTTAAAATCGATTGATCCGCAGCATCTGTGGAAATAATATATACAGAATTTGATGCCAAGGAACCAGTCAAAGAAAGTTCTCTTTCTCCATTATCTCCCCAGGTGGTTCCATTATTTGTACCTTTGATTTGATAATTGGATAAATTCACTGAAGAAGAGCTAGGATTATATATTTCTACATATTTATTGTTGCTAGATCCCTCTGCATATTCAGAAAAGAAAAGATTTACCAGCTGTCCGTCAGAACCATTATTTGGATCATTGATATCAGAGCTATCATCCGAACTGTCACTGCACGCAAAAAGAAGTAATATAAATATTAAAAAAAATCTTTTCATAGTGCTATGTTGTTAGTCTATTGTATGACCACCCAAGTATGTCCACGTGTTTTGTGGATATACAATCCACTCGGAGTCACTTTCACTAGTTCCTCTAGAGCTGTCCCAGTCTGAATTCCCCTTTTTTACACTGGGTTTTCTAACAAGTGTGTGTTCTTTTGTTCCATTGGTTGTACCAGCAACATCCCAACCTGAACCAGGATCGCCTTGCCAGTCACCAAGAACGTCTATTACTGTGAAGTTAAACCTAGTTCCTTTCACTAATTTATAACCATCATCCCCATTGGATAAATATTGATGGGTATGATTTGCCTTAGCTACAATTGATGCATCAGCACGACTATCTGCAATGATGTAAACTCCGCCGGCTGCAATCTTGGCTCCTGCAGGGAATTCATTCCAATATTCAAAGTCACCAGGTGTGGTTGGAGCATTAGCAACACTTGGAAATGCATACTCTGTTAAATCAACCTCTGCACCTGTTGGGTTGTAAATTTCTAGATATTTATTATAACTAGAGCCTTCAGCATATTCACTTATAAATATTGTTGTAGTAGCCACTGGATCGGGTGCATCAGGTAAAGTTATGGATACAGTTCCTACGTTGCTGTCGTACTCACCATCATTGGCTTTATATGTAAAGGAATCAGAACCAGATGCACTTGCATTAGGTGTATAGGTAGCAGTGCTTCCACTCAAACTTACTGAACCTTTAGAGGGTTGTCCAACGATTGAAAATGTGATGCTGTCCCCCTCTGGATCAGACCCTGTTAAATTAACCGTTATTGCAGAACCATCTGAAGTTGCTGATATGTTATCAACAGTAGGAGGATTGTTCACATTACCAGTGATCGTGATTGTAATTTTGGCCACATTACTAACATTATTTTCAGAATCATATACTCTGTATGAAAAATTATCTACACCATTTGTATTGTCGTTCGGCGTGTAAGTTAAAACATCACCGGATACTGAACCGGTACCCAAACTCGCGTAAGATTCAAGTGCATAAATTATACTGTCTCCATCAGGATCCGAACCCATTAATTTGACAGTTATAGTTGCTCCTCCATCTGTAAGGCCTGTTACATCTTCAGCAGTTGGATTTCCGTTATCATCAGGGGAACATGATATAAAAATAAAAATTGATAATAGTAGTAGTGAATATATATTTTTCATTGTTTGAGTACTTTAAATTTAATATTCATAAATATATTTTTTTTTTACAAACTATGATGTTAATAAATCTTTATTTATTTCACTTTTGAGGATTTTAAATTTTTAGACAAAAAATCTGTAGATATCAACAAAATATTCCGACCTATTATTTTAATTTTATAATTAATAAAAATTATTTCACATGAAAAAACAGTTGAATGCAGTTAAAGATTTCCACGATACATTTGGTTTGAATTATAATGATTATCCAACAGTGGATTTGGGAAAAAAAATTATTGAGTTAAGATTTAATTTAATGAAAGAGGAAAATGAGGAGTATATTGAAGCTGCAAGAAATAATGATATTATTGAAATAGCCGATGCTCTTGGAGATATGCTTTATATTTTGTGTGGGACAATAATTGAGCATGGAATGTCTGACATCATAGAGGATGTTTTTGACGAGATTCAAAAAAGCAATATGAGTAAATTGGGATCAGATGGAAAACCAATATATAGAGAAGATGGTAAAGTCATGAAGGGTCCTAATTATTTTAAACCAAACTTTTCAAAATTTTTCAGTTGATTTTATATTTCCAATTTTCAAAATCAGTGGATATATTGTATTGGATGTTGTTTAATTTTTCTTTAAGAAAACTTGATATTGAATTTTTTTCAGAATTGAGAGTATACAATTGATCTCTGTGTCCAAAGGATTTTATCGGCAAGACTACAACTGCTGTTCCGCTTCCAAATATTTCTTTTAAATTTCCTGATTTATGCTCTTTTATAATTTCATCAATCGTAATTTCTCTTTCATAAACATCAATGCCATAAAACTTAGCAAGTTCGATTATGCTTTTTCTTGTTATTCCATCTAGAATACTATCGGAGGTTGGTGAAGTGATTAGTTTCTTACCAATAACGAAAAATAAATTCATTGTACCAGCTTCCTCAATTGCATTGTGATTATTTGAATCAGTCCATATAATTTGTTGAAATCCCTGTTCAATTGCTAATTTAGTA
>CABZTM010000037.1:0-3822 GCA_902528705.1 uncultured Bacteroidota bacterium | reverse complement strand
TATACCTAGCACTTGTTACAATACATGGTACTATCATGGTGTTTTTTGTATTAACAGCAGGATTGAGTGGAACTTTCAGTAATCTCTTAATTCCACTCCAAATCGGAGCAAGAGATATGGCATCTGGCTTCTTAAATATGATTGCTTTTTGGTTATTCTTTATATCCAGTGCCATAATGGTTGCATCATTATTTGTTGAGGCTGGTCCTGCAGCAGCAGGCTGGACAATTTATCCTCCTTTGAGTGCACTTCCTCAAACACAACCAGGTTCTGGTTTGGGTATGACACTATGGTTAGTTTCTATGGCCTTTTTTATCGCCTCTTCACTATTAGGGTCCCTAAATTACATTGTGACAGTTTTAAATTTAAGAACTAAAGGGATGACTATGTTTAGACTTCCATTAACAATTTGGGCATTTTTTATAACTGCAATCATTGGTGTAATATCATTTCCAGTACTACTTTCTGCCGCCTTACTTTTGATAATGGATAGAAGTTTTGGAACATCTTTTTTCCTCTCAGATATTTTTGTTCAAGGTGAAGTATTGCATTATCAAGGCGGATCCCCTGTTTTATTTGAACACTTATTTTGGTTTTTAGGTCACCCTGAAGTGTATATTGTATTACTTCCTGCTCTTGGAATAACATCTGAAATTATTGCAACTAATTCTAGAAAACCAATATTTGGATATAGAGCGATGGTAGCCTCAATTTTAGCGATAGCATTTTTGTCTACCATTGTTTGGGGACACCATATGTTTATCACAGGAATGAACCCTTTCTTGGGATCTGTTTTTACTTTCACAACATTACTAATTGCTATTCCCTCTGCTGTTAAAGCCTTTAATTATATAGCTACTTTATGGAAAGGTAACTTACAGTTTAATCCTGCTATGCTGTTTTCAATAGGTCTTGTTTCTACCTTTATAACCGGAGGGTTAACAGGAATTATTCTTGGTGACAGTGCTCTTGATATTAATGTTCATGACACTTATTTTGTTGTTGCTCACTTTCACTTAGTGATGGGTATTTCTGCTCTATATGGTTTATTTGCAGGTGTTTATCATTGGTTTCCGAGAATGTGGGGAAGAATGATGAACAAAACCTTAGGTTATGTACACTTTTGGGTAACTGCGGTTGGTGCCTATGGTATTTTCTTCCCAATGCATTTCATAGGAATGGCTGGTCTTCCGAGGAGATATTATACAAATACCGCTTTTCCATATTTTGATGATTTAGCAGATATAAATGTTTTAATAACTGTATTCGCATTAGTAACCGGTCTTGCTCAATTGATATTTTTATTTAATTTCTTTCACAGTATGTATTATGGAAAAAAAGCTGAAAAAAATCCTTGGAATTCTAATACCTTGGAATGGACGGCGCCAGTTGAGCACATTCATGGAAATTGGCCAGGAAAAATTCCAGAAGTTTTTCGATGGGCATATGATTACAGTAAACCTGGAAAAAACCAAGATTTTGTTCCACAATCAACACCAATTGCTAAAGGAGAAAAAATAACAGAGCATTAAATTTGAATACTTATATTTGGGTATGAATGAATCTTTGGATCCAACTAAAGAAAATTTAAACCCTGAAGAAGTAGAAATTGACAAAGCTCTTAGGCCTCTAGAGTTTTCTGATTTTAATGGTCAAAAAAGTGTTATTGATAATCTAAAAATATTTGTTGAAGCAGCGAATCAGCGTTCAGACGCTTTAGACCACACCTTACTACACGGGCCACCTGGGCTAGGTAAAACCACCTTGGCACATATTTTAGCAAATGAACTCGGTGTTGGTTTAAAGGTTTCATCAGGTCCAGTCATTGATAAGCCCGGAGATTTGGCAGGATTACTTACAAGTTTAGATGACAGAGATGTTTTATTCATTGATGAAATTCACAGATTATCCCCTGTTGTTGAAGAATATCTATATTCAGCAATGGAAGATTATAAAATTGATATTATGATCGAGACTGGCCCTAATGCAAGATCAGTTCAAATTAATCTCAATCAATTCACTCTTATAGGAGCCACAACTAGATCAGGTTTATTGACAGCTCCTATGCGAGCTAGGTTTGGTATTAACAATCGACTTGAATATTATAATAAAAATGTATTATCAAAAATTATTAATAGAAGTGCAGAAATTTTAAATATACCAATAGAAAGCTTAGCTGCTGATGAAATTGCAGGTAGAAGTCGTGGTACACCAAGAATTTGCAACTCACTACTTAGAAGAGTTCGAGATTTTGCTCAAATAAAGGGCACTGGGAAGATTGATTTAGAAATAACTAAGTATGCTTTAGAGTCACTTAGTGTTGATAAATTTGGTCTTGATGAAATGGATAATAAAATTTTAGACACAATAATTAAAAAATTTAATGGAGGACCAATTGGGATAAACACATTATCAACTGCGGTTTCTGAAACAGCAGAAACAATTGAAGAGGTGTATGAGCCTTTTTTGATTCAACAGGGTTTTATTATAAGAACACCGCGTGGAAGAGAAGTTACTACCAAAGCCTATGAACATTTAAATTTAGCACCAAATAAAACTCAAAAAGATCTTTTTGACTAAAAAATGGATCTAAAAAACAACTATACAGAGTTTATAAAATTAAAATCAAAAGAGCTAGGATTTATGTCCTGTGGTATTTCAAAATCAGGATTTTTATCAGATGAGGCTGAAAGGTTTGAGAGTTGGTTAAAAAATAATTATCACGGAAAAATGTCATACATGGAAAGAAATTTTGATAAAAGACTAGACACTACTAAGCTAGTTGAAAATTCAAAAAGTGTTATTTCACTTACATATAATTATTATCCAAAAAAAGTATTGAAAAGTGATAGTACTTTTAAAGTTTCAAAATATGCTTATGGAAAAGATTATCATGTAGTTTTAAAGAACAAGCTCAAACAACTTTTAAATATAATGAAAGACAAATTTGGGTCTTTTGAGGGCAGAGTTTTTGTTGATTCAGCTCCAATCTTAGAAAGAGCATGGGCAAAAAAAAGTGGTTTAGGTTGGATTGGAAAAAACACCAATTTAATTAATAAACAATCTGGTTCATTTTTTTTTCTTGCTGAAATTATAGTTGATTTGGAATTAAATTATGACAACACTACAACTGATCATTGTGGCAGTTGTACTGCGTGTATTGATGCCTGTCCGACCAACGCAATTTATGAACCATATAAACTTGATGCTAGTAGGTGTATATCATATTACACCATCGAGTTAAAGGAAAGTTTTTCTTCAAACTTATCAAGTGACTTTAAAGATTGGATTTTTGGATGTGATATTTGTCAAGATGTTTGTCCTTGGAATAGATTTTCAAAGGCAAATCACGAAGTTCTTTTTGAAACTATCCCTGAAATTAGCAATTTTAATAAAGCTGATTGGATTGACTTAACTGAAGAAACATTTAAAAAAGTCTTTAAAGAAAGTCCTATCAAACGATCAAAATTTAAAGGGCTAAAAAGAAATATCAATTATGTTAGGTAAAAATTTGAGAAAGCTTCCTAAAATTGAGTTGCATTTGCATTTAGATTGCTGCTTAAGTTTTGATGTAGTAAAAAAAATTAATCCAAAAATTGATATTGAAGCTTATAATAAGAAGTTTAAAGCCCCATCAACTTGTAGTTCAGTTAAAGAATATATAAAATGTGCTGAGTATGCAGTTGATTTAATGCAGGATGAAAAAAGTATTTCATTGGTCGTAGAGGATTTATTTGACCAATTAAAAGCTGAAAATATTATATATGTTGAAATTAGGTTTGCCCCATTATTACATTGTAAAGGTAAATTGAGCTCAAAGGA
>CABZTM010000036.1:0-3849 GCA_902528705.1 uncultured Bacteroidota bacterium | reverse complement strand
AATTATGCCATAAACACCAGTATTAGATCTTACTTCCCAAACTCCAAAATTAAATATGTAATCATAAACTTAGTTTGTTTGGTGCCAATAATTCTGGGTTTTATAATTCCAATTATTCACATGCTTAAAAACATTCTAAAAAAATCCCTAAATCATGATTTTTTCGACGTTTTGACTTTAACTGGAAATACAATTTTTGTTTCAATCATTGCGAGTATTATTATTATTATTTTTTCAATATTAATCCAGTTTATAAATAGAATTTCTAAATCGAGATTAAATAAAATTTTGGGTGATGTCGTATCTCTTAGTTATGCTATGCCTGGGGCGGTTATTGGTATTGCACTTATTCTTCTTTTCACAATTATTGGTAAATTTTTTGAAACCTTATTTATTGGCTCATTTTTAGTTTTGATTTATGCCTATGTAGTTCGATATATGGCTGTAGGTATTTCACCCATAAAATCAAGTTTTGAAAAACAACCTGAATCAATAGATCAAACAGCACAAAGTCTAGGGCTAAAAACGGTTAATCTTCTAAATAAAATTTATATTCCAATTAATCGCCCAGCAATTATAATTGCTTTTTTATTATGTTTTGTAGATATAATGAAAGATTTACCATTGACACTCATACTACGTCCATTTAATTTTGATACACTTGCAACTCAAACATATGAATATGCAATCGAAGAAATGTTAGCTAGATCTTCTTTATATTCTTTTGCTATTGTATTTTTAGGGACGTTTATGTTAATAATTTTAAAAAATACACTAAATAAAGAGATCGATGTTTCTTAATGTAAAAAACTTAATTAAATCTTACAGTAAGTCAAAGTCCATTATTAAGAAGCTTAATTTTTCTGTTAAAAAAGGTGAAATCATTTCTTTTATTGGCGAAAGTGGTTCAGGAAAAACAACTTTTTTAAAGTGTTTAGCTGGATTAGAGAGTACTGATTCAGGACTTATTGAGCTTAATGGAAGAGTATTAAATGATAAAAATATATTTGTCAATGCCAATGAAAGAAAAATTGGATTTGTATTTCAGGACAATACTTTATTTCCCCACTTAAATGTAATTGAAAACATTAAATTTAACTTGACTTCATTTAATCAATCAGAATTTTCCCAAATATTAAAATTGACAGGCCTGAATGGTTTGGAAAAAAGATTTCCTCATGAGCTGTCTGGAGGTGAAAAACAAAGGGCATGTATAGCTCGATCACTGATTAGAAAACCAGATCTACTATTATTAGATGAACCATTTAGTAATTTAGACTCAAATATTAAAACCAAAATTAGAGAGGAAACTTCCAGAATTATAAAAGAATCAGGGATAACTACAATTTTTGTCACTCACGACATTGCAGATACATTCAACATTTCTGATAGAATTTTAATTTTTAAGGCAGGTGTACTCCAACAGTTTGATGAGCCAGTAAAAATGTATTGTAACCCTGTTAATTGCTATTGTGCTGAAGTACTTGGAGATTTAAACCAGTTGAACATAAATAATAAAACCTATTACATTAGACCAGAAAATATTTACGTTACAAAAGAATCTAGGTACAAAGCAAAAGTGTTAAAGTCTCAGTTTGTTGGTAAAGAATATAAAATAGAAGCTACTGTCAATGATTACTCTTGGAATTTTTTTCACAATCAACCTTTGAAAAATGATTCTGATATATACCTAGACTTTAATAAGAAAGACCTTCTTGAATTTGATTCAAGTTGTAGTAAATTTTTCACAAATTAGTTGGGCATCGTAATTTAAATTCATTCTAAAGGTTTAAGTTCTTAAATTCGAACAAATTTTAATTTTATGATCAAATCGGTTAATAGTTGCTTGAATTGTGAAAACTTAGTTGAATCTTTAAAATGTGTCAAACACAACCTTTCGGTACAAATTGATAACGTTTGTGAGGACCACTCAATTAAAAAAGCATTTTCAAAGATGTCAGATTGTTTGAGTTGCTCTAATTACAAAAAACCTAGTTGTCCAAATGCAGGTAGTGCTGCCTCAGGCATGTTGTGTTTTTCTTGGAACTCATACTAAATATTTTTTTTATTTAAAAAAAACTATATTTGTGCGCAATTAATTCCTAATTGCGATGAAAAAATCCATTTCAGAAGTGTTATCAGAGGGACTCACATTCGATGATGTGTTGCTTATTCCATCTTACTCGGATATTTTACCATCCGAGGTAGATTTAATATCAAATTTTTCCAAGAATGTAAAAGTAAAAGTACCTATTGTCTCTGCTGCAATGGATACTGTAACAGAAAGTAAAATGGCTATCGCGATTGCGCAAGAAGGGGGTATGGGAGTAATACATAAAAATTTATCTCCTGAAATTCAAAGTGAAAAAGTTAGAAAAGTGAAAAGATCTGAATCTGGAATGATACTGGATCCCATTACTTTGTTTAAAGATGCGACAGTAAGTGATGCATTAAATTTAATGAAGGAATACAGTATTGGCGGTATTCCAATTGTTGATAAACAGAATAAATTAATAGGTATTGTAACAAACAGAGACCTTAGATTTGAGAATGTGATGGGAAAATCAATTTCTAAAGTGATGACCTCTAATAACTTAATTACTGGAACTAAGGAATTAACTCTAAAGCAGGCTGAAAAAATTCTCCAAAAAAATAAAATTGAAAAATTGCCAATTATTGACTCTGATTCAAAATTAATTGGATTAATTACATTTAGAGACATTCAAAAAATTACACTAAAACCTTCATCAAATAAAGATGAGTATGGTAGATTAAAGGTTGCTGCAGCAGTAGGTACATCAGCTGATACTATTGATAGGTGTCAACTTTTGGTAAAAGCTGGAGTTGATGCAATAGTTGTGGATACAGCTCATGCACATACAAAATCAGTGAAGGATATTGTTGTCAAAATAAAAAAAAATTTCCCCAACATTGATCTTGTTGCAGGAAACATAGTAACTGCTGATGCTGCTAAATTTCTTGCAAAAGCTGGTGTTGATGGAGTTAAAGTAGGTATTGGACCAGGATCAATATGTACAACTAGGATAATTGCAGGTGTTGGATCCCCACAATTATCAGCAATATTCAATGTAAGCAAAGCACTAACTGGTACGGGGATCACAGTAATTGCAGATGGAGGAGTTAAACACACAGGGGATATCACAAAAGCAATTGCAGCTGGTGCTGATTGTGTTATGCTCGGATCACTATTAGCTGGAACACATGAATCACCAGGTGAGACAATTATATATGAGGGTAGAAAGTTTAAAACTTATAGGGGAATGGGATCTGTAGAGGCTATGCAAAAAGGAAGTAAAGAAAGATATTTTCAATCTTCTGTTGATGATAAAAACAAACTTGTTCCTGAGGGTATTGTCGGTAGAGTCCCTTACAAAGGTCACTTAATGGAAAGTATGTATCAATTTATTGGAGGCCTAAGATCAGGAATGGGTTATTGTGGAGCAAAAAATATAAAGGATCTAAAAACAAAATCATCATTTGTAAAAATCTCTAAAGCTGGTTTAGATGAAAGTCACCCACACAATATAACCATTACGAAAGAGTCCCCAAATTATTCTAGATAAATTGAGACTGCTATTCCTTTTTTTATCATTAATTGCCTGTGACATTAAGAATGTTAAAGATGATTCTGTAATTGCTAAGGTTGGAGATTATGAACTTAGAAACAGTGATTTGATAAACGTACTACCTAACAATATTAGTGAAATTGATTCAACTCAATTAGTAGAAAAATATATAAGTAACTGGATAATAAACAAATCCCTATTTGATAAGGCCGAAATAAATCTCACTGAATCTGAAATAAATGAAATAAAAAATAGCACCAAC
>CABZTM010000035.1:0-3897 GCA_902528705.1 uncultured Bacteroidota bacterium | reverse complement strand
ATTGATTTCAAAACCATCAGTGATTTTCTTAAAAGTATTCTCCTTAGTATCTTCCAAATAAATATCAATGTATTCAGGAAGAGTATTTTTATTATATTCTAATCTGATTTTTCCACTTTCAGTTTCAATACCAACTGGAATAGTGACGTCAGATATTTTTTCATAGGGCAATGCTTGAATAGCAAAGTCTACATCTTCATAACCATCCATCATCTGAGTATATATGTGAGAATCTCCAGCTTTAAAACCACCAATATCTTCACCAGGATCCAAGCCTAAAGAAAAGTCATCACCAAATACCACAGATAAATATCTTTTTGAATTTGCATCGAATACTGAAAGTTTCACTAAGGCTAGTCTAGAGGGATTTGAATCATCTGTGCTGCCTTCTGCATTACTATTTCTAAAGCCCTGACCTCCTTGATGCACTTGCATCGTTTCTCTTATAGTAAAAGTTTCTTCGTCATTACCGTATACCCAGAAAGCATCACCTGGGGCGATGTGATCTAAGCTTCCACCAGAAGCGTTACTATTGGAGTATGAATCATATGCTGAACCATCCCATCCCCAAATGTTTTGGTGAGTATTTTTTAAATAGGACAAATGTGTTGAATTTAAAAAGTAGTTCGTGCCAGAAGCATCAGTAGCATCGTCTGACAATCTTAAATAAGATGGGTAGGGGTTACCTAACAAAGCCCATTTACTATTGTATGTTGCAATAGTACTTCTGTTACTTGCTCTAAGTGCACCAGTAAATGCAACTACACCACCCGATGCATGCATCATTTCGTATCCTCTTGTTTGAGAGATAGAGGCTGACGTTTGAGAGCTGAGAAAAACAGACCATGAGGCAGTTTCTGAGTCGTAGAAACCAATACCAACCTTTGAGCCATTAGTAGCTAAATTATCGTCAATGTCATTTAGTGTTAAACCTGAAACTGGTATTCCAACAAGTTTCCATTCACTTGCAGGAATGTAGAGATTGTATGTGAGGTTAAAGCTATCAGCGCTAGTTGCAATTAAACTTCCTGATTCATTTTCAGAGCCTGTAACTACTACAGTACCATTATTGGTGACAGCACCTGCGACTGTCAATGCTCCATCTTTCGTAAGTGTGAGTGTTTTTCCACTGTTTACAGTTAGTGTTGCTGCTGATTGAGTACTAGCACATGAAACATCGTGTGCAATTACTACCGCGTCAGATACTCCAGGCACTGAGCCACCAGCCCATGTACTTGTCGCACTCCAATTACCGTTCTGAGTAGATGTAATTTGTGAATAAGCTGTGAAGCTTAAAAATAAACACACCATAAATAGAATAAATTTTTTCATTTTAAATATTTTTTGACTGTCCTTAACTCACTAATATAGTAAAAAAAGGATCTCAAAAGTATAAAAATTTGCCTATTTGCCAAATTTTATAAATAATTAATATTCAGCATAGTTATTGCATATTATATTAGAAATGAGATACTTATTAATCACTTTTTTTATCATTTCTTGCAGTTACGAGAAATATGAATCCTCCGATCAACCACCTATTGCTGGTGAGTGTGTAAATGGTTTTTCAACCTACACTATTAATGGAGAAGATGTCCAATTTGAGTGCAATGATTATGATCTTGTTGGTTATGTTTCTATAGAACAAATGAATGCAGAGTCAGGAAATGATTGCTGGGGATGGACTGACCCACTGACTGGCAAGGAATACGCACTTATGGGGCTTGATAACGGAACAGGTATAATTGATATTTCAGACCCTTTCAATCCAAATTACTTAGGTAAAATACCCACAGCTACTCTTTCAAGTACATGGAGAGATATAAAAGTTTACAAGGATCATGCTTTTATTGTAAGCGAAGCTGCTGGACATGGAATGCAGATTTTTGATTTATCAAAATTGAGAGATATTACAGACACTCAGGAATTTCAACCTGATTTAGTTTACGAAGGTTACGGTCATTCGCATAATATTGCAATAAACACACAAACGGGTGTTGCATATACAGCTGGCACAGGAACATCAAGATCGCCAAGAGGGATTCATGCTGTTGATATTTCGGAACCATTGTCACCAAATTTATTGATTGAATATCCAGAATTTGGTTATACTCATGACGCTCAAGTCGTTATCTACAATGGTCCCGATCAAGACCATGTCGGAAAAGAATTATATTTTGGTAGTAATGAAGACAGAGTTGTTATTGTTGACATAACCGACAAAACAATACCTGTTTTAATAAGTTCATTTTTTTATGATCATCAGTACACTCACCAGTCTTGGTTAACAGAAGATCACAGATTCTTACTTATGGGTGATGAGTTAGACGAAATTGATAATTCAGGAGCATTAATCAATAAAACAAGAACAATTATTATTGATTTGCAAAACCTAGATGATCCAATCAGACATTTCGATTATGTTTCAGATACTGATGCAATTGACCATAATGGCTACGTAAAAGGCTCTAAATTTTTTCTGGCCAGTTACACTTCTGGTCTTAGGGTTATAGACATATTAAACATTGGTCAAAAATCAATTAGGGAAGTTGGTTATTTTGACACCTATCCTTACGATACACATGATCGTGGTATTATAAATTCAAATAACAGATGGGGAGATCCTGGAGGTCATGATGGAAATAAAGGTCAAAATAGTCCATTTTTTAGTGGTGCTTGGAGTGTATATCCATATTTTCAAAGTAGAAATATCATTATAAGTGATATTAATTCTGGGCTATTTATAGTTAGAAAAAGCGGTGAATAATTACATAAATTTCTCTCTTATAAAGGAAATTTTTTAAAAAAAAATATAAATTGTTTTTTTTGAGTATAAAATTATTATATTTGCGCGCGTTTATAAACAAAATCTTAAAATTATGGCCAAGGAAACTTTCGATCGTTCCAAACCTCACTTAAATATAGGTACAATTGGACACGTAGATCACGGTAAAACAACTCTTACAGCAGCTATCACAAAAGTACTTGCAGATCAAGGACTTTCTGAATCAACAAGTTTTGATCAGATTGATAATGCTCCTGAGGAAAAAGAAAGAGGTATTACAATTAACACCTCTCACGTTGAATATCAAACTGCTACTAGACACTACGCTCACGTAGATTGTCCAGGTCACGCAGATTATGTAAAAAATATGGTAACTGGTGCTGCTCAGATGGATGGCGCGATACTTGTTGTTGCTGCAACTGATGGACCCATGCCTCAAACCAGAGAACACATACTATTAGGAAGACAAGTTGGTATTCCTAAAATTGTTGTTTTTCTAAACAAAGCTGATCAAGTAGATGATGAAGAATTGTTAGAACTAGTTGAAATGGAAGTTCGAGAATTATTAAGCTTCTATGAATACGATGGTGATAATGGACCTGTTATACTTGGTTCTGCATTGGGAGCTCTAAATGGTGAAGCTAAGTGGGTTGAATCTGTTTCTAAATTAATGGAATCTGTTGATTCTTGGATTGAATTACCAAAGAGAGATGTTGATAAAGACTTTTTAATGCCAATTGAAGATGTTTTCTCAATTACTGGTAGAGGTACAGTAGCAACCGGTAGAATTGAAACAGGTGTTTCAAACACTGGTGATGCAGTTGATATTATTGGAATGGGTGCTGAAAAACTTGCATCTACTGTCACTGGTGTTGAGATGTTTAGAAAAATTTTAGATAGAGGCGAGGCGGGTGATAATGTTGGAATTCTATTAAGAGGTATTGAGAAAACTGATATCCGTAGAGGAATGGTTATATGTAAACCTGGATCTGTTAAACCACATAAGAAATTTAAAGCTGAAGTTTATATTTTGAAAAAGGAAGAAGGAGGAAGACATACCCCATTCCATAACAATTATAGACCGCAATTTTATGTTAGAACGACCGATGTTA
>CABZTM010000034.1:0-4110 GCA_902528705.1 uncultured Bacteroidota bacterium | reverse complement strand
TTTTATATTTTTTTCCAATTCACATTCTTCACATAATTCTAGTAATAGGTCAAAAGTTTTATCATCAATTAGATTTTTAGAAAAATCCAAAAATAGATTATCAAAATTTATAGAAAATTTTTTGAGTCGATCGTTTGTAGAATCAAAAAGGTCAATAATTTTTGCACCATCTAGCTCCAACTTTTTTTTAAGAAGTGCTTTCCATGCTTTTGTTTTTGTTGGATTAATTTTGGAAAGGCTCATTTACGGTATAATACTTTTCTGATTAAACCCAAAGTTAGTAGATTTCATTTTATCCAACCTACCTTTTATTGGTTTCATGTATGCTAGGTACTCTTCCTTTAGTGTATTTGATATCGGTTTTGCTTCAGGAAGTTTTTGTTTTAGTGGGTCTACTTGCTTACCATTCTTCCAAAACCGGTAACACACGTGTGGGCCAGATGTGTAACCAGTCATTCCAACGTACCCAATTCTGTCACCTTGACTAACATATGTCCCTACCTTTAATCCTCTTTGTTTCATATGCAAGTATTGAGTAGAATAAGTTGCATTATGTTTAATTGTTACGTAATATCCGTTTCCTCTTGTGTACCCTGATTTAACAACTCGTCCAGCTGCTGTGGCTCTAATCTCAGTTCCAACGGGAGCAGCAAAATCAGTACCATAGTGGGGTTTAATTTTTCCGTAATATGCAATTTTTCTTCTCAAATTAAATCTCGATGAAATTCGACTAAACTGAACAGGTGATAATAGAAAAGCTCGTCTCAAATTTTTACCATTTTCATCAAAATATTCATAAATATTTCTCAAACTGTCTGTTTTAAATTCAACTGCATAAAATGGTTTTCCTCTGTGTTCAAAATAGGCATTATGTATTCTATTTAAACCTATGTAAACGGAATCATTAACATATTTAGAGGTATACATGATTTTAAAATTGTCGCCTTTTTCCAGTCTAAAAAAATCTATGTTCCATGCGTAAATCTCTGAAAGCTCATTCGTAAGTAGAGGACTTAATTTTAAACTTTCCATTGTTTCCGAAAGCGAGCTATAAATTGTACCTGATGCTTCTAAACTCTTTAATTCTACTTCCTTTTGTTTTCTCTCTGCCCATATAGAATCTGACAATGAGACTACAACATAATCTATTGGGTTAGGTTGGTAGATAAATAATTCAGGAATTTCAAGAGAGTCTTTTGAATAAAGAATTGTATAAGGTCTGCCTACATTTATTTTTCTAATATTGAATATTTTATTTGTTGCCTGTACAATATTGTAAATCTTCGGATAAAATAAATTGTTGTTTTCTAAAATTTGTCCAAACGAATCACCGCTTTTTATCGTATCACGCTTAACTGTGTAATCATCAAGGACATAACCAAACTCCTTTACTATTTTTTCTTTTTTCTCAATTTTTGTTAAATCCTCTGCAGAATTATTATTCTTGAAAAATAAATTATAAGAAACAACTATTACAGCTAGAAAAAAGAGAAATTTTAAAGTAAGAGTTTTAAGACTTAAACTCTCTTTTTCTTGATCATCATTAAAATCCTCTGTCATAAAATTTTATTCTACTATAATATTAAATGGATTTATAATTCCTCTAAACCTAAAAAGGTCTGCCGTGATTGAACCAACTCTAAGATTTGCTTTCACTTTAATTGGTATTCTATTTTCATCACTTGTGACCCATAATGAAATACCTTCATTATCTCTAAAAACCCTACCTGTTTCCATAAAAGGAGAAAACTTCATACATTCAACTAAACCAAATTTTGTATCCAAAATTTCTTTTCCTAAGTACTTCATTTTAAAAGGATAATTTTCTGCACTGAAAAATATATTTACAAAAATATAATCATTTGGTTTAAGATCTGTTATATTCAAATGCTTTCTCAGAAAATAAAATGTAGAAACTAAATCTTGAATATTATTTAAAAGATTTATTTTTTTTTCTTCCCCATTTATTTTGTTTTTGAAATACCCAATATTATTAATATGATCAAAAGTTGTTTCAGATTTTCTGATATAACCTCCTTCATAAATATCTCTGATTGATTTTATTGGTCTAACAAAATCTTTCTCAAAATAGCTTTCGTACAAATCTTCAACCTTAAAAAAAATCCGAGCTAGTCCTGTTGTCCTTCCAATTGCTGATGCTTTATAAATTTTTCTTCCGTTCTGACTTACCTCATTTAAAGATAGTGAGGCATAACTTGTGTTAAAAAATCCATATTTTAATTTGTATTCAAGTATTTCACCGTTCCCAAAAGAGCTATAGTTGTTCTCATATAAATTTTGCATTTGAGAATTAGCCTTAAATGTGAAAATAACCAAGAAAATTATTGGCTTTAAGATTCTATTAAATTTTTTCAAGAGCATTTAATATTTTTTTTGCTTTATCACTGCCTATTTCTTCTTTAATTTCATCAAAAGAAAGTTTTTTTATAATAGAAAGAGACTTGTATTTTTTTAGCAATTTATTTTTAGTTTTTTCACCGATTCCATCAATGTTGTCAAAAATTGAAGACATAGCATTCTTTATTCTTTTGCTTTTATGAAATTCTATTCCAAACCTATGAGCCTCATTTCTTAGATTTTGAATAATCTTCAATGATTCCGACTTTTTATTAAGGTATAGAGGAATCGAATCACCAGGAAAATAAATTTCTTCCAGTCTCTTAGCAATCCCGACAATTGTTACTTTACTATCAATATTCAATTTTTTTAAACTTTTCAAAGCTGAACTTAACTGACCTTTCCCACCGTCAATTATAATTAATTGTGGTAAAGATTTTTTTTCATCAATCAGTCTTCTATATCTTCTAAATACAACTTCTTGCATAGACGCAAAATCATCTGGACCACTTACTGACTTAATATTGTATTTCCTGTAATTTGATTTTGATGGTTTTGCGTTAATAAAAACAACACATGCTGCAACAGTATTGGTCCCTTGAATATTAGATATATCAAAGCACTCAATATGAGAAGGAATATTCTCCATTTTTAAATCTATTTTTAGTTGATTTAAAATTCTATTTGAATGTTTTTCAGGATCCAGTATTTGAACTTGTTTAAGCCTCTCAACTCTGAATGACTTAGCATTTTTTATAGATAGATTTAACAACTTCATTTTATCACCTAATTTTGGGACTATAAATTTTGTGTTTATTTCATTAGATAAATTGTAATTAGAAATAATGGTATTAGAATTGGATTTAAATCTCTCTCTTGAATCAATTATAACCAAACTTAATATATCTGTATCTTTTTCATCCAGCTTTTTCTTTATCTCTTTATTCTGAAATCTAATGATTCGGCCATGAGCTATTTGAAGATAGTTAGTATAGGCATATTCAGAATCTGAAACAATGCTGAATACATCAATATTATTTAATTTGTTGCTAACAACAGTTGATTTAGACTGATAGTTTTCAAGTAATAAAAGATTTTCCTTGATTTTTTGTGCATCTTCATATTGTAATCTTTTAGAAAACTCTAACATTCTTTCTTTTAATAGATTTCTTACATCTTTTAAGTTTCCCTTTAATATCTTTTTTATTGAAGAAATATTTTCATTATAATTCTCTTCTGAAAGAGAATCTTTTGCTTTTTCATATGAAAAATTAAGTATTATAGATTGCCCCTTTTTTTTATAAATATTCAAAAATATTGGAACATTGATTTTCTTAAGTTTGTTTGGGCTGAAATTATAGTTACTTGACCTTATGGGATATAAATTATTAATTAGGTTTAAAAGAATATATACATATTTAACATTTGTATAAGGGCCAAAATATTCGGAACCGTCACTAATTACTTTTCGGGTTAAATAAATCCGAGGGAATCTCTCATTTTTTACACATATCCATGGATAAGTTTTATCGTCTCTCAAAAGAATATTGTATTTAGGTTGATTTTTTTTTATTAATGAATTTTCTAAAAGAAGAGCATCAGACTCTGAATATACCACAGCATACTCTATTTTATCTATATTCTTAACTAGGTTTATAGTCTTTCTAGATTTGATACTTTTTTGAAAATACGATGAAACCCTTTTCTTTAAATTTTTTGCTTTGCCTACGTATATTATGTTATTTTCTTTAT
>CABZTM010000033.1:0-6199 GCA_902528705.1 uncultured Bacteroidota bacterium | reverse complement strand
ATTTTGGTGCTTTTGATTTTGCATTTGAGAATAATATAAGTTGTACAGCTCATGCAGGGGAGGCCAAGGGGCCAGAAAGTATCAAAGAAACCTTAAAAAAGTTAAAGGTTAAACGAATTGGTCACGGAGTTAGATGTGTTGAGGATAAAAAGCTTATGAACTATCTGAAGAATAATAATATACATCTTGAGATTTGTTTAACTAGTAATATAAAAACCTTAACCTATGAGTCTATCGACGCACATCCAATTGATAAAATATTTAAATCAAATATTTCATTAAGTATGAGTACAGATGGAAGGACAATTTCAAATATTGATTTAACAAGTGAGTATGAGCTGCTTGTAAATAAATTTGCATGGGATTTAAGTGATTTAAAGAAAGTAAATATTGATGCAATTAATCATTCATTTACAACATCAGAAATCAAAAAGGAATTACTTGAAAAAATAAATAGTTCTTACTTACTAGCCCCATAGTTCAATGGATAGAACAAAAGTTTCCTAAACTTTAGATCTAGGTTCGATTCCTAGTGGGGCTACTACAATTGTTGTAGAGCTTCTTTTATTCCAAAATAAGCTGGTTTTTTTTCAAAATTTTCATCGTGAGGAGTAGCTTGTCCACAGTTTGAGAAGTGAAAAGGGATCCAACTATCAATGTCTGAAGAGCCCCAAATTAGTATTGTGTTGCAATTTGGTTTTGAAAATGCAGTTAAAACTATTTGTTTGTATGCATCCTTTTGTTCTTGAATTCCTTTTGAAATGCCGTCACATATTCTAATATCTAGTTCAGTTAAATTTGCAATAAATCCGCTATTTCCTAAGTCATCTATAGTATTTCCTAAATTTTCCATAAATGAACTGTTCATGTTTTCAAGTTTGAAATGTGATTGAAGACCAACACCATCAATTGGAGTATTTAATTGCGTTTTTAAATCTTTAACCATTATTCTCATCAAGTTATTTTTTGGAGTTCCAAATTCTTCAATTCCATAGTCATTGTAGAAAAGCTTGACATCTGCATTTTCTTCTCTTGCCCATTTAAAAAGTTTTGAAAAAAAGGTTAAATATCCAATTTCACCATTGTCATTTTCTTCACTATTTACTTTTTCGTACCAAGTATTTGTCCTGTATCCATTAAATACAATTGCTTCATTTAGTACATCCCATTCATCAATTTTACCAACTGTATATTTGCTTAGAGCCCTAATGTAGGATTCTGTAAAACTGTAGATTTGCTGAGATGACCAATTCACAGACTCCTGCTCTAGCCAATTTGGAATTTGTTTGTACCAAACCATAACGTGACCTCTCTTTTTCATGTTATGTTTATTTGCATAATCAACAAACCTGTCGATGTTGTAGGTATTTAAGTCACTAATTTTTATGTCAAATGGATCATCTGGCCTTTCTCTTAATATATTTGCCATTTTCAATTTATTTCCAGTTACTAACGCATTGTATTCTGTCTTCAAAATATTATCAATTGCACCATTATAAATTTCATGGTCATCAAAAAAGCCATCCCTCATTAAGTTTCCTATGAACTTACCCTTTTCAACTGCTATATCTTTTAACCCAATTTCTGGTGTAACAGGTTCATCATAAGAATCACCATTATCCTCGGAACTACATGCTATTAAGAATAAAAACAGTAAAAAATAAATTTTTTTCATGTTATCTAAATTAAAATTTTTAATCATCAAATGCAGATCTATTGGCATTAGTATGTTTTTTCAGAATCCTTAAAGATTCTTTTTTAACTTTTGAATTTGCTTTAAGTTTCCACAGAGATTGAGATGCGTGTTTGTAAGTTTCTTTTATATCAACAACTGGTTCTGGATAGTCAGATCCAATTTTAAATTTGTAAAGCTTTTCCTCAATTGGATTAATTTTCCATGGTTCATGGATTAGATTCAACGGTAATTTTTTTAATTCAGGAACCCATTTTTTAATAAAAATTCCCTCAGGATCATGCTCTAAAGAATTTTTTACAGGATTATAAATTCTGATCATATTGATCCCAGTTTCACCTGCCTGCATTTGAAACTGTGGGTAATGTATTCCCGGTTCAAAATCTAGAAAGTTCTTTGCTAAATGAACCACGCCGTCTTGCCAATTCTGCCACAGATGATGTGTCAAAAAGGAAACAAGTAATGCTCTCATTCTAAAATTTAAATATCCTGTATCAATAACACATCTCATACTTGCGTCAACAAGAGGAAAACCTGTTTTACCCATTTTCCATGCATTTAAATATTTTTTGTTTAAGGGTTTTTTGATATTGTAACCTTTATTCAAACTTCTAAATTCCATCTCTGGTTCCATTTCAAATTTTTGTATAAAATGAGATTGCCATCGCAATCTAGAAGTAAATGAATTTAAGTGAAGCCTTGATTTTCCATTTTCAACTTCTTTTTTTGCCAATTGCCAAACATATCTAGTGGATAAATTACCCCACGAAAAATAAGCTGATAGCCTAGAGCAATGATATCTTGATAGTTCGGGTTTACTTATTTTGAAGTGATATTTTTTGTACCTATCACTCAAAAAACTCTTTAGATATTTTTGAGCCTCAGTGGGACCTCCAATTTGGAATTTTTTTGTTTGGGGTTTTTTAAGGATTAGTTTTTTAACGCCATCAATATCTAAATTTATAAAGTCATCACATTTTGGATTGAAAGAATTGATTGGCAAACTCATTTGTTCTTTCCAATTTTCTATCCATTTATCTCTGTTTTTTCTTGCACGGAACACTCCATTTCTGGGATACTCCCTCCACTGAATATTATTTTTTTTACAAAAAACTTTGAAATTTTTATCTCTTTTGAACGTATAATTAAGACCAGTCTCCTCAGTCGAAAACACAGTTTTTATATTGTAGTTTTCTTTTAAGATTTTAAAAAAACTTGTTACATCTAATTCATATATATGAATACAAGTTTTAAATTTTTTTAAGAGATTATTAATATCAAAAAGGGATTGTTTAATAAAATTGAGATGCCTTTTCGAAGTATGATTATCATCAATTAATTTTGGCTCGAACAAATACAATAGCAAAAGGGATGTCTTGTTATTTACAGCTTCAATTAATGCTTGATTGTCTATTAATCTTAAATCTCTTTTGAACCAAAAAACGTTGATATTTGGTTTCAAATGAAATTTATGAGGTAGTAACTACAAGGCTAGACCCACTTAATGAAGTATTGTAACATGTCAAAACTCCACCATTTCCAGGTGTTACACAATCAGTATCATAAGAGTTTCCGTGTTGACCACATCTAAATCTGTTGTTGGATGAATTGTAACTCCAAGCCGTATGTACACCTTGGTGAGGACATCTACCGTCAAACGCTTTATATGATGATGAACTCAACTTTAAAATCAACATCTTTTCTGCTGTAAATTGTATCCATCCCTGACTTTGTAAGTTTGAAAAGCTTGAATGATTCAAATCAATAGTGATTGTATTGCCGCTTTTTGTGTATCCAACGTCAGTACCACCAGTATTTCCACCATTATTGTTCCCACTTCCAGTGTCAACATCATCATCTCCGGAGGAGCAAGATTGAATTGCAGGAACTCCTAAAAATGCCATTGCAACAGCAGGACAAACGTGGTTTAAAAATTCTCTTCTTTTATTTTTTTCTTTTTCGCTCATTGTAAAAGTTTAAATTAATATAACAATTTTTATACCAACAGTTGAAGTCATTATATTTATGTAAACTTAATAATGAAAATTACTATGCGCGCATAGTGATTTTTATTATTTTTACACGATGCGAAAACAACTAACGCTAATTTTCTTTCTTTTTTCCACTTTTATCTTCTCACAAGGTTTAACTACCAGCGGAAAAATCATTGTTGATGAGAATGGTAATGAAGTTTTATTGAGAGGATACACGCCTGGTGGATGGCTCGTCATGGAAGGTTACATGATGCAATCCGAGGGAACAGCTGGTGCTCAGCATGAGTTTGTTGAAAAATTTAATGAACTTTTTGGAGAGGAGAGAACAGATCAGTTTTTCGAAAAGTGGAGAGAAAATCATTTTAATAAAGAGGATGTAGATTCTTTAGCTGCGTGGGGTTTTAACAGTATAAGAGTTCCTTTGCATTACAACCTTTTTACTTTACCTATACAAGAAGAACCAAATGCTAATGGTAACACTTGGCTTGAAACGGGTTTTGATATTATTGACAATGTTCTTCAATGGGCCGAGCCACATAAAATGTATGTCATTTTGGACATGCATGCTGCACCTGGTGGTCAGGGTCGAAATTCAGAAATTTCTGACTACGATCCAGATAAACCATCCCTTTGGGAAAGTGAAAGAAATAAAACAAAATTGGTTGAGTTATGGAAAAGAATTGCTGAGAGATACAAGGATAATAAGTGGATTGGTGGATATGACCTCATTAATGAGACAAATTGGGACTTACCTGGTGGTATGGCTTTAAGGGAAATCTATGAAAGAATAACCACTGAAATCCGAGGTGTTGGTGATAATCATATATTATTCATCGAAGGTAACGATTATGGAAATAACCACACAGGACTTACACCACCATGGGACGATAATATGGTTTATAGTTTTCATAAATATTGGAACAATACCAATGCAGATGATTTGGATTGGATTTTACCTCTTAGGGAAAATCATAATGTTCCTTTGTGGATGGGTGAATCTGGTGAAAACTCTAACACTTGGTACACAGATGCAGTTTATTTGTTTGAGTCTAATAATGTTGGTTGGGCATGGTGGGCCATCAAAAAATTGGGTGACATTGATAGCGCTTTTTCTGTTATTAAAAACGAAGGCTATCAAGATATAATTAATTACTGGAAAGGCGAGGGTGACAAACCAACGGAAGACGATGCTTTTGCCGCAATGATGAAACTCGCTGATAACCTTTTAATTGAAAATTGCCTCTACAGAAAGGGTATTAAAGATGCTCTTTTAAGGCAACCTCATACTGACGAAACAATACCATATACAAAACGTCAAGAAATACCAGGTGTTATTCACTTATCTGATTACGACCTAGGTAAAAATGGTTATGCGTATTATGATGTGGATGCTGCTGATTATAATCTTTCTACTGGATCTTTTCAAGCATGGAATTCTGGTTGGCAGTACAGAAATGATGGTGTAGATATTGAAACAAATTCTGATAATGTTAATAGTAATGGGTATCATGTGGGTTTTGTACACAAAGGAGAATGGATTAAATACTCCGTAAAAGTCAACCAATCTGGAATCTACAGATTAAGAGTCAGACATGCATCTCAAGAAGATGGCGGAAAAATGTATTTCTCAATGGATGATCAAAATATTACTTCTGTATTAGAAGTCAGCTCAAGTGGTAGTTGGTTTAATTTTGTAACATCAACAATAGAAAATGTTGTAATTGAAGAAGGAAATAGAGCTTTTAAAATACATTTTGATGCCAATGATCCAATGAATATTAGTAGTGTGCAGTTTGAAAGAACAGGAGATATTGCAAATGCTGAGCTTAATCCTATTGGTGCAAAAACCTTTGATGATGAAAGATCAATAGAGTTATATGTAAATCAAGACCTTGATACCAACAGCCTGAGTGGTACTGTTAGTGACTTTACAATAACAGTCAACGATATTGAAAAATCAATTAACTCAGTCAACCCTGTGACTTCAAAATCTAAAACTATTTTATTAACACTAAGTGAAAACCTTGTTTATACGGATGTAATTAAAGTTTCCTACACCGGTAATAAAATAAAATCAACAAATGGTAAAACATTAGAAAGTTTTTCAAGTCTGCCTGTGGTCAATGATTTAACATCAAGGTTTATATTGCCTGGGAAAATAGAGGTTGAAGATTATTTAAGGATGTCAGGTATTGCAATAGAGAGCACACAAGATGATGGAGGGGGATCAAATATTGGTTACACAGATGGCGGAGATTATGCTGACTACAAAATTTTTACTGATGCGCAACAAAGATATACAGTAGATTTTAGGGTAGCTTCAAATTCCGATGGGGGAAAGGTTGCTTTATATATTGTTGATGAAACTGGAACAAGAGAATATAAAATTAGTGAAGATATCGAATTGCCAGTAACTGCTGACTGGCAGAATTGGACAACCATAACATCGAACTTAACCAATCCAATTGGAAAAGGTATCTATATATTGAGGCTAAAGGTCATAGATGGTGGT
>CABZTM010000032.1:0-6825 GCA_902528705.1 uncultured Bacteroidota bacterium | reverse complement strand
TGTTTTTCCGGATTGGTCTGACGAAGAGTTCGAGGAATTTAACCAAAAAAATCAAGCTGCAAGAACTATTATTAAAACAGATTTATTGGCTATAAAAAATAGAGCTGCAAAACAAGATTCCATACCAAATGTATTAGTTATGAATTACATGAAAGTAAAGCCTGTCAATGCTTTAGCCTATGAAAAAATGGAAGATAATTACAAGAACTCAAATTTTGAAAATTCAAACAGAGCATCATGGGGAATGGCAAAAAGAATTGATAAATATGGAACAGGTCTTGGATGGAATTATATGACTTTTGATTTATATAATAACGGAGCAGAGTTAATGAATTCTAGAGTAAATACATATGAATATCCAGCAGAATTAGCAAAGGATTTTGAAATCAGGGATATGGTATATAGTCAACCATATTTGAAATGGATGGCTTTAAGAAAAGAATAATAAATCTTAAAAAGGTGATGCTCTACATCACCTTTTTTTATGAAAATTTTATATTGTGTTCAGTTAACAGGAAATGGTCATGTAACTCGTGCTAATGAGTTAATTCCGGAATTTAAGAAAGTTGCTAAGGTTGGTGTTCTAACAAGTGGTAATCAAAACTCTTTGGAAATTAAAGAGAAGGTTAATTTTAAATTTAGAGGCTTAAGTTTTGTTTTTGGATCTAGTGGTGGTGTAGATATTTTCAAAACAATTCTTAATCTTCGACCATTCACTTTTATCAAAGATGTATTCAATCTTCAAGTAAAAAATTATGATTTAATAATTAATGATTTTGAACCCGTTTCAGCATGGGCATGTAAATTTAGGGGAGTTCCATGCTATTCAATGAGCCGTCAATTTTCCCTTCTTCAAACAAATAGTTTTAATAAAGTAAAACCAAAACTATATGAGTTTTTAATTCTTAAGTATTTTGCTCCATCAATAAATGGAATTGGCTTTGATTATAAAAAAGATAACTCAAATAATTTCTATCCTATCATTAAATCTGATATAAAAAGAAAAAAAGTTTTAAATAAAAACCACTATACGATATACCTTCCTTCATTTTCCATTGAAAATATAATCAGTTTTTTTTCCAGTTTGGATGAAGTCATTTGGCATGTGTTTTCACCCAAGATTAATAAGCCTTTTAATAAAAATAATCTAAGTTTTTTTCCAACTGACTATAAGGTTTTTGAACAAAGTATTTTATCATGCAAGGGGATTGTTAGTAATGCCGGATTTGAAACAACATCCGAGGCATTATATCTTGGTAAAAAGCTTTTGATTATTCCTATGAAAAATCAGTTTGAACAGCAGTATAATGCTTCAATTCTGAGTAATATGGGTGTAAAAATTTTGCTTGACTTGAAACAAAAAAGACTGGATACTGTAAAAGAATGGATCTTATCAAAAAAATCTGTAAAAGTGAATTATGATTATAATTACAAATCAATTATTGAAAAAACTTTATTAGATTTTAATAAATAACCAAAAAAAAACCCATCTAGAAGATGGGCCTTTTCTGTTTTTTTTTAGCAAAAACTATTTTCCTTTAACAAATGGTAGACCAGTTTTTGGACTTTCTACTACTTGTTTTCCTGCTGGTAGATCACAACCGCTGTCAGATCTTTCATCTTTTGAGAAATAATATATAGTTTGATTTCTACCACCCTTAAGAGTGACATCTTTTGAATTTAAAAAGTATTTCTTTCCTTTTGTATTTGTGTAAGAATATCCCATTTTTTTAATTTTTAATTAATGTTAGTTAAATTTAATTGGTAACAATATACAAAAAAAAAATTACTTCTTCTCTGTTGGTAATTTTTTCTCCTCTGGGCTAGTTTTTTAAAATATATGTTATAGCTTTTCCTTAAAATTATTTTTGATAACTTTTGACCATAAATTATATCCGGATTTATTTAAATGAAGCTGATCATTTACGAAATATTTTTCTTCAGGGTAATCGTTACTATTTAGAAAATCAAATCTTGTTGTAATATAATTTAAGTTTCCCTTTTTTGCAGTATAATCTTTTATTAAGTCATTAGCGGTTGAAATTTTATCCCAAACTGACCACCTACTAATAGTTGGTGTTGTTTCAATTGCAAAGATTGGTATATTTCCATGAATAGATTGAATCTCTTTGGTAAAAAATTTAAAAAGCTGAAGAACCTGTTTGGGTCTTAGATCTCCATACCAACTACCATTATCCTTCCCTGTTATATCATTGGCAACAAAAACTGCAACTGCTTTAGGGTTGTGGTTTTTGACCAGCCTTTCAGTGTAATGAATAAGATCATAGAAATGAGCACCGCCATAACCCCTTCCAAGAACTTCATAAGGTGACATATCAGATTTTATGTTTTCCCATAGCCTTATACTTGAACTACCAACAAATAAAATGCAATCTTGTCCACACACTTCTTGATTATCTCGATTTTCTAAAGCCTTGATATCATTTTCCCATCTCTCAGATTTTAATGGATATTTTTTTAATGGTGAGCAAGAGATTAATAAAACAGTCAATAAAGGAAAAAATCTTATCATAGTATGACCTTTTTTAAATCATCCCAACTGATAAGTTTGACATTATATTCCTCTAACAAATTTTTAAATTCTTTGGAATTCATGATATCATGATCTTTTTGCCTCCACCTGTAATCAAAATTTGGATGATCAACAGTAATTTTTTTTAATTCAGGTTCATCTTTACCCAAATGAATAATTATTTGACTTAATCCAGGTTTTAAACTCCTAATTACATTAAAATAAAAATTTTTAATATCCTCAACTTTTGTTCCACCATGCAGCATATGAAATTGATCAATTATAACAGCATTAGATGGCTTTTCCAATTCACCATTAAAATGCATACTTGCCTCAATTGGAACAAACGCCAATAAATCATTTTCTAATGCTAAATCAATATATATTTTAAAAATATTGGGATCAAAAAAAAGTGCCCCCTCATGGCTATCAATGTGTGATGGTTTAAGTCCCATTGATTTTGCTAAATCAATTTGTGCTTGAAGCTCCATCTTAATTTCATTTAAATCTGCATTTTTAACAAACTTTCTTTTATTCCAGTAAAAATTGCTAACGCTATTATGCAAAGAGGGTGTTTTAGCTTTATCCAATATGCCACCCCATTTGTGATATTTCCATTCACTGGTTACTGTAAGATGAACTCCAAAATCAAAATTAGGATTTTCAACTGCAAATTTTAATCCCTCCTCCATTTCATAAGTATTCATAATAATGCTAGCAGATGTAATAGAGTTGCTTTTAAAAGATTCAAAAGTAGATTCATTTACAGATTTACTCAGACCAACATCATCAGCATGAATTATTAGTAATTTATCAACTTCATTATATCCTAGTTTCGTTGCGATGGAATTAAAATCCTCTTTTTGACGATTATCTTTCATGTATTCTAAAATAAACTCCCAATCATAAATTGGATATTGATGATAATGAAGAAATGAGATAGTTGTGAGTAGTAGAGATGTTGTAACAATTGATAATATTTTAAATAATTTAAACAGAAAATTTTAATTTAGAATGAGTTTGAAAATTACAATTTTTTTGCCAATGAAATAACTACATTTGAAACTATGAGAAATATATATTTTTTAATTTTTATCATTTTAACTAGTGCTTGTTCAGTTGCTGAAAAACCAAATATTATATGGATAACTGTTGAAGACCAATCACAATATTTTTTCCCCTTTCATGGAAACAGTGATGTGTCTCTACCCAATCTTGAAGAATTAGCTGTTGAAAGCTTAATTTTTGAAAATATGTATGCAACTTACCCAGTTTGTGCTCCAGCAAGAAGTTCAATAATTTCAGGAATGTATCCACAATCAATCGGAACACATAACATGAGAGCCATGCACTACGATAACTTTTTAGCAAATGATCGTGATTTAGGAGAAAGAACAGAATGGGATAGTTCATTACCTATACCCAGATATTCATCTAAAATTGCAGAGTCAATCAAACCATTTCCAATGATTTTAAGACAAAATGGATATTTCACATACAATGACGCAAAAGGTGATTATAACTTTATTATAAATGACTCGACATGGTCTGAATATCAAACTAAAAATGATCTTACAAAAGAAAGGTCACCGTTTTTTGCTGTTTATAATTTTCATGGCACTCACGAAGGTAGTATATGGCAAGAAGATAAATCAGAATTAATGGTAAATCCTGATGAATTAATGGTTCCTGAAATTTTTCCTGATGACTCCATTGTTAGACATTCGCTAGCGGTAAATTATACCAACCTCATTAAAATGGATGGGAGAGTAGGAAAACTTATAAAAAATCTCAAAAATGAAGATTTATACGATGATTCATACATTTTCTTTTATAGTGATCATGGAGGTCCATTTCCAAGACATAAAAGAGCTATTTATGAAACTGGTACAAAGGTTCCATTATTGGTTAAATTCCCAAAAGGAGTAAATGAAAAAATTAATACAAAACAGCTTTTAAGTTTTGTCGACCTTGCACCAACAGTTTTGTCTATTGCTGGTATAAAATCTCCAGCTGAATATCAGGGTTTTGCTTTTTTGGGTAAATACATAAATAAAAATGAAAGAGAATTTCTTTATACATCAAGTGATCGCTTTGATAATGTTCCTGATCGCATTAGAGCAGTGAGAGATTCAAAATATAAATATATTCGAAATTATAACCTTGAAAACTCACATGCATTAAATGTTTTGTACAGAAAGCAAATGCTGCTTATGAGACATTTAACCAGTTTACATTTGACTGGTCAGTTAAACGATAAATCAAATAATTGGTTTAAGTCACCAAGGTTAAAGGAAGAGCTGTATGATTTAGAAAATGATCCGTTTGAATTAGATAATTTATCGCTCGACCCTAGTTACAATACTATTCTGAAAAAACTAAGTTTAAACCTTGATGATTTTTTATCCAAAATTGATGATTTAGGTCGAATTCCCGAAGAAAAGCTCATCAATCTTATTTCTGATTAGATTGAAAAATTCTTCAAAACTTTTTATCATTATCATTATGGTATTGATACCAATAGTTGGAATAATGTTTAATATATATGCACTCTTCCTTTTCTTACCTTTAGGACTTTTTATGAGAAACAAAAAAAATTGATTTATCTTTAAGCGGAATTTATAGTGATTTTGATTTAAGGTCTGATTATTGTAATAAATTATCAAGTGAGAATATCTTTAATTATATTTTTTTTCTTATTAGCATTCAAAAGCAAAGCTCAGGAAGGTATTCCCATTTATTTTGATTATTTAACAGAGAATTATTACTTGGTTCACCCTTCAATGGCTGGTGTTAATCTAGTTGGTGGTAAAATAAGAACAACGGTAAGAAAACAATGGTTTGATCAAGTTGAAGCTCCAAACTTACAGACTCTAACAGCTGACTTGAGGGTTTCTGAGAGATCTGGTGTGGGTATTACAGTTTTTAATGATCAAAATGGTTATCACTCTCAAAAAGGAGCATATCTTACATATGCCCATCACATAAATTTTGCTGATGATCTGGTTTTAAGTAAAAGACCTTATCCGTCTAAAGATGATGAAATTGATCAATTATCTTTTGGGATTAGTATTGGAGGAATTCAAAATTCTCTAGACCAAACAACTTTTGATCCATTGGATCAAAATTTTGTGCCTGATCCATTAATATCAGGTTTAATGGAAAATACTGGATATTTTAACATGGATGTTGGTATCTCATATGTATCTAATAAATATTATGCGCACTTAACTGTAAAAAATTTATTGTTTAGTCCCCACAACATGTATGGTGACTTTGAATATAGCTATCCGCGGGACAGGACAAGTTTTAAAAGATTTGTAGCCTCGCTGGGTTATGTGTTTTACACGGAGACTCCATGGAGTTTTGAACCTTCCGCGCTCTTTCAAGTCTCAGAGCTTACAAAGGAAAAATCAATTGATACAAATTTTAAAGCTTATTATAAATTGAGATCAGGAAGACTATGGGCAGGGCTAGCCTTCAGGAATTCATTAGAAGGTGCAGAATTTGTTGATGTGTCAACTGGTCAGATAAAGGAGCAAACTCTTCAGCTTATTACTCCTCTCTTTGGAATAGATTACAAAGATTTTGTTTTTTCTTACAATTACTCATACCAATTTGGGGATATCAATTTTGGTTCTGGAGGTTTCCATCAAATTACTCTTGGTTTTAATATCCTGAGAGGATCAATAGATTGTGATTGTTTTTAATCAAAACCTCTCACTAAACTAAAGTGCCCCTTAAACTCACGCCCATCTTCTAAAAAGACTCTAAACCAGTAATCTGTCTGAGGCATCGGTCTTCCAATGAATGTTCCATCCCATCCATCTAAAACAGGATCTAGTTCTTTTAATAATTTTCCATATCGATCGAAAATATAAACTTTACTGTTTGGCTGGAAGAATTCATTGATTCCTAAAATTCTCCATTTATCTTGAATGCCATCACCATTTGGTGTGAAGTATTTTTTGTAACCAATTACTGAAACATCAAACTCACCAATACCACAGCCTTTTTTATCTCTTATGTAAACAGTATGAATACCGGGTCTAACATTTTCAAAAAATGGATCATCTTGGTAAGGACCATTTGGGTCATCGATTGCAAACTCATAATCACCAATACCAAGGTCTGTTAAATTTTTGATTCTTACAGTATTATTATTATCATTGGTTAAATCTTTAACTTCAACAAAATATTTATATTCTTCCTCAGTAATGGTTCCATCCTCATCTATATCAAAACTTGCAGTTTCAGATTCTTCCACAAAAATGCTCAATGTTCTTTGACAA
>CABZTM010000031.1:0-7100 GCA_902528705.1 uncultured Bacteroidota bacterium | reverse complement strand
AATAAAAAAAGAAAGATATAGATGAAAAAACCTACAATAAGTACTTTAAAGGAATTAAAAAAATCTGGTTATAAAACAGAGTCCATCAAAGATGAGTTAAAACGTAATTTAACTCAAGTTTTGAAAGATGGTAAAAAGACTTTTGAAAAAATACATGGATATGAAAACAGTGTTATTCCTCAGCTGGAGAGAGCAATATTGGCTGGTCATAACATCAATTTTTTAGGGCTCCGAGGTCAGGCTAAAACCAGATTAGCCAGACAAATGGTTAATTTACTTGATGAGTGGGTTCCTGTAATAAAGGGATCTGAGATCAATGATGATCCAATTTCACCAATATCATCTAAAGGAAAAGAGATCATTAAAAATTTTGGAGATAAAACAGAGTTAGATTGGATTCATAGAAATGAAAGGTTCTACGAAAAACTTGCAACACCTGATGTGTCTGTTGCTGATTTAATAGGAGATTTGGATCCTATAAAAGCAGCAAGTCTAAAGTTGTCTTACTCTGATGAAAGAGTGATACATTTTGGAATGATTCCAAGAGCTAATAGATGCATTTTTGTTGTGAATGAGCTTCCGGATTTACAGGCAAGAATACAGGTTTCTTTATTTTCAATATTGGAGGAAAAAGAAATTCAAATTCGAGGATTTAAATTGAGAATCCCATTAGATATTCAATTTGTATTTACAGCAAATCCAGAGGATTATACCAATCGTGGAAGTATCGTAACCCCACTAAAAGACAGGATTGGATCACAAATATTAACTCATTATCCATTGTCCATCAATATTGCAAAAAAAATAACAAAGCAGGAGTCCAACATCTCAAATGATGATAAAAATAAAATATTGATCCCCGAAGTTGCCAAGGATTTGGTAGAGCAAATTAATTTCATTGCACGATCGAGTGAATACGTTGATGCAAAAAGTGGTATCAGTACTAGAATGAGTATTACTGCTTATGAAAATTTAGTAAGCACTGCTAAAAGACGAATGCTTGTAAATGGTGAGACAAATACCGTTGTTCGTTTGACCGATTTTACAGGGGTTATTCCATCCATAAACGGTAAAGTTGAGTTGGTTTATGAAGGTGAACAAGAGGGTGCTGATCAGGTTTCATACAGCTTGATTGAAGAGGCAATCAAATCTGTTTTTAATTTATTTTTTCCAACAATAAAATCCCTTGAAAAACCCAACGAAGAAACTCCGTATGACGATGTGATTCAATGGTTCACAAAAAAGGGAAAAGAAGTATTCATTGGGGATGATTTTACCGATCGGGAGTACAGAAATGAGCTTGATCAAGTCGATGGACTTTCAGCAATAATTTCAAAGCATTGTAAAAATATCAATGTAGAAGAAATTTATTTCTACAAAGAAATTTTAATTTGGGGGCTTTCTTGCTTTAAAAAATTAACAAAGACGAGATCATTGGAGGGAATAGAATTCAAAGACTCTATTGGAAGTTATCTCAATAATATAAATTCTTAGATTAATAATTATCAATTATTTCACCAGTCAACTTCAAGAAAACTAATTCGGAAATTTTGGTTTCATATGTAGAGTTGTTCAATGAAAGTTCAGCTTTTAATAAATTGGTTTGTGCTTGTCTAAATTCAATCGAGGATACAAGGCCTAAAGAATAGTTTTCCTCAAACTTTGAGTAAGACAACTTACTTGTTTGGTAACTTTTTTCTTGAATTTTTAAAAGGAATAAGTTGTTTTTATAGGTTTCGTAAGCGTTTCTTATATTTTTGATTATTTCAAGTTCATTTTTATTTTTTTGAATTTTCGAATTTTCTAAACTTATTCTTGCATTTTTAGTTGCAGTGATTCTTTTTCCACCATTGAAAATTGGTAGTGTTATATCAACACCACCATAAATAGTACCTGTTTGAACAAATTTATTATAAAGTCCATATGGGTTTGTATTGATGTTTTTATTCCATCCATATGATCCTGTTAGTTGAACAACTGGAAGATACGTTGATTTAATTGCTTTTAATTCCAAATTTGAAATTTCTACATCAATGTTTAAGATTTGGTACATTGTATTATTACTCAATCCCGAATTATAGAATTTTTCAATCTCTAACAAATTGATAAAACTAACTTCTTCATCAATCTCAAATTTTGACTCTAAATCAATGTTCATAATTAAGTTAAGGTCTCTTTTTGTATTGGAAAGAGCCTTCATGATATTTAAATAATTTAAGCTGTCCGTATTTTTATCAACTTCTGCACTCGATACTTCCAGTGATGTAGATTGACCAAACTTATATTTTGTTTTAACTCTCTCTAACCGTTCTAGCGAAATATCTAGTGTGTTTTTTAATATTTCCTTTTCACGTGTCAATCTTGCAAAATCAAAATATATAGTAAAAAGTTGCAATAGAGTATTTTCGATAATCTCTTTGACCTCAAACTTGGTTCTATTAAAAAGTTCCTTTGATTTTTTATAATTAAATCTTCGTCCATTTCCATCAACTAAATAATAAATCACATTCAATCTTGCAGACTCAGCCTCTTCATCTCTTTCCTCTATTTCCCCAGATAATCCACCTGGAGTATCGATATCTACATCAGCTTTATTTTTAGCGAAGCTTGATTCTGCATTAATAATCGGTAAATAATCGCTGTTTAGAATTGAAGAATTATTTTTTGAAATTTCTAATACGTTTTCGCTAACCAATATGTCAAGATTGTTTTCAAGAGTAAGTTTTACAGCCTGGTCAGTAGTTAGAATTTCTTGAGCATGACTCATATTTAAAAAAACCAATAATATGTAAATTAATTTTCTCATTTATTTTCTCCTTTAAGTTCTATAACTGGTGCCTCAACATCTCTCTTGTCTAATTTAAGACCACTCCTCAACCAAACAAAATTTAACTTAAATGTGTTGGTTAATGAAAGTAGTATTGGAAGCAGTATTAAAGTAAGGAAAGTGGCATAGCCAATCCCGTATGCAATGGATATTGCCATAGGTTTTAATAATTGTGCTTGAAAGCTTTTTTCAAAGATTATTGGAGCCAACCCTGCCATTGTGGTAATCGATGTTAAAAATATTGCTCTGAATCGTTCTTTCCCAGCACCAAACAACGATTCATCATAACTTTTTCCTGATCTCAGATTTGAATTAAATTTTGATATTAAAACTAGCCCATCATTCACTAAAATTCCAACTAACGCAATGACACCTAATAGTGATATAACATTTACTGGGAAACCATGAAACAAATGACCCCAAGCAACAGTTGTTAGACTGAATGGAATTAATAATAAAAGTAAAAATGGTTGACTGTAAGTTCTAAATGTAAATCCTATGACACAAAAAATTAAAAACAATGCCAATGGGAAAACAATCTTGGACGATTGTATTGTTTTATTGGCCTCCCTATATTGACCCTCGAAGGAAGTCTCAATTGTTGGATATTTTTCTTCAATTATTGGTATAATATTTTGTTGGATACTAAATACTGCATCTGAAGCACTTTGGTTTGGGTCAATTAAATTTGCTGTTATCTTAATTTCTCTTTTGCCATCCAAATGATTTATTGCTACATCACCACGATTAATAGAAAAATTTGCAATTTCTTTAAGAAAAACTTTTCTACCGTCAGGGGTAACAATTTTCATATTATCCAGATTTTTAATTTCTGACCTACTCGACTCATCATACCTAATCCAAAGTTTTATATCTTCATTTCCTCTTTGAATTCTTTGAGCTTCAAGACCAAAGAATGCAGACCTAACTTGAGTCATGACTGCTTGAAAATTTAGACCTAAAGAATAAGCATTTTCCTTCAACTTAATGTCAATTTCCTTTAAACCTTGTGGATCATTGTGAGCTACATCTACCAAAATAGGGTTTGATTTTAAATTTTTAATCAAATCATCTTTTGCATTTTTTAAATCATCCTTATTATTGCTCAGTAAAGAAATTGCGACAGGACTTCCCCCAAAATTGGCACCGTCGTTAATAATAAATTTTTCTGCTCCAGCAATTGTTCCTGTTTTTTCCCTGATTAGAGAAGCAAGCATTGATGACTGAATATCTTGAGTCCTCTCTTCGCTATCTAACATGTATATTTCTAATGATGCAACACTTGACCCCTCTATATTACCTACACCAGCAACCATCTCCAGATTATCAGCATAATTTCCAATATTTTTTTGAATGTTTTGAATAAGTCTTCTCTCATCATCCTTCATATATTTTTCCTCTAGCTCATTTCCAGCAATGATTGCATTTTTTTCTATGACATTAATAATCGAATCTGTAACCTTTGTGCTAGTACCCATTGGCATTTTTAGATCAACAGTTACAAAATCACTAGCAATTGTTGGGAAAAATGTCATGGGAATTACACCCCCAAAAACCGAGCTTACTGTTAACATTAGTGCAGCTATAAAACCACTCAAACTAAGAAATCTATATTCCAATCCAAATTTTAACATGGGAGTATAGATTCTATCCCTTAACCAATCCATGACTCTGTAGCCCTTTTGGTTTAGTTTTTTCATGGTAGAAAAAAATGTAAAAAGAATTCCATCTTTATCTTCCTTTTTTCTTTGAAGTGCATTCGAGTGGGCCAAGTGTGAGGGTAGAATAATGAGTGCTTCGACTAATGATACTAAAAGAGTTATGATTACAATCATAGCAACTTCTCCAAAGAAATTACCCACATCACCGGCTAGTAAAAGCAATGTTGCAAATGATATGATTGTGGTGATAATAGCTGAAACAATAGCTGGTAATACTTCGAGGGTCCCATCAACTGCTGAATCTGCGGCTGACTTCCCACTTTCAAAATGCTTATAAATATTTTCAGCAATTACGATGGCATCGTCAACCAAGATTCCAATCACAACAATCATCCCAAAAAGAGACATGATATTAATCGTTATGTTGAAGTTTCCTGCAAATATTAGCATTCCAAGAAAAGATATGGGCAGACCAAATGCAACCCAAAAAGCTAACCTTGTATTCAAAAATAGTGACAACAATCCTAAAACTAGAAGAATACCCAAACCACCATTTTCTAGAAGAAGGTTAGTTCTTTGTCTTAAAACTTCAGAGTAATCTTTCAGTTTAATAAGCTGAATATTTTTATTCTTTTTGTTAAAGTCTTCAATGTACAGTCTGATTTTGTCAGCGGATTCAAGGAGATCTTCATTTTTTGTACTTAACACAGTCATGATAACGGATGACTTATTATCAATAAATTTTAACTGGGGCTCGTCATCAGAAAATTTTTCATAAACATTTGCAACATCACCTAATTTTAAATTGTTTCCTGAGGGAAAGGATTTTACAACAATCTCGTTAAGTTCGTTCGAGTAGTAATTTTTATTGTTGGATCTTATTAAAAACCTTTCTTTATTGGTTTTTATAGTTCCACCACTTACAATTATGTTGCTTTTCTGAACTGCACCGAGTATTTCAGAGAAGGTTAGGTTGTATTTAGACAATAGTTTTTCATTTACAGAAATTTCGATTTCATTGTCAGAAAAACCAGATGTTGATATTTGAGATATTCCATTTAGATTTCTCAGGTCAACTTCAATTTTTTTTGAAATATTTTTTAATGAACTTAAACCAACATTTTCTGCTGTAAGAGAAAAAATAAAAGTTGGTTCTTGCTGTTCCATTTTTTTTACAACAATTGGTTCAAGATTAACAGGAAATGATGGAACTTTATCGACTGCATTTTTTACATCAACCAAAACATTATCAACATCAGAGTCTTCAAGGGTTTCAACTAAAATGTATCCAATGTTTTCTCTCGATGCGGAATAATACCTATCAACGCCCTCAATTCCTTTAAGGTTTTCTTCAATCTTCATTACTATACCTTCCTCAACTTCCTCTGGTGAGGCACCGGGCAGTATGGCAGTAATTTCAATAAACTTAGGATCAATTAGTGGGTAAAAAGATGACTTTAAAGCTAAGGTTCCTGCAGTTCCAAAAACAATAAAAAATAAAACAAGAATATTTATTGCCTTTGGGTAATTAACAAAATAGGTAATTATTCTTCTCACTACTGATCAGTGATTTTGACTTTCATACCCTCGAATATCTCAGGAATTTGAGTTTGTATAACCAAGTCCCCATCATCAAGCCCAGAGACGATAGCATAATTATCCCCAAAAAATTCTGGATTCACTATTTTATTTTTGACAGCCATTGATTCAACTGTATAAACAATCGAATCATTTTTAATCATTGATCTAGAGATTTTAAAGGAATTATCGATTGACTTTAGAGATAAAATTAAATCAACATACATTCCATCACTAAGTTTTTTGGATTTACTTTTTACAAAAACACTTACTGTTTGAGTTTCTCTGTTAACATTACTGTTAATTCGGTTTATTTTTCCAATTACACTGCTATCATCTGCTAGCTTTATGTAAACTTCTTTGTCGTTGCTGACAAAAGGTTTGTATTCAGAGGGAATATTAACCTCAATTTCAAATGAATCACTGTTTATAAATTCACCAAGAATCAAACCTGCTCTCGCCATTGTTCCATTTTCAACAAAGGAAGTTGATATTACACCATCAAAAGGTGCAGTTATTTTATACTTACTTAATCTTTCTTCAGCTGACTTCACACCATAATAGCTTGAAATTATACCCCTTCCTGTCAAAAAGAAGGTCTCATTATTTGTACTTTGCTTTGGTAATTCTGCTATATTGTTTTCTATGTCATAGTTCAGGAAATATTCTTCCCATTTTTGATAGTTTTCTGGATAATCAATTTTGATATCGGCCAACACGGATGCTATTTGATTTTGAAATTGACTTCTGCTTTGCCTTAAGAAGGCTTCGGCTTCATCAGAATTAATTTTTATAATTGTTTGGCCCCTTTTGAATTTTTGACCTTTTTTAAACCTGATATTTGTAAAGTCAATGATTCCGGTGACTTCAGAAATTAATTGGACTTTATTTTCAGATTGAACAATTGAATTTAAACTCAATGTAGCATCGTTGGTCGAATTTTTGACGATTGTTACCTCTACGTTTTCTTCAGCGGTAACCGCTTTTGCAACTATTTCATCTCCGGAGTTCATGATCAAACCTGAAAGATAATA
>CABZTM010000030.1:0-7780 GCA_902528705.1 uncultured Bacteroidota bacterium | reverse complement strand
TGGTATAGGCGGATCTGACCTTGGGCCTAATATGGTTGTAGAATCTTTGAAGTTTTATGAAACCGACCTTACATGTCGTTTTGTTTCTAATGTTGATGGAGATCACCTTTCAGAAATATTAAAAAAGATTAATCCTGAGACTACTATTTTTATAATAGTTTCTAAAACATTTACAACTCAGGAAACATTAACAAATTCAAAACAAATCAAAGATTTTTTAATTTCTCGATCTATTGAAGATGTATCAAAGCATTTCATAGGTGTTACGTCAAATATTAAAAGTGCTGTAGAATTTGGGTTAGATAAAGAGAATATTTTTAACATGTATGATTTTGTTGGAGGAAGATTTTCTGTCTGGGGTTCAGTTGGATTATCAGTTTCATTAGCAGTTGGATATGAAAATTTTGAAAAGTTTCTTAAAGGTGCAAATAAAATGGATGAACATTTTAGGGTTTCCAGTTTAGATCGGAATATACCCGTTTGTCTTGCACTGATTAGTATTTGGTATAATAATTTTATGAACTGTGAAACAGAGGCTGTATTGCCCTACAGTGAATACCTAAAATTTTTACCAAACTATTTACAACAAATGTTCATGGAGAGTAATGGAAAATGTATAGATAGATCTTCTAAAAAGGTTGATTATCAAACTGGCGCGATTGTTTGGGGGGGCACAGGAACTAATTCACAACACGCATTTTTTCAATTACTTCATCAGGGAACAAAATTAATACCTTGTGATTTTATTGGTTTTAAATCTTCATTACACGGCAATAATGAAGCTCATAATAAACTTATGTCAAACTTTATTGCACAAACTCAAGCATTAATGATTGGTGGTTCAATGGGTGATAGTCCATTTAGAAAATTTGAAGGAAATAACCCTTCAAATACAATTTTATTTGATAAAGTCAGCCCAGAATCTTTGGGGATGATGTTGTCAATGTATGAACATAAAGTTTTTGTTCAAGGAATTATACTCAATATATTCAGTTTTGATCAATGGGGTGTTGAGCTTGGTAAATCATTGGCTAATACATTATTAACAGATATCGAATCAAAAAATATCCTTGATCATGATCCTTCGACTGAAAATCTGCTCGATAAATTGATTAATAAATAAGGCTGATCAACCTATATTAGTACCTACTTTTTTTTTTTTTAAAAGTTTGTTCATAAAATTAATTTATAGTTAATAATCTTATTAGAAAAAAATGGTAAATTCTGCCACATAATTTAAACAATAAATAAATGAAAAAATTAATATTTTTCTTCATAACTGTTTTCATATTTGGAACAAGTTATGCTCAAAATTCAGTTTCCGGTACTGTTGTAGATGGTGAGGTCGGATCCGGCCTTCCAGGAGCATCCGTTGTTGTCAAAGGAACATCTGATGGTGTTTCAACTGACTTTAATGGTGCTTTTTCAATAAGTGCTGAAACTGGTGCAACATTAGTTGTGTCATACATTGGTTATGATTCGGTTGAGGTTGTTGTTGGTGAGTCTGGGGATTTAGGAACAATTGAACTTAACCCGGGTGAAAATATTCTTTCAGGTGTAACAGTTTTTGGAACAGTATCACTAGCAAAAGATAGAGAAACTCCTGTTGCAGTTTCTACACTTACCACAGCAGAAATCGAAGACCGAATTGGTAATCTAGAATTACCAGAGTTGTTGAACTCTACACCTGGTGTTTACGCGACACGTCAAGGTGGTGCATTTGGTGACTCTAGGATTAATATTAGAGGTTTTCGTCAGGAAAACATCGCAGTTCTTATTAACGGAATGCCTGTTAATGACATGGAAAATGGACGAGTTTACTGGAGTAACTGGGCAGGTCTGACTGATGTTGTATCTGCAATGCAAGTTCAAAGAGGTTTGGGATCCTCTCCTTTACCAATTTCATCTGTAGGTGGAACAATAAATATTGTAACAAAATCTACAGACTTATCAAAAGGCGGAAAAGTTGCTGTAAGAGTCGGTAACGATGGATACATAAAGAAGACTTTAAACTATAACACTGGTGTTATGGATGGTGGTCACGCACTATCATTTGTTTTCAGTAGAACAGCTGGTGATGGTATTGTTGATTTCACAGAGTTCGAAGCTTATTCTTACTTTTTAGGATATGGCTGGAAAAGTGAGGATGACAAGAATAATGTTCAGTTGATTGTTACTGGCGCTCCGCAAACACACGGACAAAGAACAACTAGTTATTACAACATGGCTAGGCTTTCTGACTATATTGAGCACGGTATTTATTACAACTACAATGGTGGATACTATAATGGTGAGCCTTTCAACATGAGAAAAAACTTTTATCACAAGCCAATTGCATCTTTAAACTGGGAAAGTAAATTAAGTCCTAGTCAAACACTGTCGGTAACTGCTTATGCTTCCTACGGAAGAGGTGGTGGAACTGGAGATTTGGGTAGAATCGGTTCATACTTTAGTAGTGGAAGATTTAGAAATGCAGACACTGGGCAAGTCCTTTGGGATGAAATTGCAAAGTCAAATAGTGGTGTTGGTGGTACATGGAGTTATGGTGGGGGTTATGCAAATACACCGGATGTTGCTACAGGACTATATATCGTGAATGATCCAGACGAAACTGTTGATGGAAGAAGAAGAAATGGTTTTATTAGAAGAGCATCCGTTAACTCTCACAATTGGTTTGGTGGACTTGTAAATTATAAAAATCAAGTCAACGACAACCTAGCTTTTCAAATTGGTGCTGATGTCAGATACTATACAGGTATACACTATAGAAGGTTAGATAACTTACTGGGCGCTGATGGATATAGGGATTTTGACAACATCAATTATCTTCCTGGCGGTTTTATAGCCAAAAAAGAATATTCGTCAGATTTATCTAGTTTATGGAATGTCTTTAAATCAACAGATGATGAAGCAAAAATTGATTATCACAATGATGGAATTGTTTCATGGGCGGGTCTCTTTGGTCAGGTTGAATACGTGACTGAAGAAACATCCGTATTTGTTCAAGGATCTGTTGCAAATCAAGGATTCCAAAGAATTGATTATTTCAGATATAGAGTCGAAGACGCAATGCATAAAAGTGATACTAAAAATATTTTAGGTGGAACCATTAAAGCTGGTGCAAACTTTAACCTTGATGCTCAAAATAATATTTTTGTTAATACTGGGTATTATTCGAAAGCTCCAAATTTTGATGCGGTTTTTCAAGATTATGACAATTTTGTAACACCTGATGAAGAGCTAAGAAATGAAAAAGTTTTGGGTCTTGAATTAGGTTATGGTTTCAGATCTAGTGATTTTAATATGAATATCAACCTTTTCAGAACTTCTTGGAAAGACAGATTTTTATATGAAGGAGTTAGAATTGATGGAGAAAGAGGTCAAGCAAATTATACAGGTATTGAACAATTACACACGGGGATTGAACTTGATGCTGTTTGGAACATTAGCCCATTTGTAAAACTAGAGGGTATGTTAACTCTAGGTAATTATGAATATGGAGGGAACTCTACTGATGATAATGTGACTAATAATGATGGTGTTTCAATTGGTTCTTCAACTTTATACTTAGATGGAATAAAAGTAGGAGACGGAGGTCAAACAACAGGTAGATTAAATTTAAGTGTATATCCTTCAAGTGACTTAAGGTTTAATATTGCATTATTTGGTGCTGACAATATTTTCTCTAATATAAATGCAGAAGATTTTGATGAGCCAGATGGAGGAAATGCTCAACTACCAGCATATAAACTTTTTGACTTTGGTGCTGGATACAACTTCGATTTATTTGGGAATAGTGCTTATTTGAGGTTAAATATTAACAACCTATTTGATGAAGAGTATTATCCTGAGATGGAAAATAACTACTTAGCAACTGATGATTCCACAAATTACATGGGAATAAATACTGCTAATAGAATTTTTCCTGGTTGGGGAAGAACTTGGAATGTAGGTTTAACTTACAGATTCTAAGTTTTTTGTCACAGTTTATTGTAAAAAGCCTCCAGAAATGGGGGCTTTTTTATTTTAAACCTTCAACAATAATCACAAATTCACCCCTAATTTTTCCATCACCAAGGTTGATATTTCCAAGATTTCCTCTTATTGTTGATTCGTGAATTTTAGTTAACTCCTTTGATACAGATACCTTTCTCTGATCTCCAAGGTAAGTTTTTAAATCATTTAGCGTTTTAAGAATTTTGTGGGGGGATTCATAAAAGACCATTGTTCTAATCTCACTTGAAAGCTCCTCTAATCTTTTTTTTCTTCCTTTCTTGATAGGTAAAAAACCCTCAAAAGTAAATCTCTCGCATGGTATTCCACTAACAATGAGAGCAGGAATAAGTGCAGTAGGTCCAGGTAAAGACTCTACTTCAATGTTACTCTCTAAACAGTTTTTAACAATTAAATATCCAGGATCGGAGATTCCTGGTGAACCGGCGTCAGAAACAAGACCAATAGTTAGCCCTTTTTTTAAATCATCAATTATATTTTTAATTTTTGAATGTTCATTAAACTTATGAAAAGACTTGAGCTTTTTTTTAATATTCAAATGGATCATTAATTTGACTGTACGTCTTGTATCTTCACATAAAATATAGTCAACTTCGGAGAGAGTTGATATTGATCTGGCTGTAATATCTGCTAAATTTCCAATTGGTGTTGGAATTAAAAATAGTTTTGACATTTAAAATTATCTTTGTCTAAAATAATAACTAATGATGTTGTTAAATAATAAATTTTCAAATAATTTAAGGTAAATGGGTAGTATTGAGGTCATATGTGGTTCTATGTTTTCTGGGAAAACTGAAGAATTAATTCGAAGGATACAAGAACTTAATAACACAAATCTAAACTACAAAGTCTTTAAACCAGAAATTGATAAAAGAAATGAAGAGAATAAAATTCTTTCTCACAGCAAAAAAAGCATTGATGCTATTAATATTAAAAATGCTGATGAAATTATTAACCATTCCATTCATTGTGATGTAATTGCAATTGATGAAGCTCAGTTTTTTTCTGAAGATATTGTTGAAGTTTGCAACACACTAGCAAATAAAGGAATTAGAATTATAATTGCTGGTTTAGATATGGATTACTTAGGGAAACCTTTTGGACCCATGCCAAAATTAATGGCAATTGCTGAAGATGTAATAAAAGTTCATGCAATATGTACTGAAACAGGTAAACCTGCAAACTACAGCTTTAGAAAATCAAATAATGATGATACTGTAATGTTGGGTGAAAAGAATGAATATGAGCCTCTATCACGTGAAGCCTTTGTATCAAAAATGAAGAAGAAAAAAAATTGATTATTCAGAATACTCATATAGAAATTAATCTTAAAAACTTAGAGCATAATCTGAATTTTATAAGAAGTAAAATTTCAGAAAAAACAAAAATATTATGTGTTGTAAAAGCTTTTGGTTATGGATCTGAACCAATTGAAATAGCCAAAAGACTAGAGGATAATGAGGTAGACTATTTAGCAGTTGCATATTCAAATGAGGGAATAGAATTAAGAAAGGCAGGGATAACTACTCCAATTTTGGTATTACATCCTCAAAAGGACGATTTTGATGAGATCTTTAAATATGAACTTGAACCCAACATATACTCCTTCAGAATTTTAGAGTCTTTTCTAAAAAAAAGTGGTAATCTAAAAGAGTATCCCTTTCATCTAAAATTCAATACAGGACTAAATAGACTTGGTTTTTCATTTAGTGATGTTGAGGATATTTACAGAAAAATTTCATGTTTTAAGAGCGTCAAAATAAAATATATATTTTCTCACTTAGGTGCATCTGAAGATTTTAATGAAAAAGACTTTACTCAGAATCAAATTAAATTATTTGAAAAAATATCTAAAAAAATGTCAACTATTTTTCAAATGAACTTTAAAAAACATCTACTAAATACATCTGGTGTTATGAATTATAGTAAGTTTCAATATGATATGGTAAGAACTGGTATTGGGTTATATGGGTATGGAAATGATGATAAATATGAGAAGTTTTTTAAACCAGTTTTAAGCTTAAAGTCTATTATTTCACAAATCCATGAAATTAAAAAAGGAGATTCAGTTGGTTATAACAGAGGATTTATTGCAGCAAAAGATACTAGAGTTGGAATTATTCCAATTGGACATGCAGATGGCATCAGCAGAAGTTTTGGAAATGGGAGAGCAAGTTTAAATATTAATGGAATGAAAGCTAAAATAATTGGAAATGTATGTATGGATATGTTGATGGTTGATATTTCAAAAATTCAATGTGCAGAAGGAGATGAAGTAATTATAATTGATTCTAATAATCAAAATGCAGATCAACTTGCAAAACAAAATAGTTCGATCTCTTATGAGGTATTAACCTCCCTATCGAACAGAATAAAAAGGATTTTTATAAAATAATTTTAAATTAAATTTGAATTATGAACATCGCAATAGTTGGGGCTACAGGTCTAGTTGGTCAAGTAATTTTAGAAATACTAGAAAAACTTGAATTTGATTTTGATAACATTTATGCGATTGCATCAAAAAAATCTATTGGAAAAAGTATAAGGTTTCGTGATCAAGAGATTACAATAATTTCTATCGAAAATTCTGTGGAAAAAGAAATTGATGTTGCAATTTTCAGTGCTGGAAAAGATTTATCATTAAAGTGGGCTCCGATTTTTGTTGCTAAGGGAATTTACGTAATTGATAATTCTTCCGCTTGGAGAATGGATAAGACAAAAAAACTGATCGTACCCGAAATCAATGGTCATATCTTAGAAAAAAATGACAAAATAATACCAAATCCAAATTGTTCAACCATACAGATGGTTATGGCAATTCATTCTATTCATGCAAAATATAATATTTTAAGAATTATTGTCTCAACATATCAATCTATCTCCGGAACCGGCAGAAAGGCAATTGCTCAATTAGAGGGGGAACAAAATAGTGTTGAAACTGAAAAAGTTTATCCTTATCAAATATATAAGAATGCTATACCACATTGTGATGAATTTGAAAAAAATGGTTATACCAAAGAAGAAATGAAATTGGTTAATGAAACTAACAAAATACTTGATTCTAATATATCAATAACCGCTACTGCTGTAAGATTACCAATTTCTGGGGGGCACAGTGAATCAATAAATTTAACCTTAGAAAATCAATTTAAAATTGATGACATAAAAAGAATGATAAAAAATTCTGATGGTGTCATTTTAGAAGATAATCCATCTGAAAATCTTTATCCAATGCCTTTAAGTTCACAAGGAAAAGATTACGTTTATGTTGGAAGAGTTAGAAGAGATAATTCCTGTGAGAATAGTTTAAATATGTGGGTAGTTTCTGATAATTTGAGAAAGGGAGCGGCAACTAATACTATACAAATAATGAAACTGCTTATTGATAAAGGATTTATAAATTAAAATTCAAAATCCTCCATAAATTTTGTAGTATAGTCTCCTTTTAAATATTTTTCATTATCCATTAACTTTCTGTGAAATGGGATCGTTGTTTTTATACCCTCAATGACAAATTCATCAAGAGCTCGTCGCATTTTGTTAATTGCTTCAGACCGCTTTTGATCAGTAGTTATTATTTTAGCAATCATTGAATCGTAATTTGGTGAAATTGTGTAACCACTATAAACATGCGTATCAACACGTATACCGTGACCTCCCGGTAAATGCAGGTTTGTTATCAATCCTGGTGACGGTCTAAAGTTATTTTCTGAATCTTCAGCATTAATTCTACATTCAATTGAATGAAGTTTTGGAAAGTAAGGTT
>CABZTM010000029.1:0-8078 GCA_902528705.1 uncultured Bacteroidota bacterium | reverse complement strand
CTGATGAAGTAGGTGCATTTCTTCTCGCAGATATATCACATCCCTCTGGTCTAATTGCTAAAAAATTTCTTAGCGACCCAATTCCATATTGCCATGTTGTTACTACCACTACACACAAAACTTTGAGGGGAGCTCGAGGGGGGTTGATATTGATTGGAAAGGATTATGAAAACCCGTTCGGATTAAAATTTAAAAATGGAAATTTAAAAATGATGTCAAAATTAGTTGACTTAGCAGTATTTCCTGGAAATCAAGGTGGTCCACTCGAACATGTAATTGCTGCAAAAGCAGTGGGTTTTGGTGAAGCATTAGATTTAAGTTTTTATAACTACATAGAAAGGGTTAAAAATAACGCTCTAACTATGTGCAACGAGTTTATGTCTAGAGGATATGATGTCGTATCTAATGGAACTGATAATCATCTTATGTTAATAGATTTAAGAAATAAAAATATTACTGGAAAAGATGCTGAAAGTGCTCTAGTTAAAGCTGATATTACAGCAAATAAGAATATGGTTCCATTTGATGACAAATCACCATTCATTACGTCTGGAATTAGATTTGGTACAGCGGCAATAACAACAAGAGGCCTAAATAATTTAGATATAATTAATGTTGTTGATATGATTGATAAGGTCATAACAAACTACACCAACAAAAAAATATTAGCTGAAGTAAAGATGGATGTAAATAAGATGATGAAAGATAGACCACTATTTATTCCTTAATTATTTTAACCTCAAATATTTTATCCCACTTTTTTCCAGTAACAAAAAAACTATTTCTCTTCTTATTATAAGCAATTCCATTTAGCACATCTAATTCAGGGTGCTTTTTTACTTTATTTCGTAAACCATCAAAGTTTATTAAGCCTATTACTTTACCAGTTTTTTTGTCAATCACCAAAACAACGTCTTTATTTGATTGGTATGTATTTGCATAAATTAAATTATCAACAACCTCTAATTCATTAATGTTCTTGATTTTTTTTGTTTCTGTAACAATTTCAATAGAGTCAATTTCAAGAAAGGTTTCAGGATCAATGATTCTTATTTTAGATGAGCCATCAGAGAGATATAGAAACTCACTATCATTAGCCAATCCCCATCCTTCAGTATTTTTATCATAATTAAATGAATTAATTAAATCTAGACTATTTGGATCATAAATGAAACCAATTTTATTTTTCCATGTTAGCTGAAGGACATTGTCATTAATAACAGTTAAGCCTTCACCAAAATATTTATCATCTAAATATTTTTCCACAACAACTTTATTATTAAAAAGATCTATTTTTTTAATAGCTGAATAACCATTTAAACCAGTACTTTCAAACAAAAATTCTTTATAGAATTCCAAGCCTTGGGTATAGGATGATATGTCATGGGGATATTCATTAAGTATTTCATATTTATAGATTATTGGCTTAGTATCACTATATATGTCAATATTTTTTTTTGTTGTTAATGTTAAATCGTCAACCTTTAATTGAGCTTTGATTGTATTAGTTCCAAGTTTTGAATTAGACAATAAAATATTTTCCTTTATCTCCTTGTCGTTGAAATAGTATTTAATGTTGGTATTATCAATATTAATATCATTTAATTCACATGAAAGGGATAGTTGAGAGTTTTTAGTATAGATTACATCACTAGAGCTAATACTTAATGTTAATATATCTTTAGACTTTTGATTACATGAAAAAATAAAAACTAATATGAATAAAATATGTTTCATCATTTAATCATTAAAATTAAATATTATTAAACATTTATTAAAACATACTTATATTTGTTTTGGGCAGGCCTTATGCAACCAGCTCCTATTTAATCCCCCAGGGTGGGAACACAGCAAGGGTAGATGGTCGTAGCGGTGTGATATAAGTTACTTGCCCTTTTTTAATGAAAAAAGTCATCATAATAACAGGGGCCTCATCAGGAATAGGAAAATCAATAGGAAACTACTTAAGAGAAAAGGGGTACATTGTTTATGGTACTAGTAGGAAGCCAGAAAAATATCCTAAGTCAGAGTTTACACTAGTCAAATCTGATATTAATAAAAAAAGCGATATTCTAGATTTAGTAAATTATGTTACAACCAATGAGGGTAAAATAGATGTTCTAATTAACAATGCTGGTATCGGATATACAGGACCCGTTGAAGAGTCTAGAATTGAGGATATAGAATCACTCTTCAGTACAAATTTTTTTGGACCAATCGAAATGATAAAAAACACATTACCTGTAATGAGAAAAAATAATAGTGGGTTAATTATTAATATAACATCAATTGCTGGATATATAGGGCTACCATTTAGAGGTATTTTTTGTGCATCCAAAAGTGCGCTAGAAATATTAACTGAATCATTAAGGTCAGAAATAAAAGATTATGGAATAAAGGTTGTGAATGTTGCTCCAGGAGATGTTAAAACAGATCTCGTTTCAAGAAGAATAGATTCATTTAATGATAAAAATTCTATCTATTTTAAAAAATATTACAAAACATGGAAAAGCATGAATGAAGATGTTGAGATAGGAGGAATAGATCCTTTAAAAGTTTCAAAATTAATTTTTAGGATTATAAATAAAAATAACCCTAAAATTCATTATGTCGTTGGTAAACCATTGCAAAAATTTTCAATAATTTTGAAGAAGGTGTTACCAGATTTAGTTTTCGAAAAAATCTTGAACAAGTTTAACAAATTGTAAATGAAATTTTTTATAGATACTGCTAATTTAAATGAAATTAAAGAAGCTCAAAATTATGGGATTTTAGATGGTGTAACAACAAATCCGTCTCTAATGGCAAAAGAAAAAATAAAAGGGGAAAAACATATTTCAGAACATTACAAAAAAATATGTTCTTTGGTAAATGGTGATGTTTCAGCAGAGGTAATATCTACAGATCTTGATGGAATTATAAGTGAAGGTGAAAAACTAAGTCAATTGGATAAAAAAATTGTAGTAAAAGTTCCTATGATAAAGAATGGAATAAAGGCTATCAAATATTTTTCATCTAAAAATATTAAAACCAATTGTACTCTAATATTTTCACCCGGTCAGGCTCTAGTTGCTGCTAAGGCGGGTGCAACATATGTGTCTCCATTTATTGGTAGATTGGATGATATATCAATTGAGGGTTTAAAAATTATTTCTGATATAAGAAAAATTTATGATAATTATAATATAAATACTCAAATTTTAGCAGCCTCAATAAGATCACCAATTCATATAATTAATTGTGCAAAAATTGGTTCAGATGTAATTACCTCACCCTTAAATTCAATTCTGAAATTATTTGAACATCCCTTAACAGACATTGGATTAAAGAAATTTTTAGATGACCACTTTACATTAAACAAAAAATAATTTATGATTAGCACAAGCAACTTATCAATCCAATTTGGAAAAAGAATTTTATTTGATGAAGTTAATGTAACCTTCAAAAAAGGTAATTGTTATGGCATAATTGGTGCAAATGGCGCAGGAAAATCCACTTTTTTAAAGGTTCTTTCTGGTGAGATTCAGCCAAATAGTGGTTCTGTTAATATTGAACCAGGAAATAGATTGTCAATTCTTGAGCAAAATCAAAACGCTTATGATGATCATACTGTTTTGAACACTACAATTATGGGTAATTCATCCTTGTATGAAATTAAAAAAGATATGGATTTTCTCTATTCTAAGGAAAACTTTACAGATGAGGATGGAATTAAGGTTGGAGATCTTCAGAATAAGTATGAGGAAATGGATGGATGGAATGCAGATAGTGAAGCCGCATCTCTACTTTCTCAGCTAGGTGTTGAGGAAAGCCTTCATCATAGAAAACTTTCAGAAATAGATTTAAAATTGAAAGTAAGAGTTTTATTGGCTCAATCCCTTTTTGGTAACCCAGATATTCTTATAATGGATGAACCTACAAATAATTTGGATTTTGAAACCATAAAATGGCTTCAACTTTTCTTGTCAAATTATGAAAATACTGTTATAGTAGTTTCACATGATAGGTATTTTTTAGACTCAGTTTGTACTCATATTTCTGATATTGATTACGGCAAAATATCACACTACTCTGGGAATTATACTTTTTGGTATGAATCAAGTCAATTAGCTCTCAAACAAAGAGCACAACAAAATAAAAAGGCTGAAGAAAAGAAGAAAGAATTAGAAGAATTTATTGCAAGATTTAGTGCTAACGTCGCTAAATCAAAACAGGCTACATCTAGGAAAAAGATGATTGAAAAATTAAATATTGAAGATATTAAACCCTCATCAAGGAGATACCCAGCGATAATTTTTGAAATTGAAAGAAGTTTAGGTGATCAGATACTTAATATTGAATCAATGAATACTTCACTAATTAGTAATTTTAATACAATTATTAATAATGGTAACAAAGTAATTTTTTACTCAAAAAACCCAAAAATTATTGACTCATTCTACAGTGAAATTTTATTAAGCAATGAAAAAGTTAAGTGGGGTACAACAGTTTCTAAATCTTATATCCCTGAAAATTATGATAGTTTTTTTGAAAAAAATTTAAGTTTAGTTGAATGGTTAAGGCAGTGGTCAAAAAATGACGAGGAAAGGGAAGAAGTTTATATCAGAGGCTTTCTGGGTAAAATGCTTTTTAGTGGAGAGGAGGCTTTAAAATCATGCAAAGTGCTCTCAGGAGGAGAGAAAGTAAGATGCATGCTATCAAAAATGATGATGGAAAAATCAAATTTTTTAATATTAAATGAACCAACTAATCATTTGGATTTAGAGAGTATTACAGCTTTAAATAATTCTCTCATTAACTTTAAAGGAAATATTTTCCTAACTACGCAAGATTTTCAATTTGCGAATTCTGTAGGGAATAGAGTAATCGAAATTGGAACTAAAGGCTATATTGATAAACTAATGACCTTTGAAGAATATTTAAATGATGAGAAAGTAAAAATTATCAGAGAAAAAATATATTAATCACGTAAAGTAGCATTAAATTTTTTTTCCATACTAGTCACTATTTTTTTGGAGATTTTTTCAATGTTTTTTTCATTCAACGTCCTTTGCTCTGAGCTTAACAATACCGAAATAGAGATTGATTTTTTTGATTTTTCAATTTTACCGTCTTTAAAAACATCAAATAATTTCACTTCTTTAATTAAGTTGTCATTTATTGATAATACACAGTCTTTAATACTCTTATAACTTACTTCATTATCTAGAATAAAAGAGAAATCTCTTTTAACTATTGGGAATTTTGATATTTGACTAACGTTAAAATATTTGTTATTAATATTTTTAAAAAGTTGAGTTGTATCAATAGTAGCACAGAAAATATCTTTTGATATAGATATTTTGTTCATTAACGATTTATCTAAACTTACAATTGATGATATCTCTTTATTACCTTTTTTAAAAATAATTCCATCATCAATAATTTCTTCATCGAAACTTAAATTAAATTTTTCAAAAATATTTAATACAATATTTTTTAGATAAAAAAAGTTTGATTTCAACCCTTGATGTAACCAATTGCTGTTGATTAAATCTCCACACATCACTATTGACAATTTATTATTTTGTTCATAATTTCCTTTATAGTTATGATAAGTTGAACCAAATTCAAAGAAATTATTTTTTGTAGATTTTCTATTTATGTTATACTCGATTGTTTTAAGAATACCACTAACTAATTCTGTTCTCATAACTGAAATATCTTGGCTAATTGAATTAATTAGATTTATTGACATATTATTATTTATGTTATTTTCTTTAACTAAAGAATTATTCATTAACTCATTAAAGCCCATATCACAAAGAAAACTTGCTATTAAATTATTATAATACAATTCTTTTTTTTGATTTTTGATTACGGAAATATTGAGTTTAGGTGAGGTTTGAATATTATTGTAACCAAATATTCTTAAAACTTCCTCAATTACATCACACTCCCTTGTGACATCATGTCTATAATTAGGGATAGTAATTCCTGCACTAGTATCATTTATGGAATTTATTTTAAAGTCTAGTAAATTTAAAATTGATTTTATTTCAACCTTGTCAATATCAACTCCGATAATTTTATTAAAATTTTCAAAATTTATAGAAATATTTTTTTCTTCAATTTTATTCGGATAATCATCAATAATATTAGAAATAATCTCGACATTATAATATTCTTTCAACAATGAACCTGCTCTTTTTAAAGCATAATCCGTCATATTAATATCTGCTCCTCTTTCAAACCTATATGATGAATCCGATGATATCCCAGATTTTTTTGAAGATTTTCTTATTCCAACAGGGTCGAAATAAGCAGATTCTAGAAGAATTGAAGTTGTTTCGTCAGAGATAGAATGATGTAATCCTCCCATAATTCCTGCCAAACACATTGGTTCGTCTGAATCACAAATAAATAGATCATTATTGGAATAATGTTTTTTTTCTTCATCAAGAGTTGTAAACTTTGATTTATCCTTTATTTTCTTTATTTCAATTTTTTTTGTTTTAATTTTTTCGAAATCGTAGGCATGCAACGGTTGACCTAACTCATGCATTACATAGTTAGTAATATCAACAATATTATTAATGGGTTTTATACCTAAAGCTGTTAACTTATTGTAAATATCAGGGTGAGAATTTGTAATATTTATATTCTTAATTATTAATCCACAAAACCTTTTACATGCAAATGAATCAACTATTTTAATCGTTAAATTTGTATTTATACCTTGTGTAGTATAATTTGAGATGGATGGTGTAATTAAGTCAATTTTTCTTTTATTTCTGTGTGAAATAGCAGCTCTTAAGTCTCTTGCCACACCGAAATGACTTAATGCATCTGACCTATTTGGTGTAATTCCAATTTCAAAAACTGTATCCTTGTATGTTTTAATTTTTTTTGAATAATCACTACCAATTTTTGGATTACCATTTAAGACTATAATACCTTTATGTTTGTTACTGAGACCAATCTCTAACTCAGAAACAATCATGCCTTCACTTTCAATACCCCTTATCTTTGCCTTTTTGATTTTAATTTTTTCATTTTGATATGTGAATAAAGTGGATCCAACAGGGGCAACAACAACATTTTGATTTATATCTACATTTGGTGCACCACAAATTATCTTTAATTTTTTACTGCCAATATTAACTGTAGTTAACTTTAATTTATCGGCATTCGGATGTTTTTCACACTTAATAATTTTTCCAACAATAAGTTGCGTTAAATCTGTATTTGGTTGTGAATTATATTCATGAATTTTTTCTACCTCAAGACCTATATCCGTCAATAAATCTGATGTTTCATCGACGGATAGTTTTTGATTTAGAAGTTCTTTTATCCAGTTAAAAGAAATTTTCATCACTCAAATATACAATTAACAAGTAAATTTATTAACCAATACTACTCCAAGATTTATTATTATAAAATTCTAGCAACTCTTGTCTAATTGTTATGTTATTAGGATGTTTTAACTTTGGATCATTGCTAATTAGTTTTTTAACCTCTTTTTTAGCTAAATCAAAAATTTTCAAATCATTTGTTAAATCTGCTATTTTAAAATCAACCACACCACTCTGTTGTGTCCCAAGTATATCACCAGGTCCTCTTAGTTTTAAATCAATTTCTGAGATCTTAAACCCATCATTTGTGGATACCATTGCATTTATTCTAGTTTCAGCATCAGGACTCATTTTATCTTTTGTCATTAAAATACAATAACTATTATACTCTCCTCTTCCAACTCTTCCTCTTAATTGATGAAGTTGAGACAATCCAAATCTTTCAGCATTTTCTATAACCATGACAGATGCATTTGGAACATTAACACCTACCTCAATTACGGTTGTAGATACTAAAATATTTGTTTCACCATTAACAAATCTATTCATTTCAAAATCTTTGTTTTCAGATTTCATTTTTCCATGAAGTACTCCGATTGCGTAGTTCTCATTATCAAAATATCTACAAACACTCTCAAATCCATCTTCAAGGTTTTTTAAATCCATCTTTTTAGACTCTTCAATGAGTGGGTAAACAATGTAAACTTGTCTTCCAGTCTTTATCTGATCTTTCATAAACTTAAA
>CABZTM010000028.1:0-8256 GCA_902528705.1 uncultured Bacteroidota bacterium | reverse complement strand
CAATTGGAATGGGTGGCAGATTAATACAAACTGTTAAGTCATCATCTACAGTAAATGTAGGCAGAGGATTTACAACAAATTCAATATCCATGGTTGCTGGACAAGACGGGTTAAGATTATTTGTGATTGTTGCAGTTACCGTTTGAGTTTGAGTGTTGAATGGATTTCTAAGTTCGTTGGCTGATAATAAATTGCCAGCTTCATCAATATATTGATAAACAACAGTATAATCATCCAAACTTTGGTCTGGTCCAAGAAGGGTAGCTGTAATATCGCTTGTATCAAACTCATCGAAGCCATCGATATCACTATTTCCATCATCTCCATCACAATGAGGGGTAATAATTACAGGATATGCCTCAGGGGTGTCATCAACAATAAATTCTAGTGTTGTCTCATCATAGCAGAGACCATCAGGATTAACAATATCAGGGTAAGATGGATCAATTTCAACTCGGATTGTAATGGTTTGAGAAGTGGTTAAGAAATTAGGAATAAAATCAGATGATGGAATTTCTGAACCATCTTCATTAAAGTATGTAATGGTCAACACAGACTCGTCTTGCTTGACACCAGTTGTGGGATCAGTTAGTAATTGATCAATAACAGTTGATGTATCAAATGGAAAAAGACCATCTTGAGAGTCTGTATCTAATTCACTTGCACCATCACACTGTCTTTCAATTGATACAGGGTAAGCAATCGGTCTAGGCTCTACATAGAGTTCAGCAACCTTGGCGTAACCGAGGCATGTAAATGTAGTTATGTCCACATTTACAATTCTTGCCCAAATCTCTTGTGTGTAAGGTGAGATATTGATAAAATCTTGAGCTAGGTCTATTGGATTTTCACCTGTTAAACCATCTTGTGAGTTCGTATGAAGCGATATTCTGATATTTTGATCTTGAAAAATTTCTCTTGATGCTCTCAATTTGGTAACTATATCATTTAGTACTGAGTTAGAAAAAACAGAAATACCATCTTGTTCTGACCCAAAATCATCGTCGCAAACAGTATATAAGGTATTGTAATCTTGAATGAAAGTAGTTGGAATTTCACTCGCCCCAACCGTAATATCAATTTGCAGCCTATCATCACCATTTTGTGTTTTTGATGTTCTGATACATCCATTTTCTGTTGTAACTTTTACCCAAACCAAATCCTCAAGAGCAACATTGTAATAGTTTGTTGGATCCTCAATTTTGTTGGTTAATCCCTCATCTGTGTAATATTCAAAAGCTTCATTTTGATAATCATCAGAAAAAAGTTCTTCATATTCAGTCAAATTATGTAGTGTTATACCATCGTTGTTTTCATCATCATCACACTGCTCAACAATTATTATATTTTGTTTGATAACAGGTAATGGGTCAACCACAAATTCAATATCTTTTGTTATCGTACATGAGCTGTTCAGTACATTAGTGACTGTGGCAACAACTGTTTGAGTTTTTGTATTGAAAGGGTTTGGAAGTTCTGCAGCATTAATTGTATTTCCATTTTCATCAACATATTGATAGGAAACAGAAAAATCATCCAAACTTTGTGTGGAATCTGTTTCTGGATTTGTTAGTAATGTTTGCGTGATATTGGACGTATCAAATTCAGAAAACCCGTCAATATCACTTGGTCCATCATCGCACTGACTATCAATTAAAACATCATAAACTTCGGGGCTATCATCTACAATAAATTCAAGGGTAGTTTCATCATAACATTTTTGATCTGTATTATTTTCAACCTGGATTTTAATGATTTGAGATGCAGTTTCGAACGGATTTGGTAATGTATTTCCAATAAAATTATCATCCTTATCATAATAATAAGTGGTTACATCAGTTTGACCATTTAATAGAGTTTCTTGAATTCCCGAAGTATCAAATGGGAAAATACCATCTTGAGAGTCATCTCCAGCAGCACCATCACATTCCCTTCCAATCGTGACAGTATTAGCAACAGGCAGATCCTCAACTACAAATTCAATATCTTTTGTTATCGTACATGAGCTGTTCAGTACATTAGTAACTGTGGCAACAACTGTTTGAGTTTTTGTATTGAAAGGGTTTGGAAGTTCTGCAGCATTAATTGTATTTCCATTTTCATCAACATATTGATAGGAAACAGAAAAATCATCCAAACTTTGTGTGGAATCTGTTTCTGGATTTGTTAGTAATGTTTGCGTGATATTGGACGTATCAAATTCAGAGAAACCATCTGTATCATTATCACCATCATCACATTGTATTGGGATAATAACATCATAAACTTCGGGGCTATCATCTACAATAAATTCAAGGGTAGTTTCATCATAACATTTTTGATCTGTATTATTTTCAACCTGGATTTTAATGATTTGAGATGCAGTTTCGAACGGATTTGGTAATGTATTTCCAATAAAATTATCATCCTTATCATAATAATAAGTGGTTACATCAGTTTGACCATTTAATAGAGTTTCTTGAATTCCCGAAGTATCAAATGGGAAAATACCATCTTGAGAGTCATCTCCAGCAGCACCATCACATTCCCTTCCAATCGTGACAGTATTCGCAAATGGTAAAGCCTCAACTACAATATCAAAAGCTTCTCCTGTTTTATAGCAGCCTGAGTCGGAGCCTTCAGTTTTAAGTATTCGATAAAAAATTGTTTGAATGTCTTTCACTGTATTTGTATATGGACTTACTAGACCAGTATTAGTTAAATCATTTGCATCTTCAATACTCAAATGATATGTAATCTTAAAATCATTGGGACTTTGATTATCAATATCATTTGGATCGGTAGTCTCATCTCCAGATCTTAATAAGTCTGTTCTGGACTCAAGATCAAACGAGACAAAACCGTCTCTATCATCATCACAAATAATGATATCATCAACTGGAAAAGTAATAGGCAACGGCTTAATATTAATATTAAATGATGTTTCAGCATTAAAACATCCAGTTTCATTATTCTGAACTCTCACAAAGATTTGAGTTGTATTCAAAGCATAGTGAGGCTCACCAGCATCCTTTGCTGGGTTTGTATATGGGAACGTTATTTCATTTTCTCCATTTGTAGCATTTTCAATAGTTTCATAAAATGTAACTGTATAATCACTTTGAGATTGATTTTCGCCAAGAATATTTGGGATTAGTGAGTCAAATACTTCCTTTTGAATTATAATACTTCCATTGTTACCATCATTATCATTTTCATCATCACAAAACTCTAGGTCACCAATGGTTTCTGCTGTTGGATTTGGATTGACTGTTATTGTTGTTTCTGTTAAACACTCAACCCCATTTGTGGTTACTTTTACAAAATAAGTGGTTGTTTGTATTGGGCTTACTTCCAGTGACGAAGTGCTTACGTTTGGAATTATAACCTCATTTCCATTTTCATCATAATATCCCCATATTATATCAGAAGACCCAGTATATTCAAATAAGGGCCAAGAATTACCCCCAACATCATCAACTGGAATATCATTCCATTCAATACCATTATTACCAAATTCAAATTGACCATAATTTTCTTGTCCATCAATATTATTGCTACAACAATCATTTGGTTCAATTGGATTATCATTATTCATTCCATAAAAATTTATATAACCATCTTTGAGTTTAGTTCCATTTACCCATTTCCAACCTCCCCAGTTTTGAGATGCATTACCAGGTTCAGCATATTCGGGATCATTTTCATCTTGATAGAGTCCAAGCCAAAAATATATACCATCATTTCCTGTCAAGTTCATTGATTCTAAACCATCATAAACAGCTTTTTCCATATCAGCATTTAAAATAATATACATTCTTGCACTAGAATAGCTATCTCCTGTGTTATAACTATCGGTTAGATTTTTTGCAGCATCCCAGCCGATAGGTGTATTATTAGTTTGACCTGTCCCAGACTGGATTAAAAAATAAGTATCTCCGTATTGGGTTGAATATGTAACGGGAGAACCATTATTAGTTATAAAAATAAGATCATTATCAGCTGCGAAATCTGCAGCAGTTTTGGCAACATTTTCAATTGTTAGAGTGGATGTATCATCAACACAAATTATATCATTACTTGCACTGAGTACTGGGTTTGATACAAATGCTTTACTTTCAGTTCTACCAGAACTAACACAACCCTCTTCATCAACAAATTCACCATAATAGAATTTATTGTGTTCCAGTTCTGTATTTGGATCTAAAGGATCAGTAGCATCAACGGATTCATACCAATAAAGAGTATTATTACCAATATTTGATGCAGTTAAGTTTGATATAGTAGGAGTATCAGATTGACAAAATGTTTGAATTTGTTGAACTATGGGGTTTTCAGGTGCAAGGTTTACACTAAGATTAACATTTGGATCAGTACCTGTCTCACACAGATATTCTTCATCATTTAATAGAACTCTGTACCTGCCATCCATGTTTGTGGAAACATTTGACAAAACTAATTTACTAGTATTCGTTCCGCTGTATGAGCCCCCTTCAACTATATTTTCCCAATCATTTTGATCAACATTAAAAAATTGCCATTGGTAAGTTATTTCTGTTTGTGATGATGCAACAACTTCAAACTCAATTGTACTACCCTCACAACCACTGGCTGATGATGGCTGAGTAGTAATTGATACAGGAGATCCGGGTGTTTGAAATAAATAATTACCAGTAGAATTTTGTGCTGGATTTATATCATACCCCCCTGCCTCGAAGTGACTGACCACAAGACCTTGTTCGTTAATTACTCCAGCATTATTGTTGTTTAGAGGAGAGGTTCCTAGGATGCCATCACCATCTGGATCACCAACAAAGTTTTCATAATTAAATCCAGCCTCAATAACATCATCACAACCATCACCATCACTATCTCTATCATAATAGTCATATAAATCATCTGAATTTGTTTCATTTTCATCGGAATTCTTTTTATAATCAAGAATTTCTATTAAGCCTGTGAATTCTGAAACACTTGTAGTTTCGTCAGCACCAGCGCTTATTTTTAATCCGTTAACATCATAAGCAATAAACTGATAAGATGGATTATTCGTATCATTCTTGTACTTGAATCTTATTAAGTTTGCTGTGTAGGTGGTTATGCCATCACTAAAAGTTTCACCGTCATAGTTATTATCAATTAATAATTGGTCTTCAGGGTCAACAAGAGTAATATTTTTTGATGAAGGAAAAACACTTATTTCAAAATAGTCACCAGGTGTTACGGTCTCTGATCTTCCTGAAAACCTATAGTTTAATGGTTCATCATTGTTTTTTACTTCATATGTAATCTTAGCATTGATTGAGGCTTCAAGCGAGAAAGAAATTTCACCATTATTTGCACCTGAAATTGTACTTTGAGTCTCTCCAGTTTGATTATAATATCTTTCAACATCAGTATTGATTTCTACTAGATTACCATCACTATTTTTAAATAGTGGCTCATCAACCACAGCAATATCAAAAGTTAGATTTCCTGATGATTCTACAGAATTTAAAATTCCATCATTATCGAGATCTAAATCCAAGTTATCAATTACACCATCTTGATCAGAATCCTCAGGACATATACTAACAGGAATGATCCCAGAGAATTGATCTAAGTCTAAACATGTGATAGATCCTTTTAACCTGTATTCACCTTCGGACTGAGGAATATAAGTTTCAGAGTCAGTTGAATTACCGGGAGCTGCTTCCCAAATATTAGAGTTTGGGTTATACTTTTCCCAAACATAGGTATCAAATCCTGAGGCATTAGTTATTTGAAGCGTTATATTAGACCCCGTAACATTTCCCTCAGAGTCAGTTTGTAAACAGTTCCCCAATGCATTAATTCCTAAATCAATTTCCGCATTAGGTGGTGATGCAAATCCAGCATAAAAACCACCACTCGTTGCAGCGCCCCGAGTGTTGAAGTATGCCAAATACAATTCACCAGATGATGTTACACTAACATCACCAGCAAGGTTTGTTACAGTATAGGCTTTATATTCGGGTCTTCCAATTACATTAACAGGGTTCAATAAACTCACATCGTATGCAGCACCATTTTGAGAAATTGTAATTGTTGCATCACTATTAGTTACTATTGATACACCTGCTTGTTCTTGATATGGATCATTTCCGATGTAATCAATATCTGGTATATTATTTACATCATCATTAGCATCTTCAGAAATTGGAGGAACAAAAAACATTCCTTGGTTTGCTTCAGAATCACCATTACCACCCACCCCCTGATAAGCATAAACTGGATAGTTTTTGTCTTGAGTCCTAATATACATTGTAGCACCTTGATCTTGTGAGGACCAATAGTCTGTTGTTGCTAACCAAAAATCTCCTGCATCAATAGTTGCTGCAGCTGTGTTGCTACCATTAATATATAAACTAGTATTATCTTTTGTCGCAATAATCAGTGGAGTTTCTAATTGACCACCATCATTTAAATTCTGACCATTTCCTCTTACAAAAATATATTCGTGTCCAACCCTGTCTAATCCAACAATTTGGTCTATTCCGTGATCATGTCCACTACCGGTTGATGTGAAAGATCCACTTGCTGAACCAACATTGACAACTAATGGTTTTGTGCCATCTTCTGTTCCATTTTCGTCTACAGACCGAATCAAAGCCCCATTTAATGAGTTTCGGGCACCTTCGTTGTTTGCATTAGTATTTAAGAAGTCCAAGGACAAAATCATACTTTCATGTTTTTGAAGAACTTTAGTAAATGGTCCTTGGTAATTGTAATTTGATAAAGTTGTTTGTCCAATGATTGCATTTGGTAAATCGATTGCAACAGTTGTATTATCCTGAGTTGCCATAACAGAAAAGAAACTATTTGCGGTATAATGTGCATTAGCTGTTTGAGCAGTTCCATTTGTCATCATACCAGCTCTAAAATTGGTTCCAAGTGATGCATCCCCTTTACTCACAAGTGCACCAGCTTGAGCTCCAGCATTATACCTTATAGAAACATAGATTGGACAATCAGCCTCAACTACAAAACCTGCGTTTAATGCGGTATTCCCACCTGTAGTTTCATGATCGACAAAAAGTTGTGATGCAACAAAACCACCGCTGTAGGAATTTCCAATTTCATATATTCTTGGATTACTGTTGCTTAAATCATTATAAGTAGTTGGTGAGTCACCATTTAGTGGAGTTACTGTTACTGTAACATTATTTTCACTTGGCGTAGATAAATACATGTATTGATCCAGTGGAATGGAACTACCACCAGCAATAGATTTGTTACTTGTAAGAGGTGGTATGTAGTGAACCTTACTAATTTGACTAAAACCAGCTAATGAAAAAAATAAGAATAAAATATATATCTTAAAATATCTAATCATATTTAATTTTGATCAATTTCCATATTTATGTTAAACAGAATATGGAAATTAAGTACTCTAAATTTACTAATAACTTTATTACTTGATGAATTATTTTCCTCTTACCAAGCTAAAGTGTCCCTTAAACTCACGCCCATCTTCTAAAAATACTCTAAACCAGTAATCTGTCTGAGGCATTGGGCTTCCGGAAAACATACCATCCCAACCAGATCCTTTAGGATCCAATTCTTTGAGTAGTTTACCATAGCGATCAAAAATATAAATCTTACTATTTGGCTGGAAGAATTCATTGATTCCTAAAATTTTCCAGGTATCATGAATTCCATCTCCGTTGGGGGTCAAAAACTTCTTGTAACCAATTACTGAAACATCAATCTCATAAATCCCACAACCTCTTTTATCTCTAATGTAAAGTTTATGAATTCCGGGTCTAACATTTTCAAAAAGCTGGTCTACTTGGTAAGGACCTGAAGCATCATATAATGCAAACTCATAATCACCCATACCTAAATCTCCAATATTTTTTATTCTAACTTTGTTGTTGTTGTCATCAGTGATGTCTGATACATCTATAAAATGATCATATTCATCTTCGCTGATTGTACCATCATCATTTAAATCAAAACTTGCAATTTCAGATTCTTCCACAAAAATGCTCAATGTTCTTTGACAGCCTGTATTCACGTCGGTCGCTGTCACATAGTAGATGCCACCAACACCAATAAATATCGTAGGTCCTGATGTTGGGAACGGACTGTTAACCCCATTGTAAGTATGTGTCCAAGTGTAGGTGTATTCACCCTCTGCTGAGGTTACACCAATTGGAATGGGTGGCAGATTAATACAAACTGTTAAGTCATCATCTACAGTAAATGTAGGCAGTGGATTTACAACAAATTCAATATCCATGGTTGCTGGACAAG
>CABZTM010000027.1:0-13320 GCA_902528705.1 uncultured Bacteroidota bacterium | reverse complement strand
TCCAAGAAGGGTAGCTGTAATATTACTTGTATCAAATTCGTTAAAGCCATCTTTGTCATCATACCCATCTTCGCCATCGCATTTAGGCTCCACAGTTACAGGGTAAGCTTCAGGTGTATCATCAACAATAAATTCTAGGGTTGTCTCATCATAGCAAAGACCATCAGGATTAACAATATCAGGGTAAGATGGATCAATTTCAACTCGGATTGTAATGGTTTGAGAAGTGGTTAAGAAATTAGGAATAAAATCAGATGATGGAATTTCTGAACCATCCTCATTAAAATATGTAATGGTCAACGCAGACTCGTCTTGCTTGACACCAGTTGTGGGATCAGTTAGTAATTGATCAACAACAGATGATGTTTCAAAGGTGTATAATCCATCCTGAGAATCATCACCCTGAGAACCATCACACTGTCTTTCAATTGATACAGGATAGGCAATCGGTCTGGGCTCTACATAGAGTTCAGCCACTTTTTTTAGTCCCAAACATGAAATTGTATTTAGTTCATTGATTTCAACTGAAACCCAAATGTCTTGTAGAAAAGGAGTGATGTTTGTATATGCAGAGTTTGTATCGATTGCATTAGCTTTTGTTAAAGCATCCTCTTTATTATTAAAATAAAGTATTGTAATATTTTGTCCAGAAAATTTAGAATCTGAGGCAATAAGCTGATTGGTAATTTCGTTAAAAATTGATGAGTCCCAACTTTCGATACCGTCCTGTTCACTACTCGGTGATGTTTCACAAGCACTAAACTTTAATAAAAAGTTTTCATCAATTGCGCTGGCTCCGATTTTTAATTCTATTTGAGCAGTTCTAAAACACTCATTTTCTGTTAATATTTTTACATAAATGATTTGATTAAATAAAGTCTCATTTTCATAGGATGTTGGATTCTCAATCAATGAATCAGCAGAAAAACTTGAATCTGTGTAGTATTCAAAGGTTTCATTTTCGTGATTCTCAGAGATATCATCTTCAAATTCTGTTAAATTAAACAATGTTTTACCATCATTATTATCATCATCATCACACTGTTCAACAACGATATTTGAGCTAATTAGAACAGGGAGTGGGGCTACTATTGCGTTGAATATCATATCAGAATTAAAACAGTCTGTTTTGTTACTCAAAACTCTAACGTGTATGGGTTGGTTAAATTCAACTGTATTTGAAAATGGAAAAACTACTCCACTATCGGTTATGTCATCAGCTTCATCTTGTGATAAATGAAAAGTAACCGTAAAGTCTTCAGGGCTTTGATCTTGTCCCAATATATCACCAATCAAGTTACTAAAGTCAAATGTTCCGATAAAACCATCAGTATCATCTCCAACAGAATTATCATCACATAAAATTACATCCTCAACTTGATTGGCAGTGGGAAGCGATTCTTCAACAACTAATGTAGTATCATCATTTGTGATTTGGATACACGCATATTGGTCGGTACTAACCTCAACACGATATTTATTTCCGTCCATATCAATCTGTACATTACTAATTGTTAGAGTGTCAGTGTTAGAGCCAGTATATTGAGTATTATCTTCTATTTTTATCCAGCTATTAGGATCTGAGGATGTAGCATAGAACCATGAGTATATTGGATTATCATTTGTTGTTACACCAACAGTAAATTCTACTGTTGAACCAATTTCACAAGCTATTGCAGATTGAGGTTGAGTGGATATAAGGGGTGGTTCACCAACTTTTTGAAAATAATAAATATTTGCATTGTCTTTTGCTGGTTCACCTGAGGGATCATAATCAGGAAAAACTATTTGACCCCTTGAGTTAACACCCCCATTTTCAATTGTTGGTATGCCTTCTCCAAAAATACCATCTCCATCTTCATCTGGATATCCTGCTTCTATTACATCAAAACAACCATCATTATCACTATCATAATCATACATATCAAGTTCATCTGAAGAATCTGTATTTAAATTATAATCTTTTACGGCTACAATTGGTACGTATATGCTTTCCCCAGTCGCGTTAACATTAGAGTAATTGTGAGTGAGACTCAAACCATCAATTTGATATGAATAGAACGCATAAGTCAGGTTTGTTCTGGTTTTGAATTTAAATCGAATTTCGTTTGAAGTGTACTCTAAAGTTTCATCTTCAAAAATACCATCAAAATCAGTATCAACCAGGAGGTTGTCATCGGGGTCTAGTAATGTAATATTTGTTGTTGAGGGTAAGCTTTTTAGAACAAAACTTTCTCCATCTATTTGGGCTACATCAATATTGGAGTCTGATACAAGTATGTTTAGCTTTTCTGAGAAGTCAAGTGTGTAAATCAAACTTTGATCAACACCAGCTTCAACTTGTGATTCAAAGGAACTCTCTACTGTGCCATTCGAAATTGTATGATCATCTCTAGTTGAAACAACACTACCACTAATGACACCAGGAATTACAGTTCCGCTGAGTAATGTGATTTCAGGATTTAGTGGGTCTTGAAAAGATATTTTACCATCACCTAATGATTCATAAAAGTTAGATATTCCATCATTATCAATGTCTAAATCGATATTATCTATTATTCCATCATTATCAAAGTCATCCGGACATATGCTAATTGGAATTTCATCTGAAACGTAGTCAATATTGGTACACTCAAGTACTCCTTTTAGCCTGTATACACCAGGTTGATTTGGTGTGAATTCTGCCGTTGTAAAATTAGTAGCCTCAAACTCTCCGGTAATTTCATTTAATTTTTGCCAAACAATACTATCAAAATTCGAAAAGTTTGTTGCCGTTATAGTCACGTTTGAAGAACCATCATTTTTAATACAAGACCCTAATGATTCAAATTCTATATTTAAATCAAATGTAGGAGGTCTTGCAAATCCAGAATAAAATCCCCCAGTTGTAGCAGAGTAGTTGGTGTTGTAATAGGCTACATATAACTCATCATCACCACGAACTGTTATATTACCCTCTAAATTTTTAACCAGATATGTTTCGTAATTTGGATTACCTTCAACGATGTAGGGACCTTCAGTTTGAAACTGATTAATTGGATCTCCATTAATTGTTACGGCTGAATCTTTTTTTGCAACAAAAGTAACAGCACCACCATCTTCAAATTCTTTACCAACAAAATTTATTTGAGCGATATTATCAACATCTCCTACATTGGCACAGCTAAGTGGAGGTACAAAAAACATACCCTGTCTTGCAGCTCTGTTTTGGTTATTTTGGCCTGTCCACACGGCACCAAGACCTTGAAATGCAAATATTTTATCTTCAGGGTTTGAGCTGTTTACGTACATATTTCCACGATCAGGATGATATTTATCACCTTCAATAATTATAAATTCACCATTATCTAAAACTATTTGATTATTGTTATCATCAAGAAGTGGCAATCCATTCACATTAATTCTTGTATTGTCTTGATCAGCAATCAACAGCACATTTTCCCAGCCGTCATCACCTTCTCCTCTAATAAATATGTATTCGTTTCCAACAAGTTCACGACCAACAATTTGATCGATACCATAATCTTGACCTCCTTCATCAGCTGTAAATGAGCCAGTTCCTGAACCACTGTTAACAACTATTGGTTTATCAGACTCTATAAGGGTACCAATAATACCTTCACGAGAATTTGACGTATTATTTTGTTCAGCTGCAACAACATATGTTTGACCGTAATCTAGGGTAACTTCAAAAGTTCCTGTAGCACCACTGAGAAGTTCAACATCTTGTGGAACGGTAAAGTTTATTTTGGTATTATTTTCAGTAGCCATCACTGAGGCAAAGTTCATATGAGCTCCCGTTTGATTTTGTAGAGCACCAGCCCTAAATCTTGTTCCAAAACCAGAATCTCCCTTGCTAACTAAGGCACCAGCATGATATTGATTTCCACCATTTGTTGCATTTGAGTTAAACCTCACTGAAACATAGATATCACTTTCAGCTTCAATAATGAATCCTGCAAGATTTCCAGCACTTTCTGTCTCTTCCCTTCTAATAAATAAATATCCATATTCAACCCCATTGGGTGCAGCTCTATCAATCCAAGGATTGGCATTGGAAACCACAGCAGAGTACATAACATCTCCATTTGCTCTTTTGATGGTAAATGGAACATCATTGATACTGGGTGTTGATATGTAAAACCACTGATCTTCTGGGGCATTGGTATCAAAATTATTACCACTTCTTTCGTGAGTAAGTGGAGGTATGTAGTGAATTTTGCTTAATTGCGAGAATAAGGAATTTGTTACTAATAGAACAAAAAACAGGGTTAATATTTTAAAAATTTTTTTCAAAAAGGTTAGTAAATATAATTTAATTATTCAACGTTCTTCTCTCAAATTTTGAAAATGAACTTTGTTTGTCAACATAATAGTATGGTTCAAAAAATGAGCCAAAACATAACATCAATTCATTTGGTTATTGTAATTATAACCTTTAATATTGAATACTTATAAGCTTAAGTAAATTTATTTATTTTGAAAAACGATCGAGATAGAATTAGAGCTCTTTTATACCATTCAAAACCAAGTCCTGGTAAAATTAAAGTTATTCCATCTAAAAACTATTCACAGCAAACAGATTTATCTCTTGCATATTCACCTGGTGTAGCATACCCTTGTCTAGAAATTCACGAAGATTTTGAAAATGTATATAAATATACATCGAAGTCAAATTTAGTAGCTGTAATTTCCAACGGAACAGCTGTTTTAGGTTTAGGTGATATTGGTCCATTAGCATCAAAACCAGTCATGGAGGGAAAGGGTTTATTGTTTAAAATTTTTGCAGATATTGATGTATTTGATATTGAAATCGATACAAAGAATATTGATGAATTTATAAATACTGTAAAAAATATTGCACCAACGTTTGGTGGTATTAATTTGGAGGATATTAAGGCTCCTGAAGCTTTTGAAATTGAAAAAAGACTAGTCAATGAGCTTGATATTCCTGTTATGCATGATGATCAGCACGGAACAGCAATTATTTCCGGAGCAGCTTTAATCAACGCCCTTGAGCTTGCAGAAAAAAAGATTGATAAAGTTAAAATGGTCATATGTGGCGCCGGTGCTGCAGCCATTTCATGTGCTAAAATTTATGTTGCACTGGGATTGAAAAGGGATAATATAATAATGTTTGATAGTAAGGGACCAATAAACATTGATCGTACTAACTTAACCTTAGAAAAACAAAAATTTATTACAAACAATACATCTATAAAAACATTGTCTGATGCACTTGACGATGCAGATGTATTTATAGGCCTATCAAAAGCAAATATGATGACAAAAGAAATGCTTTTATCAATGGCAAAAAACCCTATTGTTTTTGCAATGGCTAACCCTGACCCAGAAATTAGCTATAAAGTAGCGAAAAGAACAAGAGACGATATTATAATTGCTACCGGAAGGAGTGATCATCCAAATCAAGTCAACAACGTTTTAGGCTTTCCCTTTATTTTTCGAGGAGCTCTTGATGTGAGAGCTTCAAAGATCAATGAAGAAATGAAAATGGCCGCTGTTTATGCCCTAGCTAAACTAGCTAAAGAACCAGTTCCCGAAATTGTAAATATTGTATATAAGGAAAAGAAGTTGATGTTTGGAAGAGATTATATAATTCCAAAACCTTTTGACCCAAGATTAATATCTACTGTGCCGCTAAGTGTAGCCAAAGCAGCAATTGATTCGGGTGTTGCTAAATTAAATATCGACAATTGGGATAAGTACAGAAAGGGCTTAGAGTTAAGATTAGGTAATAATAATAGAATCACAAGACTTTTAATTGCAAAGGCAAAACAAAATCCTAAGAAAATTGTTTACGTTGAAGCCGACAGATTGGACGTATTAAAAGCTGCTCAGACAGTTTATGAGGAGGGAATAGGAATTCCAATTTTAATTGGAAGAAAAGAAAGAATTAAAAAACTAATATCTGAATTAGAACTAGAATTTTCACACGAACTAAAAATCATTGATTTAAGTATAGAAAAATCAAAAAGATTGATTAAAAAGTATGGAAAAATATTTTTTGAACAAAGGAAAGATAAGGGATTAACATTAGGCCAGGCTGAACAATTAATGAGAAGAAGAGATTACTTTGCATCAATGATGGTAAAATTGGGGGAGGCTGACGCATTAATTTCAGGATATTCTAGAAGTTACCCTGAGGTTGTAAAGCCAATTCTTAAGGTAATTGGAAAGGCAAAAGGAGTTCGTAAAGTTGCAGCCACAAATTTGATGATAACAAGCAAAGGTCCAATATTTTTAGCTGACACATCAATAAATATTAACCCTAAATATAATGAACTCGGTTATATAGCTAACATGGCAGCTGAAACTGCTAAAATGTTTGGATTTCAACCGGTGGTTGCTATGCTTTCATACTCAAATTTTGGATCTAGTGATCACCCAATGGCAAATAAAGTTGCTTCGGCTGTTAAATTTATTAAAAGAAGTTTTCCAAACTTAGTCGTTGATGGTCCTGTTCAATCAGATTTTGCTTTAAACAGGGACATGCTAAAACATAAATTTGATTTTTCAAAATTAGCTGGGCAAAAAGTAAATGTTTTAGTTTTTCCTAATTTAGATTCCGCAAATATTACATATAAAGTAATTAAAGAAATTGATGGAGCACTTTCAATCGGGCCGATTATGATGGGAATGGATAAACCAGTTCACATATTGCAACTGAAGGCTAGCGTTGATGAAATAATTAATATGTCAGCAATTGCAGTTGTTGATGCCCAATCTCGAGATAATTAAAATGATCACTCATATTAAAGGACTATTAATTGAAAAAACACCTACTGAAGTCGTTATCGAAACTAATGGAGTTGGATATTTAATAAATATTTCTTTAAACACATTTTCTAGGTTGGGTGAGGAGGATAATATTAAGTTATTTACACACCAAATTATTAAAGAAGACTCTCACTCACTTTATGGCTTTTATGAAAAGTCTGAGAGATTTCTTTTTGTAAAGCTGATTTCTGTGTCAGGTATTGGGGCCAGTACAGCAAGAACAATGTTATCGTCGTTAACTCCTGCAGAAATAATTTCTGCAATTTCCGCCAGTGATGTTAGTATTATTCAATCAATTAAAGGTATTGGTTCAAAAACTGCACAAAGGTTAATATTAGAGTTAAAAGATAAACTAAACTTATTCCAAAATGAGGATAGTATTGACTTTGTGCAAAATAATTCAGTCATTGAAGCGATCTCAGCCTTGGAGGTTCTTGGCTACTCAAATAAACAAACCAATAAAGTTGTCAATCAAATTTTTAATCAAAATTCCGGTATAGATGTTGAAAGTTTAATTAAAAAGGCTTTAAACAAATTATAAGATATTGATTGATTTTTTTTCAAATACAAAGAGAATATTTTTTATAATTTTATTTTCCCTCATATTCTTTTCAAATTTATTAGTTGCCCAAACTACAATCACCTTGGACACACTAAATAAAACTATATATATGGGGGATTTTAAACTAAATAAACTCCCTGACTTTATAAATAATTATAAATATGATTCTGGATCTGATTCTTATATATATCAACCAAAAATTGGTGATATCAATATTAAAACTCCCCTCATACTCAGCCCTAGTGAGTTTCGAGATCTTTACAGATCGCTTATTATAAAAAATTACTTTACAAATCAAATCAATATACTTGAGGACCCAGAGCGTGAGGATGAGAAAAAAAATTTAGTTCCTAACCTCTATTTAAACTCAAATTTTTTTGAAACTCTCTTTGGGGGAAATGAAATAGAGCTTTTTCCGCAGGGGTCGGTTGCCATAGATATTGGAGCAAGGTATACCAAAAGGGATAATCCTTCTATACCTATCAGAAATCAAAGTAATGTAAGTCTTGATTTTAATCAAGTATTATCCCTTAGTTTAAATGGAACAATTGGTACGAAGTTCAAAATAAATTCTAATTATGATTCACAATCAAATTTTGATTTTCAAAATCTCCTAAAGTTGGACTATACCCCAAATGAAGATGATATTATACAAAAAGTGGAGCTTGGTAATGTCAGTATGCCAGTGAGTGGGTCACTAATAAGTGGAGCACAAAGTCTTTTTGGATTTAAAACACAACTTAAGTTAGGTAACACAACAATAGATGCAGTAATTGCTGAGCAGAGATCTCAATCAAGCACATTAAATACTTCATCTGGTGGATCTGTAAGTGAGTTTTCTTTTTTTCCTCTGGATTATGAAAGTAATAAACATTTTTTTCTTGCTCATTACTTTAAATTAAATTATGATAATTTTCTAAGCAATTACCCTTATATAAATTCTCCAATTAATATAACTAGAATTGAAGTTTGGATAACTAACAGAAGTTCAGAAACAGATGACGTAAGAAACTTGATTGCATTTCAAGATTTAGGAGAAAATTTTCCAGAATTCACCTCAATTGATGATTTTGCAAATGATTTTTTTGTAGGAAATATTAATCAAAACCCTGATAATTCACTAAATAATTTGGACCCTAAAAATATTGGTCAAAATTTTTTGAATGACCAAATAAGAAATATTCCAACAGTAACAAGTGGATTTACCAACTATGGTAATTTAATAAATGAAGGTTCTGATTATGAGGTTTTAGAAAATGCTAGAAAATTAGATGATAGCGAATACGAATTTAATACAAAGTTAGGTTACATATCGTTAAATCAACCGCTTGAAAACGATGAAGTTGTAGCAGTTGCTTTCCAGTATACAATAAATGGCAGTGTGTATCAAGTTGGTGAATTTTCAAATGAAGGTGATTTCTCATCTGTAACTAGTAACCAAGAAGTTAGTACAAATAATTTAATCCTTAAGATGCTTAAAAGTACAATCACAAATGTTCAAAAGCCAGTATGGAAACTTATGATGAAAAATATCTATAATCTTGGAACATATGAATTTAGTTCATCTGACTTTAAGCTTGATATTTTTTATTCTAATCCTTCACCACTAAACTATTTACAACCATTTGATGAATCATCATGGCCACAAAATCTAGATAGAGTTAGATTATTAAATGTTTTTGACTTGGATAAATTAGACTCTAATGGAAACTTGAGTGATGGAGGAGATGGTTTTTTTGACGTTGTTGACGGAGTAACTGTAAATAAAAGTAACGGATTGTTAATATTTCCAAATACAGAACCATTTGGTGAGTTTATTTTTGAAAAACTTAGAAGCAGTCCTGTTGAAAACTACAATGATGTTTCAAGTTATAATGATAACCAGTTAAAATATGTTTACAATGAGTTGTATTCTTTTGGAAAGACTAGTGCAGAAAAATATGTTGAAAAAAATAAATTCAATATTAGAGGAAAATATAAAGCTAGTGATGAAAGTCAATCCATATCAACTGGTGAATATAATATCCCTAACGGTTCTGTAGTTGTTACCGCTGGCGGTCGTGTATTACAGGAAGGAGTTGACTACTTAGTTAATTATCAAACTGGAGATGTCCAAATTTTGAATGAATCCTTAAAAAATTCTAATATACCAATTGAAATTTCTACCGAGAGTAATTCTTTTTTTTCTCAACAAAAGAGAAGATTTACAGGTATTAATTTTGAACATATTTTAAGTGAAAAATTAAAATTTGGTGGATCATTAATTAATTTGAGTGAAAAATCTATCACTAGAAAATCAAACTATGGTTTTGAGCCTGTTAACAACACAGCTTTTGGCCTAAATTTTAGCTATTTTTCTGAAATTCCTATACTAACTAGCCTGATCAATAAGCTCCCAAATATTAATACTGATATTCCATCAAATATTTCCGTAAGATCTGAATTTGCTTATTTAAAATCTTCAAAGCCTAGAAGCTCAGGATATGATAATTCGTCTAGTGTTTATCTAGATGATTTCGAGGGTACTCAGAACAGATTGGACTTGAGGGACTATTTGTCTTGGAAATTATCTAGCATACCAGTTGGATTTAAGGGATATGATTTTGGAAATAATGATATTCGTTCAGGATTCAATCGGGCCAAACTATCATGGTACACGATTGACCCAATTTTTTATGGGTCTAGGAAACCAGATGATATCGATAACAATGAAATATCAAAAAATTCATCAAGAAGAATATATATTGATGAAATATTTCCACAAGTTGATTTGTACCAAGGTGAGTCAAGAGTTCAAACAACCTTAGATTTAACGTACTATCCAACTGAAAAAGGACCTTACAACAATAATATTATTGAAAATTTCAATGAAAATATTAATGAAAATTGGGCTGGAATTTTTAGAAAAATTAATACTACAAATTTTCAGAAATCTAATGTTGAATATATCCAATTTTGGATTTTAGATAATTTTTCGGAGGATTTATTAGATGGAGAAGTAGGAGAATTAGTTTTTCACTTAGGAAATATTTCGGAGGATATTTTACCCGATGGGAAAAAACAATATGAGAATGGGTTGCCTGTTGATGAATCTGATATTTTTCAATCATCTGTTTGGGGAAATACTCCCTCAACCCAATCTATTATATATGCATTCAATAATATTGAGTCTCAGCGCGAAAAACAAGACTTAGGTTATGATGGTTTGAATGATAATAATGAAATAAATTATTACACTAATGGAAACATCGATGATCCGTCAGGTGACAATTATGAGTATTATCTTCAAAGAAATGGTTCAATAACAAATAGGTATAAAAATTACAATGGTACAGAGGGAAACTCACCAACCCAAACAACATCAAATTTAAGAGGCTCAACTAATTTGCCCGATGTGGAGGATGTTAATAATGACAATACCATGAATAGAATTAATAGCTATTTTGAGTATCGCGTTCCTATAAGAAGGTTTAACACAAAGGAAAATAACCCTTTTATTTCAGATGTTAGAGAAAACACTAATGTTCAGTTGGCTAATGGCGGCACAACTAGCTCTCGCTGGTTACAATTTAAAGTTCCCATATTCCCGGAATATTACGAGGGTACCCGTTTTTCGAATTATTTTGAAAGAGTCAATGGTATTTCAGATTTAAAATCAATAAGGTTTATCAGAATGGTTTTAAATGGTTTTCAATCCCAAACAACGTTAAGATTTGCAACTTTAGACCTCATAAAAACAGATTGGAAGAGGTATACAAGAAATCTGAACAATGAAAATATATTTAATAAAGAAACGAATTTTGAGATTGGATCGGTTAATATTTTAGATAACGAAAATAGAAAACCAATTAATTATATATTACCACCTGGTGTTGAAAGAGAAGAGTTATTTAATAATAATTCAATAATTAGACAAAACGAACAGTCATTGACACTCAAAGTTCAAAATTTAAAACCAAAAGATTCGAGAGCAGTGTATAAAAATATTGATGTGGATCTTAGGCATTATAAAAAAATAAAAATGTTTGTTCATGCAGAATCCCTTGTCAATGAATTTCCATTACCAGGATCAGAGTCAGATTCTGAATATGATAAAAGATTAGTCGCATTTCTTAGGATAGGAGATGATGTTGATGATAATTTTTATCAAATTGAGGTTCCATTAAAACCAACAAGCTTTAATCAAAGTGAATCATCAAGGTTTTCACCAGAAGATGTTTGGAATACAGATGAAAATTCAATTGATTTTGATATTGAAAAATTATTGAGAATTAAATTAAAGATTATCGAGGATAAAATTAATATTTCTGAGACTATATACTTCGATGAGGATTTGAACTTGATAGATGAGTTTTCACCAATTAGTTCATTACCAGGTGAAAAAAAATATAAATTTTCGATCAAAGGTAACCCATCTCTTGCCAGAATTAGAACAATTAGCTTGGGCTTAAAAAACCCTTCAACAAACATTGGGGATAATCTTTCAGGCGAAGTTTGGTTTAATGAGTTAAGGCTTTCTGACATTAAATTAGAAGGTGGATGGGCTGCTGTTGGAAATATTGATGCAAACTTTGCTGACTTTGCAGATATATCATTTAGTGGTAGAATATCATCATCTGGATTCGGATCAATTGATAAGTCGCCAAATGAAGTTAATAATGACAACTACAGTCAATACAACTTTATTTCAAACGTAAATGCTGGACAAATTCTGCCACCTAAATGGGGTGTGCAAATACCAATAAGTTATACATTTTCAAAAGAAATTACTAAACCTAAATATGATGGATATTACAGTGATTTAACACTGGATGAGGTCATCTCTGTTTCTCAAAATAAAGATTCAGTTAGAAATCAATCTAGTGTAATATCTAAATCTAAAAGCTTTAGTGTTCTTGGTTTATCAAAAAGAAAAATAAACCAGTCAAAAAAACATTTTTATGACATTGAAAACTTTAATTTTTCTTATGCCTACAACGAAACTGATTATGTTGATTTTGAAACTGATTTTAATAATAAAAAGATGGTAAGAGCAAATGGAACTTACTCATATAATTTTAAAAGTGAGCCAATTTTTATTTTCAAAAAACTATTAGGTAATTCAAGTAGCAGATACTTAGATTTTATTAAAAATATAAATATTAATCCACTACCAAACAGCCTATCATTTTCAGGAAATTTTGATCGATTACTGAACAAACAAAAATTTAGAGAAATAAATTATTCAGGTGTATCATCAAATAATCAAATTCCAATTCCTTTACTTGTACAAGCAAATTATTTTTTTAGGTGGTCTATGGCAATTTCTCATAATTTGACTAATTCTTTAAATTTAAATTATAATGCAACTAATGATAACATAATAAATATCAATAACTTATTAGGAACTGATTTAAGCAGATCTGAATTAAATTTATTTGATAATTTTTTAAATATAGGAGAAGCAAATTATTTCAATCAAAGTTTAACATTAAATTATTCTTTGCCCTTTGCGAGCATTCCATACCTTGATTTTGTTCAGTCATCCTATACTTACTCTGGTAATTTTAATTGGCAAACTGGTTCTGATATTTTAAATAATATTATCGACTCAAATGGGGTAGTTTTAGGTAACATAAGTACCATTCAAAATTCAAATAACCAATCTATAGTTGCAAGTTTAAACTTTGATAAATTTTATAGAAACTTTAAATTTTTAAATAAAAAGAATAACTTCTTTGATATATTCAAAAGTTTAAAAAGAGTAAGGGTAAATTACACCGAAAACTCTGGAAAAGTAATACCAGGGTATTTACCATCAATCGGTTTTTTTGGTACTTCAAAGCCTTCATTTGGTTTTATTTTTGGAAATCAAAGTAATGTTAGATATGAGTTAGCAAAGATGGGATATCTCACAAACTTTAGCGGTTTTAATGAACAATTCCAGCAGGTTTTTAACTCAAAATTTGAAATGTCAGCTG
>CABZTM010000026.1:0-13600 GCA_902528705.1 uncultured Bacteroidota bacterium | reverse complement strand
CAATCAAAAATGAACAGACTGAGTGGGAAACTATATTTAATGGAAAAAATTTAGACGGATGGACAGTAAAGATTAAGGGTTTTCCGAGTGGAGATAATTTTGGAAATACTTTTAAGGTTGTTGATGAAGCGATTCAAGTTTCATATGAAAATTATGAAAACTTTGATTTTAAATTCGGTCATATTTATTACACCGACAAAAAATATAAAAATTATCACTTAAAATTAGAGTATAAATTTTTTGGAAATCAAGCGATCGGAGGTGAAGGTTGGGCAACCAAAAATAGTGGCATAATGTTTCACAGTCAACATCCTGAAACCATGTTGATTGACCAATCATTCCCTGTAAGCTTAGAAGCCCAGTTTTTAGGTGGTCTTGGTGATGGAAAAAGACCAACAGGAAACTTATGTACACCTGGTACGGATGTAGATATAGACTCCAAAAAATTAAAAAGTCATTGTACTCAATCTTTATCTAAGACATACCACTCTGATGATTGGGTAAAAGCGGAAATCATTGTTTACAATGATTCAATTGCTCATCATATTATAAATGGAGAAACTGTTTTAACATACACAAATATGAGATATGGTGATGATGGAAGATTGCCTGAAAATATGCTTAAAATGAAAGATAAAAAGTTATCCGAGGGATACATATCTTTACAATCTGAGAGTCATCCAATAAAATTTAAAAATATTCAAATTAAATCATTGGATTAATATGAGATTTTTGTTCAGCTTATTATTAATAATTTTATTTATAAATCCTTCTTTTTCTCAAGTTGATTACCGAACATGGATTAAAGGAAAAGTTTTATATAAAAACGTTAGTGTCCCATCTGCCAATGTGATTAATAATACCTCACAAGCAGCCACGACAACCAACAATGACGGAGAGTTTGAAATTGAAGTTAAACTTAATGATAAACTTTTATTTTCGTCTGTTCAGTATCAAATAAGAGAAATAAATATTACTAAGGATATATTACAAAAAAACAGAATAGTAATCGATGTTAATGATAAAATTACTGAATTAGAAGAGGTTGTAGTTACGCCAGAAAATACCGAGAAATTTTTGGATTTGAAAGAGGAAGAGTTCAAAAGATATGATTACACTTTTGACAAATCCACAAGAGTTTCAAATGTGATTAATGAACAAGGTAAGCTGCAGGATGGAATAAATTTCATCAATTTATTTAAACTTATCCGTGAAAACTTGAAGCAGAATAAAGAAGAAGAAAATGTAGTGAGTTCTTACAAGCCTAGTAATTTGATTAGGGAATTTTATGATGATATTTTTTTTACATCTAATCTTAACATTCCAAAGGAAAAAATCGAAGAATTTTTAATCTTTTGTGATGATAATTTTCCATCCAGAATTTTGTTAAAAAAAGATAATGAATTTGAATTAATAGATTTTTTAGTTAAACAAAGTGAAAAATATCAAAAAATACTTAATTAGTTTTTTACCAGTAATTATTTTCAGTTTAATTCCACTAAATCACAGTGCACAAACAGCCGAATTTAAAACACTTTACGGAGAAGTCGTAAACGACAGTATTGATATTAGTGGAATTCATGTCATCAATGCCAACTCTGGTGGTAAAACAATTACAGATCAAAAAGGAAGCTTTCAAATTGGTGTCAGAAAAATGGATTCTGTTTATTTTTCGTCAGTTCAAATTAAAAAACAACTTATTGTGATGACAGATCAAATATATAGCTCTGATAGTATAAAGGTTTACTTGGAGCCATTAGTTAATGTTCTTGACAATGTGACAGTTCGACCACACAATCTCTCAGGCAATATCAAATCTGATTTGGCACTAGTAGACAAAAAAGATATTTTGAATTTTGATGATGTTGGAGTTCCTGGGTTTAAAGGAAATAGAAAAGAAAAAATTGTTTTTAGAAATAATTCAAGTGTACTTTTGAGCACTTTACTTATGCCTCTTGGAATGCCGCTTAATATTGAGGCAGTTTATAAACAATTGAGTGGTTATTATGATACTTTAAGAAAGTCTAGAGCTCTTGATGTAAGAAACAAAGTTGCGGTCGATATAATTCAATTCTATGGTTTAAATTTTTTTAAAAATGAATTCAATCGAAATGAAAATAATCTTTATGAATTTGTAATTGGAGCATTAGAAAATTCTGAAATGGAACAAAATTTCATTTATGGCAATCATGGTCTTGTTCTGCAAGATTTATCAAACTTTTATAAATCTATTAATGAATAACTTTAAATCCATTTTTTTTTCATTACTACTAACATTTGCGTTAGGTGCTCATAAATATTATGTCAGTACAACACTTATAGATATGGATCAAAATAATTATTACAAAGTTACAGTTAAAGCCTTTTATGATGATATTGAACTTGAATTAGGTTTGGATGAAAGGGTAGTAAACTATGTTGATGACTACTCAAACTTAAGAGACCTTTTTAAAACTTATTTTATGGATAATTTTATCTTGATTGCGGATAAGAAGAAAATTAAATATAATTTTATTGGCTTTGAAAAAAGGAATGATTTGCTACAGTTTTATCTTGAGTTTTCATTAGATGATGAAACAAAAAAGCTAAGTATTTCAAATAAAATATTATTTAGCTCATTTAGTAACCAAAAAAACTTGATTTTGTTTAGATCTGAATTTACTCGCAAAAGTTTTATTCAGTCAAGAAATAAACACACAAATCAAATTAGTTTTTAGGTACAGATTTATTATTTTTATCAAGCTAAAGTTTTAACATGAACCTAGAGAATATAACTTACTTTATTATTTTTTTAATTTTTTCTCCTCAATTAATTTCCCAAGAAGCTGAAGATAAACAAGAAGGGCATATAAATAATAATAAATTTAGACAACTATATCAGGAATTTTCATCTCCTAACATATACAGAGCTGCTTCTGGTGCCCCTGGTCCATCCTACTACCAACAACAAGCGGATTATAAGATTAATGTTGAATTAGATGATAAAAATAAGATGATCTATGGTGATGAAACTATCACTTACACAAATAATTCACCCCAAAAACTTGATTACCTGTGGGTCCAGTTGGATCAAAATGTCAGGAAAAAAAATTCTCCAAGTCTCGATAGAGACTCCGATACAGAAATTATACCGGTATACATACCTGATGAATTTGATAAAGAATTCTTAAAAGACCCTTTTGATGGGGGGTTCAACATAGAGTATGTTCATGACATCAATAATAAACCTTTGGATTATTTTATTAATCAAACGATGATGAGGGTTAATTTGCCTAAACCACTATCAACAGGTGAGCAGTTTTCATTCAAAATCAAATGGTGGTATAATATTAATGATCACGTTAATCAAGATGGAAGATCTGGCTATGAAACTTTTCCAAATGATACAAACAGAGCTTACATAATAGCTCAGTTCTTTCCCAGAATGTGTGTTTATAATGAGGTTGAAGGTTGGCAAAATCAACAATTCTGGGGGGATGGAGAGTTTGCTCTCCCTTTTGGAAATTATGAGGTTAATATAACCGTACCTGCCGATCATATTCTAGAGGCAACAGGAGAACTTCAAAATAGAAAAGAGGTATATACCAAAGAGATGATTAAAAGGTATAATCAGGCAAAGAAATCTTACGATAAGCCTGTTATAATTGTAAATCAACAAGAAGCAATTGACGCTGAAAAATCATTCTCTAGTGAGAAAAAAACATGGAAATTTTTAGCTAATAATGTTCGTGATTTTGCTTTCGCTTCGTCTAGAAAATATATACTAGATATGATGGCAGTAAAGATTGGGGATGACGATGTAATGGCTGTATCAATATACCCAAGAGAGGGTAACCCTCTTTGGGAAGATTATTCGACAATAACTGTTGTTGAGGCCCTAAAATCTTTTTCAAAATACACATTTGATTATCCATATCACAAAGCAGTATCTGTTCATGCTCATAGAATCGGGATGGAATATCCAATGATTTGTTTCAATTTTGGTAGACCCAATTTTGATGGATCATATTCTGATGATGAAAAATTTGGAATGATTGGTGTTATCATTCATGAGATAGGTCATAACTTTTTTCCAATGATTGTAAACAGTGATGAAAGACAATGGGCTTGGATGGACGAAGGTTTAACAACTTTTGTTCAATATCTTGCTGAGCAAGAGTTTGGAGAAAAATATCCAGAAATTATAGCACCACTGGATAAATTTCCCTCAGATCGTGGGCCAGCTCAATTGATTACTGATTACATGAGTGTTGATCAAAATTTTCTTGCTCCTATTATGTCAAACCCCGAGAATGTCTACTATCTAGGTCCTAACGCATATGGAAAACCAGCTGCTGCTCTTAATATTCTAAGAGAAACAATTATGGGAAAAGAACTTTTTGATTTCGCATTTAAGACATATTCTCAAAGATGGATGTTTAAGCATCCAACACCTGAGGATTTTTTTAGAACCATGGAAGATGCCTCAGCAGTTGACCTAGATTGGTTTTGGAGAGGTTGGTTCTACACAACTGATTATGTTGACATAGGAATAAAGGAGGTTAATCAATATTTTGTTTCACCAGAACCAGGTGAGGAAATGTTGGAAATTATGAAGGATCAAGGAATTCCGAGAAATAGACTTCGTCCGTTGATATTTTTTGACAAATATGAAAATAATAAAAGTGATTTTAAGGATAAATCTCCGTTGGATAATTCAAAACTTTTGGGTAATTATTTAAAAGAGAATTACAGTCAAGAAGAAATAAATACTATCGATATACCAAAATATTATTATGAGATCATATTTGATAAGCCCGGTGGTTTAGTGATGCCGATAATTATTGACATTAAATATGATGATGGAGAAACTGTAAGGAAAAGGTATCCTGCACAAGTTTGGAGAAAAAATGATAAAGAAGTAAAAAAAATTATTACGTCAAATAAAAAAATAGAAGAAATAGTTTTAGATCCAGAAAAAGAAACGGCCGATATTGATGAAAGAAATAACAGTTGGCCCAAAAAAGAAGACCAAACTGATTTCGATAAATTTAAATCTAATGTTAAAGGTTAAACATGTTATATTTTATTAGCGGAGCAGAAATAATATTCGTTTTTTTCATAATTCTTATGATTTTTGGTGCTGATAAAATTCCTGAAATTGCTAGAGGGATGGGTAAGGGAATTAGACAGGTTCGTGATGCAACTCAAGAAATAAAATCTGAGATAAAGAAAGGCTCAAAAAACAAGGGTATTGAGACTGATAAAATCACAGAAGATATTAGTAAAGTCAAGGAAGAACTTGACGATATTACTGATTCAATCAAAAGGGACCTTTAATTTTTATAAATCAAATTTAATCCATCTCGAACAGGTATGATTACATTATGAACCCTATTGTCATTTTTGATTAATTTGTTAAACTCTATTAATGAATTTGTTGCTTCGTCCTTGGAACTCTTTTTTAATACTTTACCGCTCCAAAGTACATTATCAGCGATAATCAATCCACCCACTCTCAATTTATCAATAATAAGATTGTAATAATTTATATAGTTTTCTTTATCAGCATCTAAAAAAATTAAGTCAAAAGTTTCTTTAATTGTTGGTATAATTTCTAGAGCATCGCCACAATATTGCTTGATTGAAACTTTTGTGTTTTTAAAATAGTCACTTTGAATTTTTAAGAGTTCCTCATTTTTATCAATGGTGTGAATTTCACCATCAAGATCAATACCTTCACTAAAGCAAAGAGCAGAATAGCCTGTAAATGTTCCTATTTCCAAAACCCTTTTTGGCCTATATATCTTGGCAATCAATGATAGAAATCTACCTTGGATGTGGCCGCTAAGCATTCTAGGATTTAGAATTTTTAAATGTGTTTCTTTATTTAGCTTTTTTAAATGTTCAGGTTCTTCTGATGAGTGTTTTAACAAATACTCATACAATTCCTCATCTATAAATTCATTCATTTTTTTGGTCTAGCATATTCAAAACGTTCTAACAACGAGGTTTTTGCATATCCGTCAAGCCCATTTATTGTTACTGTTCCTGCTTTATCTAGTTGAATCCAACCATCCTCATGAATAGATTTTTCATCAACATAAAGTGTTTGAATTGCTGCAACAACTAAAACTGTTCTGTTCTCTTTGATATCATACTCGTTGAGATATTTGCATGCAAATTTTACTTTTGAGCTTTTGACAAATGGGGCTTTAAAATCATCCAAGAATTCAGGTTCAAGTTTTGTAACATCAAATTCTGAAACTTCTTTTGGATATTTTGCTGAGGTATGATGTGCATCTGCAATATCCTTCTCAAAAACATGATTTACAGTAAAAAATTTGTTCTTAAAAATATTATTGTAGGTATTTCTAGGTACTGTTCTTGGTCTTAATACAAAACCAATCATTGCAGGATCACTTCCTAAATGTGTAATAGAACTAAAGATTGCAAGATTTGTTTTTCCTTCTTCATCAATAGATCCAATTAAATTTGCAGATTTATATCCTGTACAACTATTAATTAGATTTAGTCTATATATTTTTTCTAAACCCTTTATTTTTTCTAAATCGAACTTAATCATTCTAAATTTTTATTAATTTAAAATTATAAAATTAATAACCTAAATGGATAATAATTTTAAAATAGCTACAGTTTTTTTGTCTATGGGAATTATATGTTTCATAACATTTGAATTCACAGGTTCCAAAGTTGAAAAGGATGGAATTTTGAATGAACCATTCTTTTTAATACCAATTGGTTCAATTCTAGTCTTAATTTCTGTACTGCTCTATTTGTTATTTGCTTTTAAAAAAAAGTAAAATCGCTGATTCAAAACTAATCAGAAGATTGTTTACATCTTTCTTTTAATTCCCCGAATTCATCATCACTATTCAAATCATATTCCTCGTACTCATCCATTGTTTTATCGTCAATAAAAACCTTGACAGTTATGGGATATATGTATGTAGATTTGACTTTTACATCAGGATTTTTTTTGTACCATTCTTTCAGAATTTGTGATTGTTCTTTTTTACTGGAGACCTCAACAATTTTATCATCAGGAAGTTTAATCTTTATTGGATACTGTATGTAGAAGCACTTCTCTTTTTTTGCATTTTCTCTTTTCTTATCCTGTTTACTTTTCTTTGATTTTTCAAGTTTTTTTCCTGTCAAATCAAAATATATATTTTCTTTCTTTAAACCCAAATCTTTATAATCTAAATTTCTCATTTCAATTTCAAAACCAAGATCATTTGCAAGAAGAGATCGATCAATAAATTCCTCAGGAAGTTCCTCATCAATAAATACTTTTGAATCAATTGGAAGTTCTGTTTCTGAGACAACAATTTTTTCATCGAAGTTGATAATTGATTCAATCAAATCATCATCATTGTTCATTTTATCAACTTCACAGGATGTCAGTATTAAAGTTATGAATGTCAAAAAATAAACTACTCTCATGGAATTACTTTTATTATATTTAAAGTTAAAATATTTTTTTAATTGATTTTATACTTTTCGAAGTCAATCGCTTTTTGTTCCATTATCTTTCTAAAAAATCCATGACCACCTTTGCCTTTAACCTTGATTTTTATGAACTTTTGATCAATATTTAGAGTGTACTCTTCGCCATCTACTTTAAACATTACCAATTTATAGTATGGAATAACAAGAGCATAAGTTTCCAATAGTACTCTAAAGTATACGATTATTCCATTTGGTCTCATTTCAATATTGCAATAGTTTAGATTATGATCTAAAACTAGAAGGTTTTCAATATCCTTGTCTGCTTTTGTAATCAAAAGTTTCCCTGAGCCAACTCCTCCTTCTTTAAGTCTTTTAAAAAGCCCAAAAGGTTTACCAACAAGATTATTAATTTCTAATTCTTGTTTTTCATTTTTATATGAAACATTTCTTAGCATTTAAAAAGATTATTTTAATTTCGATTAACATCTACAATAAGTGAACCAAATAACGAAAAATATTTTAATGATTAGACCATCATCATTTGGATATAATGAGGATACATCAAAAGATAATTTTTTTCAATCAAAAGTTGATAATATGAACGATAATGAAATTCAGTTGGCTGCTATTCACGAATTTGAGAATATGTGCTCAATTTTAAGAGAAAATGGAATCAATATTATTGTATGTGAAAATGAAAAAAACAAAAACTTATCTGATGACGTATTCCCAAATAATTGGATCAGTTTTCACAAAGACAAATATGTGATTCACTCAATGTATGCCGAGTCAAGAAGAAAAGAAAAAAATATATCTTTTATTGAAACTTTGAATAATAATGGATTTAATTATAGTCTTCTAAATGATTATACAAAATATGAGGAAAGTGATATTTTTTTGGAGGGGACCGGTAGCGTAGTTTTAGATAGAAAAAATAAAGTTGCTTATTGTGCAATTTCAAAAAGATCTGACCCAGGATTATTTGAGAAGTTTTGCAAAGATATTGGATATAGTCCAATAACATTTACATCACATGATTCAAACGGAGGAATTGTTTATCACACCAATGTAATGATGAGTATAGGTGATGATTTTGTATTAGTTTGTCTTGACTCCATAACAGATAAAGTGGAAAGAAAAAGAGTAAAGGATTCCACTGAAAAAATGGGAAAGAATATCATTGAAATTGATTTGAACCAGATGGAATGTTTTGCAGGAAACTTACTACAACTGGGTGAAAAGGGTAATAAAATAGTTGTTATAAGTCAATTGGCTTTTAATTCATTATCGATTAATCAAAAAAAAATATTGTCCAGTGAATCAAAGATTGTTAATATTTCAATTCCAGTAATTCAAAAATGTGGTGGAGGAAGTGTTAGATGTATGATTGCAGAATTGATTTAATTTTTTAATTTCGCATGCTTCGGGTGATTAGCTCAGTTGGTTCAGAGCACTACCTTGACAGGGTAGGGGTCACTGGTTCGAATCCAGTATCACCCACAAAAATTATGAGAAAAATAATTTTAATTTTAGTTTTATTCCCCGTTGTTTCCCTATCTCAAATTTTTGAAAAACAACATCAACAGTTAATACTTAGGGGTGCAACACTAATTAATAGTACAGGAGCACCACCACTTGGACCGGTTGATATTGTTATTGAAAAAAATATTATTACAAAAATCCAAAATGTTGGTTATCCAGGGATTCCAATCAATGAAAATAGAAGACCAAAGTTATTAAAGGGCGGTGTTGAAATAAATTGTGAGGGCAGCTATATTTTACCTGGATTTATAGATACTCATGGTCATATTGGAGGAAGATCTCAGGGTGCTAATCCTGAATATGTTTTTAACTTATGGATGGCTCATGGAATAACCACGATTAGAGAGCCCGGTGGATCACTTTCCCAAAATCTCAAATTAGAATTAAAAAATAAGAGTTTAAAAAATGAGATAATTGCTCCTAGAATAATTTCCTTTTCAACTTTTAACTCGAGAGTAAAATCAGTTGATGAGGCCAAAGAGTGGGTTCGAAATAATGCAAAAGAGGGTTCAGATGGGATAAAATTTTTTGGTGCACCACCTGAGATAATGGATGCAGCTATTAAGGAAAATAAAAAAATCGGATTAAGGTCAACAGCTCATCATGCACAGCTGAATGTTGTAAAATGGAATGTATTAAATTCTGCCAGGGCAGGTCTAACTTCAATGGAACATTGGTATGGATTACCTGAGGCATTGTTTAATAATCGAATTATTCAAAATTATCCACCCAATTATAATTATCAAAATGAGCAGGATAGATTTGAGGAAGCTGGAAAATTATGGGCCCAAGCAGCAGAACCTTTTTCAGATCATTGGAATAATGTAATGGATGAATTAATTTCTTTGGACTTTACAATTTCGCCAACTTTAAATATTTATGAAGCAAGTAGAGACTTACATAGGGCGAGACGGGCTGAATGGCACGACGATTACACTCTGCCTAGTTTGTGGGGATTCTATGCTCCGAGTAGAATTTCACATGGTTCTTACTGGCATTATTGGGGAACGGAGCAGGAAGTTGCATGGAAAGAAAATTACCGACTCTGGATGATTTTTTTAAATGAGTTCAAAAACCGTGGTGGACGTGTAACAGCAGGATCTGATTCAGGATTTATTTACCAGCTTTATGGCTTTGCTTATGTGAGAGAACTTGAACTATTGAGAGAAGCAGGTTTCCATCCGTTAGAGGTGATACAATCTGCCACCCTTAACGGCGCAGAAACTTTGGGAATAGAGGATTTAACTGGCTCGGTAGAGATTGGAAAATTTGCCGATCTCATAGTGATTGACGAAAACCCACTAGAAAATTTAAAAGTTTTGTATGGTACGGGTGCTATCAAACTTGATGATGACAATAATGTTACAAGAGTAGGTGGAGTAAAGTATACAATCAAAGATGGAATTGTATATGATGCCAAAAAACTTTTGAAAGAGGTAAAAAATATGGTCGATTTGGCTAAAAAGGAAGCTGGTTATAAAATCAAGCAACCGGGCATTGAATAATCAGATAAAAACCACTATTCTACCACAAACTTCTTTGTTGTAATGACTCCCTCACTTGACAATTTCAAAACATGAATTCCTTTTTTTAGATTGTTTACATCAATCTTGTGATCAAAATTTAGTGTCTTAATGAGTCTACCAGAAAAGTCGTAAATGTTGGCATTGTAATTTTTATCACTATCACCCATTAATCGAACTTCATCCTCAGAGATTTTGAAAATTCTAAAATCTCCATCTGTTGGTAATTCAGGAATTATATCATTGGTGAAATGCAAGTAAAATCTGCCATAGCCATTGAGCTCAGAATTTGTATTTACTGTATAATCATTATCGATTTCATTAAAGGTTTTTAGAGATCGATCCTCCATGTAAACAAGTGTACCAAGGGGCAAAGTATTCTGCACAACATCGATCGATATTTTTGATGATTTTGAGTCTATTGCCAAAGGAACTACTACATTATTTATTTCAGAGTAGGGCAATGATTGAATTGAAAATCCAATGCCATTATCATCTTTTAGGAGTTTTGTATAAATGTGTGAATTTCCGATTCTAAAAACACCAGCATCGTAACCTGGGTCTAATCCTTTTGTGGATTGATCCGTAAATGAAATGAGTACGTGTTTGTTTTCAGATTGATCATCCATTTTAAGTTTGTAATAAACCTCTCTGTTTAAAACTTCAGAGTTGTTTGGTCCATTTAGTGGATCAGTAGGTGGAGCAACACTGCCAATAAAGCCTAAACCTCCATCATGTTCTTGCATTGCTTCAGTAAATGAAACATTTGTATCTGATGAGGCATACACAAAAAAACCATCACCTGGTGCCATTTTATCTTGGCTGTCACCATCGCTTTGATTGTATGTGTCATAATTAGATCCATCCCATGCGTAAACTGCAACATATGCTCCATTACCCAGAGCAGAGGCATTGGCTGTTAAAAAATTATTGGTGGCATCACTTGAATCATCAGTCATGTTTAAATAAGATGGAAAAGGGTTTCCTACGAGATTCCAATTCCCATTTGTTCCAGTCTCTGTTGTAATTGACTGCGTTTGATCAGAATTTAACATCGTACCAGTGAAGGAAACTGTTCCAGAAGAGCTTCTCATAATTTCATACCCCCTTGTTGGAACAAGCTCATTAGCGTCAGTTGAACCTGTATTGAAAGTTACCCATCCAGCTCCACCAGCTTTATCATTATCCCAATATCCAATTGCACTTTTTCCAGAATTTGTAGCTAGATTATCATCAATATCATTGACTACTTCACCTGTCACGGGTATCCCAATAAGAGTCCACTGACTGCCAACTAAATACTTTTTTAAGGTTATTGTTGGCGTACTTGCAGATTTTGCAATTAAACTTCCCGATTCATCTGCATCTTGTTCTATGTTTAGTGTACCACTGTTGGTCAAAGAACCAGAAACTGTTAATTTTCCATCCTTTGAAATAGTTAAAGTGGCTCCACTGTTAATTGTTAAGTTTTGTGAGAAACCAAATGTTGACATGAGTGAGAAAAAAATTAAAAATTTAGTCTTCATAATTTTCATTTAATTTAAGCAATATTTTTTCTAATCTTTTTATCTTTTTTCCTTGCTCCTTCATCTTTTCATCTTGCTCTTTCAATGCATTGATAAGTACAGGCACTAATCCTTGATAGTTTACTGCTAACATTTCATTGTCATCCTCACTGACAAGCTCAGGAAACACTTGCTTTATCTCTTGAGCAAGTACACCTATCTTTTGTTTGCCTTTCATCTCATAGGACTTACCATCTATTTGTAATAGTTTAGGAAGTGTAGAACCAAGAGATACTATGTTTGACTTTAATCTTGCATCCGATGAAATCACTACATCTCCACTTACTGTAAGGTCATTGCTTACGGTAGCATCACCATTAAACATTACTTTAAAAGCATCAGATTTGTTTGAGGAGTCTGCACCATTTCCAATGACAAATGCTGTATTTGAAGTACTAAATGAAGTAGCGTTATTTGTAACAGAAGACCCTGAAGAATTGAATTGCCCAATTACAGTTGAGGCATAATCACTTGCTGTAGTATATATTCCCATTGCTGTAGAATAATCTCCACTTGCTGTTGTGTTTCTTCCCATTGCTGTAGAAACATATCCACTTGCTGTTGAGCTACCTCCCATTGCTGTAGATTCATTTCCACTTGCTGTTGTGTTATATCCCATTGCTGTAGAAGCATCTCCACTTGCTGTTGTTACAGCTCCCATTGCTGTAGAAGTATTTCCACTTGCTGTTGTGCCATTTCCAATTGCTGAAGCATAAGCACCTGCAGGACTTGTACTGTTTGTGCTTACTTGCGCATTCATACTAAATGAGATAGTTAATGCTAAAAGTGTAAATAGTTTTTTCATCTTGAATTATTTTATATAAAAGTATCTAGTAATCTGCTCTTTTAAAAGCAAAAGATTTGAAAAAATATATGTTTTATGGATCTAATATTTTTTAATCACTTTTATTAATAAATCACAGGTAAACCCTCTCTGTTTAATTATTAACATTTATTTCACTGCTACAGTGATATTAAATTTTTATAATTTCTAATTATACAATAAAGAAAATACTCCATAATTACCATGGTGAGAAATTGAACATGATTTGGTCAGCAAAATGTTTTTATAATAATAAACAGGTGCTCTGTTTGTTGTTTTTTTTTGTTCAATTTCTGATGCTGAGAATTTTGTAACATCTTCTAGTTTACTTTTAATCCTAATGTCTATTAATTCTGGCCTTACTAATTCAGTATATGCCTTTGTTGTTTTTCTTGTGCTCCCCAATGTAAAAATATAATCCTGAGTAACGATTGATGATGTGTAAAAAGTTTGACTTTTAAAATTTACTAATCCATCATTTTCAGAAATTAATAAGCAATCAAATTTTTTTGGGGCAAAAAAACGCAATTCATTTTGTTGAACGTAAACCTTGTAGGCAGCTTCTTTCATACTCCAAAGCTTCCAAACCAGAACAAAAGGATTTGATGCCGCTAAAATAAGTTGTTGCTCGTTTTCTGTAAATTGCTTTTTTAAAAAACCTCTTCTTTGCCAATTACTTTCTGAATTAGCAAGTG
>CABZTM010000025.1:0-14026 GCA_902528705.1 uncultured Bacteroidota bacterium | reverse complement strand
AAGAAGAAATATGACAAACTTTCTAATGAATTACTTTGAATTTCATATTTCAGGTTTTAAAAGACCAAATTCCTTAGAGATACTAAATGGTCTATTTTCATAAAATCATATTATTTCTACTTAGTTTTATAGTCATAAATTTCAATTATTCTCAGTCTGAAATTTCTGTAAAGGATAGTTCAAGTGGAGAGGCGATTTCGTCAGTGTTGATTTTTAATAAAAGTCAAACAGAAACTATTTTAACCGATAACTTAGGTAAATTCGATTTGGATATTTTTGAAAAAAATGATTCTATTTTTTTCTCACATGTTTCATATGAACCAAAGTCAGTTTTATTTAAAGATTTAGACGATAAAGTTGTTTTTTATCTTAAACCGAAGATGATGGGTCTTGATGAGGTTGTTCTTTCTGTTGGTAGGAAAAAACAAAGCTTAAAATATATTTCCAGAAAAGTATCGCTTATAAGTTCAAAAGAACTTTTATCAAATGTAAATAAGACTGGTGCAGATATATTATATGAAGCAGGAGGTATCCACATTCAAAAATCTCAATCTGGTGGTGGAAGTCCAGTTATTAGGGGATTTGAAGCTAACAGGGTTTTGCTTGTAATAGACGGTGTTCGAATGAATAATACTATATATAGATCTGGTCATTTACAAAACTCAATTACTGTTGATCCAAATTATTTAGAAAGAATTGAAGTTTTATATGGTCCATCGTCTGTAAGTTACGGCTCAGATGCAATTGGTGGAGTCGTACATTACTTTACAAAAATTCCAAAATTTTCTAATGAAAAAAACCTTGAATTTAAAAAGAGGAGATCTTATAATCTTACAAATAAATCAAAAATCAGAAACTACCAACTGACAACAAACAATAAGAACTGGGGATTATTTTCAAGCCTATCAATTTCTGACTATGGTGATATAATTATGGGTAAAAACAGAAAACATGGATATGATAATTGGGGACTAGTCAATCAGTTTTCTGAAAACAACAGAGAAAATTATTTTGAAAACCCAAGTCAAAATACTGACCCAAATGTTCAAAGAAATACAGCCTATGATCAAAAAGATTTCATTACAAAAATCAATTTGAAGCTAAATGAATAAGAGAGTCTTTTATATACACATACATCCTAATATTTTCCTCCTCAAATCTTAAAATATTACTTAAAAATTCTGAAAGAAATAAAGCAATATTAGATTTTATAATATTAAAACGTAAATCATCATAAATGACGACACTTTTGATATTTTTTAAATGAGAAAGCTCTCCTTTTTTTAACTTATTAAATTCAATTTCAACAATACTAAGAGGCTCTATACTACTCAAAGAGAATTTCGTTCTTTTTCTACTTCTAATACCTTTAATTATGAAGGATAAAACCCCATAATCTCCAGAATAACATTTCATGATTACACTAGTCTCAGAGTATTTTATTGAACTTAAAATAATTGCTTCAGTAACGTTGGCCATTGGTATTATACAACTCCTTGCGCCAACATTGCATCTGCAACTTTTATAAAGGAAGATATATTGGCACCCTTTCCATAATTTATGTAGTCCTTTTCTTTGCCATACTCAAGACATGATCTGTGTATATTGATCATAATTTGTTTTAGTTTTTCATCGACTTCCTCTCTTGACCAAGAATACCTAAGTGAATTTTGCGCCATTTCAAGCCCTGAAACAGCTACTCCACCTGCATTGGATGCTTTTCCTGGTGCATAAAAAATTTTATTTAGTTTAAATTCAGATATAGCTTTAATCGTACAAGGCATATTTGCACCTTCGGCGACACAATAACATCCGTTTGCAATTAGATTTTTTGCGTCAATATGATCTAATTCATTTTGGGTTGCACAAGGAAGAGCAACATCACATTTAATTCCCCACGGCTTTTTGTCTCTCATATATGATGCATTGGGGTACTTTTTTAAGTATTCGGAGATTCTAGATCGTTTGACATTTTTTAAAAACATAATGTGCTTTAGCTTGTCTTCATTAATTCCATCTTTATCAAATATAAATCCGTTTGAATCTGACATTGTTAAAACTTTAGCTCCAAGGTGGAGACATTTTTCAGCAGCATACTGAGCAACATTACCAGATCCTGAAATTGTTACAGTTTTCCCTTTTAGGCTATTACCTTCATAATTTAACATATCTTCAGCAAAATAAACCGTTCCATAACCAGTTGCCTCTGGCCTAATTAATGAACCACCCCAACTTACTCCCTTTCCTGTCAAAACACCAGTAAATTCATTTTTCAACCTTTTATATTGTCCAAACATATAGCCAATTTCTCTACCACCAACTCCAATATCACCGGCTGGAATATCTGTGTTTGGCCCAATATGTCTAAATAGTTCTGTCATAAAACTTTGACAAAACCGCATTACTTCTGAGTCAGATTTGTTTTTAGGGTCAAAATCTGAGCCTCCTTTTCCACCTCCCATTGGTAGAGTTGTTAAACTGTTTTTAAATACTTGTTCAAATGCAAGAAATTTTAAAATACTCAAATTCACAGATGGATGAAATCTTAAACCACCTTTGTAAGGACCAATTGCAGAATTCATTTCAATTCTGTAGCCTCTGTTAACTCTAATTTCCCCTTTATCATCTACCCAGTTCACTCGAAACATTAAAACCCTTTCAGGTTCACACATTCTCATTAGGATATTTTTTCCGTGATATATATCTTGTTTAATAATGTATGGAATGAGATCTTCAGCAACTTCCTTTACGGCTTGCATGAATTCAGGTTCATGAGAATTTCTTTTTTCAATCTCTCGTAAAAAACCACTGATTTTTTTTTGCATTTAGATTGATTATTATCTAAATGTAATCAATATTAATTAATTGCTTTGTCAAGGTCATTTACTAGATCAATTGAATCTTCAATACCAACACTTAATCTTATTAAAGACTCTGTAATACCATTTCTTTCTCTGTCCTTTTTTGGCATTGAGGCATGAGTCATAGTTGCAGGATGATTGACTAAACTTTCAACACCACCAAGGGATTCAGCAAGAGTAAAAACTTTAAGTTTTTTTGTAAAGTTTACAACATCACTGTACATATTGTTAACAAAAGTGAAGGATATCATGCCTCCAAACTTTTTCATTTGTCTTTTTGCTACTAAATGATTTGGATGAGATTTTAAACCAGGCCAATATATTTTATCAACTTTTTTGCATTGGTTTAAAAACTCAAAAACTTTTTCTCCGTTTGAGCAGTGTCTATCCATTCTGACATGAAGTGTTTTTATTCCTCTTAGAGTGAGGAAAGCATCCATTGGTCCACATATTGCACCACTAGAATTTTGTATAAAAAAGAGATTCTCAGCTATTTTTTCGTCGTTTAGTGCAATTAGACCAATAATAACATCACTATGGCCAGCTAGATACTTTGTTCCAGAGTGCATGACAATATCAGCACCTAAATCCAAAGGTCTTTGTAGGTAAGGAGTAGAAAATGTATTGTCAACACCAAGTAATATTTTATTTTTTTTACATATTTCAGAAATTGCAGCAATATCAATAACATTAATCATTGGGTTTGTAGGAGTTTCAACCCATACTAGTTTTGTTTTGGAGGTAATTAGTTTTTCAACTTTTTCTAAATTTTTAAGGTCCTCAAAAATAAATTTAAGCCCATATTTCTTATATATTTTATTAAATAATCTGTAAGAACCACCATATAGGTCGTGTGTACTAATTATTTCATCACCAGGTTTGAATAGTTTTAAAATTGCATCGATTGCGCTTAATCCAGAGCTGAACGCAAGACCATACTTTGCATTTTCTAAGCTTGCAATGGAGTTTTCAAGTGCATGTCTTGTCGGATTTTGTGTTCTGCTATACTCGTAACCTTCATGAACACCAGGCTCAGATTGAGCATAAGTAGATGTTTGGTATATAGGTGGCATTACGGCACCATATCCTTTTTCTTTTATCTGTCCACCGTGAATAACCTTTGTATTAAATTTCATTATTCTATTGTTAATTCCCCTTGCATGATTTGATAATGTCCAGGAAATGTACACACATATTTATAAATTCCTGCTTCTTCAATGATGAAATTTATTGTCTCACTTTCACCACCACCAAGCATTCTAGTATGAACTATAAAGTCATTATTTTTCGGAATATATTCATTTTCCTTAAAATCAAGTGCAAGCATTGCAAAATCATCAACGTCAACATCTTTTTTCAGTAAAACAAAATTATGTCCCATAAATTCTTTTCCAATTTTTCCTGTATGATTTAAAGTAAGCCTTATATTTTTCCCAGCCTTTGCCGACAATGATGTTTTGTCAAAAAGCATTAGGTCATTTGAATTTAAAACAATAATTGTTTGTTCAGCACTTTCAATTTTTTCCACATCTTCCTGAACCCTTTCGTAACTAAATTTTTCCTTAGCAGGTTCATTTTTACATGATACTATAAATAGCATTAACAGAAGAGGGATAATTTTAATTTTCATCAAAGGATTTATTTTTATAAAGTTACAATTCATAATTAAATTTTTATATTTAGTAGTACTTAAAATATTTATTTTGAATAGAAGAAATTTTTCAAGTTTGTTATCATCATCATTATTAGGATTGGCTTCTTTAGATGCAATTAAAACAAACAATTTTAATGCCAAAAAATATAAAATTTCATTGGCTCAGTGGTCAATTAATGGTTCCATATCCAGGGGTAAAATTTCACCAGTAGATTTTGCAATAAAGGCAAGAGAGTTGGAAATTGATGCTATTGAGCATGTAAACACATTGTATTCGATAAATTCAGATTATTTATCAAAAAACTCAATGAAAACCCTTATCAAAGATTTAAATTCAAGGGCTGATGATAATGGAGTTAAAAATTTATTGATAATGATTTCTCAAGAGGGTGAATTAGCATCAAACAATAAAAAATCTAGAGCAAAAGCTATTGATAAACACAAGGCCTGGATTGATGTTGCTAATGAAATTGGTTGTGAGTCTGTAAGGGTAGATCTTAGAGGAGGTAATAGTTTTAATCGATGGAAACAAAACTCAATTATTTCATTAAATACTTTATGTGAGTATTCACCAAATCTAAATATTACCGTAGAGAATCATGGTGGTTTTTCATCAAACGGTAAGTATTTGGAGGAGGTCATGAAATCAATTACATTGGACAACTGCGGAACTTTACCTGATTTTGGTAACTTTTGCATTAAGGGTTCACCGAACCCCTCTAACTTAAATGTTTGTAAAAAATGGTATGATAGATATGAGGGAATTAATGATTTAATGCCATATGCAAAAGCTTTAAGTGCTAAATCTTATGATTTTCTAGACAATGGTGATGAGAAATATATTGACTATTATAAAATGATGAGGATAGTTAATAATCACCCATATGAAGGTTACATTGGAATCGAATATGAAGGAAATAGATTAAGTGAAGATGAAGGAATTCTTGCAACAAAAAAGTTATTAGAAAAAATTATAAACTCATGAAAACCATCAAAGGTCCTGCAATTTTCTTGGCTCAGTTTTTAGGAGATGATAAGCCCTTTAATAATCTAGATAGTATTTCAAAATGGGCAAAGGATCTTGGTTACAAGGCCATACAAATTCCAACTTGGGATAGTAGAGTTTTTGACTTAGAAACTGCGGGAAAAAGTAAAACCTATTGTGACGAAATAAAAGGGATCGTCTCTGATAACGGTCTTGAGATTAGTGAACTTTCAACTCATCTACAGGGTCAGTTGATAGCTACACACCCTAGTTATGATATTATGTTTGACTCATTCGCCCCAAAAAATTTACATGGAAAAGTTGGTGAAAGAACAATGTGGGCAAAAAGTCAAATGATTAGTGCAATAAATGCAAGCAGTTTTTTAGAAATAAAACCAATGGCTTCTTTTTCAGGTTCACTCATGTTTCATACTATGTATCCTTGGCCACAAAGACCATCAGGATTAGTCGATGCAGGTTTTAAGGAACTTGCAAAAAGATGGGTTCCTATCCTAGATCATGCAAAGGACAAAGATGTACAAATTTGTTATGAAATTCACCCTGGTGAGGATCTACACGACGGTATCACATTTGAAAGATTTTTAAATGCAACAAATAATCATTCTTCTGTAAAAATGTTATATGACCCCAGTCATTTTATTTTGCAACAATTGGATTATTTGCAATACATTGATTTTTATCATGATTACATAAAAATGTTTCATGTAAAAGATGCAGAATTTAATGCAACAGGAAAGTCTGGTGTTTATGGTGGATATCAAGACTGGATTGATAGACCTGGACGATTTAGATCACTTGGTGATGGTCAAATTGATTTTAAAACAATTTTCTCAAAGTTAAGTCAATATGGATTTGATGGTTGGGCTGTATTAGAATGGGAATGTTGCATAAAGAGTCCAGAGCAAGGAGCAAAAGAAGGTTCAAAATTCATTGATAATCACATCATTCAAGTTACTTCAAAGACCTTTGATGATTTTGCAGGGGGAGATGACGATAACATAAATAAAATTTTGGGTATTGATTAGAAAATTCATTTACTGTTTTTTAATCCCTTGTATTTTATTTTCACAAACTCCACAAGATACTGAATTGTGGGGGCCAGTTCCTAAAAAAATCAATTCTGTCAATTTTACTACGCCACCTAGCGATGCAATAATTCTATTTGATGGTAAAGACCTCAAGAATTGGTCACAAAGATGGTCAAACGAAAAATCCAATTGGAAAATCTCTGATGATGGTTCAATGTTTTCTGAAAATCCTGGTGAGGGAATTCAAACAATTGAAAATTTTGGTTCTGTTCAATTTCATATTGAGTGGAAAACATCATCCGAAATTGATATGGAATCTGATAGAGATGAAGATGGTATTTTAGACTTTGAGGATTTGTGTCCTGATGAGTTTGGTTTAAAAAGATTTTGGGGCTGTAGCGAGTTAAAATACAAGGACAGATCACAATATCAATCAAACAGTGGTGTCTTTTTCCATAATTTATATGAGGTTCAAATTTTGAACAGCTTTGATAATGAGACGTACGTTAATGGGATGGCAGGATCAGTTTATAAGCAACATATACCACTTGTTAATGCATCAAGGTCTAATGACCAATGGCAATCATATGATATAGTTTTTGTATCCCCAAAGTTTGATGAGTATGGTAAAAAATTTAGGGAGGGATCAATTACAGTCTTTCATAATGGAATATTAATTCATAATAGCGTCAAAATTTTAGGTTCAACAGAGAACGTAGGGCCTCCAAAAAACATAGTCCACGGAGATGGTCCCATTGCTATTCAAGAACATTGTTGCACTAGAGTAAGCTTTAGAAATATTTGGGTCAGAGAAATTGAGTAAAATACTCAAAAAGATTTTCTAATTTTGTACATGCTTCAGTCAATGACCGGATACGGGTCAAAGTCTTTAAAAATTGATGATTTCGAAATTAATATCGAATTAAGAACTTTGAATAGCCGATATTTTGATTCAAAAATATCGTTACCACCTACTTTGCATAAATACGAGTTAGAAATTAATAATCTTCTAAAAAAGTTTTTGTTGAGAGGTAAAGTTGAATTAAATATTAAGTTGCTAGGAATTTCAGATGACTCATTTAGTTTCAATAAAAATGTTATCAAAAACTATTTTAAGGATCTAAATGATATTTCAAAATTCGACAAATCACAGCTGTTAAATTCAATTTTAAATCTTCCAAATACTATTAGCAAAAGTGAAAACAAGGTGCCTGAAAAAGTATCAAAAAAGATAACAGTCGTTCTTAACTCAGTTATTAAACAATTGATTTCATTTAGAATCAAAGAGGGCCAAAACACAAAAAAAGATTTGGCAGAAAATATCAAAATGATAAATACTTACTCCCAAAAAATAAAAAAAGAGAGTAAGTATCATAAAAAATCCATTGAGGAAAATTTAGAAAAGAAAGTCAGAAATTTAAATGTTGAATATGACCACGGAAAATTTGAACAAGAGATGTTTTATTACTTAGAAAAAATAGATATAAATGAGGAGTTAGTTAGGTTAGGCAGTCATATTAATTTTTTTAATGATACTTTAAAAAACAGGTCAGTTGAAAAAGGAAAGAAACTTGGATTTATATGTCAAGAAATGGGTAGAGAGATAAATACAATTGGATCAAAATCCAACAATGCATTGATTCAAAACCATGTCGTAGAGATGAAGTCAAGTGTAGAAAAAATTAGAGAACAATTATTAAATATTTTATAATGGCAGGTAAGGTAGTTATATTGAGTGCACCCTCAGGAAGTGGAAAAACCACTCTCGCTCGACACCTAATTTCTGTTCAAAAACTAAACTTTAAATTTTCTGTTTCTGCAACAACAAGAAAAAAAAGAGATCATGAAATTAATGGAAAGGATTATTTCTTTTTTTCAACAGAAGAATTTAAAAATAGTATTGAAAACCAAGACTTTATTGAATACGAAAAAGTTTATGAAAATATGTATTATGGGACTCTAAAGTCAGAGGTAAATAATCTGATTGTCAATCACAATATAGTTTTTGATGTTGATGTATTAGGTGCAATATCATTAAAAAATTACTTTAAAAGTCTTGCGATTTCAATTTTTATTAAACCTCCCAGTATTGATGTTTTAGAGAAAAGATTAATTGATAGAAAAAAGAATGACCCTAGTGAAATAAAAGAAAGAGTCAGAAAAGCAGAAATTGAAATGAAAAAAGAAGCTGATTTTGATACAGTAATTATTAATGAAGATTTGGATGTTGCAAAACAAGAATTAATATATAAAGTTGAAAATTTCCTGAAATGAAAGTTGGCTTATTCTTTGGGACATTTGATCCTCTTCATATTGGGCACGACCAAATTGCATCATATTTTTTAGAAAATTATTTTGATCAAATTTGGTTTGTTGTCACACCCCATAACCCACATAAAGAAAAAATAGTTCTAACTGATGAAAAAATTAGGCTTGAAATGGTTAAAAAGTTTTGTGATAACAATGTAAATTTTATTTGTTCAGATGTTGAGTTTTCTTTAAAACAACCTAACCACACGTCTGATACAGTTTCAAAACTTTTAGAGATGCACCCCAAAATTGATTTTTCTGCAATTATTGGTCAAGATAACTTGATGCATCTTGATAAATGGAAAAATTATGAGAGAATTTTAGACATAGGGGTTTATGTTTATCCTAGAGACATTGAATCAGAATTAAATAATCCTATTGAATTTCACCCAAATGTAAAAATCTGTGATTGTAAATTAATGGAAATTTCCTCATCTGAAATACGGGATAATATTAGAAAGGAAAAAAGCATCGAGCACTTTGTTCCAGATCACATAATAGAGCTTATTAATAAAAATAATCTCTATAGAACTTGATCAAATCCTCACTTTCTGCATTACCACCATATTTTCTAAACTAGATCAATATAGATGATTTATTTTTGTCTTTTTGCTTGATCAAGAATTGTGTAATTTGCTTTATTAATTTCTCTTATTTCTCCACTTTTTTTATTTAGTGAATATGCTCGAGTTCCGTCATTGGCTAAATAAAATTCCCAAACGTGAGATTCTGGAACAGTAGAATGGATTTGTTGGTTTTCAGGTTGACTATTAAAAGATGATAAAATTGATATAAGACCAATGATAGCAAAAGTATAGATGAAAATGTTTAAAGATTTAGTATTCATAGTTTAAAATTTAAATTTTAACAAAAGATAAAGATTATATGAAAAGAATAAAATAGATTTTTGATACAGATGGATTAAAATAAGTTTTTAAAGCCTTTAACCATTATTTAACACTTTACTTGAACAATTTTTAATAAAATTGCTTACCCGAAATATATCTTATGGAAAATAATAATATTGACATTAATAAAATTAATGCTCAAATAAAAAAAGACAGCGAATTTATTGATCTGCTACTTATTGAAATTAACAAAGTAATTGTTGGTCAAAAATACATGCTTGAAAGGCTATTAATTGGATTGCTTGGAAAAGGTCACATTCTTCTCGAGGGTGTACCTGGCCTTGCAAAAACACTTGCCATTAATACACTTAGTCAAGCAGTTAAAGGAACATTTAGCAGAATTCAATTTACACCTGACTTGTTGCCAGCCGATGTTGTTGGCACAATGATATACAATATAAAGCAAAACGATTTCTCAATCAAGAAAGGACCTATCTTTGCTAATTTTGTATTGGCAGATGAAATAAACCGAGCTCCTGCAAAAGTCCAATCAGCTTTACTTGAATCAATGCAAGAAAAGCAAGTTACAATTGGTGACAATACATTTAAACTACAATTACCTTTCTTAGTAATGGCAACTCAGAACCCCATTGAGCAAGAGGGGACTTATCCGCTACCTGAAGCTCAAATGGACAGGTTTATGTTAAAATGTGTGATATCTTATCCTGAGTTTGAGGATGAGCAATTGATTGTCAGATCAAATATTAATGAATCATTTAGTAAAGTAAAACCTGTTGTTTCAATCAAAGACATTCTAAAGGCACAAGAATCTGTAAAGCAAGTTTATATGGATGAAAAAATTGAAAAATATATCCTAAAGTTAATTTTTGCAACTCGTTACCCAGAACAAAATAAGTTAGAAGACTTAAAACCTCTAATTGCTTTTGGCTCATCACCAAGAGGAAGTATTAATTTGGCTCAAGCAGCGAAATGTCATGCTTTTATTCAAAGAAGAGGTTATGTAATACCAGAGGATATCAAAGCTGTTATTCATGATGTGTTAAGACATAGAATCGGATTGACTTATGAAGCTGAGGCAGAAAATATAAGTTCTACAGATATCATAGAGAAAATTGTTAATTCAATTGAGGTTCCCTAGTCAATAGATGGATACAAAAGAGATCATAAAGAAGGTAAGAAAGGTTGAAATAAAAACTAAAAAGCTTACCAACAATGTATTTGGCGGAGAGTATCAAAGCACTTTCAAAGGAAGGGGTATGACTTTTAGTGAAGTTAGATCTTACGAGTTTGGAGATGATGTGAGAACAATTGATTGGAATGTAACAGCGAGGTACAATGAACCTTTTGTAAAAGTTTTTGAGGAGGAAAGAGAACTTACGCTAATGCTTATGGTTGATATTAGTGGTTCAAAACTTTTTGGTTCTGAAGATCAGATTAAAAAAAGTATTGTCACTGAGATTTCAGCTACCTTGGCTTTTTCTGCTATCCAAAACAATGATAAAGTAGGTTTAATCCTTTTTACTGATCAAATTGAGTTATTTATCCCACCTAGCAAAGGAAGATCACATATTTTAAGAATTATCAGAGAGCTTATTGAGTTTAAACCTAAAAACTCAAAAACTGATGTTTCAGTTGCATTAGAGTTTTTTTCAAGTATAATAAAAAAGAAATCAATTGCTTTTCTAATATCTGATTTTAACTCTGAGGATTATGAAAAACCTTTGTCTATTGTTGCTAAGAAGCATGACTTAACAGGAATAAGAATCTTTGATAAGTTTGAGGAAGAATTTCCGGAAGTTGGTTTTGTCTCAATGTATGATCAGGAATCAAAAAATTACAAGCTGGTGGATACTTCATCAAAAAAAATTAGAAACTTTTTCAAGTCAGAGTATTTAAAAAAGAGAGATTTTTTTGAAAAGCTATTTAAAAAGTCAGGAGCTGGTGTAATTAGCTGTAGAACAGATCAAGACTATGTCAAGTTATTATTAGGTTATTTTAAAAATCGTGGTTAATTTTTTTCTAAAGATTGTAATCTGCTTATTTGCTTTTCACCTGAGTTGTTCTCAGGATAGCATAGTCGTTAAATCAGTAGTTGATACGACTTCAATTAAGGTAGGTGAACAGTTTTCTTATAACATAATTATAGAAAGCAACAGCTTTCAAGAAATCAATTTTCCAGATAATTTTAATTTTAGTCCTTTTACAATTGCCGATCAATTTCCTGTAGACACCAACTATTTAAAGAGTAAAAAAATTATAAGTAAAAAATTTAATTTAACTCATTTTGATGAAGGATCTTTTTTAATAAATCCACAAAAATTATCAATTGGAAAGAAGATATATTTGACAGAAAAAATAGACATTGATGTCATAACAATAAAGGTTGATACTGTATCAAAAAAGTTTTTTGATATTAAGGAAATAAAATTTTCTGATAACCCCAATAGCTCAATGTTTAAAATCATAGTATCCCTTTTATTGTTTCTTTTGGGGTGCTTAGTTTTATTTTTGATTTATAGATCATATAAAAAGTTAAAAACCGTAGAATTTATATTTCAGACACCCTTTGAAAAAGCAGTTTTAAGTTTACAAGAAATTGAGAAATCAAAACTTGATAATCAAAAAGGATTAAAAGAATTCTATTCCAGATTAATTGAAATTGTTAAAAGATATTTTGAAGATGATCATATTGATCCAAATGCATTGGAGAGCACATCCAATCAACTTATAAATAAATTAAAACTTTTAAATACATCAGAAAAAATAAATCTATCAGATAACACCATAAATTCATTGGACGAAGTATTAAAAAACTCTGATCTTGTGAAGTTTGCAAGGTTAAAAATGGACCAAAACACCATTAATAGCGATCAAATTAAAATTAAGGAGGTAATTTCTTCAGCAAAAAAAATCAATACCTAATAATGAGCAAAAGGATAATGAAAAAAGAAAACAAGAAGAGATCAAGTTTCTAAATAAATTAAAAAATAAAAAAATAAAATATATTTTGTCATCAGCGCTAACAGCTATTCTGACCATATTATCTATTGTTATCTTTTTATTTGGCACACCAAAATCAATAACATTTAATTCGGATAAAAAATTACTAAATCAAGATTGGATTGAAAGTGTTTACACAGAATTCAATCTTAGATTACAATCACCTGATGCATTTGTAAGATCATCAGATTCCCTATCAAATAATTTAAATTATAATTCGAGAGATGGATCAATTAGTTTAAGCCTTTATGTAAAACCTAAAACTGAAAATCAAGATGTTTTGAATGAGTTGTTGGAGGACTTTAAAAAAAGGGATTTTAAAAATATTATAACAAAAGAGGAGCAACTTGACATTGGTAATGGCAATAAGGCAAATAAAGTATTTGGGTCATTTGATGACAATAATATTAAAATCAAAAAAAAATTATAATATTATAATTTTTGATTTTAGTAATAAGCTTCTTCTTTTGGAAATGATATATGAAATTGATAATACTATACAAAGTAAAATTATAGACAGGATTCTAAACTCTTTAAAATTTGAAAAATGACAGATTTAAAATTTCAAAATCCCGAATTTTTATGGTTACTGGTTTTAATTCCTGTCATTGCTTACTTTTTTTATTTAACTAACAAAAAAAGGAAAAGTTTCATGAAGTTTTCATCAATCACAGATTTTAAACCAAGTCTAAAATCAAAACTTTATCCCTTTTTGGATATTACACGTTTGCTTTCAATTTTTTTAATTATTGTTTCTATTGCTCGTCCGCAGGAGGTGAGTAACTCAACTAGATCAAAATCAAGCAGCGGAATTGATATTGTTATTGCCGTGGATATATCATCAAGTATGTTGGCAAGAGATCTTAAGCCAAATAGGTTGGATGCATTAAAAAATGTAGCATCAGAATTTGTTAAAGGCAGATTAAATGACCGAATAGGAATTGTAATATATGCAGGTGAAAGTTATACCAAAACACCTGTAACATCGGATGAAAAATTAATTCTCTCATCTTTACAGGATATTGTATTTGATGGCGTTATTCAGGACGGAACTGCTATTGGAATGGGTTTAGCAACATCCGTAAACAGATTGAAGGATAGTAAAGCAAAAAGTAAAGTAATTATCCTTTTTACCGATGGTGTTAATAATACAGGAGTTATAGATCCTGAAACAGCATCAGAATTAGCCTTAAATTATGGAATCAAAACTTACACAATTGGTCTTGGAACAAATGGTAATGCTTTGGCACCTGTTGCTATAAATAGAGATGGATCATTTAGATTTGGAATGACTAAAG
>CABZTM010000024.1:0-14648 GCA_902528705.1 uncultured Bacteroidota bacterium | reverse complement strand
TGATATTTCTGAGATCCAACTAATACTTTTTTTCCAAATGAATTATTGTGTGGTAGAACGGTGTGATCTAAGAAGTACTGATAACCACGTCTTTTATTGTGAAATGAATCCTCACCCTCACCAATTAATTCAAACTGATATTCCTCCATAATCGCATCTCTAAATGAACTTTGACCTTGAGAATATTCAGCTCTGGGACTTAAACCTGCTCTGCTTAGAACTGGCATCAAATATGTCATTTCTTGGCCATTACCAAGTTCATTAGATATTTCTGCAAGCATTAATAACAATTCTGCATATCTCATAACAACAACATTTTTTATATGTTTTACATTGAGCTCTCAAAAGAAACAAAATGTTTTGTTTATTGGTGTTGATGATATGCGACCGTTGATTAACTCATACGGATATCCCCAAATGAAAACACCAAATCTTGATAAATTAGCATCTGAGGGAGTTCAATTCAATCAAGCATATACAAACATCGCTGTTTGTGGTGCTAGTAGAGCCAGTATATTGACAGGTGTAAGAGGGAGTAAATCAAGGTTCGTTAAGTACTATTCTAGAGCTGACGAAGATTTGCCCAAAGCCATTACATTAGCAAAACTTTTCAAGCAAAATGGTTACACTACTGGATCAATAGGAAAAATTTATCATGAATGGAGAGATAATCGTGATGAGTGGGATATTTATCGAAATTTTAGGGAACAAAGGGATTATCAAAGTAAAAAAACTCTTAGAATGATTGAAAAGAGAAAAGAAATTAATCCTAACCAACCTAATAATTACATCGGTCCTGCTTGGGAGTATGCCAATGTTGAAGATGACGCTTATACGGACGGAAAATTGACGGATTTTGCTATTAAGACACTTAGTGATTTTAAGGACTCTCAAGACCCTTTCTTTCTAGCGGTAGGTTATGTCTCTCCTCACTTACCTTTTATTCAGCCAAAGAAATATGGTGAAATGTACGATGATAATGATTTGACTATTTCCAGAGAAAAAACTATCCCCAAAAATGCACACAATAGGTCTTATCACAACTGGGAAGAGTTAAGGAATGGATATTTGGATATCCCAAAAAAAGGACCTGTCTCAATCGAAACTGAAAAAGAATTAATAAAAAGTTATTATGCAAGTGTTAGTTATTTGGATGTATTGGTGGGTAAATTAATCAAATCTTTGGATGATTTAGGTCTCAGAGATACCACAACTATAGTATTTTGGAGTGATCATGGATTTTTCTTAGGAGAACATGGTTTTTGGTGTAAGCACCATACTTTTCAAGAGGCTATTCATGTTCCGTTAATTATTTCAGCTCCGAATATGTCAAAAAATGAAAAAACAGATGCGTTAGTTGAATATGTTGACATCTATCCTACTTTGAGTGAATTAGCTGGTATAGAGGCCCCAGATTACATTCATGGGGAGAGCCTTGTACCTATATTGAAAAATCCATCTCAAAAATTTAAATCTGAAATATACAGCAGATATCAAATGAGAGAGGTTGTTCAAGACTTAGACTATTCATATCATGAGATTATTGGATACAATAAGTTTCTTAAAGACCGAAATGGAAATAACACACCATCACCCGATTCTGATGAAAGGGTTGTAGCTAAAATGTTATTTGATATGCGGACAGACAAGCTTCAGACTATCGATATTTCAAACGAGCCCAAGTATAAAGAAATTGTTGAAAAATATTCAAGTAAACTTCTTAATATGAGAAAAATTACTAATCAACCAATTGTTATCAAATGAAAAAAATAATTTTTATAATATTACTTGCTTCGAGTTTTAGTTTTGCACAAAAAAAATTTCTTAACGATCCATTAGTAACAGAGATATTTACCGCTGATCCATCAGCACATATTTTTAACGGAAAAATCTATGTGTATCCATCACACGACATCTTGCTTGAAAATCCCCCAGTTGATGATTGTGGAGGAAAGTATGCAATGAGAGATTATAGGGTACTATCAATGAATTATATTGGAGGACCGGTCACAATCCATGATGTTGGACTTGATCTTGATGATGTTCCATGGGCTAAGAGACAGTTTTGGGCACCTGATGCAGCAGAAAAAGATGGAAAATTTTATCTGTATTTCCCCACAAAAGATAAAGATGATGTTTTTAAAATAGGTGCTGCTGTTTCAGATAAACCAGAAGGTCCTTTCAAAGCTGAAGATAACCCCATTCAAGGAAGTTACAGTATGGATCCTAGTGTATTTAAAGATGATGATGGATCTTATTATATGTATTTTGGAGGTATATGGGGTGGTCAATTACAAAGGTGGAACGAGGATAACGAGTATACATCAGGTGAATGTGGAAATGAACTGCAAGATAGTGGTATTCCAAATGGTCCAGCAATATCACCACGAATAGCAAAAATGTCGGAGGACATGATCAGTTTTTCTGAAGATCCTAAGCCAGTTCGAATTATCGATAAAAATGGGAATCCTATCCTTACTAAAGATCATGCAAGAAGATTTTTTGAAGCTGCTTGGGTTCATAAAAAAGATGGGATTTATTATTTGAGTTATAGTACTGGAAATACCCATTTAATTGTTTACGCTACCAGTGATAACCCATATGGACCATTTGTTTATCAAGGTATAATTAATAATCCAGTAAATGGTTGGACTAATCATCATTCAACGCTGAAGGTTGGTGATCAGTGGTATTTGTTTTATCATGATACCCAAATTTCTGGAAAAGATCACTTGAGAAATGTTAAATACACTGAGATGTACCACAATGAAGATGGATCTATTCAAGAAATTTTTCCGCTAAAGAATTAAATTTTACAATGTATAATATTGGATATGATTTAGGAAGCTCATCACTTAAAATAGCTTTAACTAAATCAGATTCTGGTGAAAAAGTAAAACTTATTCAAGAGCCTAAAGCAGAGATGAGTATAATCTCAGAAAAGAATGGCTGGGCAGAGCAAGATCCAAATTATTGGTGGGAATTAATTTGTATAGGTACAAAAAGAATCATAAGCGAGTCTAATATTAGTAATGATCAAATTAAAGGAATAGGTATTTCATACCAAATGCATGGACTTGTGATTGTTGATAAGGATGGTAATAGTTTGCGTAATTCAATAATTTGGTGTGATGGCAGAGCTGTTGAAATTGGAAATAAAGCATTTGAAGAAATTGGTGAGCAAAAATGTTGCTCTAACCTCTTAAATTCACCTGGAAACTTCACTGCGTCAAAACTTGCATGGGTAAAAAATAATGAACCCAACATATATAACAATATATATAAATTTATGTTACCTGGTGATTTCATAAATTTTAAGTTAACTGGTGAGATTAACTCAACTGTTACTGGTTTATCAGAGGGTATGTTTTGGGATTTTAAACAAAATCGTGTGGCAGATTGGTTATTAAATCACTATGAAATTGATTCATCAATGACACCAAACATTGTTGATAACTTTAAGGATCAAGGATACGTAACAAAGACGGCGACAGAAGAAACTGGGCTACCTACAGGAATTCCAGTAAAATATAGGGCAGGTGACCAACCTAATAATGCAGTTGCATTGAATGTTTTAAATGTTGGGGAAGTTGCCGCCACTGGTGGAACATCAGGTGTATTGTACGCATTAACAGATCAATTAAAATCAAAAGAGTCTCTCAGAATTAACAATTTTGCTCATGTAAATTACTCAGAATTTAATAAAATAGTTGGTAAGTTGTTGTGTATCAATGGTGCTGGAATTCAGTATAAGTGGATTAAAAATTTAATTCGATCGGGATCGTATACAGAAATGAATGAAAAAGCATCAAATGTAGAAATAGGGTCAAATAATTTACTTACTTATCCATTTGGAAATGGTGCTGAAAGAATTTTTGAAAACAAAAATATTGGCACACAAATTTCAAATTTAAATTTAAACATTCATAACTCGGATCATATCTGTAGGTCAAGCTTGGAGGGTATCGCTTTTTCCTTTGTATATGGAATGGAAATTCTTATGAATGATAATTTCGAAACAAAGCTTGTTAGGTCCGGTAATGATAATCTTTTTAGATCAGAAATTTTTTCAAATACAATATCAACACTTTTAGATAAGGAAATTGAAATTCATGATGTAACTGGTGCTTACGGTGCTGCAAGAGTTGTAAGTTTGGATGAAAATAATTTTGAATCATTTTCAAAAAATATCTCTAATAATGACTATATTAAAAGCTATGTTCCTTCCAAAAACAAGCAACAATATCAGGATTCTTATAAAATTTGGAAACTTAATCTAAACAAACTAATTAATCAATAATTATGGCATTAATAGGTAATAAAGAATTTTTTAAGGGGGTAGGTCAAATTAAATATGAGGGCCCCGAGTCAGACAATCCACTAGCGTTTAAATATTACAATCCAGAATTGGTTGTTGCAGGTAAAACTTTAAAAGATCATTTCAAATTTGCTATAGCATATTGGCATTCATTCTGTGGGGTGGGAGCAGATCCATTTGGTGCTGGAACCCAAATCTTCCCATGGGATCAATCAAATGACCCTTTACAAGCTGCAAAAGATAAAGCTGATGCAGCATTTGAGTTTATTTCCAAAATGGGGTTTAATTACTTTTGTTTCCACGATTATGATTTGATTAAAGAAGCAGACACACTATCTGAATCTGAAGAGAGATTAAATTTTATTACAGAATATATTAAAGAGAAAAAGAAAAAATCTGGAATAAAATTACTTTGGGGAACTGCCAATTGTTTTTCAAATCCACATTATATGAATGGCGCCGCTACAAACCCTGACTTTGATGTTGTTGCAAGAGCAGGAGCACAGGTTAAGTTGGCTTTAGATGCTACTATTGAACTTGATGGTGAAAATTATGTTTTTTGGGGAGGTCGTGAAGGATATATGTCCTTGTTAAATACTGACATGAGCAGGGAATTAGATCACATGGCTCAATTTTTAAAGATGTGCCGTGACTATGCTAGATCTAAAGGATTTAAGGGTACATTTTTCATTGAACCTAAGCCTATGGAACCATCCAAACATCAATACGACTTCGATACTGCAACATCAATAGGTTTTTTAAAAGATTATGGCTTAGAAAAGGATTTTAAGATAAATATTGAGGTAAATCATGCTACCCTGGCTCAACACACATTCCAACATGAATTAACTGTTGCTGCAAAATCTGGAATGCTTGGGAGTATAGACGCCAACCGAGGTGATTATCAAAATGGTTGGGATACTGATCAATTTCCAATCAATATTCAAGAAACTACTGAGGCAATGCTTGTTTTTTTAAATGCTGGAGGTCTCCAAGGTGGAGGTGTAAATTTTGATGCTAAATTGCGCAGGAATTCTACTGATCTAGAGGATTTATTTATTGCCCACATTGGAGGAGCGGATACTTTTGCAAGAGCTTTAATTATAGCAGATAATTTACTAAAAAATTCACCACTTCCTGAAATGTTAAAAAATAGATATAAAAGCTTTGATTCTGGTAAAGGAAAAAGTTTTGAGGATGGTAAATTAGTTTTAGAAGATTTATACAAATTGGCTAAAGGCAATGGTAAGTTAAAACTTACAAGCGCAAAGCAAGAATTAATTGAGAACATATTGTTTAACTACATAAAATAAATTAAATGGAAGAATCAAAAACAATTTTTGAAAGCCTCGACTGGGTAGTTTTAGGTTTATATTTTGCAATTTTAGTTGGTGTTGCTGTTTGGGTTGCATTACAAAAAAATAAAAATACTGAGGACTATTTTCTCGCTGGAAGAAATGTTGGATGGTTTGTAATTGGTGCATCAATTTTCGCATCGAATATTGGTTCAGAGCATGTAGTTGGACTAGCTGGAACAGGTTTTTCATCTGGAACTCCTCTTGCACACTATGAACTCCACGCATGGATTGTTTTGCTTCTAGGTTGGCTTTTTTTACCATTCTACATTCGAAGTGGTGCTTTTACAATGCCAGAGTTTCTTGAGAAAAGATTTGATAGTAGATCAAGGTGGTTTCTCTCTGTTTTTTCACTGTTTGCATATGTTCTAACAAAAGTTTCTGTAACAATATATGCTGGTGGTATTGTAGTCTCAGAATTATTAAATATAGATTTTTGGGTTGGTGCAATTGGTATTGTTATTTTCACTGGAGTTTACACAATATTAGGTGGATTAAGAGCTGTTGTTTATACGGAGACACTACAAACTGTTGTTTTAATCCTCGGATCTGTAATTATTACCTACCTCGGTTTTCAAGAAGTAGGTGGTTGGAATCAATTGACTGAGACAGTAACCCAGGCCAGTCCTGAACACTTCAATATGTGGAGACCTTGGGATGATCCTGATTTTCCTTGGGCAGGATTATTATTTGGCGGAACTATTGTTGGAATATGGTATTGGTGTACAGACCAATATATTGTTCAAAGAACTTTAGCTGCTAACAATATAACTATTGGTAGGAGAGGAGCAATCTTTGGAGCTTATCTAAAACTATTACCAATTTTAATTTTTTTGGTTCCTGGTATCATTGCTTTTGCATTAACAATTCAAAACCCAGAGGTTTTTAATGTAATGGATGCAAATGGAGTCCAAAAAGCAGATAGAGCATTTCCAATGCTTGTAACTACTTTATTACCTGTTGGTCTGAAAGGGTTGGTTGCAGGTGGACTAATGGCCGCTTTAATGAGCTCTTTGGCATCTGTTTTTAACTCATGTTCAACCATATTCACAATAGATATCTATAAAAAAATCAGTCCTAATAAATCAGAAAAATTTTTAGTGAATGTTGGTAAAGTTGCAACTGTTGTTATTGTTGTTCTTGGAATTTTATGGATTCCAATTATGGAAAAAATTGGCGGTGGAGTTATGTATCAGTACTTGCAAAACGTTCAAGCGTATATAGCGCCGCCTGTTACAACAGTATTTTTATTAGGAATAATTTGGAAAAGAGTCAATGCACAGGCTTCAATTGTTACATTATTTGCAGGATTATTTTTGCTTATTTTAAGGCTTGGTTCAGAAATATATTATCAACCTGAAATTGCTTCGGGTATACCTGTTGATGGGTTTTTATTTTTATTCGCAACTATAAACTTCTCCTACATGGCAATATGGATGTTTGCATTTTCAGTAGCTTTATGTATTACGGTTACAATGATGACAGCAGAACCTGATTATGAAAGAATCAAGGGATTATCATTCGGAACTATTCCTGCTCATTTGAAGTTAAACAAAGAGAAGGACTATTCAAATGTTGATATAGTACTTTCATTTGTTCTTGTACTTATAGTAATAGGAATTTGTGTATTTTTCTCTCCGGTTTTCTTTTAACAAATGAGATTTTTAATTTTCTTTTTAATACTATCCAATTTAATTTTTACTCAAAGTAAAAATTCGATAAAAAATATTTTAATTGATAAAGAATATGATTCTAAATCTTTTTTTGTTGGTGCCACAATAGGACACGGTGAGCTTTCAAAACCAAGTGTTACCGATCTTTTTCTAAGTGAATTTACCTATCTAACACCCGCAAATTCTTTCAAGCAAACAGCCATACATCCTCGCCCTGGTGTTTGGAACTGGAAGAAATATGATGACTTTATAGATTTTGCAGAAAAAAATAATTTAACACTTAGAATTCATGGGCCAGTAAGTCCACAGGCATCAAAGTGGGCCAAAAATGATAATCGAACGAATGAGGAGTTACTCAAAAATATGGAAGAATTTTTTACAGAGTTGTGTATAAGATTAAATGATGAAAAAACAGTGAAATGGATGGATGTTGTAAATGAAACGGTTCTAAGAAATGGTGATTGGTTTAAGGAAAAACCTGGTGATTCTGCATGGGAAAATCCATGGACTCAAATAGGTTTGAATGATGATGGATTTCCAATATATATTATCAGAGCTTTTGAGATTGCTAACAAGTACGCTCCAAATATAAAACTGGTTTATAACCATAATGGTGGAATGGAAAGAAAAATGTGGGAAAAAGTACTGGAAACTATCTTGTATATTAAAAATATGGGTTTGAGAGTTGATGGTATAGGCTGGCAGGCTCATTTGCGTGATAAAAATGGGGTGGGTTTGGTAAAGGAGGATTTAAATTATCTTTCATACTTAATTGACTGGACACACGCTAATTCAATGGAGTTTCATGTCACTGAACTCAATTATTGGTTAAACAATGAAAACCCTAGATCTTTATCAGTTCAAAAAAGACAGGTTATATCGTATAATAATATAGTTAACACCTTGATATCAAAAAAAAATAATGGTGTTGTTACTCTGAATGTTTGGGGTTTATTTGATAGAAAAGGCCCTGGGGACTTTCCAAAAAATATTTTAAGTTTATATGATCAACTTGGTAATCCTAAACAATCATTATATGCCATAAAAAAATCATTGATGAACAGAGCCACCAATTTAATTTTTGAAAAATAATGATAAAAAAAAATTTTTTTTTAGTGATTGTAATTTTTTTTCTATCGTGCTCAGGTTCAAGTGATGATAATTCGGATGCTAACATTGATAAACAAAACAGCCCACCTGTAGTTCAAAGTTTAACAGTCACAACAGATGGTTCCCCAATAAGTATAATTCTGCAAGGCTCAGATCCTGATAATGATGATTTAATATACTCAATTGTAACAAATCCTAACAAAGGTACAATTGATTTATCATTAAATACTGCAACATATACTCCCTCCTCCAATGCTTATGATTCCGACTCATTTACCTATAAAGCAAATGATGGAGAGTTTGATAGCAATATAGCCACTGTTTATGTTACTCTGCCAAATGCACCTGTAGTTGAAGATCCAAGCTTTAAACAACTTGTCAATGAAAATTATGATACCGAAAAATTTGCTTTTGGTGCAACCCTAAATTATTATCAGTTAGATTCCAACGTTGAAGAGCTTTTTTTATCGGAATTTGATTATACAACCCCTGAAAATTCATTTAAACAATCAATAGTACACCCAGAACCTGGGGTTTGGAAATGGGACAGAGTTGAAGCATTTTTAAATTTTTCAAATGCAAATAATATTAAAATGAGAGTTCACGGACCAATTGGTCCTCAGTCCTCTACATGGGCAAAAACTGATTCAAGAACAGCCGAAGAACTTTCAGAGTTGTATGAGGAATTTTTGACTGAACTTTGTAAAAAAATTAATGGAAACAGTAATATTTTATGGATGGACGTGGTCAATGAAACTATCGATTCGAATGGTAATTGGACTGACAAAAGAAATGGAACCAATCAATGGGAAAACCCATGGACACAAATTGGTAAAAATGATGATGGTATCCCACTTTATATAATAAAAGCTTTTGAGATTGCACAGCAACATGCTCCAGATATTAGTTTAATTTTTAACCAACATGCTGGAATGCAACCGGCTATGTGGAACAAGGTAAAAGAAACTATTTTGTATTTGAAAAATAAGGGTCTTAGAGTAGATGGTTTAGGATGGCAAGGTCATTTGAGGGATAATGTTGTTTTATCTTTAAACCAATCCAAATTAAATTATCTTTTATCAATTATTGATTGGGCTCACGAAAATGACTTGGACTTTCACATTACTGAAATTGATTACCGTATGACTAGTGATCCACCTAACAGCAATGAGTATAATCGACAAGCTAATGGTTATGCAAATATATTAAAGGCTATCATTGCCAAAAGAAATAATGGTGTTGTAACTTTTAATACTTGGGGTGTTTATGATAAGAATGGACCCGAAAACCACGAATATAAATATATTTATGACTCTAATTTAAATCCAAAAAAAGCAGTAGAATTATTAAAAAAAGCTCTCAAAAATAAAGAAACTGATTTTACTTACTTAGACTGATCTTTTAAGTGTAATAGTTGTTATTTCAGGCCATATTCCAACTCGTCCTGGAAACGCAAGTACCCCAAATCCTCTATTTACATTCAGGTATTTACCGTTGTGAGTGTATAAGCCTGCCCAGTATTTGTATACCCATTGAACAGGACTCCATTTGATAATCCCAGGTATCTCTATGCCAAATTGCATACCATGAGTATGTCCAGAGAGTGTTAAGTCAAACTTTTTTGGGTGATCCTTCAAAATTTTTTCCCAATGGGTTGGATCATGAGATAAAACGATTTTAAAGTCTTTTTCAGAAATGTTTTGAATAGACTTTTCGATATCACCCAATTGATTAAATCTTGCACCCCAGTTTTCTACACCAACAATAGCTATTTTTTCATCGTCCCTAATTATATATTTATTTTCATTCATCAATACTTTAAAGCCAATTTTTTTTTGTATTTCTAATAGATTTTTGAAGTTTTCTTCTTTTTCAAATTTATTCGACCATCGATGATAGTCACCATAATCGTGATTTCCTAGAACAGATATCATATCGTCTTTAGCTTTTAATTTTGAAAAAGATTTAACCCACGGTTTTACCTCCTCGAAGCGATTATTCACAAAATCCCCAGTGAATAGAATTAAATCAGCATTTTCATCATTAATCATTTTAATTGCCTTGTCAACCATATGCTTATTTTCTAAACTACCACAGTGAAAGTCTGAAAGTTGAACAAGTTTATAACCATCAAATTTTTTAGGTAAATTTTTAAACCTTATTTCATGGTTAATTATTCTGTAACGATATTTACCAAAAAAAATTCCATCAAACCCAACAGGAAGTGTTAGTGACGAAAAAATTAAACTTAGTTTACTTATTAATGCACGTCTTTTTAAATTAACTTTTGATTTTGTATTTATTTTACTTTTTATAAAATTAAAAAGACGAAAAAGGTCTTCAATTAAAATGATCGGTAATGATATTGTTTTAGCTATTAAGAATAGAAAAATTATGCTCAAATAATAAGAAAAAACCCTGGAGCTAGAGCTAATTTCGAATGTAAATGAATATATGACGAAAAATAGATATAACGAAAAAAAAGTAAAAATATAAATTAGTCGAGATTTTCTATTTAATATTTTTTTAACCCCCACATAGAAGTAAAATTCAATAAAAACTAAAATAAAAAAGAAAATAATTAATGAAATTATCAAAATAATTTATTGGTTTAAATCTTGTGATTTATTTATAAGTATATATAATGTTCTTTACGATGAATATTGCTAAATTAACATATAAATGCGATTAATCGAAATTAACAAAATTGCAGAAGCATCAGAAAAAATTTCAGCTTTAGTTAGGACAACCGAGTATCAAAAATCAAATTACTTCTCAAAGCTGTTTAATACAAATATTTTTTATAAAAGAGAGGATCAACAGATAATTAAGTCATTTAAAATTAGGGGGGCTTACAATAAAATTTTATCCCTAGAAAATTCTGATCTCAGCAAAGGTTTGGTTTGTGCTAGTGCGGGGAATCATGCTCAAGGTTTTGCATTATCGTGCAGTCATTTAAATAAAAAAGGAACAGTATTTATCCCTAAAAGTGCACCACAATTAAAAATAGAGCGTGTCAGCCAGTTTGGTGGAAAATTTATCGATATAAATATTCATGGCCTCAATTTTTATGACGCTTATGATAAAGCTAAAATATTTACAAAAAATAATAATATGGTTTTTATACATCCTTTCGACGATATGAAAGTCATTGAGGGTCAAGCGACACTTTTTTTAGAAATGATTCACCAAGTTGATTTTAATATTGATTATTTGTTTGTGCCAATTGGTGGAGGTGGACTATTATCAGGAGCTCTAAATGTTTTTAAACAACTTTCTAAATCAACAAAAATAGTTGGAGTTCAAGTTAAGGGAGCTCCTGCTATGAAAAAATCACTTGAAGCAAATAAACTAATTTCATTAAGTGATGTTGATAACTTTGTTGATGGGGCTGTAGTTCGCAAGGTTGGTAAACTCACTTACGATTTTTGTAAGAATTATCTTGATGAAATTGTTATTGTAGATGAAGGAGAAATATGTTATAACATACTTCTTTTGTCACAAAATGAAAAAATCATTGCTGAACCAGCAGGCGCAATGTCAATTGCTGCTCTAAGAAAGTATAAAAACAAAATAAAAAATAAAAACATCATGTGTTTGATATGCGGGGGAAACAATGACCCAAAGAGATTACCAGAGATTGAGAAAAGATCTCAGGAGTGGCTTTATAAGATGAAAAATGAAACTAATTAAAGTTTGCGGAGAGACGGGGATTCGAACCCCGGCGACAGTTACCCGTCGACAGATTAGCAATCTGCTCCATTACCACTCTGGCACCTCTCCGAAAGTTTTCAAATTTAAGTTTTTTTAAATGTTTTTGGTCAGTTTTTTAACTAAATCATTTTTATTAAAAAAAACTTTACCAATGACTTTAAAACTTGTATAAGTTGGAATTGCCAATATCATTCCACCAATACCAAACAATAATCCTCCAGAAATAATAACAATAAAAATTTCAAGGGGATGTGATTTTACTGAATTTGAAAAAATATAAGGTTGACTAATAAAATTATCTATGAGTTGTGCAATTAAGTAAAAAATAAATATGTAAAATGATTTTGGTGCAATAACATCACTAAAATCTTGACCTAAATTACTGGTCATAGAAAGAAAAATCATTAAAAAAATACCAATGAGTGGTCCAACATATGGAATTAAATTTAATATAGCACATATTAGTGCAATCACTATGGCATCTTTAATTCCAAAAATTAATAATGTTAAAGTATAAATGACAAATAATATCGAGACTTGCACAATTAACCCAATAAAATATCTTGAAAGCAAACCTTTTATCGTTTCAATCGATTTTTTTATTCTCGTTTTTAATTTTTTTGGAAATAATAAAACAACATTATCCTCAAAATAAATTCCATCTTTCAGTAAAAAGAATGAAATGAAAAGTACAGAAAGAATCCCAATTGTTATTGAACCTAAAACAGAACCTATCCAATTCAAAATACTTGGTATGATTTCAACACTGTTTTTGGTGAGACTTTCTATGTTTAAAATTGATTCGTTCAGAGAAATATTAAAACCCAACAGGTATTGATTTAATTCACTATATAAAAGATTTAATTTGTCATTTAGTGAATTTGTGTTGAGTAGAGATAAGTTTTTACCCTGTTCCAAAACGAGTGGAACCAGAAGGGAGATCAGACCAGCTATTATCAATGAAAGAAGTAATAATGCTAATATGCTTGATAATGTGGAGTTAAATTTTAATTTATTATTTAAAACTTTAACAATAGGTCTTAAAATAAGAGCTAATACACTTGCAATTAGAACATAACCAATCACAACTTTCAATTTTATTAATAAAAAAATTACAAAAACAGATAATGCAATGTAAGTTAAAAGCTTTAGTGCTAATTTTTCATTAACTGTTTTCATGATCAGCAAATATATTATTTAAAAGTTGAAAAAGCACTAGAGATTACGATCGCTGCTGTTTCTGATCTTAATCTATTGTTACCCAGCGACAATGGTTCAAAGTCATTTTTTATTGCATAATCAACTTCATCCTTATTAAAATCACCCTCAGGGCCAATCAAAACCACAGTAGACTCTTGAATTTTTGTGAGTTTTGAGACTGAGATTTTTTTTATGTCTTGACAAGTAGATATGAATTTATATTTTTCATCGGAGTTGTTACAAAATGTTTCAAAAAGTTCCAATTTATTTAATTTTGGCATATAATATTTTACTGATTGTTTCATTGCTGAGATGATTTTATTTGTTGATCTCAACATGTTTATCCCTTTTTTTAACGTATTCTTGCTGATAATTGGTGTAATTTCTTTAATTCCAATTTCTGTTGCCTTTTCTAAGAAAAATTCAAACCTAGTTGATGACTTCAAAAGGGATATACCAATATGTAAATTGTTTGAATTTACTGTTTTGAAAAGCTTTTTAATTTCAAAGTAAATTCTCTTTTTTTCAATTCTTTCTATTTGACTTTCGAACCCATAACCTGTTCCGTTAGTAAACTTGATTATATCTCCTTTTCTTTTCCTCATAACTCTGGTAATATGTTTTAAATCTTCGTCAGATATAGTAAAGTTCGTGGTATTTTTATCAATTTTTGAATTATAAAAAAGTTCCATTACATTTCGTACTTTGCATCTGAGACAGCATTTAACATCCCAAAATTTTTGGTTTTATATTTTAAATATCCAACCATAGCAATCATTGCTGCATTATCCGTTGTGTACTCCAATTTTGGAAAATAATGATTGACATCTTTCATATTGGATTTGAAACGCTTTCTAATCATTGAGTTCGCTGATACGCCACCGCCATACACAATATCTCTGACTTTCGTAATTTGGATTGCTTTCTCTAATTTTTGATATAAAATTTCTGAGATTGTATATTGTAGAGACGCACAAAGATTATATTTCTCTTTTTGCATAAATCCAGGTTTTTTCATGTCTTGTGTTTCAACAAATCTCTTAAAGTTTGTTTTTAATCCGCTAAAACTAAAGTTAAGTTTTTCAACTTTCGGTATTGTGAAAGAAAACTTTTTGTGATTTCCTCTCTCTGACATCTTATCTATGGTTGGTCCAGCGGGGTAACTTAGGCCAAGAATTTTACCACACTTGTCAAAAGCTTCTCCGATTGAGTCATCAATCGTTTCACCAATTATATCCATATCGAAATAATCATTACACTTTATAATTTGTGTATGAC
>CABZTM010000023.1:0-16986 GCA_902528705.1 uncultured Bacteroidota bacterium | reverse complement strand
ATCAAGAGCATGATCTAATCCGTGAACTGGGAAAGGAGTAAAAACATCATTAATATTTACCCCCTTTGATTTCATGATTTTAACAGCTGATAATAGCTTGTCATCATCATCATATATAGCATGTACGTGTTTATTTGCCATTATTGTCTCTGATTTTTTTATAATTATCGCCTGATGATTTTAATATTGTTTTAACCTCTGCTTGAGCAATTACAGGAAATGTTCTTGAGTATAAGAGAAATAAAACAAAGAAAAAGCCTATTGTACCAAGAAATATCCCTATTTCAACAAATTCTGGTGAAAACTGTGTCCATGATGATGGTAAATAATCTCTGTGAAGGGATGTTACAATAATTACAAACCTTTCAAACCACATTCCAATATTTACAACAATTGAAATAATAAAAGAAAAAGTAATACTGGTCCTCAATTTCTTGAACCACATTAACTGCGGCGAAAACACATTACATGTCATCATTGACCAGTATGCCCACCAATAGGGGCCGGTTGCTCTATTTAGAAAAGCGTACTGTTCATATTCAACTCCAGAATACCAAGCAATAAAGAGTTCCGTTATGTAGGCACAACCTACAATTGATCCAGTAATCATTATTACAATATTCATCAATTCAATATGCTGAAGTGTGATGTAATCTTCTAAGTTGCAAACCTTCCTCATAACTAGAAGAAGGGTCTGAACCATTGCAAACCCTGAAAAGATTGCACCTGCAACAAAATAAGGAGGAAAAATTGTGGTATGCCACCCAGGAATTACAGATGTTGCAAAGTCAAATGACACAATTGTATGAACGGATAAAACTAAGGGTGTTGCCAAGCCTGCTAAAACTAGTGATACTTCTTCAAATCTTTGCCAGTCCTTCGCTCTACCACTCCATCCAAAACTTATAAGACTATATATTTTTTTCTGAAAGGGTTTCACGGCTCTATCTCGAATCATTGCAAAATCTGGCAATAGGCCTGTCCACCAAAAAACCAATGAAACTGTCAGGTAAGTAGAAATTGCAAAAACATCCCAGAGCAGAGGTGAATTAAAATTAACCCATAATGAACCAAACGTATTTGGAATTGGGACAATCCAATAAGCAAGCCAAGGTCTACCCATATGAATCACAGGGAATAAACCTGCTTGGATCACAGAAAAAATTGTCATAGCTTCAGCAGATCTGTTAATCCCCATTCTCCACTTTTGTCTGAAAAGAAGTAATACCGCAGAAATTAAAGTACCCGCGTGACCGATACCAACCCACCAAACAAAGTTTGTAATATCCCAAGCCCAATTAATTGTTTTATTAACACCCCATGTTCCAATTCCAGTTGAGATTGTATAAATAATACAGCCTATTCCCCATAAGAAAAGTCCTAATGAAATAATAAATACAATCCACCACTGTTTATTTGCTGAGCCTTCAATAGGCCGCGCAACATCAACTGTAATCTGGTGATAAGATTTATTACCAGTTACTAATGGTGCTCTGATCGGTGCTTCGTAGTGAGAACCCATATGTTAAGTTTTTTTCATTTTGCCATTATTTCTAACCTTAGTGTGATAAAAAACATTTGGTTTTGTACCTACATATTCAAGTAAATGATAAACTCTATCATCTTTACTTCTTTCGAAAACTTCACTTTCTTCATTATTGATATCCCCAAAACTCATTGCACCAGTGGAACAAGCCGCAGAACATGCACAAGCATCGTTAAATTCATTTTTATCAACTTCTCGTCCTTCGTTCTTAGCTTTTAAAATTACAGCTTGAGTTGATTGAATACAGAACGAACATTTTTCCATTACTCCTCTTGAACGAACAACCACATCTGGATTTAAGACCATTTTACCTAGGTCATCGTTCATGTGAAAATCAAACTCTTCGTTATTGTTGTATAAAAACCAGTTAAATCTTCTGACCTTATAAGGGCAATTGTTTGCACAATATCTTGTTCCAACACATCTGTTATAAGCCATATGATTTTGCCCCTGCCTTCCGTGGGAGGTAGCAGCAACAGGACAAACAGTCTCGCAAGGTGCATTATTACAATGTTGACACATAACCGGTTGAAATACAACCTGAGGGTTTTCATTAGGGTCTTCTAATTCTCCAAATACATTCAAAGATTCCACTAAGCCATCAATATTTTCTTTCTTTTCTTTATCTTTTTCAAAAGACACATCCGAAGAATAATATCTATCTATTCTTAACCAATGCATGTCTCTTGATTTTCTTATTTCTCTCTTTCCCACCACAGGGACATTATTTTCAGCATGACATGCAATTACACAAGCGCCACATCCAGTACATGCATTCAAATCAATGGATAACTTGAAGTGATGACCAATTGATCTGTCAAACTCTTGCCAAATATTAACCTCCTTTTTATTTACAGCCGTTTCGATATGATTTTTAGAGACTACAGGTATTGCATTCCAATAATTTTTTGGCTTTGTGTTGAATGTCTCAAGGGTTGTTTCTTTGATAATATCACCTCGACCCATCAAAGTATTATGTAACTGGACACAAGCAAATTCATGAATTTCATAAACTGGTTTAATATTCACAAATTGAAGCTTTGAAAAATTATTGTATAGTCTGAAGGCATTTTGACCTGTCTTCATTTCAGGTTTGAGACCTTTAGTTCGGCCATAACCAAAAGATATCCCAACAGTTCCCTTAGCTTGTCCAGGTTGAATAACTACTGGAATTTTTATCTCTGTTTGCCCACAACTGACCAATGCATAATTACTATTTAAGGCACCATCAGATTCGTTGTAATTTTTTAAACCGATATTATCAGCATCAAATCTGGATACTGTTAAATAATTATCCCATGAAACTCTAGAAATTGGATCTGGGAATTCTTGAAGCCAAGGATTATTTGCCTGTTGACCATCACCCATTCCAGGTTTTGAGTAAATAATTAATTCAAAGCCATCAGATTTATCAGAAAGCAAGCTTTCAATATGTGATGTAAAATTTAAATTACCGTTGGGCTTGAGCTGAATTTTATTATCCTTTGAATAAACTCCATCATGTAGAACTTTGTTCCATATTATTCCATTCTTTAAAATATTTGATTCCCAATTGGTTCTAATTTCATCATAATACGAATTTTCAGAACCTGACCATTTCATCAAACATTCTTCAAATTGTCGAGTGTCAAAAAGTGGTTTTATGGTTGGTTGACATAAACTATATTCACCATTGATAAATTCGAAATCACCCCAGGACTCAAGATAATGAGGACATGCAGCAACATACTTTGATTCAGCAGATGTCTCATCCATTTTCATTGAAAAATTTACTGAAAAATCAACTTTAGATAACAAAGATTTAAAGTCCATCGCGTCAGGTAGTGAGTAAACTGGATTAACACCACTCATTATGATTCCACCAAGTAAACCATTTTCATAATCTTTGATAATATTGTTAAGCTTTTTATGATCACCTTTTCTGAGCATAGAAATCTTAGATATACTTTTGACTTCACTTTTTAGAATTTCATTTATTCTAAAGGAAATTATTTGAGAGTCGATGTCATCGTGACCACAAAGTACAACAGAACTTTTACCATTAGAAACCAATTCATCAATTAAAAGATCTAACTTTTGTTTCAATGAATCTTCAAGATTAGGAACAGATAAACTATTGGATTCTAATTTGTTGTATATGTAGGCTAAAACGTGTTTTTGTATTGATGGTTTTACTGGTATTCTAACATCGGCGTTTGATCCAGTAATAGACATGTTAGATTCAATCTGAATATGTCTTGACATTTTAGCTTTTCCATTGTTATTTTTCTTAGGTACTCTGTTTTTTACATAGTCTTTATCATAACTTGAACCCATCCAATCACCAAGAAAATCCGCTCCAATTGATAAAATAAAGTTAGCTTTATCAAGATTGTAAAAGGGAAGTGCTCTTACTCCGTATATGATTTCATGAGCGTCTAAGACTGCTGTTTCAGAAACGGCGTCGTACTCTATGTGTTTTACATTTTTAAATTTTTTGATAAAAGATTCGATTATTTTTTTTGATGTCGGACTTACAATTGTGTTAGTAAGCAGGTATACATTTTTACCCGTATCATATGATTTTTTTAAATGCGAAACCAGTTGATCATCAAGATTTTGCCAAGAAATATCTTCACCATTGAAGACTGGACCTTGAACCCTTCCACTGTCATACATAGATAACACTGATGAGTGAACTCTTCCATTCCCAAATCCATGATGTTTAGATAATTTATTGCTTTCGATTTTAATCGGCCTTCCTTCACGTGTTTTAACCAAAATATTGGCAGCATCATAACCATCGAACATTGTGGTTGCATAATAGTTTGCAATTCCAGGCCTTATTCTCTCAGGTTGAATAACGTATGGTACTGATTTGTGAACCGGACCTTCACAACTTGCTAGTACTGCAGCTGATGTACTAAAGCCAAGATATTTGAGAAAATCTCTTCTGTTTGTAGAACTCTGCACCAATTCATCACTCATTTCCAAGTCAATTGGAAGCTTTTCTGCAAACTCATTATGCTTTAAGTCTTTAATATCTAAGCTATTAGATAACTCAACTTCACTTTTCCAATATTTTTTTTCTCTACTCATTTAAAATCAATAATGACACTTGCCACATTCTAAGCCTCCCATTTGTGCAATGGTTAACTTCTCTACTCCATATTTTTTTGATAACTCTTCATGAATTTTGGTATAATAATCATTGTCTTTAACTTTTACTTCAGATTCTCTGTGACAATTGATACACCAACCCATGGTTAAAGATGAATGTTGATAAGCAATTTCCATTTCCTCTACTGGACCATGACAAGTCTGACACTCAATTCCTGCAACATTTACATGCTGGGAATGATTGAAATAGACATGGTCCGGAAGATTGTGAATTCTTATCCATCTTACAGGTTCAGTTTCCCCGGTATACTGTCTAGTTTCTTCGTCCCATCCAACAGCTTTATATAATTTTTTTATTTCGTTTGTATAAAACTCTTTTGTATAGCCCTTTTCTAAGTCTTCTTCTCCATTATATTCTGCAATATTTTGATGGCAATTCATACAAACATTCAATGATGGAATACCAGAATGCTTGGAAACTCTTGCTGATGAATGACAATATTGACAATCAATTTCATTAGCACCTGAATGTATTTTGTGTGAATAATGAATGGGCTGAACTGGCATGTAGCCTTGGTCGACTCCAATTTGCATCAACCAACCATAAGCAAAATAGGCACTGGATAGTAGAAGAAAAACAACACTAGAAAAAACTAGAAATTGATTTTTCAAGAAAAGTTTCCAAACTGGCTCTGAGAAAATTTTAGTTTCCTTTTTTTCTATATGAATTCCATTATTGGCAGCAATCGCTCTCAAGGTTTTATTAACCAAGAACAACATAACAACAAGTACAACCAAAACGATAACAAGAATCACAAGAACTAAATCTTGAGAAAAAGAGCTAGTAGTGCCTGTAGCTTGAGGGACCGCAGCGCTAGCTACGACAGGAACTGGTTCTGGTACATAATCAGTGTATGCTAGTATGTTGTCAATATCCTCATTGGAGAGTTGAGGGAAAGCATTCATTGCAGCTTTGTTCCACTCCTCCCAAATTGCAACAGCTCGTTCATCTCCGGATTTAATCATGGCTGAGCTATTTTTGATCCATGTATAAAGCCATTCTCTTTCGTATTTTTCGGAGACACCAGCTAAGGCAGGTCCAATCAAATTTTTGTTTAACTTATGGCATGCAGCACAGTTTGCATTAAACAAAGATTTTCCTTTTGAAATGTCAACTTCCTGAGAATGAGCATTTAATGAGAAAAATATTAGTAGAAAAAAAGCAGCAAAATTTTTTATAACATTTTTTAGAAAAAGAACGTTATTTTTACCTTTGTAATTGTTGTAGTTTCTAGCCTTCAAAAATTAAAAAAAAAGGTTAATTTTTTAATCGCATAAAGATACTAAACAAATTATAATATTTAAAAAAAATACAGATATAATTTTAATAATTTTTAGCAAAAGTATAAATGATCGTAATGCACAAAATAATGTATATAATTTTACTGTTAATCAGTACTTTAAGTTTTGGTCAAGAAATTAATAATGAAATAAGTAAAAGTGAGAACTTTAAAAAGCTATTGAATTTATACAAAATTGCTAATCAAGAAAAGTATAATGTTGACTATTACTCAATACAAATATATAATGGAAACTACAAAGAAGCTGACTCACTATTTAAATTCTCAAAAGGTTTTTTTATTTCAGATTCTATTTATTTGTTTTACGAAACTCCAAATTACAAAGTTCAGGTCGGGAAGTTTTGGGATAAATTAAAGGCACAAAAAAAACTTAAAGAAATTCAAAAAAAGTTTAAATCAGCTTTTATTTTAAAACCAAAAGGAACTTAATTTTTAATTTTCTTTTTTACCTGTAGTTCGTTGAAAAACTCTAAATTATCTCCAATTTTAATGTCATTATAGTTTTTTAATTGAAGGCCACAATCATAGCCTTTTGAAACTTCTTTTGCATCATCTTGAAATCTCTTTAGTGAGGTAAGGGTAGTTGTTAAAACAACAATTCCTTCTCTAATTAACCTTACATTTGATTTTCTAAAAACTTTTCCACTTGTTACCATACATCCTGCAATAGTGCCAATTTTTGAAATTTTAAATGTTTCTCGGATTTCAGCTTGACCAGTAATCTCTTCTTTTAATTCAGGAGATAGCATTCCTTCAATTGCATCCTTTAAATCATTGATGGCATCATATATAATGGAGTAGTTTCTAATGTCAACTTCCTCCTTCTCAGAAATTATCCTAGCATTACCTGTTGGTCTCACATTAAAACCTACAATTATAGCTTCTGAAGCAGAGGCTAATAAAACATCTGATTCAGTTATAGCACCAACAGCTTTGTGAACTATATTAATGTGTATCTCATCTGATGAAAGTTTTTGAAAGGAATCAGAAAGTGCTTCTACGGAGCCATCAACATCCCCTTTAAGTATAATATTTAACTCTTTGAAATCTCCAATTGCAATTCTTCTTCCAATCTCATCTAAAGTTAATTGTTTTTGAGTTCTAACACTTTGCTCTCTAACAAGCTGCGTCCTTTTCGATGCAATTGTTTTTGCTTCTTTTTCATCGCTGAAAACATTAAACTTATCACCTGCTTGAGGGGCTCCATCCAAACCAAGGACTGAAACAGGGGTTGATGGTAATGCATGTTTTATTTGATTACCCCTCTCATCATATAGAGCTTTTACCTTTCCACTGTATTTTCCAGCTAAGACATAATCTCCAATTTTGAGAGTTCCTGACTGAACAAGTAAAGTAGAAATATAACCTTTGCCTTTATCCAGTCTAGCTTCAATCACAGATCCAACTGAAAGCTTATCTGGATTGGCTTTCAACTCTAACAATTCTGCCTCTAACAAAATTTTATCTAAAAGCTCATCAACTCCAACACCTTTCAAAGCAGAAATGTCTTGGCTTTGAATATTTCCACCCCAATCTTCTACTAATAGGTTCATAGCAGATAGTTTTTCTTTTATTTTTTCTGGATTAGATACATCTCTGTCAATTTTATTTATTGCTATAATTATTGGAACTGCAGCAGCTTGAGCGTGGCTAATTGCTTCTTTTGTTTGTGGTTGAATATCATCATCAGCAGCTATCACTATAACAACTATATCAGTCAACTGAGTTCCTCTTGCTCTCATTGCGGTAAAAGCTTCATGACCAGGTGTGTCTAGAAATGTAATTTTTTTATCATTTTTTAGATTAACACTATAAGCTCCTATATGCTGAGTTATTCCGCCAGATTCACCTGCAACAACATTTTCTTTTCTGATATAATCTAGTAATGAGGTCTTTCCATGATCTACATGTCCCATAATGGTAACAATTGGGGGCCGAGTCTCTAGGCTTTCGGGCTCATCCTCATCTTTTTCTTTTATGGATTCTTCAATTTCAGCAGTTACGAATTCTACATCATAGCCAAATTCATCAGCTACTACAGTTAATGTCTCAGCATCCAACCTTTGGTTCATAGTAACCATTATACCCAGCGTCATACATGTTGATATTATATCATTTGATGAAACATCCATCATAGTAGCAATCTCACCAACAGTTATAAATTCTGTTACCTTAATCGACTTTTTTTCAGAACTAATTTTCTCTAAATCATCTTCACTTCTTTTTTTGTGAACATCTCTCTTCTCTTTTCTGTACTTAGATGCTTTAGATTTTGACGAAGATTGAAGTTTCTCAAGCGTTTCTTTGATTTGTTTTTGAACAACATCATCAGCAGGACCAGCTATATCTTTTACATGCTTTTTAAATTTATCTTTCTTTTCAGTAGTTTGATTATTATTAGCAACAATATCTTTTGCTATTCTTCTTCTCTTACGTTTGGATTTAGTTATACTCTCCTCAGTTTTTTTAATTTTATCAAGATCAATTTTTTCCCCTGTTTTCTTTAAACCACTTAATTTTTCAAATTTGGTCTTTATTTTATGATCATCTTTTTCAATATTTATTTCATCACCCTTTTTAGCTATTGGGCTGATTGGATTTGAGATTGGCTTTTTCTTTTTTAAATCAAGATTTATTTCTCCAACTTTTTTAAACTTAGGTATGGAGGAGCTAGACGTTATAACTCTGTGTTTTTCTTTTTCAAGTTGGTCCTTTTCAAATTTAACTCTCAACTCTTCCTTTTCTTTTTTTTTCTCCTCGCTCAAGTCATGTGACTCAACTTTACTTGATCTATCTGAACTAAATTCTTGAGAGAGTAACGAATATTGTTCATTCGAGATTTTTGATGTGGGTCTAGCATCAATTTCATGCCCTTTAGATGACAAAAACTCTTTAATACGCTCCAAGGAGATATTAAACTCTCTAATTACTTTATTTAATCTTACCTTATTTTCTGCCACCCTATTAATTACTAATTATCTTCAAACTCCTCACTTAAAATTTTTCTAACATCTGCTATTGTCTCTTCCTCAAGATCTGTTCTTTTAGCTAAATCTTCAACGTCATGTTCTAAAATACTTTTTGCAGTGTCCAATCCTACTTTTTTAAATTCATCTATTATCCATGAATCAATTTCATCTGAAAATTCAGTCAATTCAACATCTTCTTCAGACCCTTCTCTAAAAACATCAATTTCATATCCTGTAAGTTGACCCGCTAATTTAATGTTATAACCTCCCCTTCCAATAGCTTTAGAAACCTGATCAGCATCAAGTATAACTTGAACAGTTTTGTTCTCATCATCGATTTTAAGGGAAGTAATTTTTGCGGGACTTAACGCTCTAGTGATATAAAGCTGAGTATTGTTAGTGAAATTAACAACATCAATATTTTCATTACCAAGCTCTCTTACAATTCCATGAATTCTTGAACCTTTCATTCCTACACAAGCACCAACTGGATCAATTCTGTCATCATAAGAATCAACAGCAACTTTTGCTTTTTCACCGGGAACTCTTACAACTTTTTTAATTGTAATGAGACCATCAAAAACTTCTGGAATATCTTGTTCAAATAGTTTTTCAAGAAATTTAGGGGATGTTCTTGACATTATTATGACAGGTTTTGTGCCCTTTAGTTCGACAAGTTCAATTACACCGCGAATAGTATCACCTTTTCGATAGAAATCTGAGGAAATCTGCCTGTCTTTAGGCATTATAATTTCGTTACCATCATCATCAATCAGGATAACCACATTATGCCTTATGTGGTGAACTTCTGCAGAATAAATTTCTCCAACTAAATCTACAAACTGTTTGTATACAATTGAATTATCATGTTCGTGGATTCTTGCGACTAAATTCTGTCTTAATGAAAGAACTACCCTTCTGCCTAAGTCAATTAGTTTAACTTCTTCCGATACATCCTCACCAACCTCAAAATCCGGCTCAATCCTCCTAGCTTCCGTCAAAGAGATTTGACTATTCTCATCCTCAACCTCTGCATCTTTAACCACGATTCTATTTCTCCAAATTTCTAAATCACCCTTATCAGGATTTATAATAATGTCAAAATTTTCATCGTCACCAAATTTTCTTTTTAGAGTATTTCTAAAAACTTCCTCCAAAATTGACATTAATGTTACTCTGTCAATTAACTTTTCATCTTTAAATTCCGAAAAAGATTCTATAAGCGATAAATTATCCATATCAATTTATTTAAGTATATGTAATAAATAAGGGGACAATGTCCCCTCAAATTTTCAAACTGCTGTGCAAATATAAAAAAATACAACAATAGTTGGCCTACTAGGGATCGAACCTAGACTCTTCTGGACCAAAACCAGACGTGTTGCCAGTTACACCATAGGCCAATTGGATTTCAAATTTAGTAAAACTTCGTACTTGCACAAACTAAATTTGTTTAATTCCAAATTAATTTCTTATGCTTATTTTCGTGTTCTAAATGAAAAAAATTAATTATAATTCAACAAATACAATAATTGGGATTATTGTAATGATTTTTTCATTTGTTATTTTCACATTGACTGTTGAACCAACTGCAAGTTATTGGGATTGTGCAGAATATATTTCTACTTCAGCTAAGTTACAAGTTGGTCATCCTCCCGGAGCTCCACTTTTTCAAATGCTTGGAGCTATTTTTTCAACTTTTGCATTTGAATCTGATCAAATTGCACTAACTGTAAACATGATGTCTGTAACATCAAGTGCATTAACACTACTGTTTTTATTCTGGTCTATTTCCCACCTAGTAAAACAACACGTTGGATCTGAAAATAACCTCATTACAGTAAATGAGGCTATTAAAATATTTGGAAGTTCAATTTTAGGCTGCTTAACATTTACATTCACAGATAGTTTTTGGTTTAATGCTGTTGAAGCTGAAGTATACGCAATGGCAACAATGATATTGTCATTACTTTTTTGGCTTGGATTAAAATGGGTTGAAAATTTAGACTGTCACAGGGGTGACAAATGGTTAATTTTAATATGTTTTGTTATTGGTTTATCATTTGGAGTTCATTTCATGGGTCTTCTTGCAATACCTGCAATTGGTTTACTTTATTATTTTAAAAAATATTCATTTACTATAAAATCATTTTTATTTGCAAATGTTATTTCAATATCTATACTACTTTTTATTTTTAAACTTCTACTTCCATCTACGCTATCAATTTTTGGTTATATAGAGGTGTTTTTTGTAAATGAAATAGGGTTTCCATTCAATTTTGGAAGCGTCTTTTCAGCAATCTCAATGATATTTATAATCTATTTCATATTAAATAGAAGTCAACGCAAAAAACAGTACTTACTAAACACTATAACTCTTTGTATAACCTTTATATTCATAGGATTTTCATCATGGTTAATGATTCCCATAAGATCAAATGCTAATACAGTTATTAATGAAAATGCCCCCTCCGATGCGAGGTCTCTTTTAGCTTACTACAATTTAGAACAATACCCTGATACTTATCTGTTCAAGGGTCCTATGTTCTCGGATATTTATTCAGGTCAAGATGACGAAGAACCATACAAAGACGACAAACCAAAATATGAACGTGATTATAAAAAAAATAAATATATAATTGTTAATGATTGGAAAAAAGGGAAACTCAATAATAACAGAAAACACATTGGTTTATTTCCGAGAATGTGGAGCCCAGAAAATGCAGTCAACTACCTAAAGTTTACTGGATTTTTAGATTTTTCAATCAAAGCCGAATTTAAAAATCAAGAACAGCTAGTTCAGATTGTTGAGCAATTTAAATCAGATATTAACTTAAATGACGTAAGCCCTGATGAATATCATGAATTTTTAACTAATTATGGCTCCTATCTTAATGTTAGTAAACCATCTTTATTTTCAAACCTAAAATATTTTTTATTATTTCAAGTCAACAAAATGTACGTCAGATATTTTTTATGGAATTTTGCAGGACGTCAAAATGATATACAATGGAGAGGTGGTTCAGAAAACGGTAATTGGTTAAGTGGAATAAATTTTATTGATGAATACCGTTTAGGTCCTCAAGAAAATTTACCGACTGATTTAAAAACAAACAAAGCTAGGAATACTTATTATTTTATACCATTAATACTAGGCTTAGTTGGTTTGATTTTTTTATATAAAATGGATTTTAAGAATTTTTGGCCTTTAATTATTTTATTTCTTTTCACAGGATTGGCGCTTAAATTTTACCTAAATGAAAGAATTTATGAGCCTAGAGAACGTGATTACGCTCTTGTTGGATCCTTTTACACCTTTTGTGTTTTTATTGGGTATAGTTTTTTATCAATATTCAATTTTTTTGAAAAAAAACTTAACAGCTACTCAACATTAATTATAACTTCAATTTTATGTTTTTCCTGTCCAATAATTTTAGCTATTAATAATTGGGATGATCATGATCGGTCAAAAAGATATACCGCTCAGAGTTTGGCAAAAGCTTATTTAGACTCTATTGATGAGGATAGGCAAGCAATAATTTATACAATTGGTGATAATGATACATTTGCACTTTGGTATGCACAGGAAATTGAAAACTATAGAACTGATGTAAGGACAATAAATACAAGTTTATTGGCAACCGATTGGTACATGGACCAGATGAAGAGAAAAGCTTATAAGAGTAACCCAATACAATCAACTCTTGAACACAATCAATATGCCTATGGTATTCGAGATTACATAAAATTCGAGAATATAATAGATTCAACGAGATGGGATTTGAAGGATTTCATAAGTTGGATTAGTAGTGACAATGAAAGAACTAAATACAAGTTTTTATTAAAACAATATGGTTATGAATCTAATGAATTAAAAAATATTCCACTTTTTACTCAAAATATGGTGTATTATCCCACAAATAAAGTTAGATTTTATGTTAATAAAGAAAATGTTATAAATAGCGGAATAATTGATCCCGTTGATTATGATAAAATTGTAAACTATATTGATATTGATCTCCCAAAAAGCGGTTTGTATAAAAATCAAATTTTAATGTTAGATATTCTGTCAAAAAATGACTGGAAAAGACCGATATATTTTACAGGTGGTAGTTACAAAGATTCTGAGTATATATGGATGAAGGACTATCTACAGCTAGATGGTCTAGTTTATAAATTGGTACCTATTAAGACTCCAATTAATGAAAACAATCCTTATCAAATGGGCAGAATAGAGGCAAACAGAATGTACAATATTGTAAAAAAATGGGAATGGGGTAATAGTCAGAGCTCCGAAATTTATCATGATCCTGAAACTAGAAAAAACAGCATATCATTTAGAAGTAATTTACACAGGCTCTCTGAGTCGTTAATTGAAATTGGTGAAATTGAAAAAGCAGAGGAAATTCTAGACTTATCTCTTGAAAAAATGCCAATTGATTTTTATGGATACTATACATTAACTGAGCCTTATATCAAAACCTATTATTCTTTAAAAAAGTATAGTAAAGGTTATTCAATTTATAAAGAAATTGAAAATAAATATTTTGAATATATTAATTACTACTCTAAGTCTTACAATAGTAAAAGTTTTGATATAAGTGATAATGCTGAGAACATATTTACCTATACAGAAAGGCTAAGAGGTCTGATTCTAGATCAAATAAGAAGCAACTATAAGTTTAGTGAAATTGAAAATTCAATTTTGAGATTTATTGAGAATACGAAAATCTACAAAGATCTTTATGGTAGTTACGATTATTTCAACTATCTAATTAGTTTTCTGGAGCCTCTATATTTGTTAAATAAAGAAAAAGGGAGATTATTATATGAAGATATTTCATTGCAAGTACTTGAAAGGTTGAGACTTTTAAAGGCTTCGGAGGATAGTTCAAACCAAGAATATATTCAAAACTTAATTGATGATGAGATAACCAAATTGAAAGATTTGATAGAAATTATTTCAAGTATTGAAAATGAAGACTTTTTAATTAAGGAAACAAACAAATTAAATAAATTCGTTAATTAAATTAATTAATGTATTGGCATCTTGCTCACCACTTTGCCTCCACATCATTTCACCAGATTTATAAATCATAAGAGTTGGTAAGCCTTTTATTCTTAAAGCTTGGGCTAACTCATTATTTTTATCAACATTAATCTTTATAACTTTTCCTTTATCACCAATGGCCGCCGCAACATCTCTAAGTACTGGATGCATTGATGAAGAAGATTCATTCCAATCAGTGTAAAAATCTAATAGTATAGGTAAATCAGATTTAATTAATTCTCCAAATTTTGCCATTAAAATTTTTTGGTAAAAATAGCATTTTTTAAATATTAATATGAAACTCTATAATTTTTACTGTATTTATAAAAAACCCATCAATTTACTTTAATACTTTGTAAATTAGTTTTGATGTCAAAAAAAAGGCTTTTTTTAATTGATGCTTATGCTTTAATTTTTAGAGCATACTATGCATTTATAAAAAATCCAATTGTTAATTCAAAAGGTTTTGAAACAAGTGCTATTCTAGGCTTTTTTAATTCTATTTTTGATTTAAAGAGAAGAGAAAATCCGGATTATTTATCAGTAGTTTTTGACAAGGGTGGGTCGGCAGATAGATCGGCCATTTACAGTGAATATAAGTCAAATAGGAATGCTACACCTGAGGTAATCTTAGATTCAGTTCCTTACATATATAATATTTTAAATGGTTTAGGAATAACAACTTTAGATTTGGAGGGTTATGAGGCTGATGATATTATTGGAACTGTTGCGAAAAGGGCAGAAAAAAAAGATTTTGAAGTTTACATGGTGACACCTGATAAAGACTTTGCACAATTAGTTACAGAAAATATTTTTCTTTACAAACCAGCAAGATTTGGAAATGATATAGAAATTATGGGAGTAAAAGAAATTAATAAAAAATTTGAAATTGACTCACCAATTAAAGTGATTGATTATTTGGGAATGATGGGTGACTCAGTTGACAACATACCTGGTATACCTGGCGTTGGTGATAAAACAGCAAAAAAATTCTTAAAAGATTACGGATCAATAGAGGGATTATATAAAAATACCCACAACCTTAAAGGAAAGTTAAAAGAAAAGGTAGAGAGCAATCAGGAACTGGCAATCCTTTCAAAAAAACTTGCTACAATTATTACTGACGTTCCAATTAAATATAATCTTGAAAATCTAAAAATCTCAAAACCATCAAACGAAATAATTATCTCAATCTTTGAAGAGCTAGAATTTAAAAGGTTGAAGGAAAATTATTTTAAATTATTCAAACAAAAAAGTGATCACGAGATAAAGGAGCAAAGTATATCTAAAGTAGAACATAAGGGTAAATTTATTAGTCAACAAATTAGTGGAAAAACTGGAATTCTTATTTTAAAACAAAATCTTAAAAAAATAAAAATATTTAGTTTTGACATAAAATATTATGAAAATGATATTTATTTGTTTTTTTGCTGGAGCAAAGCATCTGTATACTATGTCAAAGCTGAAAAAAAGAAAACTGAAGAACTCCTAAATTCATTTAAAAACTTTATTGAAAGTAATACAAAAAAAATCGTTTTTAATCATAAATCCTTGTCCAAAATTCTTTATACCTATGGGATTAAAATCAATAATTTTTTTGATATAAAAATTGGAGCATATTTAATCTCACCTGGATCACGAAATGATTTTAAGACAATTTTAAAATTTAATTTAGATGTAGATTCAAATGATGATAATCTTAGTTTGGATAGTATTTATTACTATGAGGAACTTTTCTCAAAAATCTATAATGATTTAAAACAAAAAAACTTAATTGATCTTCTTGAGGAAATTGAAAACCCACTTTCATATGTTTTGATGAAAATGGAGTTTGAGGGAATCAGGCTAGACACCGATCTAATAAAGGAAACAAAGGAAATCTTTGAATTTGAAATTAACAAACTCGAAACTAAAATATATAATATTAGTGAAACAGAATTCAATATTGCATCTCCAAAACAACTTGGAGAAGTTCTTTTTGAAAAACTAGTTTTAGAATCCAATCCAAAAAAAACAAAAACAGGACAATATTCAACATCAGAGGATACGCTATCTAAACTTGCTAAAAAACATGAAATTATAAAGCTAATTCTAGAATGGAGGTCTTTGCAAAAACTATTAACCACTTATGTGTACAGTTTACCTAAGCAAATCAATCCTAAATCAAATAAAATTCACACAGAGTTTAATCAGACGCTTACAACAACTGGCAGACTTAGCAGTACTAACCCTAACCTACAAAACATTCCAGTAAGAACAGATAGGGGAAAACTAATTCGAAAATCTTTTATACCAAAAGATAAAAACTACACTCTATTGTGTGCAGATTATTCTCAAGTTGAATTAAGAATTATTGCTTTTTTGAGTGGGGATTCGAATATGAAAAATGCATTCATTAATAATGAAGATATTCATAGAAGTACTGCTGCTCGTGTTTTTAATGTGAATATTGATGATGTTAGTCAAGAACAAAGAAGAAATGCTAAAATTGTAAATTTTGGAATAATATATGGCGTCTCGGCATTTGGTTTAAGTAATCAAACTGATTTGACTAGAACCGAATCCAAAGAAATTATCAATAACTATTTTAAATCTTATCCAAAGCTCAAAGAATATATGAGTGATCAGATATCTTTTGCGAGAGATAATGGTTATGTAGAAACTATTTTGAAGAGGAAAAGGTATTTGCCAGAAATTAATTCTAGGAATGCAATATTAAGATCATCAGCGGAAAGAAATGCAATTAATACGCCCGTTCAAGGGAGTGCTGCTGACATAATAAAACTTTCAATGATTAAAATTGACCATGAATTTGAAAAGAGATCTTTAAGTTCTAAATTATTGCTCCAAGTACATGATGAACTTGTATTTGATGTTCACTTAACCGAGATAGATATTGTAAAAAAAATTATTACTGATAATATGGAGAGTGTGATTCAAATGGATGTGCCACTTAAGGTA
>CABZTM010000022.1:0-18578 GCA_902528705.1 uncultured Bacteroidota bacterium | reverse complement strand
AATTAAAACATTAAAACACTGCTCATAGCTAGGTAGAGAAATTGATGTAAGACACACTTCATAATTACCAGCCTCTAAATTACCCAAAGACCAACTATCACCTAAGATGGATTCAGGATTATGAGAGAAGCCATCTGGACCATTTTTAACATGAATCGTAAACTTTATTCCTGGAATTTCGTCCTCTAATATTGAAATACTTAGCCTTCCATCGTCAGACGATTTACATGACTCATCAGTTGTTTGCAGAGTGAATGTATTTTGTGGGATTGGGTTAGGATCACAAACATCACCAATTCCATCATCATCTAAATCAGACTGATCTGGGTTTGCGGTATCAGGACAATTATCATTTTCATTAAATATTCCATCATTGTCAAAGTCGTCTGAAAGGATATCTAAAGTGATATTGGCAGTAAGCAACTGATTTATACTCGTAGCTGTTACTTCAAGATTGTAAGAGCCTGAAACTTCTTCAGATCCAACATTTATTGTAACAACTAAGGTTCCATCTTGGTTGATAGTGATTACGTCACTGGGATTGTATGATTCAGTAGTTAGGGATGGCAGGTTAACAACGTCAAACGTAACTTCTTCATTAAAGCCTCCTTCAACCTCATAATTAATATCAAAAGTATCAGAATTTCCTTGTCCAATTTTCAAAATTTTTGGGTCAACATTGATAGAAAGGGAAGGTTCCACAATGACTTCTTCTTCGGTAAAAATGCCGGAGTAAATTCCTAAGCCATATGTAGCTGCAAAAACCTTGTAATCATCTCTCATATCTAAATCTGTAATTCTTACATCACTCATACCTGAGTTGGCTCTTGACCAATCTGGTGAGTCAGAGTCAAAATTCTTTGTATACCATACACCTAACTCGGTTCCAATTATAACCTCATTCTCAGATAGAGGGTTTTGCAGCACACATCTAACAGGAATATCAGGAAGATTTCCTTCTTTCTCTGTCCATGATTGTCCGCCATCCTCAGAATAGAAAACATTCTCTACACCATAGTTATGGAAGGTTACAAAAATGTGATTTTCATCCTTTCCTAACTCAATATCAGAGACACTACCTAAAAATTGACCACCTGTTATATTTGACCAGTTTGCTGTTGAGTTTTCATTAGCGTCGGCAGTATCAGCATTAGTGACCTTGAAGACGCTTCCAGCCTCGGTACCTACAAAAATTGTTGAACTATCTGTCGTGTGAGGGGAGACTTTTATCGCAGAAACATTGCCGTCAAGAGAACCTGTTAATATAATGTTTGGAGCATTAGTATTTCGGTCAGCATCTTTAAAATCATCCCAGCTGTGGTATGCAATAATTCTGTTGTTGCTCCCTGACCTGTAGTTTGAATATACAACACCTCGGTTGGAATCTAAATCTTGAACAGTAATAAAGTCACCATTTGTGCTACTTTCAGAATTTAATCTGAATGTCCTGGAGCTATCACCATTAAGATTTACTGCTTCTACAGCACGATTGTAAACATAATTTGTTATATAATACTTATTATTAATATTTTGAGAAAACATGGTTGCAGCTCCATCTCCACCTGAGACATCAATTGCCGAGGTATTTCTGTTTTCCCTGTCAACTTGGAACATTGTTCCATTATCTTGAAGACCGCCAACAAATACATCTTGATTTGCACCAGTTTGTGATATTATTTTGGTTCTGGTAGCATTGATACTTCTATCAGTACCACGCTGATTTGTTGAATGATTTTCAAACATAGTCGAAGGTGCAACTGCAATTGTATAGTATTGAGAAGTATGGTAATTACTATTTCTGGAGCTTAAATTTGTTCCTTTATTATCACTAAAAAATATACCTCCATCATTTCCAAATAAAATTTTATTTGGGTCCACACTTGAAATCGTTGAGCTATGTTGATCGGCATGAGCAAATTGCATTCCTGACATACCATACCAGTGGGAAATTTGCGTCCAAGGATTACTTGAGCCAGATGCATTACCACCATTATCCGTTCTAAAAAGATCAATACCACCCACGTATGCAACATTGGGATTTGTAGGGTCAGCTTTGATCATTAAATCGTAAAAGGATTGACCTCTGGTAAAGTCATCGTCGCTTATACCATTATCAATATCTGATGGTAGTTGAATTCTTGTAACTGTTCCTTCAAACGCATTTGGAGCCTTAAATATACCGACGGGTGGGGATGACAAACCACCATCGTCAGTTTCAATTTGACCTAGGACCCAAACAGTATTATTGGAGGATATGTCAATCTCAGTTCTTCGACCGCTTCCTGCGTCTTCTGAGTCAACAATTCCATCTTCATTGGTATCTTCCGTGATTTGGAATTTCTTTTCAAATGAAGTTACATCTTCGTTAGCAAGATAGACAGCACCACCTCCTTGACCTCTCCATCTAGTAGTTGATACCCAAACTCTTTCGTCTACAGGACTAATTTCAATATCAATTGGTTGAAGTAAAATATTACTATTTTCTCCATATAGAGGAATCCTCTCCCATGTCCACTCCTCGTTTGCATCTTCTGTGCCTTTGAAAAAACCATAATCACTGTCACTTCCAAAAATCGTTCGAGATGCGTCTCTGTATGACGATGTACCAGCTGCAACCAAGACTTCTGATTTTCCTATTTGATCATTAAATCTTACTGCAACATCATTTATATAATATGTTCCCGAAACGATTCTATAGCCTTGAATTTGGACACTTGATTTTTTTATGGATAAAGTAACATCACCAGAGTTGAGTAAGGATTTTAAATGATTTCCATCTGCACGTGAAATTAGAATGGATGGTATATTTATCCAATCTATGTCATACGTAATTGGTGGATCTGCATTAGCTCCGGGTGAGGTCATTGTAAAGACCCCATCAGTCCAGTCACCAGAGCCATTATCTTGGTTTACAACAACGATCAATTTAGCACCAGCTTGAGTTGCTGCATAACTTTTATTAGAAAAATAACAATCACCTCTGTCTACTATTACTATTTTATCCTTTACATCAGCAGCGTTAGAAAAGGAACTACAACCGAGAATTGGATTTCCAAGTATTGCTTGTGCAACAATTGGTTCTGATGGCACTGGTGGGCCATAATCTGCACTTCCATAATTGTATGTTCTACTTGACACAGGATCTATAATCTCTACCACATCAGGCTCACTAATGAATGTTGAAGGATTATCCGTATCTCCACCAAATACTTTATTCCATGTATCTCCACCGTCTTTGGATTGCCATAAACCATTACCTAATGCATCACCAGCGGTGTATGATTCACCTGTTCCAGCATAAAATATTTGGGTGTTGTTTGGGTCATATGCTAATGACGAAACAGCAATATTTTGTGGTATATTTTTAGTAACTAATGTCCACTCGGAATCTGGATTTGAAATATTAGTATTTTTGAATATTCCACCACTAACACCTCCTGCAAAAACAGTTTCGTCTGTTGGATCATTTGGATCAAACATAATTCCTTTTGTTCTACCACCAACATTTGTTGGACCTCTTTGAATCCACTTCATTTCTTCATTTTCACCTGGAACGGCCCCAAACCTAGAACTGACCCTGTTACTTTGGTTTTCAAGTTGTTTTCTTAAATCAAATAATTTTTCAGGCTCTGCTCTACCTGTCAATGGGTTCATTGATAGTTCAAGCATTTTTTCATAGTAGGGATTTGGTGGTAATTCTAGACCTTTTCTTGTTTTTTTATCTAAATTATTGGTTTTACTTAATGTTGATTTTTCTAAGTTTTCCTTGTGAATAACTCTTTTTTCATCATTAGATATGTGGACATAATCAACTAAAGCAAACAGCAAAAGGAAAGTAAAAACGGTAAGGATTGTTTTGTTTATATTCAAGACTTTAAATTTAAATTAAAATAAATATTTTACCTACTAATTAATTTGCAAAATCAGTGCCAAATATACTTACAAACTCAATGCCAAACTATACTGAAACTTTTCCTTTAATGTGGGGGTGTGGATCATAGTTTAAAATTTCAAAATCTTCAAACCTGAAATCAAAAATACTATTCACTATTCGTTTAATATTTAGTTTGGGTAATTTTCTTGGTGATCTGGATAATTGTAGTTGAATTTGATCAATATGATTATTGTAAATGTGAGCATCACCAAATGTGTGAACAAAATCACCAACATCAAGTTTGCAAACATGTGCAATCATGTGAGTAAAAAGCGCATAAGATGCTATATTAAATGGTACACCAAGAAATATATCAGCACTTCTTTGGTAAAGTTGACAAGATAATTTTTTATTCGATACATAAAATTGAAAGAAGGCATGACATGGTGGTAAAGCTGCTTTTCCATTAATTATATTTTCATCAAAGCCTTTATTAGTATCAGGTAAAACACTTGGATTCCAAGCAGAAACTAACATCCTCCTGCTATTTGGATTATTTTTAATCAGTTCGATTAAATTTGAGATTTGATCTATTTTTTCATTATTCCAATTTCTCCATTGTGAACCATAGACAGGACCTAAATCTCCGTTTTTGTCTGCCCATGCATCCCAAATTTTGACTCCATTTTCTTTTAAATATTTGATATTGGTCTCTCCGTTTATGAACCATAATAATTCGTAAATAATAGATTTTAGATGCAGTTTTTTGGTGGTAACTAGGGGAAAACCGTCTTGTAAATCAAAACGCATCTGATAACCAAATACACTCTTGGTTCCTGTTCCTGTTCTATCTCCTTTTTCATCACCTTTTTCGATAACATGTTTTATAAGATCCAGATACTGCTTCATATCTGTAAAATTATAAAATGTGTAAGAAGAAAAATTAAAAAAAACAAAAAGATATTAACCAATTAACATACCCGCAATAGTAGCAGATAGCAATGAGGCAAGAGCACCACCTATTAAAGCCTTGATACCAAATTCCGAGAGTGTTTTTCTTTGGTTTGGCGCTAATGATCCAATACCGCCAATTTGAATACCAATTGATGAAAAATTCGCAAAACCACACAACATGTAAGTAGCCATTATAACAGACTTTTGATACTTTAATGTTACAAGATTTGAACTACTCTGAAAGTCAGCAAGTTGCATGTAAGCTATAAATTCATTAATAGAAAGTTTTATTCCCAATAATTGTCCCATTGGCATAATATCAGCAGTTGCAATTCCTATAAGCCACATCAAAGGAGCAAATACAAATCCCATTATCGCTTCTAACGACAATGAGTCATAAATTGTGTTTTCCATTAATAATGAATTGATTCCTGTTATCTCCCCAAAACTTAAAAACAAGTAATTAACCAAAGCGATAAAAGCAATAAATACCAAAACCATTGCACCTATGTTTACAGCGAGTTTTATGCCCTCTATAGTTCCATTTGAAATTGCATCCAGAATATTAGATCCAGCATTGTAGTCAGATATTTTGACATCACTTTCAATTTTTTCAGTTTGTGGATATAGAATTTTTGAAATTAAAATTGCCCCTGGAGCTGCCATTACAGATGCCGTTAATAAATGCTTGGCAAATTCAACTTGTTTAACTGGGTCGTCACCACCTAAAAAAGCAATGTAAGCAGCTAAAACACCACCAGCTACAGTAGCCATTCCACCAACCATAACCAATAAAATTTCAGATTTGTTCATATTTGGAAGGTATGCTTTAATCATCAATGGAGCTTCTGTCTGACCCAAGAAAATATTTCCAATGACGGATAAACTTTCGGATCCTGATATTTTTAAAAATCTTGTGTAAAGCCTTGCAAAAAATTTTACTACTACTTGAATTACATTCAAATAAAAAAGAATTGAAGTAATTGCCGAAAAAAATATGACAGTAGGTAAAATCTCAAAAGCCCAAATGTAACTTGTTGAGTTAGGTTTTAACAAGTCTCCAAAAACAAACAATGTTCCTTCTCTTGTAAAATCAATTAGTTTGACAAAAGCATAGCCTGCACCCTCAAATAACTTTTGAACAAAACCTACTTTTAAGATTAAAATAGCAAGAACAATCTGTGAAAATAATGCGATAAAGACTGTTTTCCAATTAATTTTTTTCTTGTTATTACTTAAAAAATAAGAAATCAATAGTATGGTTACTAGCCCCAATGATCCTCTAGAAAAGCTATCAAATGAAAAACCAGCGTTAGGTATATTCTGATCAACGAATGATAAAAAATTTAACATAAACTATTTCCTTGTATTTATTTCATCTCTCAACCTTGCTGCTAATTCGTAATTTTCAGCTTCAATTGCATTTTCAATTTTATTATTAAGTTGTTTTTTACTGTATTTTTTAAAATCATCATGAAGATCATTTTTTATATTTTTTTTGGAAACTTCTTTTTTCAAAATTATTCCAGCCTTTTCCAAAATTTTATCATAAGTGTAAATTGGAGAGTCAAATCTTAGTGCTAGTGCAATTGCATCCGAGGTTCTTGCATCTAAAATCTCTTCTACACTATCTCTCTCACATATAAGACTTGAATAAAAAATTCCATCAACAAGTTTGTGAATAATGACTTGTTTGATTTTAATTTCAAAATTTTTCGCAAACTTTTTAAACAAATCATGAGTTAGAGGGCGTGGTGGTTCAATATTTTTTTCTAATGCAATTGCAATAGATTGGGCCTCAAAACCTCCTATAACTATTGGTAGCTTTCTATCACCATCATTTTCCTCCAGAATAAGTGCGTAAGCACCGTTTTGTGATTGACTATACGATATTCTATTTACCTTTAATTCAACTAAGCTCATGGATCATTAAATGATTACAGAAAGTTAATTATTTTCAGCTTGGAAAACCTTAAGTTTTTCATTTAATTTTGGGACAACATCAAACGCATCACCAACGATACCATAATCTGCAACTTTAAAGAACGGTGCCTCAGGGTCTGTATTAATTACAACTTTAACTTTTGAAGAGCTGACACCCGCCAAATGTTGAATGGCACCAGAAATTCCTATTGCAATATAAAGATTGGTTGAAACTGGTTTACCAGTTTGTCCTACATGCTCACTGTGGGGTCTCCACCCCAGATCAGAGACAGGCTTAGAGCATGCGGTTGCAGCATTAAGTGTTTTTGCTAAATCCTCAATAATATCCCAATTCTCAGGGCCTTTCATTCCCCTTCCTGCAGAGACAACTATATCTGCATCTTCAATACTAACAGAGCCACTCGAAAGTTCAACAGACTCAAAAACAATTCCAGATTCAATGAAATCATTTTCAATGTTTTCGATAATTGGTTCGGATTTGTTTTTGTTTACACCAAATGAGTTTTTGGAAATACTTAAAATTTTGATATCAGAATTTATTTTGATATCACAAAAAGCCTTGTTAGAAAAGGTACTTCTTTTTACAATAAACGGGGATATGGAGGATGGAATAGAAACAACATTAGAAATAAAAGCAGCATTGATTTTTACAGATAAGAGTGAAGCTAAATATTTACAATTGACACTGTCAGAAATTATAATATTTTTAGCACTTGTACTTTTTGAAACATTAGAAATTAACTCAGCATAATTTTGAGCATTAAATAATTTTAACTTAGATTGATTTATTGATATTATTTTATCAGGGCCAAACTCTTGTAAAGTTGAAATATTAGAACAATTAATTACAAGTGCAATTACCTCCAGCGAGAGTTTTTTTGACAACTCTTTAGCATATGATAATAACTCAAATGAACTTTTTTTTATTTCATTTTCGTTGGATTCTATGTAGACTAATATGCTCATTCTAAATTACTTTTGCTTCATTATGTAAAAGATCAATGAGTTCATCCAAATTATCTGGTGATAATAATTTGATTTTTTTATCATTGTCAGGCTTAGAAAACGAGACAGTATTTGTTTTAGTTTCCACTATGTTGTCTTCAATAATTTCAAATGGCTTTGAACGAGCCTGCATTATTCCTCTCATATTTGGGATTTTTAAATCTGATTCTTCAACAAGCCCTTTTTGAGCTCCAATTATCAAAGGAAGTTTGCATGATAAGGTTTCGATTCCACCCTCAATTTCTCTTTTTATTTTTGCTTTATTTTCATTTATTTTTAGATCAACACAGTTTGTTACATAATTAAAATGTAAAATTTCAGCAATAATTCCTGGAACCATTCCTCCATTATAATCAATTGATTCTCTTCCTGCAATGACTAAATCGTAATTGTGTTTTGATATATGATTAGACAATAATTTTGCTACTTGGTAGCTGTCAGTAGGTTCTTGATTAATTCTATATCCTCTATCTGCTCCAATAGCCAAAGCTTTTCTTAAAATTTGATCAGTATTTTCTAATCCAACCGAAATGACATCAATTTCTGCACCATCATTTTCTTTAAACCATACAGCTCTAGTTAATCCAAACTCATCGTTTGGATTTATAACATACTGAACTTGACTGTTGTCAAATTCAGTGTTATTTTTTGTAAAATTTATTTTTGAAGTTGTTTCTGGAACACAACTTATACATACCAAAATTTTCATCAATTTATCTTACAATAAAGATAATTAAAATCAATTTACTATGCACGCATAGTATTTGAAAAATTTTAAAATAAATATTCATATTTTTGTTGTAGATGAGAGAAATTCAATTTAGGGAAGCCATTTGCGAAGCAATGTCTGAAGAAATGAGAAGAGATGAAACTATTTATCTAATGGGTGAAGAAGTTGCAGAATACAACGGTGCATACAAAGCATCGAAGGGAATGTTAGATGAATTTGGAGAATTGAGGGTCATAGATACACCAATAAGTGAATTGGGCTTTGCTGGAATAGGAGTAGGATCCACTATGACTGGTAATAGACCAATTATTGAGTTCATGACATTCAATTTTTCATTGGTAGGCATAGATCAAATAATAAATAACGCAGCAAAGATTAGACAAATGTCTGGTGGTCAGTTTCCTTGCCCCATTGTTTTTCGTGGACCAACTGGCTCTGCTGGTCAACTAGCAGCAACACATTCACAGGCATTTGACAATTGGTTTGCTAATTGCCCTGGTTTGAAGGTAATTGTACCATCCAATCCCTACGATGCTAAGGGCTTGCTCAAGTCAGCAATAAGAGACAATGACCCCGTTATTTTTATGGAGTCTGAACAGATGTATGGGGACAAAGGAAATGTTCCGGAGGAAGAATATTTAATACCGATCGGAGAAGCAGAAGTAAAAAAAGAAGGTAATGATGTTACAATTGTTTCTTTTGGAAAAATTATTAAAGAGGTATTTAAAGCTTCAGACAAATTGAAGGAACAAAACATTGACTTAGAAATAATTGACCTTAGAACGATTAGACCGCTTGATATAGATACAATCATAAATTCAGTCAAAAAAACAAACAGACTAGTTATAGTTGAAGAAGCTTGGCCATTCGGAAATGTTTCTACAGAAATATCACATCAAATTCAAAACAAGTGTTTTGATTATTTGGATGCTCCGATTGAAAAATTAAATACAGCTGATACTCCAGCACCTTATTCACCTGTCTTACTTGCAGAGTGGCTTCCGAACCAAAATGACGTAATTAAGTCTGTCCATAAAGTACTATATCAAAAATAAATTCTATTTTTGAGCCCTAAATTTTAATAAGATGAATTTCAATCCAGTTTTTGTCCCAATCGCTTTGTCTATTGTAGGTTTAATATTTATGTTTTTTAAAGCCAGATGGGTAAAAAAACAAGACCCTGGTAATGAAAAAATGATTACAATCAGTTCAGCCATAAAGAAAGGGGCACTTGCTTTTCTCAATGCGGAATATAGATTGTTATTTGTTTTTGTGATCGTTGCTTCAATTGCCTTATTTGTTATTTCAATTTTAGTTGAGACAACCAGTTGGATGATAATACCAGCATTTGTTGTCGGTGCTGTTTTTTCAGGTTTAGCTGGAAATATTGGAATGAGAATAGCAACAGATGCTAACAGTAGAACAACTCAAGCAGCAAGGTCAAGTTTACCTAAAGCTCTGGATATCGCATTTGGGGGTGGTACTGTAATGGGGCTGGGTGTTGCTGGTCTAGCTGTTCTGGGCCTCAGTTTGTTTTTTATGTTTTTTATGAACCAATTTATGTCTGGGGACAGCAATAACTTTTATTTGGATATGACAGTAGTTCTAGAGGCTTTAGCTGGTTTTTCACTTGGTGCAGAGTCAATTGCATTATTTGCAAGAGTTGGTGGTGGTATATACACAAAAGCTGCTGATGTTGGTGCTGATTTAGTTGGAAAAGTTGAGGCAGGAATACCTGAAGATGACCCAAGAAACCCTGCTACAATTGCTGATAATGTTGGAGACAACGTTGGTGATGTCGCTGGAATGGGCGCTGACTTATTTGGAAGTTATGTTGCAACTGTTTTGGCATCAATGGTTTTAGGAAACTATATCATTAAGGATATGACTGATTATGCTCAAAATCAATTTGATGACCCATTTGGTGGTATTGGTCCGATTCTTTTGCCTCTATTTATTGCAGGAGTTGGAATTATCGCTTCAATAATCGGGACATTAGTCATTAAAATAAAAAACAACGATGCAAAAGAAGCTCAAGTTCAGAGCGCATTAAATTTAGGAAACTTAATATCGATATTGATCACTCTTGGATCATGTTGGGTTTTAATTGACTTATTACTTCCCGAAACCATTAACGGAATGAAATTTTTTGGGGAGGGTACAAAAGACATACCAAGCATAAATATTTTTTACTCAACAATTGTTGGTTTAACCGTTGGTTATCTAATTTCTGCTTTTACCGAATACTATACAGCCCTTGGTAAGAAGCCTGTTTTAAATATTGTCCAAAACTCATCAACCGGTGCTGCTACAAATATAATTGCTGGCCTTGCAACAGGTATGAAATCAACATTTTCATCTGTCATCTTGTTTGCAGTTGCAATTTGGGGTGCTTATGAACTTGGTGGTTTTTACGGCGTTGCGATTTCTGCATCAGCAATGATGGCAACAACTGCTATGCAATTGGCAATTGATGCATTTGGTCCGATATCCGACAACGCTGGTGGTGTTGCTGAAATGAGCGAGCTTCCAAAAGAAGTTAGGGAAAGAACAGATATTTTAGACTCTGTTGGTAATACAACTGCTGCAACAGGCAAGGGATTTGCTATTGCCTCTGCTGCACTTACTGCTCTGGCTCTTTTTGCAGCATATGTAACATTCACTGGAATAGATGGAATCAATATTTTCAAAGCTGACGTACTTGCAGCACTCTTTATCGGGGGAATGATTCCAGTTATTTTTTCTGCTTTAGCAATGGAATCAGTTGGTAAAGCTGCAATGAAAATGGTTCAAGAGGTTAGAAGACAGTTTAAAGAAATACCGGGTATCTTAGAGGGAAAATCTAAGCCTGATTATGAAAAATGTGTTGAAATATCTACAAATGCAGCTTTAAGAGAAATGCTTTTACCTGGTATTTTAACAATTGTAACACCCGTTATAATTGGATTTATAATGGGTCCTGAATCTCTCGGGAGTTATATGGCAGGTGTTGCCGTTTCAGGTGTTTTGTGGGCTATTTTCCAAAACAATGCTGGTGGAGCTTGGGATAATGCAAAAAAGTCTTTTGAAGCAGGAGTTGAAATTAATGGTAAAATTGAAAAAAAGGGCTCAGATGCTCACAAAGCCGCAGTTACAGGTGATACAGTTGGAGATCCTTTTAAAGACACATCTGGTCCCTCGATGAATATACTCATTAAACTTACATGTCTAGTAGGGCTTGTAATTGCTCCAATTTTAGGTGAACATGGTGCCGAACAGTCAGTTTTTAATGACTTTAAAGACACTAATAAAACTGTTGTACTAAATGTTAATGAAGAAAAACCTACTGAGAGCATGCTAACCATCACAACTAAAACTAATGTGAATGGTGTTTTTACTGAGAATATTGAAAAATGTTATGGTTCAAAAGCTGATCTGCTTGTAAGAATCGCAGAGATAAAAGAAGAAAATTAGGATTTAAGCGAAACTTTTTATTTTTGAATCAATCATTGAGATAATTGAATCAAAATCATCTTTACTTTCTACAAAATCTATATCGTCAACCTCAATGATAAGTAAATTACTACTGTCATATTTTTCAATCCAAGCTTCATATCTTTCGTTCAACCTACTTAGGTATTCTATGCTAATAGAGTTTTCATAATCTCTTCCTCTTTTATGAATTTGATCTACAAGATTTGGAATACCGCTTCTTAGATAAATTAATAAGTCAGGATTTTTAATATAGGTTTTTAGTGTTTTGAATATTGAGTTGTAGTTTTTGAAATCTCTATTTGTCATTAGACCCATTGAAAGTAAATTTGGAGCAAAAATATTAGCATCTTCATAAATCGTTCTATCTTGAATTGTGTCTTTCTCATTATTGGCACAGTCTATCATTTGATTAAACCTGCTATTTAAAAAATATATTTGTAGGTTGAAGGACCATCTTTCCATTCTCTCATAAAAGTCATCCAAATATGGATTCTTCAGAACATCTTCATAGTACGGCTCCCAGCCATAGTGCTTTGAAAGCATTTTTGTCAGGGTAGTTTTACCAGCGCCAATATTTCCTGCGATAGCTAAATGCATGGTTTTTGATTATTAATAAATGTAAAATATAAATTTGAAAAATTTTTAAACTTTTTAAACTTTTTTCAGTCTTACAACTAATAACAAAAAATATGAAAAATCTCCTGTCCATAATATTATTAATTCCAATCTTGTGCTTTTCGCAAGACTTTCAAGGAAAAGCATACTACATGTCAAAAATATCTGTTGATAAATCTTGGATGGATAACCCAAGATATGCATCAAGAAAAGGTTATATGAATGATATGATTAAAAGAAATACTGAAAAAGATTATGTATTGGAATTTAATTCAATAGAGTCTACATACAAAGAAATTGAAAAATTAGAAACTGAGGGTCAAGGTTTTAATTGGATGGCTAATTATGTAGGTGAAAATATTGGAAAAATTTATAAAAATGCACAAGACAAAATTTCCATAAATGAAACAGAAATGATGGGTAAATTCTTTTTGGTAACCGAAGACCTTGAAAATACAAAATGGAAAATGTCAGGCGAATCAAAAAAGATTGGACAATATACTTGTTACAAAGCTACATACACAAAGAAAGTAGAGGAAAAAGTATTCTCATTTGGTAGTTGGAATCAAAATAATCAAACCAGTCAGAATAAGAAACCAAAAAAAATGAGAGATGTTAAAGTTGTTGCTTGGTTCACCCCTGAAATACCTGTCTCAACTGGACCCTCTTGGTATCAAGGTTTACCAGGACTTATTTTGGAGGTTAGTGATGATAAAACAACAATCCTCTGTACAAAAATTGTAATGAACCCCAAAGAAAAAACAAAGATAAAGAGACCAAAAAAAGGCAAAACTATCTCAAATCAAGATTTTGTTACTCTGCAAGATGAAAAAAGAGCTGAATCACTAGAAATGTGGAGGAAAGCAAGGCAGAAAAGACAATCTTCAGCAGCTAGACTTCGCTAGATGAGATATTTATTCTTTCTAATTTTCCCTGTTTTTTTATTTAGTCAGGTCAACTTAAGCGGAGAAATTAAAGATCAGACCGGATATTCAATAATGGGAGCTAACATAATAGCTGTAAACAATGAAACTCAAATTTTAGACGGATTTGGCATATCAAATGATAATGGGTATTTCAGTTTGAACTTAAAAAAAGATACTGAGTTCAATATTAAAATCACATTTATTGGTTATAAACCAATTGAATTTAATATATCACTAAGTGAGGATTTAATTAGAGATTTTGTTTTAGAAGAACAAGCTGAGGCATTGGATGAGGTTGAATTGGTTTATGAAATGCCTGTGGAAATTAAAGGAGATACGATCGTATACAGCGCTGATGCATTTAATACAGGAACTGAAAAAAAATTATCCGATGTATTAGCAAACATGCCGGGAATTGAAGTTAATGAAGATGGAAGAATAGAGGTGGAGGGTCAAGAGGTAAAAAAAATACAAATAGAGGGTAAAGATTTTTTTGATGGTGATACAAAACTAGCTGCTCAAAATTTACCAGCTAAGGCAGTCGGAAAAGTTGAAGTACTAAGAAATTTTACCGAGGTAGGACAATTAAGAAGTGTTCAAAATAATGAAGATAATTTCGCTATTAATATCAGACTCAAGGATGGAAAAGATAAGTTTTGGTTTGGAGAGATTTTAGCTGGAACAGGACCAGATGATATTCATTTGATTGCCCCAAAAATATTTTACTATGATAAAAAATTTAATTTTAGTGTTCTCGGTAATTCAAATGATGTAGGGTCTCCAGCTTTAAGCAGACGAGATTTTTACAGGTTTTCGGGTGGATTTAATAATCTCAACTCCAGAGCTGGAACATCAATCAATATCAGCTCAGATTTAGCAGGAATCGGAAGTCTACAAAATAACAGGGCTAAGTTAATCGAATCTGAGTTTGGCGCAGCCAATTTTTCTGTCAATAATGATAAGGGGCTTGAAATTTCTGGATTTAGTGTTTTTACAACAGTCACTAATGATATTGAGGAACAAATCAAAAGAACTTATAATGCTACTGAGGTTGAAGAAAATACCAGAGAATATTCCCTTCAAAAGAGTACACTCGAACTTTACAAGTTTAGTCTTGAGTACGAACCAAACGAAATTTTTCAGTTGGAATACAATATATTGTATAACAGCTCGGACCAGTCAGAAGTTAATGATTTGACTTCAATTTATGGAAGATTGAATAATAGGGTTGAGGAAAACCTTGATTTAACAAGAACTCAAACTCCTAATGCTCTGAACCAGGAACTAAAAGTTTACTACACCCTTAATGATAATCACATATTTTCGTTCGAAGCACAGCACTTGGACCAAACCGAAGATCCTATTGGCAGAGCTGTAAGGGACAGAAACCCATTCTTATCATTAATCCCTTTTGACTCTAATGTTCAGAGATTTGATATTGCTCAATACAGATTTATTGAAACACAAAAACTTGAGGCTAAGCTTGACTATTTTTATTTAATTAATGATCAATCAAATCTTAACCTAAGCATTGGTTTCACCAATGTAGATCAAAATTACTTCTCAAACTTTAACCAGACTTTAGATGACGGTAGAAGAAAGTTTTTTGATGATGATCAGTTTAATAATGATGTAGACTTTAATTTCAAGGACTTATATTTTGCCCTCAATTACAGAATTAGAACTGGGATATTTACAATTGACCCAGGTTTAACACTTCATTTTTATGAAAACAACAATACCCAACTAGGCCAAATATATTCAAAAGACATTTCTGACATAAGACCAAACCTAAGGGTTAATATGCAGTTCAAGAAGAATGAAAATTTAAGGTTTACATATAGAAAAAATACTCAATTCACCGACGTTAATAATATTTCGGAGGGTTATGTTTTTAATAATTATAACAGCATATTCAGAGGAAATAGAGAGTTGGAAGCGGCAATCGTAAATTCATATAATTTGAACTACAGAAGTATTAACCAATTTACTTTTACAAATATCTTCTCCAATATATCCTATTCCAAAAGAGAAAACTCTATTCAATCACGAGCTGCAATAGATGGTATTAACTCAGTTAGAACAGCGGACAATTCAATATTTCCAAGGGAAACTTATTCCGCCAGGGCCAGATTAGATAAGAGGCTTAAAAACATTAAAATAAATTTGAGTGCCAATGTTAGATATAGCGAGTTTTCTAACATAATTAATGATGTGGTTAATAATGCTGAGAGCTTTAATCAAGATTATGCAGCAAGCCTAGAGACTAACTTTAGAGATAAGCCAAACTTTGAGATCGGATTAAAATACAACCTCAATAATTATAAAAACGCAAATATCGAGAACAAATTTGTAAGAGAAACGCCATTCATTAGGACTGATGCGTATTTTGGAAAAGGATTCGTTTTTACTGCTGAGTACAGTTATAATAAGTATAAAAATCAAGACCAAGTGTTAAACTATTTTAGGTTTCTTGATGCAGATATTTCTTATAACAAGGAAGGGTCAAAATGGGAGTATTCAGTTGGTGTCTCTAACTTGTTAAATGATACATCTACTAACAGAGATTCATTTAACCAGTTTTTCACACAAACTAGAAGCTATATCATCCAGCCTAGATATATTCTTTTTAAGTTGAAATATGATTTGACTCTCTTTGGGGGAAAAGAGAAAAAGAATGGTGAAAATCAGAGCAGGAACAGGAGAGGTAATTCTGGCGGTGGACGACTTAAGTAATAATATTTTACTTAATTAATTTTGTGATAACTAAATACTGTATTACATTTGGAATCATGTTAAAATATTTTTACAACAAAAATTCTGTTTATTTCTTTTACTACCAGTATAAGAATAGGATTTTTTGTTAGTAAATCTTAAAATTTAAACAAGGAGTCCTGGTAATCAGGACTTTTTTTTTTGATTATGTTAGTATCAATACAAGGTATCAAAGGCTCATATCATCACGATGTCGCTTGTGCATTATATGGTGAAGAAGTTAGTATTTTAGAATGTTTGTCATTTGATAAAATGGCAGAAAGCATATCGAGCTCTGAAGCCCAGGTGGGGATTATGGCAATAGAAAACTCAATCGCAGGCTCTATAATACCGAACTATTCAATAATTGATAAATATAATTTAAAAATAATTGGTGAGTATTATATAAATATTAATCACAACTTGCTAGCTTACAGGGGAGTTAAAATATCTGATATTGAAAAAATATCATCTCACCCGATGGCACTTTTGCAGTGTAAGGATTACCTAAAAAAAACCAATAAAACCATAATTGAGGATGTCGATACTGCTCACGTAGCAAAATTGATTTCAGAAAAAAAATTAAAGAATGTAGCCGCAATTGCAAGTATAAGTGCATCAAAGATTTATGGTCTAAATTTATTGGCGAAAAACATACAGTCTGTTGATTATAATCAGACTCGTTTTGTAATAATATCAAAAAAAGTTGATCAAGAAACTAAAGAAAAAGCTAATAAGGCATCTATAAAATTTGTTTTAAGTCATAGAAATGGAAGCCTAGCAAATGTTTTAAATATAATTTCGGATTATGAAATAAATCTAACTAAAATCCAAAGTGTTCCAATTATTGAATCACCCTGGAAATATTCATTTTTTGTTGATTTAACTTTCCCAAGTTTAAAAAGCTATAAAAAATGTTTCAATGACTTAAAATCTGTTTCAGAAGAACTTAAAGAATTTGGTATATATAATAATTTTAAAAAATGATTAAACCTGCAGAAAGATTAAAGGACATTAAAGAATATTATTTTTCAACAAAGCTTAGGGAAATTAATGAACTTAATAAACAAGGTAAGAATATTATTAATATGGGAATTGGTAATCCTGATATGCCACCACCTGAAGATGTAAATAAAGCATTGAAAATAGCCATTAAAGATGATAGTTCTCATAAGTACCAACCCTACAAGGGTATCTCTGAATTAAGGTTTAGTATCTCAGACTTTTATAAAAAAAAATATAATATAGTTTTAGATCCCGATGAAAACATCTTGCCCTTAATTGGCTCGAAAGAAGGAATTATGCATATCTCACTAGCATTTCTAAATAAAGGTGATAAAGTTTTAATTCCAAATCCAGGTTACCCTAGTTATAAATCAATTACAGAATTAGTGGGAGCAGAGCCTATTTTCTACCCGCTTAATGAAAAAAATAATTGGATACCAGATTTAAATTCTCTCAAAAAACTCATTTCTGATGATTTAAAATTGATGTGGATTAACTACCCAAATATGCCAACTGGTAAAAATGCTAATATCAAATTTTTTAAAAAAATATATGAATTTGCAGTTTCAAATAATATACTTGTAATCAATGATAACCCTTATAGTTTTATTTTAAACGATAATCCACTGAGCTTTTTGTCTGTCGATAGCAGCTTTGAGCATTGTTTGGAACTAAACTCATTAAGTAAATCCCACAACATGGCAGGTTGGAGAGTCGGTATGGTTAATGGCTCCAAAAATAATATTGATACTATTTTAAAAGTTAAGTCTAATATTGATTCTGGGATGTACTACGGTATTCAAAAAGGTGCAATTGAGGCATTATCTATTGATAGTTCATGGTATGAATCTTCAAATAAAACTTATGCTAAAAGAAGAGAAATCGTTTACAATATTTGCAAAAAACTAAATTTGACTTATGATAAAAATTCAATAGGAATGTTTGTTTGGGCAAAAATCAAAAATTCAAATATTTCATCTATAGATTTTGTTAATAATCTACTACATACCAAAGATATTTTCATTACGCCTGGTTCAATATTCGGAAGTAATGGTGAGGGCTATGTTAGAATATCACTTTGTTTGAGCCATGAAAAATTAAATGAAGCTTTAATGAAATTATGATGAAAATTGGTATAATTGGTATTGGTTTAATGGGGGGGTCTTTTGCCCTTGACTTTCGTTCCAAAAATAAAAATTCAAAAATTTACGGTTTAGACAACGATCAAAAAAGTTTAGATTATTCTATTAAAAATAAAATAGTAGATGAATTATTGTCGGATGAAAATTGTAGACAC
>CABZTM010000021.1:0-20953 GCA_902528705.1 uncultured Bacteroidota bacterium | reverse complement strand
CCAAAGTTGTTTTCTTCAACTTTTTTTTGTGCTCTTTCGATCACAGAATTCATCATCGAATGTTCAAGTACGTCACCTTCTTTGTGACCCATTCTATCCATCATTTTCGAAACTCTTTCAGTTCCAAATAACCTCATTAAATTATCTTCTAGTGACACAAAAAATTGAGTACTCCCAGGATCACCCTGTCTACCGGATCTTCCTCTTAACTGTCTGTCGACTCTTCTAGAATCATGTCTTTCAGTTCCGATTATTGCTAATCCACCCTTGTTTTTTATGTTATCTGAAATTTTAATATCTGTTCCACGTCCAGCCATATTAGTTGCTATAGTAACTATACCACTTTTTCCTGCCTCTGCTACTATATCAGCTTCTTTCTTATGTAATTTTGCATTTAGTACATTGTGATGAATTTTTTTTCTTGTTAGCATTCTTGAGAGTAATTCAGAAATTTCGACTGATGTTGTACCAATAAGAACTGGTCTCCCAGAATTTGACAATTCTGCAACACAATCTATTACGGCGTTGTATTTCTCTCTTTTTGTTTTGTATACTAAGTCGTTTCTGTCATCACGAATTACAGGTTTGTTCGTAGGAATTTCAGTAACTTCAAGTTTATATATATCCCAAAATTCACCTTCTTCTGTAACTGCCGTTCCTGTCATACCTGACAATTTTCTGTACATTCTAAAGTAGTTTTGTAAAGTTATTGTGGCGAACGTTTGGGTAGCATCCTCAATTTTTACATTTTCTTTAGCCTCAATTGCTTGGTGCAATCCGTCTGAATATCTTCTTCCTTCCATTATCCTACCAGTTTGCTCATCAACAATCATCACTTTGTTGTTCATCAAAACATATTCAATATCCTTTTCAAATAAAGTATATGCTTTTAAAAGCTGATTCATAGTGTGAATTCTTTCACTTTTCTCATTAAAATCATTAAAAATTTTATCTTTTTTCTCTGCTTCCTTTTCACTTGAGTAATTTTCATTTTCAATGTTTGCAATCTCGGAAGATAAATCAGGAAGAATAAAAAAATTAGAGTCATTTACATTATCAGATAAATGATCTATCCCCTTATCTGTCAACTCTATTTGATTGTTTTTTTCATCAATTGTAAAATATAAATCTGCATCAATCTTTGGCATTTCCCTATTATTATCTTGCATGTAAAAGTTCTCTGTTTTAAGAAGAGTTTGTTTTACTCCCTCCTCACTCAAAAACTTTATGAGGGCTTTGCTTTTTGGTAAACCTCGGTAAGCTTGTAAAAGTTTAAATCCTCCATTTTCATTGTCTCCTGACATTATAAGCTTTTTTGAATCTGATAAGATTTTAGTAACAAGCTGTTTTTGAGTTTGAACTAGGGAAGAAATTTTGGGTTTTAATATTTCAAATTCGTGATTGTTTCCTTTTGGGACAGGTCCAGATATAATTAGTGGAGTTCTAGCATCATCAATTAATACAGAATCCACTTCATCTACAATAGCGTAATTGTGCTTTCTCTGAACTCGATCCACATCTCTGTTTGCCATATTATCACGCAAATAATCAAATCCAAATTCATTATTTGTTCCATATGTTATATCTGCCAGATAAGCATTTTTTCTTTCAATTGAGTGGGGTTTATATTTATCAATACAATCGATTCTAAATCCATGAAACTCAAAGATTGGTGCCATCCAAGTGCAATCTCTTTTTGCCAGGTAGTCATTTACAGTAACCAAGTGAACACCATTTCCTGTTAGTGCATTTAAAAATACAGGTAAGGTAGCAACAAGTGTTTTTCCCTCACCAGTTTGCATCTCTGCTATTTTCCCTTTATGAAGTGCAATTCCTCCAATCAATTGCACATCATAATGAACCATATCCCAAATAATTTCTTTCCCAGCAGCGTCCCATGTGTTACTCCAAATTGCTTTATCATTTTTAATTGAAACATAATTTTTGGTATTAGCATACTCAGCGTCCATATTAGAGCATGAAACCTCAATATATTTATTTGAAGCAAATCTTTTTGCAGTTTCTTTGACCAGGGCAAAGGCAGTGGGTAAGATTTGATCTAACAATAAATCTAACTGATCAAGGTATTCACCTTCAATCTTATCAATTTTATTGTAATTTTTTTCATTTTCATCTATGTTGGTTGATTTTGAAATTATTTTTTTTATTTGATCAATTTTACTTTGGAATGGTTTTTTTAAATCTGTAATTTGTTTTTTTAGATCAGTTTTTACTGATCTAAGCTGATCATTATTAAGTTTTTCTAAATCAAATCCTTTTTCATGAATTTTCTTAACAATGGGTTCGGCTTCCCTTAAATCTTTCTTGGACTTATTGGGAATAAATACTTTAAGAATAGAATTTAATAAGCTCATCAGTTATTGATGATAAATTTAATGAAAAAACGCTTGCTAAGTAATTGATTTTGGAAATTAATATTCTTCCTCATTCCAGAGGTAATCTTCTTGTGTTGGAAAATCTGGCCAAATGTCTTGAATTGAATCGTAAACTTCACCATCTTCATCTTCAATTGCCTGTAGGTTTTCAACAACCTCAAGGGGGGCACCAGTTCTTATTGCATAATCAATAAGTTCGTCCTTGTTTGCTGGCCATGGTGCATCGCTTAGATATTGTGCTAGTTCTAGAGTCCAATACATTGGTAATAATTTTTTGCAAAAATAATTTTTTAATTCTCTTGTGCAATAATTTGTTGAAAAATTAACAAAAATTATTTTTTTGTGTCAAAACCTTTGAGAAAAAAAATGCAGTTATTATTATAATAAAAAATAAGGAGATCCTGTATATAAAATCGCCGTAAATAGTGTAAAAAGTTATTTTATTATTAGAACCAATTCTCTGGTTTATCAAGCCCTCCTCTTCGTACGCAATAGTATTAATCACTTCACCTTTATAATTTATGATTGATGATATGCCGGTATTTGCGCTCCTAACTATATTTTTTCTTGTTTCAATTGATCTTAATTTAGCATAGGAGAGATGTTGTTTGTGTCCCTGTGTGTTATCCCACCAACCATCATTAGTAATTATTGCCAATAAATTTGCACCATTTTTTACATATTTACCAACATACTCTCCATAAACAGATTCGTAACATATAATAGGAGCAATTTTTATATCTTTCTTTGTATTAAAAACCGATCTATCATACTGATATCCCCTAGAATAAGATAAACCTCCAAAATCGATTAATAGAGATCCGAGTATTGGTTCTAAGATGCTTTTGTATGGCATTTTTTCAATGCCAACAACAAGTTTTGATTTTTTATAAATTTCAAAATCATCTGAAACAAATAATGCTGCATTGAAAAGATCTAGCCATCTATTGTTTTCTAGCTTATTTGAAAAACTTTGAACCTTGGTTGAGTCATCAAAGACTTGATAAAGTTCAATCCCTGTTAAAATTTCAGTATCATAAATCTTATTTATTTGTTTTAATTTCTTAATCAAATTAGAGTAGCTAAGAGAGCTAAGCAGAGAACCATCACTAAAATAGGTTTCAGGAAGTATAACTATAGAGTTTCTGTTTATTTCATCCGACAAAATCGATTCCAAATATTTTAAGTTTTGATCATCACTTCTATTAAACTTTTCATCATAAGGATCAATATTTGGTTGAACAACAACTGTTTTTATTTCGCTCTCTTCAATTGTAATATTTTGATAAATTAATAATGAACAAAAAATAGGCAGGAAAATAATAAATGTAAGAGTCAATATTTCTGACTTAAAGCTTTTCATAGCCTGTATTTTTTTTACACACATGTATGCTGTAAAATTTGAACATAAAACCCATAACGTTCCACCAAAGGCACCTGTGTATTCGTACCACTGAATGATAGTTGTATTTTCCGAAAAAACATTACCCAGATTTAACCAGGGCCATGAAAAGTCCCAATTGAGATGAAATTTTTCAAAGCATATCCATAGCGTGATAAAGAAAATTACGGATAATCTATCACCAAGCTTTTTGCGGAATATCAGAGAAATAAAAACCACAAAGCTCATAAGTGCTGAATTTACAATTACAGCAAATAACATCCCAAAGAAAGAAGCATAGTAGAGCCAATAGGTTGTAATCAAATTCCAGGTAAAAAATGTAACAAAAGAGAATATCGTTAGAGTCAAATTGTTTTGTTTTTTATAGTTATCTACCAGAGAAATCAAAGGAATAAAAGCGAAAAATATGAAAAAATAAAACCCATATGTTGGCCACGATATTCCCAACATAAGTCCTGAAAAAATACTTAAAAATAAATGATTTCTAAATTTCAATTAAATCTGATTATTTTAGCAACGAAAATATAAACTAAAAATAACATTTGAAATTAATTAAGTTACTTCCGAATATTCTTACGATTTTTAATGGATTATGTGGCGTTCTTGCCTTAGTATTCATAGTTGATTATGTTGACTATTCCTTTCCGAAAGAAATTAGTTATTTTATTGCTTTTTTATTGATTCTTACAGCATCTGTTTTAGATTTTTTTGATGGATTTGTTGCCAGAAAGATAAATCACACATCCAAAATGGGCTCACAACTTGATTCATTTTCTGATTTAATTTCATTTGCATTGGCTCCAAGTTTTCTCATTTTTGATATAATGCAAAATAGTGATCGATTCATGGAAGTTAATCTCTCTGATGGCTCTTTGCTTCCCTACTTGTCTTTTTTAATTATTCCATTTGCAATGTATCGGCTAGCAAGATTCAATAACTCAATTAATTCTGAAAACTTTACTGGTTTACCAACTCCTGCTGTTGGGATATTTTTTATGGGATTGCCTTTTTTGCCGTTTAAGCTCACATTTATTATTTTAATCAGTTTGATTTTAATTTTTTCATTTTTAATGGTGAGCAGTTTAAATTTCTACTCTTTGAAGCCCAGTATAACTCAAAATAGAACATTTTTGAAAACCTTTGTGTTAATTGAACTTATTTTATTAATTGTATTAATTTTTACAAAAACGGATCTGATTAACTTTTTCAGTATCTCAGTTTTAATGTATCTTTCGCTGAACCTCTTTTTCGTCTCTTTAAGCAAATAACTTTAATCAGTTCTGTAGGCATTTCCTCTTGCTCTATTTTCTTTATCTCCAACGAAAGAATACTCAAAAACATAGCTATTTTCGGAGGTACTTATTATCTTTACTGAAACTGCTTTTTGATCTGAAATATTTTTTGGTTTTAGCTTTCTCAAGATATATTCGCATTCTGAAACCCATGTGATTTTTGATGTATCAATTGTATTACCAAAATATTCTATCTCAATTGAATCATTCCTAATAGACTTAGAATTGTAAACACCTGTATTTGTTTTTGACTCAAAATTAAATTCACCAACTTTAAATTTAGAACAGTTTTTTTCAGGGATAGTACAGGAAAATATTGTAACAGGTATTGCAGCTAGTATAAATTTATTTTTCAAAAGTTTCAAAAGTTTCATCATCATAAAACAATATAATCTTATTTATCTTTTTTTTTGAATCATTTGAGATTTTTTTGTCAAGTATATTTTTATCGTGAGAAGTTACAGGATCGGGTAGGGATGGTTCTAGACCATTTATTAACCAGTCCAATGTGTACTTAGGAAAATTTTTATTAATTCTTACAATAATTTCAAGAGTAGGTTTATTTCTTCCACTAAGAATGTGTGAAAGTCTTGATCTTTGGATATTCAATTTTTTTGAAAACTCTGAAGCTGAGAGCCCGCTAGCCTTTAATATTTTCTGAACTCTATCTTTGATAACCATATGTTTACAAATGTAAATATTTATTCAATAATATTACAAAATATTTCAAAATATTAATAAATAAACCACCTTAAATTTAAATAATTACATGATATAGATAATTATAACATACTGTCTATATGTATTTTATAAATAATAAAAATTTTTTTTTAAAGAAAACGTAAAATTCTTTAAATACTTGTATCTAAATGTAAACAATAAATAATGAGTAATATTTAAATAAATTATAAAATTTCTCATTTTGATAAATAATTTTCAACGTTTTTTGGATTTTATTGATAATTATTTTTAAAATTCTTAATTTTACTGCTAAAACCTCAATTAAACAACTATGAAATTCAAATTAGACGAAATAGACTATAAGGTTCTTGACTTACTAATTGATAATTCTAGGATTCCTTATACTGATATTGCAAAAAAATTATTAATCTCTGCCGGTACTGTTCATGTTAGAATAAAAAAAATGGAAGATGCTGGAATAATTAGTGGTTCTTCTTTAAAACTTGACTATAAAAAATTAGGATATACTTTTATAGCCTACATAGGTATTTTCCTTGAAAAAACTCATTTAACTAATGAGGTATTGGAAAAATTAAACTCTATCCCTTTTGTAACTGTGGCTCACATAACAACAGGTCGTTTTAATATATATTGTAAAATTCGATCCAGAAATACTAATCATGCTAAGGAAATTATTTTTATGATTGATGACATAGATGGTGTCTCAAGAACAGAAACTATGATTTCCCTTGAGGAAAGTATTAATGATAAGAAAAGACTAATGCATAAAATTTTCAATGAAATTGGTTAGTTTTTATGAGAAAACTGACTAAAAAGGAGAGATTTCAGGAAAAGGTACTTTCAAGATATCAAGTATACAATAGTGTTTTTGCAACACTTCCATATGATTCAATTTCAAACACAGGACAACTTTTACCAATCCTTTCAAGTTTGTGTGAACGAGGTTTTAAAAATAAGTCTGAGCCAAAAGAGATTATTGAAAATTTTTTTTCTAAGTACTGTGATGAATATACCAATAAAGAAAGAGTTTCTCTACTATTCAGGTTTATTCAGTACATAGAAAGACAAGTTGTTTTATTTGATGCTATAGAAGATGCATCTTTCAAAGACATAAATAACGTTGATGGAATCGGTACCCTTAGAAATCTCAAGGAGGAATTTGAAAATAATCACACCAAAGAGGATCTAGCTAAATACCTAAATAAGATTTACATAAGACCTGTTTTAACAGCCCACCCAACTCAATTTTATCCAGGCTCTGTACTCGGCATCATAACAGATTTATCAAAATCTATCAAAGAAAATGACTTAAAAAATATTAAAGATTTATTATCTCAACTCGGAAAAACTCCATTTTTTAAATCTAAAAAACCAACTCCTTATGACGAGGCAGTAAACTTATGTTGGTACTTAGAAAATGTTTTTTATAACTCCATAGCTGATATTCTTAAATATGTAAGATCGAATATTTCTGAAAATAATTTTAAGAATTTTAACTTAATTTCTCTTGGATTTTGGCCTGGTGGAGATAGAGACGGTAACCCTTTTGTAACAACAAAAATAACATTAAAAACAGCCCTTAAACTCAGATCTGATATACTTAAAAACTATTATCGTGATGTTAGAAAATTAAGAAGAAGGTTAACCTTTAAAAATATAGAATCTGAAATATCAGAAATTGAAAATAGACTTTACAAAAGTATGAACCAAGACTCTATTAATGTTGATCTACATCTCAATGATTTACAAAAAAGACTTGATAAAATAAGACAAATTTTAATCAATGATCACCAGTCTTTATTTTTAGAGCAACTGGATGAATTAATTCTTAAGGTTAAAGTTTTTGGTTATCATTTTGCAACACTGGACATCAGACAAGATTCAAGAATTCACTCATATGTTTTTAATAAGATCATAAAAAAGATAAAACCTGATCACTACAGTAAATATATTGATTCTGATTATACCATAAAATCTCAAATTTTATCTTCTATTGAAGGAGAATTTAAACCATCATTCTTTAGTGATGAATTAGTTTCATCGACACTAGGCTCAATTAGAGCAATGCAAAAAATACAAAAATCAAATGGTGAGTGTGGCTGTCATAGATATATAATTAGTAATAATCAAACTGCAATAAATATTTTAGAGGTATTTACAATGTTTAAAATATCTGGCTGGAAAAATAATACTTTTGATATAATACCTCTCTTTGAAACAATTTCAGACCTAGAAATTGCTGGTGAGATTATGGATAAAATATATTCTAATGATTTTTATAGAAATCATCTTTCATTCAGGAATGATGAACAAACAATTATGTTGGGATTTTCTGATGGCACTAAAGATGGCGGTTATTTAACAGCAAATTGGAAAATTTTAAATGCAAAAGAAACTTTAACAAAAGTCGCCAGAAAGCATAAAGTAAAAGTTAAATTTTTTGATGGTAGGGGTGGACCACCCGCTCGAGGCGGTGGTAATACACATCAGTTTTATAGTTCACTTGGAAGTCTTGTTGAGTCTGACGATATACAGGTTACCATCCAGGGTCAAACAATAAGTTCAAATTTTGGTACAGTTGATTCATGTAAGTATAATTTAGAACAATTGGTTAGCTCAGCAGTCAAAAACAAAAAAAACAAACAGATAAAAGCTTTTACTAAGGAGAATAGAAAGGTTTTGGATCAACTTTCAATTACCAGTTTCAACACATATCAAAAATTTAAAAACCACCCAAGTTTTTTAAGTTATTTGGAAAATATGACAACAATTAAATATTATTCCAAGACAAACATTGGAAGTAGACCTTCGAAAAGGTCAGGTGATGATTCTAAGTTCGATTTTGACAGTTTAAGAGCAATTCCGTTCGTTGGTAGTTGGGCACAGTTAAAACAAAATGTTCCCGGTTTTTTTGGTTTTGGAACTGCGCTAAATCAATTTCATAAAAAAAATAATTTTAAATCAGTCAAAAAGCTTTATAAAGAAGTTCCATTTTTTAGGGCTTTGGTTTCAAATAGTATGATGAGTTTAAATAAGTCTTTTTTTGAACTAACTGCCTACATGTCTAAAAATGAAATCTATGGAGAATTTTGGAATATAATATATGATGAGTATTTATTAACAAAAAAAATGCTATTAATGCTTACTGGTTATAATGAGTTAATGGAAAATGAACCTGCTAACAAAGCTTCGGTTGATATTAGAGAAAAAATAATTTTACCCTTGGTAACAATTCAGCAATATGCTCTTCAACACATAAATTTTTTGAAAAGGAATAATCCAAAGTCTTTAAATGAAATTAATACATTTGAAAAAATAGTCACAAGATCTCTCTTTGGAAATATAAATGCAAGTAGAAATTCAGCGTAAACTTAGCTGCTGTAATAATTGAAAGCTTTTAAAATAGTTGATTTGGGGACATCAACATCAAAAATAAGATCACCTATATTTCTGAGAAGTACAAATTTTATCTTTTCATCAATATTTTTTTTATCGTGATACATTAATTTGATGATACTATTTATAGATGAAGCATTAAATTCAATCTTTGGGAAAATTTTTAGAAGATGATTTTTAATTTTATCAACCATTTTAATCTCAAAACCACAGATCACATTTGATATATATGATTCTATTATTAAACCTATTGCGATTGATTCGCCATGCAGCAGATTATTACTTTTTGACATAAAAAATGTCTCGATTGCATGGCCTATAGTATGTCCAAAATTTAGACCTTTTCTAAGCTGCTTTTCGTATTTATCTTTAGTAACAAAACTTTTTTTTATTTCTATTGAGTTTGTTATTATTTGAGATGAAAAGTTAATTTTATCACAATTAGTTAGTTGATTAAATTTTGAATTTGTTCGGGATATTAAACTGTGTTTATAAATTTCACAATAACCACTTCTGATTTCTCTTTCTTCTAGTGTATCTAAATACTTAAGATCAATAATGACTAGCTTAGGATCATAAAATGTTCCAATTTTATTTTTTACACTTTGAAAGTTAATTCCAGTTTTTCCACCAACAGAAGCATCAACGATAGAGAGAAGGGTAGTGGGAACATTAACAAAGTCAATTCCTCTATTAAATGTGTTTGCTGAAAACCCACCAATATCAGTTATAACACCACCACCCAAATTAATAAGTAGGCATTTTCTATCAGCTTTAAAATCGATTAGGGATTTCCAAATTTTTATACAACTGTCAATGTTTTTATTTTCTTCTCCAGAACTTATTTTGATTAACTGAGGTTTTAATTTTGTTTTTTTTATAAAAGTATTTAAACAATATCTTTCAGTATTCTCATCAACCAACAAAAAGATTTTTGTATAATTTCTTTCATTAATAATATTTGTTAATGATTTATAACCTGAGTCAAACTCAATAACATAATTTTCTGTTGTTATATTTCTCATTTTTGATTATGCAAAGAAACAACATTTTAAAAAAAGAACAATTAAGTTTAAATTTGAATTAATGTATGATTTATTTCAAAATACTAAGGTTGCATATGAACTAAAAAAGACTTCTCAGATTAGAAAATCTATTTTTTTGTTTAGGTTAATTACAAAACGTTTTTTAGTTAAAACATTATCCAATACCACTTTGTTTTTTCTTAAAATAGGATTACCTATCAAATGGCTTTTAAAAGCAACGATATATGAGCAGTTCTGTGGTGGTATTAGTATAAATGAATGTTCTGCAACTATTAAAAAAATGATGGAAAAGAATGTTTACTCCATTCTTGACTATTCGATTGAATCACTTAAAAACGAAAAAGATTTTGATAATGCTTGTGAAAAAAAATTAACAATTATTAAGTTGTCAAAAGAGAACAAATTACCGTTTTCAGTTTTTAAACCCACCTCAATCGGGAGTTATGAATTGTATAAGAGGAAGTCATCAAAGAATATTCTTGATGATGAAGAAAAATTAAATTGGTTAAACATTGAAAAAAGATTTGATAAAATATTTCAATATGCCAAAAACCAAAAAGTTAAAGTTTTAGTTGATGCTGAAGAGTTTGAAGTCCAAAATTCCATCGACGAATTGGTATTGAAAATGATGAAGAAGTATAATGATGGTGATGAAGCTATTATTTATAACACAGTCCAACTATATAGGAAGGACAGAATAAAGTATTTAAAGAAATTAATAAAGTTGAGAAATGGTTACAGGTTAGGTTTTAAATTAGTTAGAGGTGCATATATGGAAAAAGAAAGACAAATGTCAATAGAAATGGGTTATGAATCACCAATATGTAAAACAAAAGATGCAACTGATAAAAACTTTAATGAAGCCTTAAAATTATTATTTAATAACATATCGGTTATTGATCTTTTTGTTGCCAGTCATAATGAAGAATCTAATTACCTTGTTATGGATATTATGAAAAAATCTTCAATTAAAAATAATTCTCGCAGTGTCTGGTTTTGTCAGCTTTTTGGAATGGGGGATCATATTACCTATAATTTATCAAAAAAAGGATATAATGTTGCCAAGATCTTACCTTTTGGTCCGGTCAAAAATCTAATTCCATATTTGATAAGAAGAGCACAGGAAAATAGTTCAGTGGATGGCCAAACAAATCGTGAGCTAAATCTTTTAAAAAAAGAATTGTTAAGGAGAAGCAATTAAATTTTCAAATTTGACTTTATCATCGCAACTAATTGCAGTAAAATTATATTGTGTTTTGCTTATTTTGGTTTCAACAAAATAGTTGTTACAATCATTATTGTTAATAATACTTTTTGAAAAATTAATATTAGAATTATTTAATATGGTAATTGTGTCTAGACCATAAAAACTGCTGTCAAAAGATATATTTTTCTTTTTAAAGTCAGCGATAACCCTGTCATTGGGTAAGTAGTTGAATTTTGTGTCTTTTCTATTATAAATAAACAAAACAAAAATACATCCAAAAATAAAACCGAACAGAAACAGTCTAAGCCTTTTATTAAAATTCATGATTAGTTAAATTTATTTTTCTTGTGTCTTTGTCCAAAGTTATCATTTTTATTTTGGTGTAAGGGTTGTCAACACTATTTAACAATAACTCTGGCCATTCAACAAAAAACCAATCGCCTTTGTTCATTATTTCATAAATACCCAGTTCATTAACTTCATTTATGTTATTTAGTCTGTAAAAATCTGCATGATAAATTTTAGCAGCTTTGTTCTCATAAATATTAAGTATTGGGAATGTAGGGCTCGTAACATGATTGTCATACCCTAATTCTTGACAAATTTTCTTTATTAACGTAGTTTTTCCACTTCCCAAATCTCCCTCAAAAAAAATTAATTTGTTCTTTAAAAACGGTTTAATTTTTTTTACTAACTCATCAATGTTTTTTAGACTATATTTAAATTCCACTTGACACTAAATTAACCACTAATTCTTCAATATCCTTTTTTCATAATTAATTTTTTTATTTTTGCCCAAATGAAATTAAGCGCGTCTGATGTTGCGAGCATTGTTGGTGGAGTAGTAGATGGAGATAAGAAGTCAACAATTACAAAATTGTCGAAGATAGAAAACGGCGATACCAATTCGTTATCTTTTTTGGGAAATCCTAAATACAATGAGTACTTGTATTCCTCCAGTGCTTCGATAATTATTGTTGAAAAAAATCTTGAAGCAAAAAAGAAAGTCAATGCTACCCTAATCAGAGTAGAAGACCCAAATATTGCTTTTTCCAAACTGCTAGAATATTTTGATAATCAAAAAGACAAAGCGGTTGGTTTTGCAAAATCAGCTGAGATAAATAAAGAATCTTCAATTGGAAATGACACTTATGTTGGTTCATTTTCTGTGATTGAAAGTGGTGTAAAGATTGGTGAAAAATCTAGAATAGGTGCTAGTGTCTATATCGGAAGAAATGTTAAAATAGGAAAAAATTCTAAAATCTATTCAAATGTAAGTATTTATGAAAATTCTGTTTTGGGAGATAATTGTATTATACACTCGGGGAGTGTAGTTGGATCTGATGGTTTTGGTTTTAATAAAGATAGTCATGGAAACAATCTAAAAGTTATTCATTCTGGGAATGTTCATATTGGAGATAATGTTGAAATAGGGTCTAACTGTACAATTGACCGCGCAACTTTAGGTTCAACAACAATAATGAATGGGGTTAAAATTGATAATTTAGTTCAAATAGCTCATAATGTAGTAATTGGAAAAAATACTTGTATTGCTGCACAAGTTGGTATTGCTGGCTCAACTGTTTTGGGTAATGATTGTTTAATTGGTGGACAGGCAGGTATTGCAGGTCATTTAAAAATAGGAGATAGAGTTCATGTTCAAGCTAAAACTGGTGTTTTAAAAAATCTTAATTCAGACAGTAAGGTTATGGGATTTCCCGCTATTAACTACATGGATTATAATAAATCCTATATACATTTTAAAAACTTCCCTAAAATTATGAAGCTTATTGATAAATTGTTAAAAAAATTAGATGTCTAATCTGCAAACAACAATAAAAAGCTCAATAAATCTTAAGGGAGTTGGTATTCACACCGGAAAAGATGTATCGATAACTTTTAAACCTGCAAAAGAAGACGTTGGATATGTTTTTTCTAGAATTGATCTACCAAATAAACCTGAAATAAGAGCTTTATCTGAGTACGTTTGTGAAACACAAAGAGGAACAACATTAGAAAAAGATGGTGTAAAACTAAAAACTACTGAACATGTTTTAGCTGCTTTGGTTGGTTTAGAGATTGATAACATTATAATTGAGATTGATGGTGAAGAACCACCAATTATGGACGGATCGTCTAAGTTTTTTGTAAAAGCTCTAGAGGAAGCAGGGATAGTCCAGCAATCAAAATTAAGAAGTGAGTTTGTTATAAAAGATGTAATTAATTTTCGTGATGATGAAACTGGTAGTGAAATTACAATAATTCCTGCTGATAATTACCAGGTAACAACTATGGTTGATTATGAAACAAAAGTTTTAGGTACACAGAATGCTACATTGAATAATTTAAAAGAATTTAAAACTGATTTTGCCAATGCAAGAACTTTTAGTTTTTTACATGAAATTGAAACGTTACTTGAAAATGATCTAATAAAAGGTGGTGATTTAAATAATGCGATTGTTTATGTTGATAAAAAAATTTCCAATGAAACAATGGGTAAATTAAAGAAAGCTTTTAACAGAACTAAAGTCTCAGTTAAACCCAATGGTATTCTTGATAATTTAAACTTGCATTACCAAAATGAGGCTGCAAGGCATAAATTATTAGATGTCTTAGGCGATTTAGCATTAATAGGCAAAAGAATAAGAGGTAAAGTCATAGCAAAAAAACCTGGCCATGATGTAAACACAAAATTTGCTAAAAAAGTTTCAGAAATAATAAAAAAACAAGAAAAAATGGAACTTGAGAAAAATATTTTGGAAGACAAAGTAATAATGAATCAAGAACAAATAATGAATATTCTTCCCCACAGACCTCCTTTTATATTTATTGATAGTATTATTGATTTAACAGAAAACACCATAACAGGCGTAAAATATGTTTCTGCAGAAGAATCACACTTTAAAGGACATTTTCCTGGAAGGCCTGTGATGCCTGGAGTCTTGATTATTGAGGCTATGGCTCAAGTTGGAGGTGTATTAGTTTTGAGTACATTTGATAATCCTGAGAAGTATTTAACTTTCTTTGGAAGAATTGAAAATGCTAAATTTAAACGCCCTGTCTTACCAGGTGACATTCTAATTCTAAAATTAGAATTAATTTCACCTATTAGACGAGGAATAAGCCACATGATGGCTAGAGCATATGTCAACGATGAATTGGTTACAGAGGCAGAAATGAAAGCAAAAATTATAAAAAAATAACATGAATCAACCCTTATCATACGTTCACCCGGGTGCTAAAATTGCAAAAACTGTTGTTATTGAGCCGTATTCAACAATCGGCAACAACGTTATTATTGGTGAGGGAACTTGGATTGGATCAAACGTTACTATAATGGAAGGTGCCAGAATTGGAAAGAATTGTTCAATTTACCCAGGTGCAGTAATATCAGCAGTACCACAAGATTTAAAATTTAATGGTGAGGAAACTACTGCAATAATAGCTGATAATACCATCATTAGAGAATGTGTCACAATAAATAGGGGAACATCCCACAGGAATAGTACTAAAATTGGAAAAAATTGCTTGATTATGGCATATTCGCACATTGCACATGACTGTATTCTTGGTGATTATTGCATCTTCTCTAATAATTCAACTTTAGCAGGACATGTTACTGTTGGTAATTATGTAACGCTTGCTGGTATGGTTGCTGTTCATCAGTTTTGCTCAATTGGTAGACATTCGTTTGTTGCTGGTGGATCCCTTGTGCGAAAAGATATTCCACCTTATGTAAAAGCTGCTCGTGAACCACTTTCATATGTGGGAATAAATTCTGTAGGTCTAAGAAGAAGAGGATTCAAAAATGAAACTATTACGAGCATTCAAAATATATATAGAATACTATATCAAAAAAGATACAACAATACCCAAGCTATAAATATAATTGAGGCTGAAGTTGAAGCAACAAAAGAAAGGGATGAAATCTTGTTGTTTATCAAAAATTCTCAAAGAGGTATAATGAAAGGATACATTCAGAATTAAATGGCTTCAACTTCAGACATAAAAAAGGGTCTTTGTATTAAACTGAATAGTGATATTTTTAAAGTAATTGAGTTTTTACATGTAAAACCTGGAAAAGGTCCTGCATTTGTTAGGACCAAGATTAAAAGTGTAACTACAGGAAAAGTAGTTGATAAAACATTTCCTTCCGGTCATAAAATTGAAGATGTAAGAGTTGAAAATAGAAAATATCAGTTTTTATATACTGATGGTGATACATTTCATTTTATGAATAATGATGATTATAATCAAATTGAAGTCAATAAAAATCAAATAGAAAGTGTAAAGTTTTTGAAGGAGGGTTTAATTGTTACAATAATTATAAATACAGAAAATTCTAATATTCTTTCAGTTGAGATGCCACAGAATGTTATTTTACAAGTATCGAGCTCAGAGCCCGGTGTTAAAGGCAATACAGCAACTAATGCCACAAAGCCGGCTAAATTAGAAACTGGTGCAGAAATTAATGTTCCATTATTTATAAATGAGGGTGATAAAATAAAAGTTGATACTGGAAAAGGAATTTATTTAGAAAGAATTAAGTGATAAATGAGTGTATTAGTTGATAAAAATTCAAAAATAATTGTTCAAGGATTTACTGGTTCAGAGGGATCTTTTCATTCAGAACAAATGATTGATTATGGAACTAATATTGTTGGAGGTGTCACACCAGGTAAGGGTGGAAAGATGCATTTAGGAAAACCAGTTTTTAACACTGTTTCTCAGGCTGTAAAACAAACTGGTGCTAATACATCAATTATTTTTGTTCCTGCTGCTTTTGCACCAGATGCGATATTTGAAGCGTGTGATGCTGGTATAAAGGTTATTGTTGCTATAACAGAGGGTATTCCTATAAATGATATGTCAAAAGTTTTTGCTTATTTAAAAAATAAATATTGTAGGCTAATTGGTCCAAATTGCCCTGGAATAATTACACCAGGGGAAGCAAAAGTAGGTATCATGCCCGGATTTGTTTTCAATCGCGGTAGAGTTGGTCTAGTTTCAAAATCAGGAACCCTAACATATGAAGCAGCTGATCAAATTTCAAAAGCTGGTTATGGGATATCAACTGCGATTGGAATTGGTGGTGATCCAATAATCGGAACTACTGTTCGTGATGCTGTTGAATTATTTTTCAATGATGACGAAACTGACTGTGTTGTATTGATTGGAGAAATAGGTGGGCAACTAGAAGCTGATGCTGCACATTGGATTAAAAACTCTGATGTAACAAAACCTGTTGTTGGCTTTATAGCGGGACAAACAGCTCCAAAGGGAAGAACAATGGGTCATGCAGGTGCAATAGTTGGGGGAAAAGATGACACAGCAGAGGCAAAAAAACAAATTCTGAGTAACTGTGGTATTCATGTTGTTAACTCTCCTGCTGATATTGGTGAAATGGTTAAAAAAGTTTTAAAATAATGAAATTATTATCTAAAAAAAATGTTTTAATTACTGGTGGGAGTAGAGGGATTGGAAAAGGAATTGTTAATTTATTAATTAATCAAGGCGCAAACGTAGCTTTTACATATTCCTCATCTTCATCACTTGCAGATGAAATTGTAAATAATTTAAATAGCTCTGTAAATAAATGTAAAGCTTATCAGAGTGACGCTTCTGTTTTAGCTGATTGTGAAAAATTGGTTGATGATGTTTTAAATGATTTTGGTTCAATTGATGTACTAATAAATAATGCTGGAATTACAAAAGACAATCTACTTATGAGAATGTCAGAAGATGATTTTCAAAAAGTAATAAAAGTTAATTTGAATTCTGTATTTAATATGACTAAAGCTTGCTTGAGACATTTTCTAAAAAACAGACAAGGTAGTATAATAAATATGAGCTCTGTCGTTGGAGTAAAAGGGAATGCAGGTCAATCCAATTATGCAGCCTCGAAGTCTGGTATAATAGGTTTTTCAAAGTCAATTGCTCTTGAGCTGGGTTCAAGAAATATTCGCTGTAATGTGATCGCACCAGGGTTTGTTGTCACTGAAATGACTGACAAGTTGTCTGAGTCTGTCACTGAAGATTGGATTAAAAACATTCCTCTCAGAAGATCGGGAAATCCTAGCGATGTTGCTAATGTATGTGTTTTTTTGGCATCAGATTTGTCATCATATATTACAGGTCAAGTCATCAATGTCGATGGTGGACTATTAACTTAAAATAAAAATATGGAACGTTATTCAAAATTAGGTTTACCCGTATTGGTGGGTGGACTATTATTATTCATTTTCGCAATGAAATCATTTGTAAATATTGGCTATGGAGAAGCTGGTGTTTTATTTAAAACTTTCGGAGGAGGTGTTGTAACTGACAAGCCGCCAAAAGGTGAGGGATTTCATATCATTGCTCCCTGGGATGATCTATTTGTATACAATGTAAAACAACAAGAAGTTTTTGAAAGTAAAATGCAAGTTTTATCCTCAAATGGTTTAGATATTTCTCTTGATATTTCGGTACTATATCAACCAAAAATTGCTGATTTAGGAAAACTCCACCAGACAAAAGGTTTAAATTATCTTCAGGTAGTCATTATCCCCTCTCTGAGAGCTGTAGCTAGAAGTGTTGTGGGTCAGTACACGCCCGAGCAATTATATTCAACCAAAAGAGATGCAATACAACTAGAAATTTTTGACAGATTAAAGGGTGATGTAGAAGAACAGTACGTTCAAATCAACTCTGTATTAGTAAGAGATGTTACTCTGCCTTCAAATATAAAAGCTGCAATTGAAAGAAAATTAACACAAGAGCAGGAAGCATTAGAGTATGTTTTTAGATTGGAAAAGGCAAGACAGGAAGCAGAAAAGTTAAAAATTGATGCTGAAGGTAAAGCCAATGCAAACAGAATTTTAAATAGTTCACTAACCTCCAATATTTTGAGAGACAAAGGAATCGAGGCAACCTTAAAACTATCTGAATCACCCAATTCCAAAATTGTAATTGTAGGTTCAGGAGAGGATGGTCTTCCACTTATTCTAGGAAACCAGTAAATTATATTAATTAAATTAAAAGCCTGTTTCCACAGGCTTTTTTTTTATTTTTATTTTGTGCGACAGATTTTATCGATATTATCATTTTTACTCTGTTTTTCAATTTCATCCCAAAATAGCTATTATGTTTCCAATTCGATTGGTGATAATAGTAACTCAGGAACATCTGAGAACTCCCCTTTCAAAACAATAAATCGAGCTTTTGACAATCTACAACCTGGTGATACCATAAATGTTATGAATGGCTTATACCACAACGTTGATTATGGTACTGCTAGCCCTCACGCAACAGATGGATCACAGAGTACAAACATGAACAATCCACCTGCTGTAATTGTTAACAAGTCAGGAACGCAAGGAAATTATATTACTTTAAGAAACCTTCCAGGACACACCCCAAAAATTAAATATGACGGTAGAGGAGGTATATTAATAAATGGCCCACAAAGTTATGTTATTATTGAGGGATTTGAAATTGAAGGTCCAGGTGCATCTATTACCTATGATCAAGCAATTACAGACAGACAATGGAAAGTAAAAGCAGATCAAGAAGATTTACCTTATAATCACAGTTATTTCGCAAGTTTTGGTATCTGGGGAGGCTTTAGCCAAGACTTTCTTCATCATCATATAATTGTTAGAAATAATGTAGTACATCATACAACCGGCTCAGGGATTAGGTTTAATGATAGTGACCATATAACAATTGAAAATAATACGGTTTATAATACAACCTGGTGGACATCAAATGCCTCAAGTGCAATAGTATTTGCTGAGTGTAAGGCTATTGACAGTTCTGACAACGGAGAAGATATTAAAATGATAATTCGTGGAAACACAGTCTATAATAACTGGAACAGAATACCATTTTATATGACTTCTGGGAAAATTCCCCCTAATGGAAACCCCCCAAGTGGAAATTATGGGAACGCCGATTACTCAACTATTTTAGATGGTCAAGGTCTTTATGTTACAAGAAGTGATGATGATTATTATGGTACTTTTTTGTTTGAAAATAATTTATGTGTTAATAATGGAAAGAACGGGATTAATTTTGACCGATCAGAAGGTAGCTCAGCACTAATAAGAAATAATACAATTTATTTTAATGGAGTTCATGAAATTATTCAAGATATATCTGTCAGTGAAGGTAATCCAGCACACAGAGGACAAAAAGTTGCTGGCATAATAGCCAATTATTTCAAAAATGTAACTGTAGTAAATAACATTGTTGTAACTAGGGAATATGATTTTTATGCGATGCAAATTCGAAATCAGCAGGCTGACGGCACTGTTAAAGAAGCTAATAATAATATTTTTGTTAATGGTAAATTACCAGGATATACAAGTCAGCAGACCGGAGAATATGTTATTCATAATTGGATAACTGATGATAATCAAATTATCACTAATGTAGATTTTAGCAACAATAATTACAAGGATCCTATATCTTTTGTAAATGCTCCCGCAATAGTGAATGGTCCTGTAGATATTGCCTCAACAAACTTCCAATTGCAAAGTGATTCACCTGCAATAAATGCTGGTGAACAAGCTAACACCCCTGCTGAGGATATACTTGGAAATCCACGACCATTGCCTCCATCAGATGCTGTTTCATATTCAAGTTTTGAAAGTTCATTGGGAGGATGGTCAGCCTGGTCAACATCAAATGACAATAATGAGGTTTCATTAAGCGATGAAAACGCAAGAACTGGAAACCAAAGTTTAAAGGTCTTTGGAAGAACAAAAGATTTTCATAGTGCTAAATTTAGTATTAGTCAACTTGAAGTTGGTAATTCTTATACTTTGTATATATATGCTAAACTTCCTGAGGGACAATCTGGAACTGCTCAACTAATGTTAAGAAAAATTGTTGATGATCAACCAGGTGTTTCAAATTCTTTAACAAGTCCAATTGAAATTAATAGTGAGGAGTGGACAAAATTATCTACTGACTATACACACTCTCAAATGGACAACAATAGTTTCTTTTTTGTAAAAGGACCACCTGTTTCTGGTTCTGATGGTATAGATTATTATTTAGATGATTTTTCACTTGTTAACCAAGGCACTAATGAAATCGATTTCAACGCAGTAGGCGATATCGTTGATATTGGAGCTTATGAATTTTTTCAGTTTGATGATGATGACGGAGATGGAATTGGTAATATTGATGATAATTGTCCTGAAACTCCAAATTCTGATCAAAAAGATACTGATGGTGATGGTATTGGGGATGTATGTGATGACGATGATGATAATGATGGTGTTCACGATAATTTTGACACTGACCCTCTAAATCCAAACATATGCGCTGATTTGGATGCTGATGGTTGTGATGATTGTTCACAAACAGGCTCTGATGGATCTGGTGGTGACCCTGCGAATGATGGAACAGATACTGATGGTGATGGTATTTGTGATCAATCTGATCCTGATGATGATAACGATGGTGTTTTAGATGAAGATGATAATTGTCCCTTAATTTCTAATTCAGATCAGCAGGACACT
>CABZTM010000020.1:0-24981 GCA_902528705.1 uncultured Bacteroidota bacterium | reverse complement strand
CTATAAAGATCATATCATTTCATACGGAAGCGCATCTTGGACATGGAGATGTAAAAATCCAAGATGTAGAGTAAGGTTTCCTTTTTGGGGTCAAAAAAAATTTGATCAAATGTTTGATAAAAACTTAAAAGATAATAGTCATTTTAAGTTTGAAACTTTAAATGGTAAAAAAGTTGGTTTTTTTGATTGGTTTAAATCGGAATATCATAAAAAATACACCGAGGCATATAATAAACATATTAAGGTTTTTCCAAATAAACTTACTGGAAATATCTATTCTTACAAATGTAAAAATTGTAGAAAGGTTACAAAGTTTAAAGATATTGTCTCTGAGGGTGACGATACTAGTTATTTGTTCATTGGTCATTAATATATGAGGGTTTATTTATTGCTTTTTTTATTTACGGCAAGTATATCAGGACAAATTAAAGAGGATGTTTTTTTCCAAAGCGCAAATCCATTTGCAATGAGCGATGTGATTAACGATTTAGATAATCAAAAAAAACAAGAAGTTTACGGGGTTCTTACATTACCAATAGATTCTGTGTCAAATAAAAAATATCCATTAATAATTGGAGTTGCAGGAAGTTTAGCTTGGCGTGATCATCATTATGAATATTTAGATATGTATCAAAATGCAGGCTTTGCAACCTTTGAATTAAAGAGTTTTAAAAGCAGAGACATTGAATCAACAGTTGGATCTCAAGTTGAAGTTACAACAGCTATGATGATTCTGGATGCATATCGAGCATTAGAAAAGCTTTCACAACATCCAAATATTGATAGAGATAAAGTGTCTATTACTGGATGGAGTCTTGGCGGGGCTGTTTCATTATTTTCAGCATGGTTACCTTTAAAAAATGCGATTACGAAAAACGTATCATTTGCATCGCATTTACCCATATATCCACCATGTTTTGTTGATCCAGAAAATACAGATTTTACAGACGCTCCAATTCATATTTTAATTGGTGAAATTGACAACTGGACACCTGCAAGGCCATGTATTGAATTCGTAAAAAAAAAAAATAAAAAAGGTAATGTTGGGTTGACTATTTATCCAAATGCGCATCATTCATTTGATAGTAAATCTGAACTTACGCAAAACGAAAAGGGATATAGCTTTAAGGATTGTATGTTTAAATTAAGTGAAGATGGGGATGTTTTAATGGATTATTTATCACTTCCAATGTCTTCACCTTTTATGCAAAAAATAGGATTTCTTTTTTGTGTTAAAAGGGGCGTAACTCTAGGTGGTAATTCTCAGGCCAGAAAAATGGCTTTTAAATTTGCGGAGGATTTTATGAAAAAAACTTTAAAATAATTACTCTTTCTCCTCAGCTGTATCAGCAAGAACCTTACCTCGGTAATATAGTTTACCTTCATGCCAATGCGCTCTGTGATAAAGATGATCCTGTCCAGTAGTTTTATCAGTAGCAATTTGAGATGCAGAAGCTTTGTAATGAGTTCTTCTTTTATCTCTCCTTGTTTTTGATGTTTTTCTCTTTGGATGTGCCATGATTTACTTCTTTAATTCTTTAAGTTTATCCCAACGAGCGTCGAAATTACTATTTTTTTCTTTATTAATATCAAATTCCTTTAATCTATTTAGTATTTCAGACTTTAAAGTACCCTTTTCAACATCAGGATGAACGTTTCTTATTGGCATTGATAAAATAATCATTTCATAAAAATACTGGTCTAAATCTATCGAATGCGATCCGTGAGGAAGAACCAAAAGTTCATCATTCTCGTCATCATAGATGTCCCCAAACTTTACAAGTAAATCTAAATTTGAACTAATCTGGTATTTAAAGGGTTCATTAGTAAGTGTGCAATTTATATTAACACTTCCACTTCCTTTAAAATTTAATTCAAGTATTGTTGATTTTTTTACTAATTCTATATCAATAATAATATCTACACTATTAAAATCTGAATAATTGAATGATTCAAAAAACGATTTAGATAACGGAAACTGAAAACTATGTTTTCCGTCTTTTAGTCCGATAAACTTAATTGAAAAGCTTTTTGATTTACTCATTTTTTAAGAAATAGGAATGCGAATATACTAATTTTTTCCTCTGTTTTTTACAATATCTATTGATGTTAATATTGCAGACTTAAACGAATCATGATTAGCAATATTTTTTCCCGAAATATCGTAAGCAGTTCCGTGATCCGGGGAAGTTCTAACTATATCAAGTCCAGCTGTAAAATTTACGCCTTTACCAAATGTTAATGTTTTAAATGGAATCAATCCCTGATCATGGTATATTGCTACAATTGCATCAAATTTCTTATATGATTGTGATCCAAAAAAACTATCACTTGCAAAAGGACCTTTGACATCATATGACTCCAAATAAAGTTTATTTAAAACTGGAATCAAAAGTTTTTGATCAGCATTTCCTATCACACCTTGATCACCAATGTGAGGGTCGATTGATAATACGGCCACTTTGGGTTTTTTTATCCCAAAATCGTTAGATAATGATTTAAAAACTTCTTTGACTCTAAATTCAATTAAATTTTCATTAAGATGATCTTTTACACTACTTAAAGGAACATGTTCTGTTAAAAGAGCAACTTTTATTTCTTCTGAAACCATGAACATTAAACTTGTTCCATGAAATTTTTCATTAAGAAAATCCGTATGACCTTTAAACTGAAAATCTCCAGATTGAATATTTTTTTTATTAATTGGACCAGTAACTAAAGCGTCAATTTCCTTATTTTTTATAGCTTTTACAGCTGTAAACAAAGAATCCTTTGAGTAATTCCCACCCTCAGTAGTTAATTTGCCATATGAAAGTTTTATTCCTTTATTATTGATTGGATAAACGTTAACATGATTTGTATCAAGACTATCAAAATCATCAACTGCTTTTAGATTCAAATCAATGTTAAAAAAACTTATTTGACTTTCGATCAGTTCAAAATCTGAAAAGAGTACAACACAACATAAATCTAAAATGGATTTATCTGTCAATGACTTCAAAATAACTTCAATACCAATTCCATTTGGATCTCCAGTTGAAATTCCTATAATCGGTTTTGATTTTTTTAACATGCCTTTATTAATATTGTGTATTTTTGGGCCTGTAAATATACAATTATATGTTCACAGGCATAATAGAAACAATAGGTGAAATAAAGCAAATTAAAAAAGATGGTAACAACATAATCTTTACCATCAAATCTGAAATCTCATCAGAACTAAAAATAGATCAAAGTTTGTCTCATGATGGAGTTTGCCTAACAGTTATCGAAACAACAGAATCCTCACACTCTGTTGTTGCAATAAAAGAAACTGCCTTAAAAAGTAATGTAAAAGAATGGGTAATTGGAAGTTTAGTAAACTTAGAGCGAGCAATGAAGCTGGGTGATAGACTCGATGGTCATATTGTTCAAGGGCATGTTGATCAAACAGCAAAATGTACTAATATTTCTGAGGAAAATGGGAGTTGGTATTTTAACTTTGAATATGAAGAGTCTGAAAATATTACTGTTGGAAAAGGATCTATTTCTGTAAATGGAGTTAGCTTAACGGTTGTTGAGTCAGGTCTAGGTAACTTTTCAGTTGCCATAATTCCATACACCTATGAACACACCAATTTCAAAAAAACTTATCGTTGGATCAACCGTAAATATTGAATTTGATATGATTGGGAAATATATTGCTAAGCTTATCAAAAAAACTTAAGGATTGAATCGAACTAAAGTTTTAGCATTATTGGCTGCTGCAACAGCCACAACTATATATGGCTTAAACCATACAATAGCAAAAATGATAATGCCTATTTATATTGGCTCATTAGGACTTGTTCTTCTAAGGGTTTTGGGGGCTACAATAATCTTCTGGATTTTAAGCCTTTTTATAAAAGGTAAGCCAATTGAAAAAAAAGATCGATTTACGATTTTAAAATGCGGTTTGTTTGGTATGAGTATTAACATTGCAGCTTTCATAGCAGGACTGGACTACTCAACCCCTGTTAACAGTTCCATATTAATAATTATTTCCCCAATATTTGTAGTGCTTTTATCTTTTTTCATATTCAAACAAAGAATAAATTTTTATAAAATATTTGGAATTTTTTTAGGATTTATTGGTGCTCTTATTTTAATTATAACAGCTGATACAAATAGTTCCGTCGGAAGAAATATCCCGCTAGGAAATTTTCTATTTATTGTAAATAGTATTTCGTATGCATACTACTTAATTATTGTTAAACCAATGGCAGAAAAATACGATTTAATTACCTTGCTGAAATGGCTTTTTCTCATTGGATTAATCTTTAATTTTCCAATAGGAATTAAGCAGTTTTTGAACGTTGAATGGACTAGCCTTCCATTGCAAGAAGCAATTCTACCAATGATTTATGTTGTTATTTGTACCACATTTATGACATATCTATTTAATGCATTTGCTTTGAGTAAATTATCTTCTACTGAAGTAGCTGTGTTCATGTATTTGCAACCCATAATTGGTGTATTATTTGCGATTTTTACAAAATCTGATACAATAACACTAACAATTTTCGTTGCCTCCATGCTAATTTTTTCAGGTGTATATTTAACAACTGTTCTAAAAGAGAAAAATCAATTATAAAGTAACTTTTCCTTTAAAATACGTCTTTGCTTTTCCATTAATTATAACCCGATTGCCTAAATCTTCACAAAACATTTCGCCACCTCGCTCAGATAATTGAATACTTTTAAGTTTAGTTTTTTTTAGTATTTCACTCCAGTAAGGCACTAACGAACAGTGTGTAGAGCCTGTAACTGGATCTTCAAAAAAAGAACATTGAGGAACAAAATATCTTGAAACAAAATCAGATTTAGTTCCCTTTGATGTAATCACAACACCACCTGGATCCAAATTGGTTTTGTCGAATAATTCTTTATCAATTTCAATATTTTTAATTTGCTCTTCATTATCATAAACCAAAACATAATCTCTTTCTTTCAAAACTTTGTTTGGCTTAATACTTAAAGAGTCCATTATGTTTTTAGGCAGTTCTGAACTTTTTGGTTTTCTATGTGGAAAATCCATTTGTATGTAATCTCCATCAAATTTTACAATTAGCTCTCCACTCATTGAGTCAAAGATGACCTGATTTTTTTTGTAATCAAGATGATTTTTTAAACAATAAGCAGTTGCCAGTGTTGCATGACCACACAGATCCATTTCAATTTCTGGGGTAAACCATCTTAAATAAAAACCCTCACCCTTTTTGATAAAAAATGCAGTTTCTGAGACATTGTTTTCTTTAGCGATTCTTAACAGCAGATCATCTGGCAACCAATTATCAAGAGGCATAACACAAGCAGGATTTCCCTTGAAAAGTTCTGATGTGAATGCATCTATCTGAAAAATATCTATCTCCATAACTATTGCAAAATTAAACCTTTAGCTTTAAGTATTATCTTATATATAAATCAAATTCATAAAATGAGAAAACTTATTGTAATTCTTGCACTGCTATTAACTTATACCAATTCCTATACTCAGGACCGGGAACAAATGAGACAAATGGTCTTAGAGTACATGAAGAAAATTGGGATTGAAGATGACCAGATTCAAAACTCAATGATGCTTGTTAGAAAAGTTATGATGGAGTATGTTAATGAAATGGAAATTTCAGAAGAATCAATCAAAAAATTAGAAAACTATACTGATAAGCAGAGGCAATCCCTAAAAGATCTAGCTAAAAAATTAATTAAATTAAGATCCGAAAATCGATCCAAATCAAATTTTAATAGGCCTAATAAACGTCAGGGACCTGCTAGACCAGATGTTGGTGATCCAATATTTGAAAAAATTATAGAATATTTAAGACAGCAAGGAATTAGCAGAGAAAATTTTAGAGAAGTTTTTAGTTCGGTCAGGAATATTAGATTGGAGTTTATAAAGTCCAATGATAAATCAAAATTTAAACCAAGTAAAAAACATATTAAAAATCTAAAAAATTTAGGATTGACTGATGAATCAATAGAAAAAATTATGGATTTAATAAAAGCAATAGTTAGTCTAGAAAAATGAAATTCAATAAATATTTATAATTTAATGGCTCCTTGATGAGCCATTTTTTTTTTGAGAATTTTAGGTTTTTGATTTTGTGCTGGATAGCATTAGGTCTAATTACCTTTATTTATTTAATATATTCAAAAAAAAAGGCACCATACGGAAGACACGTTAAAAAGAATCGTGGTATTCTAATTGACAACTCGCTTGGGTGGTTTATTATGGAGCTCCCTGCTTTAATTATTATGCCTGTCTTGAGTTTGCAGAATGATAATAATCCATTTGTATTATTAATTGCCCTTATTTGGTTTTTACATTATTTCAATAGGTCTATCATATTTCCTCTGAGAATAAATACTAAAAAAAAGAGAATTCCAATATTCATAGTTCTAAGTGCTTTCACATTTAATATAGTTAATGGTTTGTTTAATGGCTATCACATTTATCTAAATGTACCAGAAACAAACCTTTTTGAATTTAATATTGTAATTGGTGCATTAGTTTTTTTTGTTGGGATGTTAATTAATTTAACATCCGATAACAAATTAATTTCATTGAGGAAAGAAAAAATGGGTTACAAAATTCCGCAAGGCAAAATGTTTAAATATGTTTCATGCCCAAATTATTTAGGTGAGATAATTGAATGGCTTGGTTTTTTTATTGTTGTACCTAGTCTAGCCTCACTGAGTTTTTTTCTTTGGACTTCATTTAACTTAATTCCAAGGGCTATAAATCATCACAAATGGTACAATAGAAAGTTTAAAAATTATCCAAAAAACAGAAAAGCCATAATTCCGTTTTTTTTATAAATAAAGTTTTAAATTTGAACTATTATGAATGCATACAAAGCAAACCTTATAAACTCCATTTCATTAATCGTTCTTGGTATTTGGGGCTATATTGAAGTATCCTCAGTTACAGCTCTGATCCCAACAGTTTTTGGGGCTATTCTATTGGCTTGTAGTGGAGGAATTAAAAACCAAAATAAAATTATTGCACATGTTGCTGTACTATTAACCCTGTTAATACTCTTCGCTCTTTTAGGTATGAGACTGCCAAAATCATTAGAATCTGGAGGACTAGGTCTTTTTAGGGTCTTAGCAATGTGCGGTACATCTTTAATAGCAATAATCTATTTTGTAAAAAGTTTTATAGCTGCAAGAAAAAAATAGACTAGTTTTTTTGTGGAAATCTTCCATAATTTCCCATTCCATCATAGTCCATTTCATTGGCTTTATCAGAATCTTTGTATTTATCTTTTTCCTCTTTATTAACAAGGAAAACACTAGCAATAACTAGGCAACTTACTAGAAAACCAATTATAAATAAATACAATTCCATAACTATCTATATACACTCTTTATGTAAGATCCGAAAGCCAAAATTGAGGGCACCCACAATCCTACGTAAAAACCCTCTTCCTTAAAACCATTAAACCACAAACCAACAGATAAGGCAAAAGATATTAATACTGCAAGAAGCAACAACTTATCTGACTTTTTAAATTTGGAGGACATACTTTTTTAATATTAGTTTAAATTAACTTATATATTTGTGATCGTAATATTAGTAAATATTTATAAAATATTGAATTTAAAATATCATAAAATTCATGACTGAAAAAATAAATATTGTTTTTGGGAAGGTGTTCTCGGACAGAAATTTAAGAATATTTGAAAAACTTATTTTATTTCTAGCTACAAGCGGTTTTATCATTCATTTGCTTCTTATTTTACTCAACAATAAGGGCTATTTAGACCTGTCTTTTTTCAATGATAGTTTATTTGTAAATCCAATTTCGGCTATTTATACTCCTTTTTCATTTATATTGATATATGAAGCTTTTTTATTGATTTATTACCTACCAAGATCATTCACTACTTCAATAGCCAAACAGTTCGAAATTATGTCGCTTATATTAATTCGAAAAATATTTAAAGATATTCCTGAAGTAAACCTTTCTGATAATTGGATTTTAAATGAAGATAATCTTCAATTAATTTACGACCTCACGGGTGTTCTTATTGTTTTTTATTTAATTTATCTTTTCAAAAAACTTAAAGATAATTTACCTCAACTTCCAGTACATACAAATTTGGAACGTTTTCTTGGATACAAGAAATTAATTAGTCTTCTATTAATTCCTACACTAATTTTACTTTGCATTTTTAGCTTTTTGGATTGGTATGGGGCTGTATTTATTGGTGGAGAAAACTCACCAAACATTGATTATTTATTTTTTGTTGAATTTTTTGGAATATTAATTTTGGTTGATGTATTTATTCTACTGATTTCTTTTCAATACACGGAAAGATACTCACAACTGGTTAGAAATACCGGTTTTATCATATCAACGATACTTCTAAGGTTGTCATTTAATGCAGTTGGATTAACTAGCATAATCTTACTAATAAGCGGTATAATTTTCGGATTGATTATTCTTTACATTTATAACAAAATGGAAAGAACATCACTAGTCACATGAGCCTGAACTGTAACTAAGGAGTCCTGAACATTCAGCTAAAGTTGAATTATTATAAGAAAAACCATCACAACCACAAACAGGATCTACAACAGTAGGTGCAATGCAATTTTTATTAACCTTTGTTAAATCAATACATCCATCAAAGTATTTGGTAATAAATTGATCATTCTCTTGAGATCCGTAAGACATGTCACTAATTTCAGAGATAGCAGCTCTGATGAGTTCAACTGAATCAGATGTATCAGGCATTGTAAAAGTAGATCTGTCCATACTAATTAATTGATTTTTATCAGAGTTAAGATCAATAGCTGTGTAAAAATAATATCTTAAGACATAACCAATACTGATTTCTAGATTTCCATAATTTTTATCAAAAACTGCTGGATCAGAAATTGTTGTTTTTAAAATTCGATAAGGCTGATTAAAACTAGAGTTAGTACGAAGAGCTGGCAACTCAATTATGTCAGACATATTCTGGTCTCTATCATTATCGTTGGGGTATTCTTCTGAACAAGAAATCGAGTTAAAAAGAATTATCATAACAAAAAAATATTTCATAATTCTATTGGTTCAAGTATTATGCCACATAATTTTTCTCAGGCATAAGTACTATAGCTTGTATTAATGGGTGATATAATTTCAAAAACTTTTGCTTTTTCTAATACTTTAATTTGGAAATAATTTTCTAATTCAGCAGTAAAAAAAGTTCCCGCAGAGTATTCAGTTCCATTAAAAGATATTGTTCCATCCATCAGAAATATAGAATGAATATAACCTTCATTAATATCAATTAGATGGTCTCCAGTTCCGAAGAGATGTTCATTTACACTAACTCCTTCAGAACAAATTTCAACGGGTGAATTATTACCGATTATATTTTTTACAACCTTATTTTTAGTGGAGCTTACAGGAAATTCGGTTGATTTATAGTCATTGTAAGACGCTTCTTTGGTTAAAGTTTTTGAAAGATCAGGATCAAACCAAATTTGAAAAATTTCTGAGCTATCACAAATTTCTTCAGAATGAGATATTCCACTGCCGGATCTGATTACCTGAACATCTCCTTGCTCCAATGGAATCCATTTATTTTGTTGAGTATCATAATGGTTTATTTTTCCCTTCAAAACAAAACTACATATTTCAAAACCTCTGTGAGGATGCAATCCAATTGTACTTTTTTCATGTGTTGTCCATGCGTGTGCCCAATAGAAAATATTTGAATAAGGCTTTAATTCGCCTCCGTCATTAGGAAAACCAATCGGTTTTTTTTCAAGAATTTCACCGTTATTGAAACTTCCGCTTGCTTGATCACTTTTTTTATAAATACGAATACCCACTAATTATATTTTTGAAATAAATTCGTTGAGCTTTGATTCAAAACTTATTTTTAGATCATGGTTAGTTATTCCATTAATGTCATCAAAACTTTCATAGAAATTTGGTAGTGAAAAAGTTGAGATATGATTATCATTTCTTCTAGATATTCTAGAAAATGCTGCTTCAAGCACTATTACTGCTCCATTACCACCGGTTGATGTTGCCAATAAAAACATTGGTTTGTTATGCCATATATTTTTATCAATTCTCGAGATCCAATCAAAAATATTTTTAAAGGCTGAGGTGTAAGACGCATTGTGCTCTGCAAAAGAAATTACAACAGCATCAGAATTTTTAAAATGCTCTTTAAACTTGTAAGCTAACTCTGGAATACCATTTTCTTCTTCTTTGTCTATGCTGTATATTGGCATTTCATAATCATTTAAATCAATGACATTTATTTCTGCATTGGGTATGCAATTAGCAACATAAATAGCAAATTTTTTATTTATTGATTTTTTTGAGGAGCTTGCTCCAAATGCCAGGACTTTGCTCATTATTTTTTATTATGTGAGCCATCACAATATCCGTTGGGGTTAGATGTATTACCACATCCACACAAAGGTCTATCAATTAATTTCATATAAATTTTTATTATTAAATTTTCAAATAATATGCCATCTAATCCTCAAATTCAAATAAAAACTGTATTTCTTCAGACTCAAAATCGATTGAATCATCTAATTTCTTTAGCTCAGCAACTAAAAATTTCATAATTTTTTTATTACAACCCTCGAAATTTTTAATTTTTTTTAAGCTCTGAAGAACAAAGCCTTTACTTTTATTTTTTTTTGACGACATTAATAAGTCATTGATATGGAAATTAAATAAATTGATTTGATCGTTATAGCATTCTTTGATCAGATCTAGTGTTTCTAAACTTTTTGACCTCCTTCGAAAAGATTTAAAATAAAATATTTTAAGTTCTTTAGAAATTATATCAGAAAGGATTTTAGTCAATACTTTATTTTTACAACTATAAAATTAGTTTGATTTTAAATAAAATGGTTTAAGTTTTGATTATTTTGATTTGTAATGCATATATATAATATAACTTTTATTGTTGAAGAAGAAGTCGAAAAGAGCTGGATAGAGCATGTTGATATGGTTTTACTACCAGAAATTTCAAAAAATGTAAATCAAGTTGATTTACTCAAAGTTACTTTCGAAGAAAACCCAACTAATATAAAGGGAGCTACATTTACGGTTCAATTTTACTGTTCTGATGAAAGCATGGTAAGTTGGGTTAAAGAAATTGGACATCAAATGTTATTACAAAGGTTACACAGAAAGTTTCCTAAAAACTGGGTTGCTTTTGCCTCCAGATTAGATTTCATAAAATCTTACAAATAATGTTGGCACATGTTTTGAGCAATTATCTGCTGTAATGAAGAATTTAGTTGTAATTGGCCATCCTGACAAGAAATCATTTTGTTACAGTGGTATTTTTAAAACTATATGTAGTGAAATTTCTGCCAAAAAAGAAGAATTAGAAATTATTGACCTTTATCGTGATCCTTTTACTAGACCTCGCGAAAAAGTGATTAAAAAATATAAAGAACTTGTAACGTGGTGTGACAGAATTTATATAGTTTCACCTGTTTGGTGGTTTAGATTAACACCTAGAATGGAAATTTTTTTCGATGAAGTATTTGAGCCTGGATTTGCTTATAAGTTTGTAAACATTACCAAGACATATGCCTATCCAGTCCCGTTTCTAAAAAGTAAAAAAGTTAGGACATACGTAACACACGGTGCACCAGCCTTGCCAGTTTTAACATTGTATGTAAACTCCGTAAAGCTGAGACTTGTTATGGGTGTTTATACTTTTGTTTTTGGTTGGAGATTGTCTCTCTTTACTAAAACAAAACAATTCTGGTCGGTGCCTTTTGTTTCGGATAAAAAAAGAAAGAAATACCTAAGAACTGTCCAAAAAGATATACAAAGAGATTTGAGACAATCAATAAAATCTCAAAAAGAAGTATTATCTTCATTATAACAACAAATCAATGTATAATTTTAATACCAATGACTACTTAGTCAGAATACCTCTTTTCATAATATTTTTTTGGTTTGGATTTTTAAAGATTATTAATTTATCTCCAGCCCAGCAACTTGTAATGGATACTGTATATTGGATGCCTTTTCTTGATGCTGCAACTTGGACAATAGTTATTGGTATATGGGAAGTCTTTATTGCAATCTTTTTCTTATTTAAAAGAACAACTTTGATTGCTATGGTTTTTCTCTTTCTTCAAATGACAGGCACTTTTTTGCCACTTGTAATACTTCCTGAGGTCACATTCCAAAATTCTAATCCTTTTCTACCAACATTAGAGGGGCAATACATTATAAAGAATATAATCATTATAACTGCTGCTATAATAATTGGTGGCACACAACTGAAAGTAAGGTTATTGAACAAACTGTTCCAAAAAAATGGGATATAAAAGCGAAATATTTATCTATGTTTGGCTAGCCTTGGTTGTTGTATTGGTTAGTTTGGAAATTTATAAAAAGTTTAAAAAAACTAGAAATTAGGTTTTGCATAGTTTTTGTTTAATTTTATTAAATGAATGCATTTTTTTTAAAATATTACCCAATCATACTAGCCTTTATATCTTTTTTATTTTCTGTTTTTCTGTGGTTTAGCGGCGATAAACTGAGTGGAATTTTTGTTGGAATTTGGGTTCCATCCATTCTTGCTCTTTCAATTGCAATAAGACAAAGAAGAAATGATGATAAAAGTTTAGGAAATGGATGATAAAGTAATTTTTATTGTAGGTCTTGTGATATTTTGCCTTTATTTAGTTGGCTTTTTATCCGTTATTTACAGCCAAAATAAGATACAAGACGAGGAGTTAAAAAATGATCCAGAAATGAAAAATAATTAAGGATTGAAGTTCATAGCGGTTTCTATCAGTGCCAAGTGAGAGTACGCCTGAGGAAAATTCCCCAACATTTTTTTTGTTTTAAAATCCAAATCTTCACTAAATAGCCCTAGATGATTAGAATTTGAAAGTAATTGATCAAAAAGACGTTTAGCTTTACTTTCTTCTCCAATTTTAAAAAGACTGTTTATGTACCAAAAAGTACAAACAGTAAAAGATGATTTAGGTTCGCCAAAATCATCATTATTTTTATATCTAAATAATAAGCCATCATATAGTAGCTCTTTTTCAATTGCTTTAACGGTGTCAATGTATTTAGGGTCTTTACTTTCAATAAAACCGTAGGACTCCATTAAAAGAACTGATGCGTCTAAAAAATCAGAACCATACGATTGAGAAAAAGCTTTAATTTTAGGATTCCATGCATTAGATAAAATATCATTTTTTATCTCATCTCTAAGCGGGATCCATCTGTCTGTTTTTCTCCCTTTTTTAATCAAATTTGATATTTTTATTGCCCTATCAATAGCTACCCAACAAAGCAACTTTGAAAATGTAAAGTGCTGATCTTCATTTCTAAATTCCCAAATTCCCTTATCAGGTTTTTTCCAGTTTTTTTCCACGACCCAAACAACAGACTTTACAATAGACCATAGTTGTTCATATTTATAGTTTTCTTCTTTGAACTTTTCAATCTGAAAATGAATTACATCGACCAAAATTCCGTATATATCATTTTGTTTCTGAATATAAGCTGCATTGCCTATTCTAACAGGTTTAGAGTTTTTGTAGCCCGACAAATGATCTAGCTTTTTTTCAGTTAAAATTTTTTGGCCATCAATTCCATACATGATTTGTAGCTTTTCATTTTTATTTGGAATTAAATTAACTATGAAATCAATAAAGTTTTTTACAATTCTTTCATGTCCAAGTTTTGCAATGATCTTGATGACCATTGAAGCATCTCTTATCCAACAAAATCTATAGTCCCAATTTCTTACCTCACCAATAGTTTCGGGAATTGAAGTAGTGGCGGCAGCAAGTACAGCACCTGTTTTTTCAAAGGTTAACAACTTTAAAGTAATTGCACTTCTTTTTACTTCATCATTATATAGTTTGTATTTAGGGCCTTTTTTGCACCAGTTTATCCAATATTCTTTTGTTTTTTCAAGTTCTAGATTTGATTTTTCCAGATTTGGAACATCAATTTTTTCATTATAAGACAGGTTTAAATATACAGGTTCAGCCAATTCAAATTCTTTATTTTCTAAAATTTTATTCTTTTCAATGTCTGTATATAGAAATAATGTTTCATAACTAGCCTCTTCAAATACACTGACTATAAAATCTTTTTTTTTATAAGTTTTTGTTTTACCATTTGCATATTCTAAAGTAGGATTATATAATACCTTAATTTTTGGTAATCCTCTTAGAGGTCGAATCATTCGCTGTAGTTCTGGGGGATTATAAAAATTTTTATCATCCAACTTAAATCTTGTCATAAAATCTAACACTTCAAATTCATTCTCATTATTTCTAAAGTTGGTCTTTAGAATCGCAGTATTATTTAAATAATGTTGGGTAATTGTATAGCTTTTGTCAACCTCGATTTTAAAACTTCCTCCAATTTTTTCGTCAATTATTTTGCAAAAAACAGCTGAAGAATCAAATTGTGGTAAACAGCACCAGTCTATTGAAGAATCCGCATTTATGAGTGCCGAAGATTTACAATTCCCTATAATTCCGTAATTTAAGCCTTTGTCCTCAATCATTATTTTTCATTTTTATAAATTCGCAATTGAATTATGAGAAAAAATATAATAGTTTCTAACAGATTACCAGTTAACGTAACGAAATTAGAAAATTCTTTCATATTTCAATCATCTAGCGGGGGTTTAGCTACAGGTTTAAAATCAATTCATCAAAAATCAGATTCATTGTGGATTGGATGGTCTGGTATATCGTCTAGTGAACTAAGCGCACAAAGCAAATTAGAAATAAAAGAATCACTCAAAAAATTAAACCTTGACGAGGTAGAATTAACAAAAAAAGAAATCGATGAATTTTATTACGGATTACCTAACAAATGTATATGGCCTTTATTTCACTACTTTATAGAGTTTGCAAAGTTTGATGAACATGATTGGCAATCATATGTTGAAGTAAATAAAAAGTTTTGTGATAAAATTATTGAAAAAGCTGCACCAAATGCTACTATTTGGGTTCATGATTATCAACTATTACTTCTTCCAAAAATGTTAAAAGAATTAAGGCCTGATTTGACAATTGGATTTTTTCTTCATATTCCGTTTCCATCATTTGAAATTTTTAGAATATTTCCCTGGAGAAATGAGCTCTTGGAAGGTATGCTGGGAGCAGACTTAATTGGTTTTCATACATTTGATTATCAACGGCATTTCTTAAGCTCAGTTAAAAGGATCTTGAGATATGATGTAGATTTTAATAGGGTAAATTTAGGGTCTAGAGAAGTTGTTGTAAATACATTTCCAATGGGTATTGATTACAACAAGTTTAGTAATGCTGCCAAATTTCATAAACAACAAAAAAAATCACAACAATCTGAACTAAAAATACAACTGAATTTACATAAAAAATCCACAGATAAAAGTAAACTAATCCTTTCAATAGACCGCCTTGACTACACCAAAGGAGTAATCAATCGTATGAAAGCATTTGAACTCTTTTTAGAAAAATATCCACAGTATCTAGAAAAAGTAAGACTTGTTATGCTAAGTGTTCCATCCCGATCTAACGTACCTGAATATAAAAAATTGAAAAAAGAGACAGATGAATTTGTTGGTAGAATAAATGGAAAATTTGCAACTGTAAATTGGACGCCAATATGGTATTATTACAGGCATATGGACTTTGACGATTTGATTGATTTATATATGATTTCTGATATTGCAATGATTACACCCGTAAGGGATGGAATGAACTTGGTTGCAAAAGAGTTTATTGCAACAAGAATTGATTCTGATGGAGTATTAATATTAAGTGAGATGGCAGGTGCTTCAAAGGAGCTTTTTGAAGCAATAACTGTAAATCCTTTCGATTTAGATGCAATGGCTGACGGTATATTAAAAGCGATTAAAATGCCAAAGGATGAACAGATTAGAAGAAATCAAACTATGCAAAAAAGACTTAGTAGGTATACCGTAAAATACTGGGCTAATGCATTTTTTAAAGCTTTAAATAATAAGTCAAAAGAGACAAAAGAACCCTCTACCATTAAAATTAAAAATGATATAATAAAAGATATCCAAAATAAATTTCATAAAGCAAAAAAGAAATTATTACTGCTTGATTATGATGGGACATTAGTACGTTTTCATCACAAGCCTGAAGCCGCAGTACCAAAAAATGAGATTTTGGAAACATTGAAAGCTTTATCTCAAATTGATAATACAAGTGTTGCCATTATTAGCGGAAGAGATAAAAAATTTTTAGAGAAGTGGTTCTCTAATTTAGATATTATATTGTTTGCTGAACACGGTCATTTCCAAAAAAAATTTAATAAAAAATGGATAGAAAAAATACAAAAGGATAGTGATTGGAAGAAAAACTTTCTTCCAATTTTTCAAGACTTTACAGATAGAACACCGGGAACATTTATAGAAGAAAAATCAAATTGCATAGTGTGGCACTATAGAAAAACAGATCCTGAACTTGCAAATGATAGAGTTGTTGAACTCAAGACCGTTATTAATAGTTTAATTTCAGAGAACCTGATAATGATGGATGGTGACAAAGCAATTGAAATAACCAATGTCAATATAAATAAGGGAAGTGCAGTCAATTCTTTATTAAATGAAAAAGAATATGATTTTGTGTTGTGTGCAGGTGATGATATTTCTGATGAAAATATGTTTATTAATTTACCAGAAAAGGCATTTTCTATTAAGGTAGGCAGAAAAGCTACTAAGGCAAAATATTTTTTAGAAGGGCCAAGTGACATGGTTAATTTGTTAAAAAAAATTACTTGAGATTTAAAGAAAAATTAATTGACAAAAATCTTTGTGATCAACTAAAGAAGCTTTATACAACTATATTAAAGGCCCCATCTGATTACTCAGTTTTAGATATAAGAAAACTTTGTAGTACAGAGTTTGCAAAGATTTTTTCGAACGTAAAATTCATTTTAAAGGGAACGGAAAATTTACCCACGGAAAGTAGCTCTATATTTATTTATAATCATTTAAATAATCATGTAAACTATTCTGTTTTTGATGACTTTCAAATAACACTTGATAGTCACTTTATCAGCAGTATTATTTTGAAAAAGTATTATAGTAATCCTGGGACTAGAGTGGTTAGATGCTCATTGCAAAATGAAGTAAACCATTTTAACTACTACGATAAGTTTGATTATGTGAGAGTATTTGCTCAAAACTTTATTCCTCCAAACATAAATTACAGTCAAATAAAAACTTTTAATAAAAGCTTTTATACAAAATCTATAAATGAACTAAAAAAGGGTAATGGAATTGTTGTTAGTCCTGAGGGGTTTTCAAGAAAAACCGAAGAATCACCAGGCGATTTTAAAATTGGAGTTTTCAAGTTAGCCACTAAATTAAAACCCCAACCAAAAATTGTCCCGATTATAATGGCAAATTTTGATAAACTTTTATCAGAAACCACCTACAAATGTGAAATCATGAAACCATTTAAGATGAGTGATCATGGGATTAATGATGAGAATGATCCAAAATTAGTAGACTTTGTAAAAGATTATAATGAACAATATAAAAATTGGGTCAAAGATTTAATTAGAGAAGATTTAAACTTTGAGGGTGAGTTAAAAAAATTAAAAAAATTAGTAGGTAATAAAAAAGATACCAACAACCAACTCGTATTTTATGGGAGTTCTACAATTAGACTTTGGGAAGGATTAGCATCTGATTTTTCTAATTTTAATACAATTAACCTAGGTTTTGGTGGTGCTTTAATTCAAGATTTAAACAAAAACTTTAATGATTTATTCGAAAGTTTAAATCCAAAATATGTCGTAACATACCTGGGCGGTAATGACCTTACATTGAACTACAGCGCTGAAAAAATTTCACAAAAGATCATTGAATTTTTCAAGAAAATAACTGAAAGATTTCCAAATACATCAATCATAAATCTTTCGATAAAGCCTTCATTCGAAAGAATGAAAGATATTGAAAAAATTGAAAAAATAAACAGCTTGATTAAAACTGAAAGTAAGACCAACAATAAATTAATTCAGTTAGAATTTTATAATGAGCTAATGATTGAAAATAAAATAAACTCTGATTTCTACTTACAGGATGGGCTGCACTTAAACACTAAAGGCTATCAAATAATTATTAAAAAATTAAAAGAATTATTAAAAAACCTAGATTAATTAATTGGCACTATTGTATCAAAAATAGCTTCAGAAAAATAAAATTTGAATTTTAATTCATTATCTTTTTCCACGAGGTAAGTACTCTCAAGCCAATCAAAAATCAATCTCACCTTTCCGTCTGGTGTATTTATATCAAACTCCCCGTGATGTTCTAAACTTACATGCGCTGAGTTAAAGTCAGTGTCTATTTCTATGTTTTTAAAATCTCTTTTTGATTCAATGATATCAAATGATTTTACAAAATCTATAAACTCATCGGTGCTGTATCTTTTACTATTTTCAAAAATGAAAAAATCTTCGGTCACAATTTCACTAAATCGATCTATATCATTATCAACAATCTGAAAAATTTCATCTAATTTTTGCTCTACATCAGATTCTGAAACTTTATTAGACACTGAAAATAGGCCGTATATCATTCCTAAAACAATCCCAACAAAAAGGAAAAAACCGAACTTAAAATTAAATATATGCTTCATGATTTGTTTTTTTTTCCAAATAAATGTAAGGTTTCTTTTGTTGTTGGTAGTAAAATTACTAGTGGAATTAGAAAAATCCACCATCTAGGAAATATAGGAGTACTATTTTTTTCTGATTCACTTAAATCACCTAGTTTATCTAGTTGCTCATAAATTGTCATATCTTGTAAATAAGAATTATAATCTACAATAAGCATCAGAATAGTGACTACAATTGCAATAATCAGCCTAGATTTAAATTTCATTTATTTTCACTTTCTTTTTGCTCATCCAATTTTTCATTTGGATATTTTACCTTACTGTACCCATATGCCATAAAATATGGGTCTTTAATTTCTAGTTTAATTTCGTACTTATCTTCGAACTTATCAATGATCTCCAGGATTTTATCTAGGTTCTTCCTTGTTTTTTTCTGTATTCTTAAGCAAACTTTGTCATTAAAATCTATGAACCACAATACTTCAATTTTTTGTGTTCCGTATTGTCCACTCCATTTTTCAGTAACATGAGCGTAATGTTTAATTTCTCTCCAAGTCTTTTTTTTAAGTGTAATGGGAGCTAAGTATAATTCCTTTTTTATTCCCTCCCTGTTAACCTTAACAGAGGTAATGCAACACATAGCATATAAAATTACACAGGGAATGATAATGCTTAGATTTTGGATAAAAAAGTCCAGGACAGAGTCTATGTATAAGGGAAGCAAAAGAATTAACAGTCCTCCAAGCATATCTAAATTTATTCCAATTGACTTAAACTCTTTCATTCCTATAAGTTATTAAATTTTACTGATATCTTCCAGGAACTAAAAAAGAGCTTAAAACGTCAAAAACATTTTTTGGGACAATTTTTAAAAGACAAACAATAAACTTCCATGTTTTAGTTGGTACAACAACTTTTTTATTTTTAAGCATTCCATCAACACCTTCTTTTGCAATTCTTTTCGCGGATTTTTTTAAAAAACTTGGAACACTATCCATCTCATTTTGAACGCCACTTGCTGTATGAAAATTTGTTACAGTATACCCAGGACACAAAGCTGTTGAATATATTTTGTGCTTATTATATACAGCGTTTAAAGACTCATTAAATCTATTCATAAATGTTTTTACAGGGCCGTACAATGACTGAATTGATGATGGAGGTGCGTATGCAGCGACTGAGGATACAATCATTATATTTCCTTTTCCATATTCAATCATTTTAGGTAAAAATATTTTTGTCAAGGCAATCACAGACGTTGAAAGTACCCTTAGAAACTTTTCTTCGTCTTCCATTGGGGTAACATGAAACAAATCTGGTAATGCATAACCTGCATTGTTAATCAGAATATCAATTTGATAATCCTTTGATTCACAAAAATCATAAAGCATTTGCGGTGCATCAATTTTACTTAAATCACATTTAATATAATCTGCTTTCACATGATAATTTTTCGAAATTTCTGATGATAACTCAATTAGCTTATCTTCACTCCTCGCTGTCAGAATTACATTATATTTTTTTTCAGCAAGACACTTTGCAATTTCTAATCCAATTCCAGAACTGGCCCCAGTTATGAGTGCAAAGTTATTTGACATTTTAGAGCGATTCTACTTTCTTTCTATTATCATCAGAATTCGTATCAATCAATTTATTGTAAGGATCAATTCCAACTTCAACAGGCTTACTATCTAAGATAATTGACAACTTGTTATTTATAGATGTAATTTTGTGTTTCTTTAAATAAAGTTCATTGTCATCATCTTCTCCAAAAACCCCTACATCAATATAGTCTTCTAAGTAGACTGAGTACTCAGGCTTTCTCATATCATCAGACTTATAAAAAATTGAGTCTCTTTCCTCATCTCCATAAAACATTTTTCCTTTTTCATCATTTCTGTACTTACTCACTCTAAACTCAAAATCAACCTGATACTTTCCGTTTTCTAACTGTTTAGATTCTGCCTTAAGTACTCTATTTTCATATAATGTAATTGTTTCAAACATATCTTTAATTACATAATTTAATGAGTCAGGAATTACCTTTCTCAGATCATCTACTAATTCTATTGATGTTGTATATGGTGGAGATTGGAATGCAACCTTTTCAACATAATTTGACAATGTTTTATTTAGAAGACTTTCGCCTATGTAATCACTCAAAGCATAAAAAATTAATGAGCCCTTTTGATAGTGAATATATCCTTGACCATCATTATACATCAATGCATTTTCTCTTTTAGTTTCAAAAGTTCTTTGAGTCAAATATGTATCCAATGACCTTTTCAAAAACTTACGCATTTTATTTTTACCATTTACCTCCTCTGTAACTTTGAGTGCAACATATTCTGAAAGGCTTTCAGAAAGCATTGTTGCACCAAGAACATCGGCTCCAATTACTTGATGAGCCCACCACTGGTGTGCAATTTCATGAGCTGTAACAACAAAGGCAAAGTCATTGCCTCCTTCATCAGAATCGTCTACATCTGCTATGAAACCAAAAGTTTCTGAGAAGGGAATTGTGTTGGGAAATGATTGAGCAAATGTTCCGGTAGTTCTAGGAAACTCAATAATCCTAGCTTGCTTATGTTGATAAGGGCTAAAGTTTTCGGAACAATATTTCAAGGCTGCTTTCATCCCTTTCATCATTCTATCTAAATTATACTCATGTCCTTTGTGATGATAAATTTCTAAATTAACATCATTCCATTTGTCTCTTGCTACTTGGTAATCAGCAGAATTAAATGCGTAAAAGTTTAAAATTTTACTATCCATTTTATAGTGAAAATACCTTCTATCATCTTCAATCCATTCTTTTTGTAAATAGCCTGGAGCAATGGCAATTTGATCTTTTGATGTGCTTACAACAGCCTCAAAATCTACCCAATCAGAATCATTGGAAATGTAAGTATTGCCAAGTGCTGTTGAATCAGATGGATGTGGTTTTAATTTATTTGGAGGAAGACCGTACTTTTCTCTTGTCTTATCGTCTCTCAATTCTCCACCACTGTAACCCAATGAAGGGAATAACGCAAAGTTATTGACAAATGTTCCATTGTAAATAACTGGAGAATTATTTCTTAAAAATGTATTTGGTTGGTTTTTTACACTAAATTCTAAATTTAATGAATCCCCTGGGCTCAATGGCTCTTTTAATTTATAAATATCAAAATGATAAATGGTATCCTCTAAAACTAGAGAATTTTCTTTACTGAACTCAAAAGTACTAATAGCTCGGTTGTGGTTTAAAAATATACTATCAATTACATCACTTGTTTTATTAACCATAATATACTTACCAGAAGCGCTAACATTTCTAGATTTTGGAAAAAGATCAACATTAACATTTACTGAAACAATTCTGGGTTGACTGTAGCTCTCAAACTTTTTGTATTTCTTTTCCCACTCTACTGTTTCAATTTCTCTTTCCTTAGCTGATTTTCTAACGTTTAGTATGTTATTTACATAATAAATATATCCACCGATTGAGATAAACAATAATGTGAAAAGTGATAAGAAAAATGGATTTTTTCCGTTAAATCTTGATTTGGCAATTTTAAACTTTTCCGTTATACCGCTAGATAATCCCCTGTTGTAAAATAAAATTGTAAGAATGTAAAAAACTATTCCTAGGCTCAACCAGTAAAATTTATAAACAAAATAGTTTTGAAGACCTGAACCATAACCGTTCATGTCAGAATAGGAAAACCCAGGGCCTTGATTATATTTAAATATTGATTGTTCAATACCAGCTATACTTGTCAATGGAATACCAATTAAAAGAACAATCATAACAAAAAGTCCCAAGTAAGGGTTTGGTATCAAAGTCTGTACAAAAAAAGATAACAAAGCCCATATTACGTAATAAATAAGGTTAAGTACGATTAACTCGTAAATGTATAATCCAATCTGAAAATCATAATATCCTTTATATGTCTGAAAAATAATCCCAGTGATCATGATCAATGATAGTAATACAATCTGCATTTTAATAATTGCTAAAAATTTTGATCCCAATAAAATCCAATTTGGAGTTGGGGTGGTATCAATAAGTTGGTTAACATTTGATATCCTTGATCGGTGGATTAATAAGCCTGCATATAAAAAAGTACAAATATTTATTGCTAATGAAAATGGTGCTCCTGCCTCCAACATTCTCCATGTACGAGGAAGTGTCGCAGTGCCAAAAATATTTCCTAATTCGAATAGGCCAACTAAATTAAGAAGTAAGCCTACGATTACTATTGAAATAAAAGGCCAGCTTTTTACTATATAAAAAAAGTCAATATTTGAAAGGCGCCAAAATAAATTTAACTGAGTTTTGATTGAAAAGTTTAAATTAATTTTGGGTAAATTAATTTTTGTAATTCCTCCAAAATTAGATTTGGTAAATCTTACCGAATTATTCTTTCTAAATGAGAATGTAAATGCATTTTGGCTAAAACTGAATAGTCTGTATATAGAAATAAAAACAGCAAATCCAATTGTGAGCCATATTAGTCTGTTATAAATAAAGACTCCTTTAATAGGAATATACAGTTCATTTTGTTCTGCAACTGTCCAATATCTTGTGTAGTAATCTAAGGCCATATCACCAAACGGATCAAGAAGAGCGGCGATTAATCTATTTTCTTGTTCTTGACCGAAGCTTGCTAGAAAACCCTGTAATATTAAAATAATGATCACGAATATAAATCCAGCAGAAATATTTCGTGTAAATGTTACTATTCCAAAAACAATAGCTCCTGTGAATAACATATTAGGTAGAATGTAAATTATGTAAGCATCCAAATAGGGCTTTATATCAAATTCTGTCAAAAGATCTGGATTTGTACCCGGGAGGTTAAATCCAAGTCCAATCCCTAATGCAATTAATAATACTATTACGTGAACAATGAATATTCCACTAAAAAATTTTGCAAGTAGATATTGAAGCTTAGTAAAAGGATAAGAGTACAGTATTGTATGCATTTCACTTTTAAAATCTCTGTACACAGATACTCCAATTATGGATGGATATAAAAATATTACCAAGCTGCTAAGCCCGGCAAAAAGACCGGAAAGTGCAAATGGTGAGTTTACGATTCTTGATGATCCAACAGTAACAGTAATTGAATCAAATAAACCAGCTGCAGAACCTGAAGTCATTACTGCAATAAATAAGAAGATTAATGAGTAGACATAAAAGGCTGGCCTATCCAACCAATAACTAATTTCATTTTTGAAAATATTAAAGAACATAAACACTATTTTTTTTGATCTTCCTTCAAAGCGATGAAATAAACATCATCAAGTTGTGGTTCAGTTTTTTTAAATCCGACACCTGGTTTTTTTTCATTGTAAACCCTAATGTTTATTGTATTGTCAACATTATAATTGGAGGATAACACATTGTATTTTTGTTCAGCTTTTTCAAGATCATCTCTTTTAACTGCTTTCGTCCAAATCTTCCCTGAAATTTCTTTAGTAGCTTCAACAGGCTTAATGTGTTTTAATATTTTACCACCATTCATTATGGCCATATCATTACAAAGCTCTTTTACATCTTCGACAATATGTGTTGAAAAAATAACCGTACAATTCGTACCCACTTCTCTAATTACATTTAAAAATCTTTGTCTTTCGGCTGGATCTAAACCTGCTGTTGGTTCATCAACAATAATAAGCTTAGGATCATTGAGTAATAGCTGTGCGATACCAAATCTTTGTTTCATTCCACCCGAGTAACCGTCAACATTTTTTTTCTTGACGTCCAATAAATTGGTTATTTCTAAAAGTTCATTAACTAGTTCCTTTCGCTCAGATTTATTACTCACCCCTTTCAAAACTGCGAAGTAATTCAATAATTGTTCGGCAGACATTTTTGGATAAACACCAAATGATTGAGGAAGATAACCTAAAACCTTTCTTAATGATAATTGATCGCCGAGGATATCAATATCATTAAAATGAATTTCACCCGAGTCTGGTGATTGGATCGTAGCAATGGTTCTCATCAATGTTGATTTTCCAGCTCCATTAGGACCTAACAGGCCAAACATTCCAACACCAATTTTTAAACTAACATCATCAAGTGCTTTAACTTTGTTGCTGTAAGTTTTTGTTAAATTTTTAATTAATAATTCCATATAATATTTTTTTAATCCAAGTCAAACTAATTAATTCACTGTTAACAATCAAAAGAGTTTAATATCTAAGAATAAACCTGCTTCCGCACTTTGGACATTTTGCCAGAAAAGAAATGAATTCTGTCAATTTTGTTCTCAGCCAGATATGTTTACATTTCAAACATTTCATAATTATGAGTCAGACTTTCTATAAATAAATTTTTGTGAAATCTTTTGATA
>CABZTM010000019.1:0-25857 GCA_902528705.1 uncultured Bacteroidota bacterium | reverse complement strand
AATACAAAGTGAGAGAGGTGATTATTTACTTGATGTTGATAAATATAAGTTTAGAAATGATATAATTATTACTAACCCTGACTACACTATTGAATCAGAAAGTTTGGATTATATTATTGGTCAAGAAAAAACTTATTTCTTAGACTCAACTAAAATTATTGGGGAATCCTACGAAATCACTTGTAAAAGGGGATTTTATAATGGAAAATTGTTGAAGGGTTATTTTTTAGATAATGCGAAAATATTAATGAAAAATAGAATAGTTAAAGGTGATAGTATTTTTTTTGATGATAATATAAAATATGCAAGTGCAACAAAACAAATTTCAATTTTTGATAGAAATGAAAAGCTTCAGATTTTAGGCGAATTTGCAGAAATTTTTGAAGAAAAGGATTCAGCAATTGTAACCTTAAATCCAATGGCTATAAATACAACTGAAATTGATTCACTTTTTATATCTGCTGACACACTATATTCGATTGGCAATAGAAAAAATAGAATTATCAAAGGTCTTAATAATGTAAAATTTTTTAAAAAAAATATGAGCGGAAAATCAGATTATATTTTCATTGATGAAAATAAAGGTTTGACAAGGCTAATGAGAAAAGAGTTAGGCACTAGAGCTTTACAAATAATGAGTCAAGAACAAATAAATCAGATTAACCCCATTATTTGGGACGGGAATAACCAAATAAGTGGTGATGAAATAATTTTAAAAGAGAATGTGAAAGAAAATAAATTGGACTCTTTAATAGTGACCAATAACGGCTTCATCATTGAGAAGGATACCATTGATATAAATAATTATAATCAAATTAAAGGTATAAAAATTTTTGGCAAGTTTATAAAAGGTAAGATTAGAAATTTAAAAGTAGATCAAAATGCTGAAATAATTTACCACATGTATAATGATGAGAAAAAACTTATTGGAGTTGATAAAGCTGTATCAAGCTCCATCTTAATGAAAATAGCTCAAGATGGAATTGATGAAATTATATTTAACACAAGCCCGGAGGGCATGTTATATCCTGAAAATTTCTTAGAAGAAAATGAAAAGTTTTTAGAGGGTTTTGTGAATAGAGAACATGAAAAAATTAAAAGTAAATCAGACTTATTCAATAAATGATCGATAGTTTCAAGAAATTTCAGGCACAGACTACAAATTATCCACTTGGAATTGAGGTTACTAAAGCGGAGGGATCATATGTTTATGGTCGAAAAAAAAAGTATCTGGATTTAGTTGCAGGAGTATCAGTACAAAACTTAGGGCATTGCAATCAAGAACTAAATGAAAGTATAAAAAATCAAATAGAAAAATATTCTCATGTGATGGTTTATGGAGAATTTATCCAAAAGCCGTCATTAGAGCTTTGTGAGTTACTTAATAAAATACTTCCTAAAAATTTAAACTCCACTTATTTAACTAACTCAGGAACAGAGGCGATTGAGGCTGCCTTAAAGCTTGCCAAAAGAGTGACTGGTAGAACCAAAATAATTTCTGCTTTAAATTCATATCATGGTAGTACCCACGGATCTATGAGCGTTTCTGGTTTTGAGCAACGAAAAAGAGCTTACAGGCCATTATTACCAAATATTGATTTCATTAAATTTAATTCTGAGAAGGATATTAAAAAAATAAATAATGATACCTCTTGTGTCATATTAGAGACAATTCAAGGTGGTGCTGGGTTTATTCAACCTAAGCGAAATTATTTGAAAAAGATATCAAAAAGATGTCAGGAAAAGGGCGCTATTCTAATTCTAGATGAACTTCAGACAGGCTTGGGTAGAACTGGGAAAATGTTTGCTTTTGAACATTTCGGAATAAGTCCTGATATTCTAGTTCTTGGAAAATCATTAGGTGGTGGTTTTCCAATAGGTGCAATGATTAGTGATTTATCTTTAATGAATAAGCTAAAAAGTAATCCAATTTTAGGGCATATTACAACATTTGGAGGCCATCCAGTAATATCACAAGCAGGTCTCACTACATTAAAAATTACATTAAGAGATAAGCTCTACGAAAAAGCTAAAATTTCAGAATCAAAATTCAGAGCCAGACTCAAGCACACGGAAATTGTTGAGATAAGGGGGAAAGGTTTAATGCTAGCTCTAATATTAAAATCAAATCAATTAGCTAAAGATTTAGTTATAAAATGCCTAGAAAAAGGTTTAATTCTATTTTGGCTTTTATATGAATCTAAAGCCGTTAGAATTACTCCTCCTCTCAACATTTCGGAAAATGAAATAGAAATTGCCTGTGATATAATACTAAAAACACTAGAGGAGATTAGTAATTAAATGTTAATAAATATTTAATAAAGAAAAACTGTCATTCAAAGTCCACACTAAATTGTGTATAATTTTGAAATTTTAATATGAAAAATAACGGAAGGACAGATAGACTAGAAATTTTTAAAAAATTTGAAAGAATGATCTCTGAAAACAAATCAATTTATTTGGATTTGGATGAAATTGAAGAAATTATCATTCACTATTTTCATGAAGCAAATTATGAAATGGCAGAAAACGCAATAGCTCTTGCAAATCAAATTTTTCCAAATTCAATAAGTATATCAATATTAAATTCTGAAATTCTTTTGCAAAAAAGCAAAGAATCAGAGGCTTTTGAGCTTATAAGTGAATGTCTTGATTTAAATTCGGAAAATTATGATTTGATATTTCAAAAAGCTAAGATTTTGAATAAACTAAAAAAATATGAGGATTCCAATAATTTACTTTTTCAAATATCCAAAATTAAAGAAACTATTTTTTTAGTTGATGATTTAATGTTGAGAAATTTTATGAATATGGATCAATATTCAAAATCAATTAAAGTTGCTAAAAGGTTAATTTCCCAATTCCCTGATGATAAAAAATATATGGATAAGTTAATTTCTTGCTTCAGACTATCTAAAATGGAAAATAATGCGATTACTTTTCTTAATAAATTCCTTGCAAAACACCCTTACAATCAAAACGCTTGGTTTGAAATTGGAAAATTATATTTTGATAAAAAAATGATCAGAGAGAGTATTGCTTCACATGAGTTCAGTATAATATGTAATGATACATTTTCATCTTCATATGTTGAGTTAGGTAAGATTTATGAATACAATTTAGATTTTAATAAAGCAATATACTATTATGAAATTTTAAAAAGCTTAGACTCAGTAACTTCTTTCAGTCTTTATAGGCTATCAGTCTGCTATGAAAAAATTGGTGATTATGAAAAATCAATAAAACATCTGAATGAAATAATATCAAATGATCCCCTCTATGAAAAAGCTTGGATTTCTATTGCAAAATATTATTTGAGAAAAAACGATCATGATAAAGCACTTGAAAACTTAAACAAAGCCCTAAATATTATTGCTAATAATTATTAAGTTAGTCCTATGATTTCAAAATTAGGCAATTCAATAATAATATTTCTCAAAGGAATGTTAATGGGAATTGCTGATCTTGTTCCAGGAATTTCAGGTGGAACTATAGCGTTTATCACTGGTATTTATGAAGATTTTATAGAAGCATTAAACAACATAAATCTTAAAATTTTTGATGGTGATTTAATTAATCAGTTCACAAAAAAAAAATTTGATTTTCTTTTAATTTTAATCTCAGGAATTCTATTTAGTATTTTATCATTCAGTAAATTATTGACTTATTTATTAACTAATTTTAATATTGAATTAAGATCTTTTTTTCTAGGTCTAATATTAGTTAGTATAATTATACTTTACAGATCAATCAATCAAATTCGCCTTATTCAGGTTCAATATATATTTTTACTGATTTTATCAATATTTTCTAGTTTTATGATTTTCAACATGTCTTCTTTTGAACCCAAGGTTACAGTTTTATATATTTTTCTGTGTGGAGTTGTTTGCTCTTTAGCCATGATTTTACCAGGCATTTCTGGAGCATATATTTTAATTATCCTAGGAACATATGAGTTTTTAATTGACAAAATATCAAATTTATTTCTAGATATAGACTCAATCAAAATAGTTTGCATATTTGGATTCGGCTTTATAATTGGAATAATATTTTTCTCAAAGTTTATTAAATATTTATTATTAAACTTTAAAAAATCAACATTTGTAGCTCTTATTGGCTTAATAATAGGCTCGCTTCCAAAAGTATTACCCATGGAATCGAACTATGATTCAAGTTTTTTTGAAAGTTTAACTGAATTTTTCTACAAAAATCCCTCATCTATTTTTTTTATTTTGATAGGAATTTTTTGTGTTCGTATTTTTTCTAAGCTTAAAATAAAAATTTAATGAAAGACTGGAATAAATCTTTATTTATTGAAATTTTCCTTCACGGACTTATCATGGGAACTATAAATAAATTGCCGGGAATTTCTGGTGGTTTATACGCTATAATTGTTGGATTTTATGATCACTTGATGATGTCTTTAAAAAAAATTGGATTAAGAAATTTTTTTAATAGTAAAAAACAAATTACAATTTTTTTTAATGAAATTAATTCATTTTTTTTATTCACGTTGTCACTCGGAATGATAATTAGCTACTTTACAACATCTAAAATTCTAGATTATTTTTTAGATAATTTTCAGTTGCAAGTTTGGGGTTGTTTTTTTGGATTAATCTTAGGGTCTGTCTTTTTATTAGTTAAAAAAATAAACAATATTGATAAAATAAAAACTCTAATATTGATTAGCAGTTTTACTATTGGCTTAGTTATTAGTTTTATAGATCCAATGACAGAAAATAGAAATCTAATTTTTATTTTTTTTTGTGGTTATATTAGTATCTGTGGTATAACCATCCCAGGTCTTTCAGGTTCTTTTATTCTTATAGTCCTTGGAAATTACAAGTTACTTTTGGTTGATTCTGTAAATAATTTTTACAACTTAATATCAAATTTATTAGTTGGAACAAACTTTCAAGTAAGTGAAATTTTATTACATGTATTGATTACATTTTTTTTAGGATCTGTAATTGGTCTTATAAGTTTGTCTAGATTTTTAAGTTTTATATCAAGAAAATACCCATATCATTTAAATTTTATGATAATTGGATTTGTTATTGGCACATTACCAATAGTGTGGCCTTGGAACCAGTTTAAACAATTTGATAATAGTCCACATTCCCTCGAAGATTTAAATTTGGGAGATATATATACTGTTTTAATAATTCTAATAGTATTATTTTTAATGATATTAACTAATAATTATGTTAAAAATAAAAAGGTTCGGTCTGATTGGTAGGAATATAGATTATTCATTTTCTAGACAATATTTTTCAAAAAAATTCAAAAAACAGAATTTAACCGATTGCAAATATGTTAATTGTGATATAAATGATATTAAAGATTTTAAAAAAATTAAATCAAAAGATTTCATTGGGTTTAATGTCACGATTCCTTACAAAGAAAAAATCATTAATCTTTTAGACTTTGTAGACGAAAGTGCTAAAGAAATTGGGGCAGTCAATACAATAAAAATTAAAAAAGGAAAGCTTATAGGTTATAATACAGATTATATAGGCTTTTTAAAAACTATAGACGGTTTTAATTTCACAAAAGCTGCTATATTGGGAAGTGGTGGAGCATCAAAAGCAATTGCTTTTGCTCTTAGAACCAAAAAAATTCCATATATAATCTTCTCAAGAAAATCAAACCAAACATTTTACAAATACTCATCACAAAAAAAATATATCCCAAAATGTGACCTGATAATTAATACAACTCCTTTGGGAACATTTCCAAACGTAAAAGATTGTCCACCATTAGATTTTAAAAATATTTCAAAAAAGAATTTTTGTTATGACTTAATATATAATCCAAAAAAAACAAAATTTTTAAAAAAATCCGAAAAACTAGGAGCCAAAATAATGAATGGATTAAAAATGCTGGAGAATCAAGCAGAGGAAAGTTGGAGCATATGGAACAGTTAACAAAATATTATTAACTTAAAGAAATATTATTTTCTTTAAATGGGTGAAAATAAAAGGAAAACAACTATAAATTTTAAGGAAAACTTTCAAAAAAAAACAAAATTAATTGAAAGTTTAAAGACTCTTAATTTCAGTAAAGTTAAAATAGAGGATAAAGAAAAAGTTTTCAACTCTATACGAAGAAAGTGGGTAAGTGTTGGAAAAGTTCCAAGACACCAATCTTTTAACTTAAATAATTCTTATAAACATCAAATTAAATTATACTACGATTTAGTTTATTTGAATCGTGATTTTAAAGAAAAAAATTTAAATAAAAATTTAATTGAAAAAAAGGATTTAATAAAAAATATAAAGAAAATAAACGATTACGGCAACAAAATTAAAGCATATAAGGACTCCTTAAAAATTATTAAAAGGTGGAATTTTTTAACAGGACCCACAAAGCACAGTCATGAGACAAAATTAAATAAGGAGTTTGATGATTGTATAAAAAGAATTAAAGATTCAAAAAAGGATTATTTAATTAATAAAGAAAAACACATCAAACAAGATCTCGAAAATAAAAAAAGTTTGTTAGTAACTATGAAGTCAATTTGCGATCAAGAATGTAGGGATAAAGTTTCTTGGTTAAAAAAAATCAAATCCTATGAAAAATACAAAGAAAAATTCATAAATATTGGACCGCTGGAAGATGTTGAAAATGAAGAACTGTGGAGTGACTTTAAGAAAATAAATAAAAAACTTCTAATTGAAAAAAATTCTTTTTTTAAAACCTTAAAAAAAGAATATTCAGACAACATAAACAGACAAAATAAATTAATTGAAAATCTAAAAGATTTACAAAAGAAAGATGAAGTATTAACCAATAAAGATCTTCAAGAACTAAAAAAGAAATTTAATAATATTGAAAATGTTCCATATAGAAAAAATAAAAATAACCGAATGGTTTTCTTCGATTTATTAAATTATTTTTACGAAAAGGTTGGAGATAATCTCTCAAAAAAAAGAGAAACTGAAAAAAAGAATTCTGAGAGAATTGATAAAGTAATTAATGAAATTAAAGAGAATCTATTAAAACAAAATATAGATGATGAAATTAAAAAACTATCAGATGTAGATGTTTCAATACCAATAAAACAATTGAATGAACTCTCAGATTTTTTAAGTAAAAAATTTAGAGATGTAGGTCATCTTCAATCTGATATTGACTCCAATATTTTAAAAATAAAATCAAGTTTAATGTCTGAAAAGGAAAAAACACAAGCTAAAATAAAAATCAAGAAAAAAATTGATGAAATAAAAAAGCAGATTGGTCAACTTGAAAACAATCTTACATTTATAAAATCTGATAAAGCTGATTCAATTTTTAAAAATGTTCATAATCAAATAGAAAAATTCAATAATGATCTAATTTTACAAAAGAAAAAATTAAACTATTTCATTTGAATCATATATTTTTTTTGACTCGTTCCATAACATATTTAGATCAGTGTTATTAAGCTGATTGATCTTTTGTTTTTTTCTTTTTACTATTTTTTCCAGGATCTTAAATCTACCTATAAACTTGTTGGTTGATTTTTTTAAACTATTCTCAGCATCTATTTTTAAAAATCTTGAATAATTAATCAAAGTGAACATAACATCACCAAACTCATCCTCAATCTTTTGTTTATCTGTTTTATTAATCTCAATATTTAATTCATCAATTTCTTCCTCTAATTTAGATTTTACTGAATGAATTGAATCCCAATCAAATCCTAAACTGGAAGCTTTTTCCTGAGCTCTTAAAGCTTTAAGAATAATTGGCATTTTTTGTGGTATTCCTGAAAGTACGCTTTTTTTTGTTTTTTTTGATTTTAAATTTTCCCAATTTAGTTTGACCTCCTCTTCAGAATTAACAACTAAACTACCATAAATATGGGGATGTCTGTAAATTAATTTATCACATAAATGATCTACAACATCTTTAAAATCAAATTCATTTTTTTCTGATGCTATTTTAGAATAAAAAACTATATGTAATAATAAATCGCCAAGTTCTTCTTTTATATTTTTAAAGTTTTTATTTTCTATTGCTTCTGTTAGTTCGTAGGTTTCTTCAATAGTTAAATTCTTTAAGCTACTGAGTGTTTGTTTTTTATCCCATGGACATTTGGATCTTAAATCATCCATGATTTTTAATAATTTTTCTAATTCTTTCATTATAGAAAACTCATTTTGTAGTCAGTTTCTATTTTACCTTTTTTTATTTTATCTAACTTTTTTTCTATTATTTTTCTTTTAAAGCTTGAAATTTTGTCCGTAAATAGTACTCCATTAATATGATCATTCTCATGTAAAATAACCCTCGCTAATAGACCCTCAAAAACTATAGAATTATAATTAAAATTTTCATCATAATAATTAACTCTAATTGTATTAGGTCTTTTAATTTCAGCTCTAATGTCAGGTATACTTAAACAACCTTCGTTAAAGGAACATTCATCATTATTAATAGGAGTTATCTCTGGATTTATAAAAACTTTTTTTGAGTTTAGCTTTTCAAAATCAGATATTTCATGGTCTACAGAGAACAAAGGATTTGCATCTATTATAAATATTTTCTTATTTACGCCAACTTGTGGAGCTGCCAGTCCAACACCTTCTGCATTATACATTGTTTCCCACATATTTGAAATTAGATTTTGTAAATCATCAGAATTTTGTTCTATTAGTTCACATTCTTTTCTAAGAAGAGGGTGTCCATATGCTAAAATTGGTAATATCATAATAATTTTTTTAGATATGATTGTAGAATTAATGTGGCACTAATTTTATCAATTAATTTTTTATTTTCTCTTTTTGTTTTTTTTAAATGAGATTTTGCAATAGTAAGTTTAGCTAAAGTTGATGTAAATCTCTCATCAACCCTAAAAATACTCAGAAATGGATATTCTTGTTTAATTTTTTTTATAAACAATTTTATTTCTTTCTCTACACAAAAAAGGTTATTGTTATTATTTTTAGGTAAACCAACAACAAACTTCTCAATATTCTCTTTTCTAATAATATTTTTTATATAATGATAAATCTCTTTATTATCAATAGTTTCAAGTGGGAATGCAATCAATTGATCTTCATCACTAATAGCAAAACCGCACCTTTTCTCTCCATAATCTATTGCTAAAATTTTGCTCATATGACAAAATTAAATATTTAAGTTTAAGTAATTGATTTTGTATAAATTATATTTGCAAAAAAAAAGATGAAAGAACTGATAGAAATTGTATGGAAAAATAGGGAACTTTTAAAAGAAAGTAAATATTCCAAAGCAATAAAATCTACTGTTGGTAAATTAGATTGTGGTGAAATAAAAGTTGCGGAAAAAATAAATGAAAAATGGGTTGTGCATGAATGGATTAAAAAAGCTGTAATATTATATTTTCCACTCATGGAAATGAAAACTATTGAGTTAGGACCATTTGAATTTCGTGATAAGATTAAATTAAAAACTAATTATAAAGAAAAAGGTGTTCGTGTTGTTCCTCATGCAATTGCAAGATATGGATCTTTCATAAGCAAGGGAGTTGTTTTAATGCCTAGCTATGTAAATATCGGTTCTAATATAGGCTCAGGTACTATGATTGATACATGGGCTACTGTTGGAAGTTGCGCTCAAATTGGTAAAAATGTTCACTTAAGTGGAGGTGTTGGAATTGGCGGTGTTTTAGAGCCTGTTCAAGCAGCACCTGTTATCATTGAGGATGATGTATTTATTGGCTCAAGGTGTATAATTGTCGAAGGTGTTAGAATTGAAAGACAGGCAGTTTTAGGTGCTAATGTCGTTTTAACAGCATCAACTAAAATTATTGATGTAACAAATGATAAACCAATTTTTTATAAAGGTTACATTCCTGAAAACTCCGTTGTTATTCCAGGATCGATAACCAAAGATTTTAGTGCTGGTCAATATAATGTGCCGTGTGCTCTCATTATTGGGAAAAGAAAAGATAGCACCAATAAAAAAACTTCATTAAATGATGCGTTAAGAGATTATAATGTATCTGCTTAATACATTGAAATGGTCACAAATAAATGTTTGAAAATATTATCACGAGGTGGAATTATTATCTATCCTACGGATACTGTTTATGGAATTGGTTGTGATGCGACAAATATAAATTCAATTTTAAAAATTAATAAAATAAAAAAAAGAGAACCTAATACACCTTTAATTTGTTTAATGGATGGTTTAGAGATGGTAAAAAAATATGTTTCTAATGTTCCTGACATATCATTGGATTATTTACTTAACTCTGATGAGCCAACAACAGTAATTTTTTCCAAAAGTAAAAACCTAGAAGGCTATCCAGGAAGTATTGCCGTCAGAATTCCAAAAAATAAAATATGTCTTCAACTTATACAAAACCTAAAAAAGCCCATTACATCAACATCAGCTAATTTTACTGGTAAAAAAGTTCCAAAATATTTTGAGCAAATTGATAAAGATTTATTGGATTTAGTTAATTATAGTATAAATTTTGATAATAACCAACAAAATAAATCCTCAAGAATTATAAGCATTGATTATAATTCTAACATAAAAATAATAAGAAATTGATGAACGTATTAGCTAATAAAAGATTGGATTTAGATATTATAAATATAATTTCTGATCTGTCTGCTGAACTACAAATCAAAGCGTTTCTAGTTGGAGGATATGTAAGAGACTTAATTCTGGATAGAAAAAGTAAGGATATTGATATCTTAATAGTTGGTGATGGAATATCTTTTGCCAATGAGGTTAAAAAAAAGTTACATGGCAAGGTTGATTTACAAATCTTTAAAAATTTTGGGACCGCAATGATAATTTACGATGGTTTTGAAATTGAATTTGTGGGATCTAGAAAAGAAAGTTATCAGAAAAACTCTAGAAATCCAAGTATAACAGTTGGAACATTTGAAGATGATATTTCTAGGAGGGATTTTACAATTAATTCAATTGCTATTTCCTTAAATAAAAAAGATAAAGGTGAAATAATTGATTTATATGGGGGTGTAGGTGATTTAAAGAATGGAATAATAAAAACGCCTAAAGATCCTAAAATAACTTTTTACGATGATCCACTAAGAATGATGAGAGCAATTAGATTTGCATCACAACTAAATTTTAATATAAAAGACTCTAATATTGAAATTATTAGAAATGAAAAACAAAGAATTAATATAATTTCCAAGGAAAGGATAAATGAAGAACTAAATAAAATTTTATTGTCACCAAAACCTTCAATCGGTTTTATTTTATTGAAAAATACTGGTTTACTTGAAATAATTTTACCAGAACTTATCAAACTAGAGGGTATAGATGAGATTGAAGGGAAATCACACAAAGATAATTTTTATCATACGCTTCAAGTTCTTGATAATATTTGTAAAAACACTGACAACCTATGGTTGAGATGGGTAGCACTTCTACATGATATTGGCAAACCAAAAACAAAAAGATATAATAAGAAAAAAGGATGGTCGTTTCATGGTCATGAATATGTAGGATCAAAAATGGTTTTTAAGATTTTTAAAAGACTTAAACTTCCATTGAATCATAAGTTGAATTATGTAAAAAAGCTAGTTTTACTAAGCTCTAGGCCTGTTATATTGTCATCAGATGAAATCACTGATTCTGCTGTAAGAAGACTAATTTTTGATACTGGTGATGATATTAATGATTTGATGACACTTTGTGAAGCAGATATAACTACTAAAAATTCAAAACTCGAAAAAAAATATTTAAATAATTTTAAAGTTGTTAGAGATAAAATTAAGGATGTAGAGGAAAGAGACAGAGTAAGAAACTTTCAACCACCAATTTCGGGAGAATTTATAATGAATTATTTTGGTATAAAACCTTGCAAAGAAATAGGTATAATTAAAGAAAAGATTAAAGAAGCTATTCTAAATGGTGATATTAATAATGATTCTGCTCAGGCAACAGAATTGATGAGTAAAATTGGTAATGAAATTGGTTTAAAGAAGTATGAAAAATAAATTTACCCTCATTTCTAAAATATCTCTGATATTAGTCTTTTTAGTAATTTTTGCAGGGTCCACAGTTAGAATGACAGGAAGTGGAATGGGTTGTCCAGATTGGCCAAAATGTTTTGGCTATTATATCCCCCCTACAAACAAAACCAAACTTATTTGGAAGCCAAATTTCTATTATAAAAAAAATATTATGATATTATATAATAATACTTTTTTTAATGCTAAAGATGATTTTATTTCAACAAAAAAATTTGAAAAGAGAAATTGGATAGAATATACTAAACATGATTATACTGATTTCAATGTCGTGCATACTTGGTTTGAATATATCAATAGATTATTGGGGGTTTTAGCAGGACTTTCAGTACTAGTTATGTTTATTTTTTCATTTTTTTTGAGAACTAAAAAGATATTTTTTATTCCACTGACAACAATTATATTATTGGCAATAGTTTTCCAAGCATGGTTAGGAAAATTAGTTGTTGATTCAAATTTAGCACCTTACAAAATTAGCACTCATTTACTTATGGCTATTATAATAGTTTTATTGATTGTTTATAACATTAAAAAAACTGATGAAATCAAGAATTAATTTTTTTTTAGTTGTTGCAATGATCCTAATGCTTATACAAATATCATTAGGTATTTCTGTAAGGGAATTTATTGATAATCAAATTGATATTCTTGGCTTTGAAAAAAAAGATTTTTGGCTAAATAAACCGGAATTAAATTTTTATATACACAGAACATTCTCACTTTTGGTTTTCTTATCTAACTTTTACTTGTTAATCCTTGCAAAAAAATCTAAAATTGATTTGAAATTTATAAAAATGATAAATTTCTTAATATTAATTGAAATTATTATCGGTGCATCTATGTATTACTTTTCTTTTCCAATATTTACTCAACCAATCCACTTACTAATATCAATTTTTATACTAAGTTTACAGTTTTACTGGTTCCTGAAACTCAGAAAACCTTATTGATTCTTAGCATTTCATGATTCTCATAATTTGATATTAAATAATTGAAGGATTTTTCTAGAACTTCTCCCATTGACTTAAGATTTTTAAATGAGTTGTCCTTTGTTAAAAAATAAATTTGTTGAGTAAGTTTATTGACTTTTTCATCACTCGAAATTTTATCAAACTTCATTGATTCAATCAAGCTCTCAATCTTATTTTTTGATCCAAGTAATCTTTTAACAACAATTGCTCTCTCCTCAATTTTATATTGATTTATTGACTCCACTAATAATTTATTTTTTACTAAATCAACCACGGGTTTATTATCTTTAAATAGTTGAGGTCTGTACAAACTAAATTCACCCTCATACGATTGTTGATCAAAATCTATGGCTCTTATCTTGTATATCACTTGATCAAAATCATGAATTGGAATAATTACATAGTTATATGAACGCATATCGCCCAGAAGTCTAATCATGCACCTTTCACTAAATTTCACAAATTCCTTTGCAATCTGTGATTTTTCAGACTCACTGCATGCTGAGATCTGATTTTTAAAAAAATAATCACCAGGAATTCCTGAGATGTGCTCCTCAATTAACGTTTCATTATAATATATATAATTCAAGTTATTAGGCGAAGTAATATGTTCTAACTCTAGTCCATATATTCGAGAGGAATCTGCAACTTTTATATAGTAGTATGTAAAATTATCATTGAGCTTATTTTTAATTTTAACCCTAAATGGATTTGAGTTTCCAAAAGTGCAAAAATCAACAGAGTCAATTTCTAAATCATCCAAATTTGAAGAACTTCCATCACTATACAATAAGTTATAAACCAATTTTAGATTTTGGTCTATTTCGATTCTTTCGCTATCATTATAAAACACTCTATGCCATAATGTATTTTCATCATCTCTATCAAACAATTCAACGGATCCAGTATACCTTCGCAAATCTGAGTACTCTATTGGTATTTTTTGAAATCGATTATTTTCTTTAAGGTAATTCTCAAAGTTTTTTGAGATCTTGAATGAAGGTTTTTTCTTTGAGATTTTAATTTCCAATATTATTCAAATTAAAATTGAATCAAATCTATGACATTTAAAATTAAAATTATAGATCTTTGTAGATTGTCATAATTTATTATGGGCTATAAACTAAAATCAAAGTATTCTCCAACAGGTGACCAGCCAAGTGCAATTGAGAAATTGGTTGATGGTGTATATAAAGGAGAAGTCTATCAAACCTTAGAGGGTGTTACTGGGTCAGGCAAAACTTTTACGGTTGCTAATGTTATAAAGGAGTTGAATAGGCAAACTCTTGTTTTGGCTCACAACAAGACTCTAGCAGCTCAACTATTTTTGGAATTAAAAGATTATTTTCCAGAAAACCGGGTAGAGTATTTCGTATCCTATTATGATTATTATCAACCTGAGGCATATATACCTGTCACAAATACATATATTGAAAAAGATCTTTCAATAAATGAAGAAATTGAAAAGATGCGCTTGAGTACAACTTCCAGCCTTCTTTCAGGAAGAAATGATATAATAGTAGTTGCTTCGGTATCTTGTCTTTATGGAATTGGAAACCCTGCTGATTACAAAAAAAATACGATCACACTAAATAAAAACTCAAATATTTCAAGGACAGATTTATTAAAAAAATTATCTCACTCACTTTACAGCAGAGCTATCGATGAAATTGAGCCTGGAAGTTTTAGAGTTAAAGGAGACATTGTTGAAATATTCCTAAGCTACTCTGATAAAATAATTAGAATAAATTTTTTTGGAGATGAAATCGAATTTATGGAGGAAATCTACTATATGCCTAATAAAATAGTCAAAAAGATTGATAGTGTTAAGATTTTTCCAGCTAACATGTTTTCAACACAAAAGGAAGTTTTGAATAAGGCCATGGATAATATTAGAATTGATTTAGGAAAACAAGTTTCGTATCTCAAAGAAATTTCAAAAAATTTGGAGGCAAAAAGACTAGAAGAAAGGACACTATTTGATCTAGAAATGATGCAGGAATTAGGATACTGTTCAGGAATTGAAAATTACTCTAGGTACATTGACGGAAGAGATCCAGGAACCAGACCATTTTGTCTTCTCGACTACTTTGATGATGATTTTTTGACAATTATAGATGAGAGCCATGTAACACTTCCCCAAATTAAAGCAATGTACGGCGGTGATAGAAGCAGAAAAGAAAACTTGGTTGAGTATGGTTTTCGACTTCCTGCTGCCATGGATAATAGACCTCTAAAATTTGAAGAATTTGAAATGTTACAAAATCAAATCATATATGTGAGTGCAACTCCGTCAGACTACGAGCTTCAAAGAAGTGAAGGTATCGTTGTCGAACAAATTATCAGACCCACTGGTCTTCTAGATCCAGTAATTGAGGTAAAACCAACTATAAATCAAATTGATGATATACTTGACGAAATTGAAAAAGTTGTAAATAAAAATGAAAGAGTTTTAATAACGACACTAACTAAAAAGATGGCTGAAGAGTTGGTTAAATTTTTTCAAAATTTGGAAATAAAATCAAAGTATATCCATAGTGATGTTGATACACTAGAACGTGTAAAAATTTTAAATGATTTAAGATTGGGTAATTTTGATGTATTGGTAGGTATAAATCTTTTGAGGGAGGGTCTTGACTTGCCTGAAGTATCACTAGTCATAATATTAGATGCGGATAAGGAAGGTTTTTTAAGGAGTAAAAGATCTCTAATTCAGACAATTGGGAGAGCTGCAAGAAATTTAAACGGAAGGGCGATAATGTTTGCAGATCGAATGACTGAAAGTATGAAAAAAACAATTGATGTTACAAATCAAAGAAGGGAAAAACAATTAAAGTATAATAAAGAAAATAATATAACTCCAAGACAAATTATAAAAAATATAAATGAGAGTTTTAACTATGAATCTCATGAGACCCCAAAGATAGATGTAGTTGAAAAAAGTTTTGACTTGAATATTTCTGAAAGTGAAAAACAAAAAAGAATTAAATCTTTGAGAAAAGATATGGAAAAAGCTGCTAAAGAATTGAATTTTATTGAAGCAGCAAGGCTCCGGGATATTATGCTGAAATATAAAAAAAGCGGGTCGTAGACCCGCTTGTGTAATATTAACTACTTAATAGTTATTGTTTTTTTCTTATTCTGCAAGATGATTTCCTTCTTTTTAGGAATTGTTATCAAAAGTACTCCATTTTCATACCTTGAACTAATCTTTGATTGATCAACAGAATCTGGAAGAAAAAAAGACTTTTCAAATGACTTAGTATCAAATTCTAATCTTGAGTAATTTCTATCCTCTATAGATTTTTTTGATTTTCTAACAACCCTTAAATTATCATTCTCAAGCTCTACAGTAAAATCTTTTTTATCTGAACCAGGTACTGAAAACTCAACAGAAAACTCAGTATCATTTTCAAAAATATTATGTGGAGGGACAATATTATTTGAGACATTAAAAAAATCAAAAATAAAATCATCAAACATTAAGTTATTATTTGTTCTATTTATAATATTCATATTTAAATTTTTAAAATTATTTACGATTACATAAGAACAAATTCTAAACCTAATTCAAATATACGTCATAATGTCATATATTAAAATTTATAAGTGACATTATGTCTTATTTTAAGACAAAACCTCTTTAATTCTAGTTGTTACTTCTTTAAACTCAATTGCAGAATAAATTTTTAAACCTGAGTTATCAATAATTTTTTTCGCCTCTTCTGAATTTGTACCCTCAAGCCTTACGATGATAGGAACATTAATTTTATCAACTAAATTTTTATAAGCATCAACAATTCCATTAGCAACCCTGTCGCACCTAACAATCCCTCCAAAAATATTAACAAGTATTGCTTTAACCTTTTCGTCTTCTAAAATTAAATTGAAAGCAGTTTCAACTCTTTTTGCATCAGCTGTTCCACCTACATCAAGAAAATTTGCAGGTTCTCCACCAGATTGTTTTATAAGATCCATAGTAGCCATGGCTAATCCAGCTCCATTCACCATACAACCTATATTTCCGTCTAAGTCAACATAATTTAACCCCGCCTGCCTTGCTTTAACCTCAACTGGGTTTTCCTCACTATTATCTCTTAAATCCTGAAATGATTTGTGCCTAAATAATGCATTATTGTCAAGTGTCATTTTTGAATCAACAGCTAAGATTTTATTATCCGATGTTTTTAGAACCGGATTGATTTCGACAAGTGAAGCATCAAGTCCCAAATAAGCATCATATAATTTTTTAACAAATACCTGCATTGACCTAAAGCTATCAGAAGATAAATTTAAATTAAAGGCAATTTTCCTTAGTTGATTAGGCATAATACCAACTAAGGGGTCAATCAATTCGTAAAAAATTAGTTCTGGAGTTTTTTCTGCAACCTGTTCAATATCTACCCCACCCTCTTTTGAATACATGATCATATTACAAGATTCTTTCCTATTTAAAAGTATTGACATATAAAATTCCTGCGTTTCACTGTCGCCGGGATAATAAACATCTTCAGAGATTAATATTTTTTTTACCAGTTTACCCTCTTTTGGAGTTTGGGGTGTTTTTAACATCATACCCAATATATTATTGGCATGGTCGTATAATTCTTTATCATTTTTTGCAACCTTTACTCCACCCCCCTTACCTCTTCCACCTGCATGTATTTGGGCTTTTACAATTAACCACTCTGACCCAGTATTTTTTTTAACTTCCTGAGATATAGATTGTAATTGGTCAATATTTTTGACCACCATTCCTCTTTGGATGGGGACTCCATATGAGCTTAACAATTCTTTTGCTTGATGTTCGTGAAGATTCACAATGCAAAATTAATAAAAGAAATTTTTAAAAGGGTTTTTAATGTTGTTATAAATTTAACTTTTTATAGTTTTTTTATTATATAATGAAATAAAATTTTTTCATTACGATAATTTAATAAAGTTTACGTTGTGAATAAAAATTTATTACTTAAAATCGCTGATGAATTTGGTACGCCCACTTATGTTTATGATTCGGAAAAAATCAAAAGTCAATATTTAAGACTTAAAAATGCATTCAAAAAAGTCAAAGACTTACAAATTAACTATGCAGTAAAAGCGTCATCAAACATATCAATTTTAAGGTTTTTAAATAGTCTAGGATCAGGAATTGATGCTGTATCAATACAAGAAGTAAAATTAGCCTTAAGTTGTGGTTTCAAAGCTGAAAAAATTATATATACACCGAACGGTGTTTCCATTAAGGAAATTGAAGATGTTTCATCCTTAGGAGTTAAAATTAACATTGATAACCTTTCAATTTTGGAGGAATTTGGAAATAAAAATTTAGGAATTGATGTATGTGTCAGAATTAACCCCCACATATTAGCTGGTGGAAACTCTAAAATATCGGTGGGACATATAGATTCTAAATTTGGTATCAGTATTCATCAAACACCACATTTATTACGTATTATAAAAAACACAAATATTAAAGTTAATGGGATACACATGCACACAGGTAGCGATATTTTAGACACTGGTGTTTTTTTACAAGCCTCAGAAATCCTTTTCGATTTAGCATCAAAACTTGACTATCTAGAATTCATTGATTTTGGAAGTGGATTTAAAGTTCCGTATCATCAAGGTGATAGTGAAACAAATATTGAGGAACTAGGAGAAAGGCTGTCCCAAAGATTCAATGAGTTTTGTTCTGTTTACGGTAGAGATTTAAAATTAATATTTGAGCCTGGTAAATACATTATTAGTGAGGCCGGGGTATTTTTATGCCGTGTGAATTCAATTAAACAAACTACCTCGACTGTGTTTGCACAAGTTGACTCTGGATTTAACCATCTAATAAGACCAATGATGTACGGGGCAAACCACTCAATTGAAAACATTTCAAACCAAAAGGATGTTGAAAGGTATTATTCAGTTGTTGGTTATATATGTGAGACTGACACTTTTGCAACAAATATTAAATTAAAAAATGTATCAACAGATGATATTTTATGTTTCAAAAATGCTGGAGCGTATTGTTTTTCAATGAGCAGTAATTACAATTCAAGATACAAACCAGCAGAAGTTATGCTAATTAATAATAAATACAAGCTTATAAGGAAAAGAGAGAAATTTGAAAATTTATTGCTCAATCAAATTGATATTTTTAACTGATCACACCTGAAGCCAAAAGTACGTCATCTTTATAAACAGCAACAAATTGACCACTTGTGATGGATTTTTGGTACTCATCAAAAATGAAAAAATATTTGTTGTTTGTTGTTTTAACCTGAACTGATTGCAATGCTTGTCTATATCTAATTCGTGCCTTTAAACCTTGAATTTTAGTTATATCATAACCATCATCTATGTTATGAAATTGGGACTTTTTAACACTTAAAACTTTTCTCATTAAACCTGGATGATTATCCCCCTCACCAACATATAGAATATTTTTTTTGGTATCAAGTGATATAACATATAACGGGTCTTTGGTTCCACCAACTGAAATTCCTTTTCTTTGACCAATGGTATAAAAATGTGCACCAACATGAGTGCCAACAACCTCACCATCATTTTCATCATAAACATATCCATTGGATAACTCATCTAAATCATTAATTTTTTTATAGCTGCTGTAAATGGATAAAGTCTTTGGAACTAAAATAATTTTTCCAGATTTTTTCTTCAGCTTTTGTTGTAAAAATATCGGAAGTTTAACCTTTCCAATAAAGCATAAACCTTGAGAATCTTTTTTGTCAGCTGTTACTAAGTTATTTTTTTTAGCAATTTCTCTTACTGCAGCTTTATTGAGATTTCCTAAGGGAAAAATTATTTTACTAAGTTGGTTCTGATTTAGCTGGCACAAAAAATAGGATTGATCCTTTTTTTTATCAAGACCTGAAATCAACTCAAACACATTTCCTTTTTTTCTTACGGAGGCGTAGTGTCCGGTTGCAATATAATCTGCATTAAACTCCAATGCCTTTTTTAAAAATAAATCAAACTTTATCTCCTTATTGCACAAAATATCTGGATTCGGGGTTCTACCAACTTTATATTCACTGAACATGTAATCCACTATTCTTTTTTTGTATTCCTTACTAAAATCTATAACCTGAAAAGGAATCATCAATTTTTTTGCAACAATCATTGCATCATAACTATCCTCTAACCATGGGCACTCATCAGAAATGGTAACTGTATCATCATGCCAGTTTTTCATAAAAATTCCGATAACGTCATAACCTTGTTCCTTCATTAGATAGGCTGCTACACTGGAGTCAACCCCACCGGACATACCAACAACAACTCTAGCTGTTTTATTGGTCATTTTACCTGTTATTTTTTCTCTGATTTTCGGCCTTTTCAGCCATTTCTTGAAGCTTTCTAAACCTTCGCTGGAATCTACCTTCTCCTTTTGGCTTCTTTTTATTTTCCTCAATTTTCAACAAAATTTTCTTTTCATCAATGATAAAGTTTTTGATAGCATAAATAATTACTATTGTTAAAAGGTTGGAAATAGTGTAATATAGTGATAATCCACTAGCAAAATTATTAAAGAAAATCATTAAGGTAAATGGCAAAAAATACATTATGAACTTCATGTTTGGCATTCCTGGCTGTGTTGGTTGCATTTGTTGGTTCCCAGATACTGATGTGTAGAAAAACATAGTTACACCTGCTAGAATTGGAAACAAACTAACGTGATCACCATAGAGCCAAATATTAAATGGCAATTCTAATATAGAGTCGTAAACACTTAAATCATCAGCCCATAGAAATGATTCTCCTCTAAGGGCAAATGCAACTGGAAAAAAACAAAAAAGTGCATAGAAAACTGGTAATTGAATAAACATAGGTAAACAACCAGATAAGGGATTGGCTCCAGCTTGATTATAAATTCTCATTGTTTCCTGATTTCTTTTTAAAGGATCATCTTTAAATTTTTCTGTGGCAGCACTAATTTCAGGTCTTAGAATTTTCATTTTTGCTTGAGACAAATACATCTTATATTGAACTGGTGACATAATCAACCTAGTTAGAATAACCATAATTATAATAGCGATACCAGCTGATAAAAATGAACTTAAAAATTGATATAATGGAAAGAAAATGTTTCTGTTAATCCATCCAAAAATTCCCCAACCGAACCAGATTGACTCAGAAATATCATCTTTATAGTTTTTTAAAACATAATAATCATTGGGTCCTATGTACCAACCCATAGACTCACTTATCTCATTTGAGCGACTTATGTCTATTGGGATTTTAGTGTTAAAAGTTTTGAGATATATTTGTTTACTATCATCATCAACCGATTTACTATATTTTTGAGTGCTGTAATCAAGATCCATATTCATCGATTTCATGTCTACTTCGGATTTTGGATCATCGAAAATTAAAATAGAATTGAAAAAATGTTGACTGTATGAAAGCCACTTAACCTCTCCAACTTCATCATCCTCAGAGTAAGCACTCAGGTCTCTTATTTTACCATCTTTGTCCTTATAGTTGATATAAGTATATCTATTCTCATAATCTACACTTTTAGATTGCCTTCTTGAATCCAAATTCCAAACTAAGTCCATTTTTCTGTTTGTGCCAACAATATTATTTAAACCTTGAGTTTCAATCTCAAAATTCAATAAATAGCCTTGGTTTGGTATTACATATCTGAAAAATATTTTTCCCCCTAAATTATTTAGGTATTCAAATTCGACAACTTTACTGTTTTGATTATCAAAAGACGTATAATTAAACATTGCAGTGTTTGAATCAAAAGGAACTCCATTGATATTAAAAAAACTTAAACCTAGTGACTGATTGTTTTCTAAAAGTCTTACAAGACTTCCAGAGGAATCATTGTAATCTTTTAATGTAAGCTCGTAAATTTTGGCTCCCTTGTTAGAGAACTTTAAAATCACATTTTCATTTTCTATTATAAAAGATTCTTCCTCAATTTTTATTATGTCATCTGTAAATTCTGTTTCGTTTTCTCTAAAGTCCTGATTAATATTGGGTGAATCATTTATTCTGACGCTTTCTTTAATCTGTATATCTATTTCTTCTTCAGTGGATGGACTAATAAACAAAAATGATACAAATGCTGCCATCAAAAATAAAAACCCTACTAACTGTGAGTAATCTACTTTACTTTCTGCCATAAGATCTTTTTTTATTGATTGCTGCTTTTATAAATGATTTGAATAGAGGGTGTGGTTTATCTACTGTACTTTGGTACTCTGGGTGAAATTGTACTCCGACAAACCAACAGTGGTTGGGTAATTCAATTATTTCAACTAAATCAGTTTCAGGATTTTTACCACTTAAAACCAATCCTGCTTTAGTTAATGATTCTATATATTTGAAATTAAGCTCATACCTGTGTCTATGCCTTTCTTTTATTACATTTTTCTTATAGATATCATGAGTTAATGTTCCTTTAGAAATTTCACATTTCCAAGAACCTAATCTCATTGTACCACCTTTTTTTTCAATATTTACTTGATCCTCCATCAAAGAAATTACTGGGTATTTTGTATGACTATCCATTTCAGTAGAATTAGCATTTTTTAATCCAATAATATTTCTTGCATACTCAATCACTGCCATTTGCATTCCAAGACAAATTCCAAGGAATGGAATATCATTCACTCTAGCATACTCAATTGACATTATTTTGCCCTCGATTCCCCTTTCACCGAAGCCAGGTGCAACTAAAACCCCATCAAGAGCTGACATTAGAGATTTTACATTTGTTTTGTCAATTGATTCAGAGTGGATTGGATGTACATTTACTTTTAGTGAATTAACCGAACCAGCATGAATAAAGGACTCCAATATCGATTTATAGGAATCTTGTAATTCAACGTATTTTCCTATCAAACCAATATTAACTTCATCTTTAGGATTTTTCAGATTATGTACAAATTTTTTCCATGATGATAAATCAGCTTTTATTTTAGATTTAATTTTCAATTTTTTTAACACAACCTTATCTAATTTTTCCTCTAACATTAGCAATGGAACATCATAAATTGTTTTTGCATCAATAGACTCAATTACTGATTTAACATCAACATTACAAAACAATGCAATTTTTTTTCTTAAATCATTGGAAAGTTTATGCTCTGTCCGACAAACAATAATGTCAGCATTCAAACCACTTTCCATTAATTTTTTTACAGAGTGTTGAGTTGGTTTTGTTTTGATTTCAGCTGCTGCTGATAAATAAGGTAGAAGAGTTAGGTGTATAACTAGACTATTTTGTTCTCCAATCTCCCACCTAAATTGCCTAACAGCCTCTATAAACGGGTACGATTCTATATCACCAACAGTTCCACCAAGTTCAGTTATTATAACATCATATTTTTTTTCTTTTTCTAGACTTTTAATTCGTGATTTTATCTCATTAGTTATGTGAGGAATAACTTGAACTGTTTTCCCCAAAAAATCTCCTTTTCTCTCTTTATTAATAACTGTCTGGTATATTTGCCCTGTGGTAGTATTGTTGTTTCTGGAGGTTTTGATACCCAAAAACCTTTCATAATGACCTAAATCAAGATCAGTCTCTGCACCATCAGATGTTACATAACATTCTCCATGCTCGTAAGGATTTAATGTTCCCGGATCAACATTAATATATGGATCAAATTTCTGTATTGTAACCTCCAAACCTTTAGATTTGAGAAGTTTTCCTAAAGATGCTGATATTATCCCTTTTCCCAATGAGGAACTTACACCACCAGTGACAAAAATATATTTTGGGGAATTTTTCAAATTTTAAAATCTGAGCTCAAAATTACAAAACTATTTCTTAGTTAAGTCAATGACTTGAAGTTCTTTATGTTTTACCATATAAAAAGATTGATTACGTAAACCTAGTTCATCTACATCTTTATAATTATACTTGTTATTTAATAAACTATTCTCATAATCTATATCAAAACCATTGTAGTTTCTATAGTATATATATCTATGTAATAAATCTTTAATTAAATCATAAGCCTTGATTGAGACCCTATTGGGATAGTTTCCAAATTGATCAAGATAATTTGACTTAAAGACATTTAAAGCATCACTCTCATAAGGGAAAGAATTTGATGGATAAATAAAATTTAAATTTCCAAGCTTTTCATAACTAATGTTTGGGTTGTCATAATTTTCCACACTGACTGAACTAATCAATTTAATTTTTCTTTCTTCATTTATTTGAGAATTTAACAATGAGCTAACACTAGAAATAACATCACTGCGATTTGTTTCAAGAAATACCCAATTTTCTTTGTTACTATACATCAATGAATCTGTTATTTGTGGGTCTACAAAAAGGTTTTCATCACTAATATCAATTTTTTCAGCATTTGGAAATTTCATTAGCAATTCATTCTTTGTTTTTTCATTTTTTTGATCCGAAATAATTAAAACACATTGATCATTTTTTAATTCAATCATTTGATCAATCATTTCAAATACAAATTTTCTTTTAAGTGAATCTGGTGCGGTTGTAATTATTGTATTGTCTCTGAATACAACATCAGAAGTTATTAATGGAGATACTATTTTGGTTTTAATATTATTTGAATTAAAATAATTGAAATTTCTTGTAATAAGTGGTCCAATTATAAAATCATAATTATTAAAATCAATATTATCCTTTATCATTTTAATTACATCAATCCTATTTTTTGTATCGAAAACATCAAGATTGATTTTTATATCATCAGAGGACTGTTCATCTATTGCCATTTTCATTCCATTATAAAAGTCAATTGAAATTGTAGTTAAATTAATTTTTTTTAAAAATTCTTTGGTCTGATTGATTGAGTCATATTCAATTTCGTCAATTTTTAGTGGTGCTAGGAATGCTAAGTTTACCTTATTTTTTTTTGGGTTTTCATTATTAGTAATAGGGCTCAATAATTTATTTTTATCACTTGTTTTTTGATTTATACTAGAATCTAAATAAAAATTCTTTTTAACTTTTTTTAAGGGGATACTTATAATTGACTTTTTCTTTAATTTTTGACCTCTAAGTTCAGGGTTTAACAAGTATATATCATTAACAGTAATTTTAAATTTTTTAGAAATATTATAAAGTGTTTCTTTTTTTTTTACTTCATATGAAACAATCGAGTCAAAATCTTCAATTTGATTGGATTGGGAGAGACCAAATTGAAAGAATAATATTGCAATTATGTAAAAAATCCAGTTTTTCATTCCCATTCAATTGTTGAGGGAGGTTTGGAACTAATATCGTAAACAACTCTATTTATTCCTTTAACATTATTAATGATTTTATTTGAGACATCCTGAAGAAAGTTGTGAGGAAAGTCAAACCAATCAGCCGTCATTCCGTCAGTGGATATTACAGCTCTTAATGCAACACAATTTTCATAAGTTCTTTCATCTCCCATAACCCCTACTGACTTTACAGGCAATAAAATAACCCCAGCTTGCCATATCTGATTGTAAAGGTTTTTTTGTTTAAGTGATTCAATAAATATATGATCAGCTTCCTGTAAAATTCCTACATTTTCTGCATTTATTTCACCAAGTATTCTAATACCAAGACCTGGTCCTGGAAATGGATGTCTGCTGAGGATTTCATTTTTTACTCCTAGTTCAACCCCAACTTTTCTGACTTCGTCCTTAAAAAGCATTTTTAAAGGTTCAATAATAGATAAAGACATTTTTTTTGGCAAACCACCAACATTATGATGCGATTTTATTGTTGCAGAAGGACCTTTTACAGAAATAGACTCTATTACATCGGGATATATGGTTCCTTGAGCGAGCCATTTGACATTGCTTATTTTCTTTGACTCTGACTCAAAAACATCAACAAACACTTTCCCAATAACTTTTCTCTTTTCCTCAGGGTCAATAACACCGTATAAAGCAGAGTAAAATTGTTC
>CABZTM010000018.1:0-28909 GCA_902528705.1 uncultured Bacteroidota bacterium | reverse complement strand
TGCAATAATTATTTCTTTTTTTTCAATATTAAATCAGTATTTCTTAAAAATTGCAGTTGATGAATTCATTACACCAAAAGATTATTTAGGGCTTATAAATGTTATTATTTTAATGGTTGCTATTTTGTGTTTTCAAGTAATATTTCAATTTCTTTTTATTTTTTTTACGAACCTACTTGGTCAAAAGGTTGTTTTTGATCTGAGAACCAAGCTTTTTAGGACCATTATAAAGTTTAAAATGTCGTATTATGATAAGTCATCTGTGGGAAGATTAGTAACAAGAACAGTCAGTGATATGGAAACAATCGCAAGTATTTTTAGCCAGGGATTATTTATGATTTTTGCTGATTTGATTTTGATGTTTTCGGTGCTGGGTGTGATGGTTGTTCTTAGTATTGAACTTTCATTAATAATTCTGGTTATTTTGCCATTTGTTATGATTGCGACAAGGCTTTTTCAAAGAGCGATGAAAGTTGCTTTCAATGAAGTTCGAAGTGAGATTGCTAATTTAAATTCTTTCGTACAGGAAAGACTTTCTGGGATAAAAGAAATTCAAATCTTTAATCGACAAAAAATTGAAAGTAAAAACTTTGAAAAAATTAATGAACGTCATAAAAGGGCATGGCTTAAAACTGTTTGGTACAACTCCATTTTTTTTCCTATAGCTGAAATCTCAATATCTGTAAGTGTTGGATTAATTGTTTGGTATGCTGGAAGTAATATTTTAAAACTAGATAATTTTGTTAGTTTAGGTACGATTTTTTTATTTATTCAACTTTCCCAGATGCTATTCAGACCTTTGAGACAAATTGCGGATAAGTTTAATACACTTCAAATGGGAATGGTAGCTGCTAAACGTGTCTTTGAAATTTTAGACTCAAATTATTATATCAATGATAATGGTAATATCAATTCAAACGATCTCAATGGAGATATAAAATTTGAAAATGTAAATTTTTCTTATACGAAAAATAACAAAGTTCTAAATGACATAAACTTAACCATAAAAAAAGGTGAAAAAATTGCAATTGTTGGAGCTACAGGATCTGGAAAATCAACCATAATTAAATTAATTATGAGACTATATGATATTAAGGATGGGGAAATAAAAATTAATAATAAAAATATCAAGAATTTTAAACTAAGTGATTTACGTTCATCAATATCTTTGGTCAATCAGGATATCTTTTTGTTCGCTGATACAATCCTAAAAAATATAACGTTGTTCAATGAAGAGTTATCTAAAAAAGATGTTGTGAAAGCTGCTCAAAATATTGGTGTTTGGAATTTTATAAATAAACTTCCCGGTGGACTTGATTATAATGTAAAAGAAAGAGGAGTTATGCTTTCTGAGGGACAAAGACAAATAATATCATTTCTCAGAGCTTATGTTTCTAAGCCAAACATATTAATTTTAGATGAGGCAACCTCATCAATTGACTCAACAACTGAGGAATTAATTCAGTTTGCTACAAACAAGATCATTCAAAATAAAACATCAATCATAATAGCTCATAGACTTTCTACTATAATCACTGCAGATAAGATTGTTGTCATGAAAAGTGGAAATATAATGGAGATTGGCTCTCACTATGATCTAATTAAAAATAATGGTTATTACAAAAAATTGTATGAAAGTCAATTTGAAAAAAAGGAGTTATTCGCTGAGATCTTCTGATAATAAACGTTTTAAACTTTTATCATCCTTAAATTCATAAAAGTCTCCATTTTTTATGTATGATATTTTTCCTTTTTCCTCAGAAATTACAACACATATCGCATCGGATTGTTCAGAAATACCAATTGCAGCTTTGTGTCTTAGCCCAAATGATTTATTTATAACTTTACTTTTTGATACTGGAAGTGTTACTCTTGATGAAACAATTAGGTTTCCAACTACAATAACAGCACCATCATGAAGGGGGCTGTTTTTATGAAAAATACTTTCGATAATTGGAAGTGAAACCTCTGCATTAATTTTGTCTCCATCTTCTTTAATAAAATCCAAACTATTATTTCTTTCAAAAACAAAAATAGCACCTGTTTTTGTTTTTTTGAGCTTTCTACAGGCAAGGATAAATTCATCAATATTGAGTTTTGCCTGTTCTTTACTTATTTTAAAAAATAAACTAAACTTTTTCCATAGTGATTTATTATTTGCAATTCTTGATGAGCCTAGAAGAAGCAAGAATTTTCTTATTTCTTGTTGAAATACAATAATTACAGCAAAGACACCAACCCCAATAAATCCACCCAGTATACTACTTAGAATATTCATATTCAAAACATCTGTTATCCACCAAATTATGTATATGATAACAAATCCTCTGAAAACAATAATTGCTGCTGTACCACGAACAAGCTTATAAGCATAATACAACATTACCACAACCAATATTATATCAATTATTGGTAAGATTGTGGATTTTATTAAGTCAATTATTTCCAAGATCATATAAAATTAACCAAATTCATGAAGATTTTATTTTTTCATGAAGCATAATACACTCTTTAGCTTCTTTAACATCGTGGACCCTTAATATATTTACATTTTTTTCTAAAAAATACATATTTAAAGCAGTTGTCCCGTTGAGGGAATCTTTTTTATCAATATCTAGTTGTTTTGTTATAAAAGATTTTCTGGATATTCCCACTAATATAGGTAGATCTAGAAGCTTAAAATTTTCAATTTTTTTCATAATTGTATAATTATGATCTAAAGTTTTTCCAAAACCAAACCCTGGATCAACAATTATATCAATAATCCCTTTTTCTCTAGCTAAATAGATTCTTTTTGCAAAATAAATTAAAAGCTCTTTTATCAAGTTCTCATATTCTGGATTAATCTGCATCGTTTGAGGAGTCCCTTTCATATGCATCATTATGTACGGACAATTGTATTCTGCAACAACATCTAAAATATTTTTATCAATACAACCTGCACTAATATCATTTATCATATCTATACCGAGATCTAAACAGTTCCTAGCTACCTCAGATCTGAATGTATCAACAGATAATATCAACTCAGGATATGTTTTTCTTAGAAATTTAACAACGGGGATAACTCTATTTATTTCTTCATCAATACTTATTTCTTTGGCACCCGGTCTCGAACTGTAACCACCAACATCTAGAATATCCATTCCGTCTTCAATCATGCTCATAACCTGAATATCAACTTTTTTTTCTGTATCATACAATCCTCCATCAAAAAATGAATCTGGAGTCACATTTAAAATACCCATTATTTTAGGCTTATTTAAATCAAGTAAATTTCCTTTAATATTAATCTCCAAATCAGAATGTATAATTAGATTATTTTTTCGAAATTTACGTAAAAATTAGCTTCATTGTCAAACACACTCACTCACTTTGATAAAATAATAGAAAAATGTAAAAATATCTTCATTTCAAAGATGCATGATTATGGTTCAGCATGGAGAATTTTACGATTATCATCACTCACAGACCAGCTCTACATAAAGGCTCAAAGAATTAGGGGCATTCAAATTAATAAAACATCAAAAATTGATGAAGGTCAGGAAGTTGAGTTTGTTGGTTTGATAAATTATTCAATTATGTGTTTGATACAGATAGATAAAGGCATTTCTGATGAACCTGATTTTGATTTAGATACCGCATTATTAGAGTTTGACAAACAAAAGAAATTAGTTAAAGACCTATTATCAAAAAAAAACCATGACTACGGTGAGGCTTGGAAAGAGATGAGAGTCACTTCTTTAACAGATCTTATCATACAAAAAATATTCAGAATCAAACAAATTGAAGACAATGAGGGAAAGACCTTAATTAGTGAGGGAATTGATGCAAATTATCATGACATAATTAATTATTCTGTTTTTGCTTTAATTCATTTAAAATACTTTAAATGAAAATCTTAAATATTTTTTTTACTCTTTTGGGTGTTATAACAGTAATTTTTTTTCTTTTTCAAGTTCTACCGGGTGATCCAGCCAGAATGATGATGGGACAAAACGAGGATGAGGAGCAGAGAAATATTATAAACTCAAAATATGGTTTTGACAAACCTGTATTACATCAATATTTTTTTTATTTAAATGATATATCTCCCATATCAATTCATTCGAGAGATAAATCTGATATTAACTTCTTATCAAGCGATAAGTATACTTACATTAATATTTTGAAGGGTAATAATTTTGCTTTGGTTTTAAAATTTCCATATTTCAGAGAGTCGTACCAGCGCAGAGGAGAGAAAGTTTCAAGTATTCTTGCTAATACATTTCCTAACACCGCAATTCTAGCACTATCATCAATAGTTTTTGCATCAATTTTTGGATTATTGTTAGGGATCTATTGCGCATTGTTTAAAGACTCTGTTGCAGATAACATGATACAGTTTTTTAGTACTATTGGTATAAGTGTTCCTTCTTTTTTAAGTGCAATAATTTTTGCTTGGATATTTGGCTACGTTTTAAGTGATATAACTAATTTAAATATGACTGGAAGTTTATGTGAATTAAGTGACTCAGGTGAATATTATGAATTGAAACTTAAAAACCTAATATTACCCTCACTTGTGCTTGGAATTAGACCAATCTCAATAATAAGTATGTTAATGAGAAACTCTATGATACAAACACTAAATCAGAATTATATTTTGACAGCATATTCAAAAGGATTGTCTAAATACAAAGTTGTTTTAAACCATTGTATAAAAAACTCTCTTAACCCTGTTGTTACTGCTCTGTCTGGATGGTTTGCTAGCTTGTTAGCGGGCTCTGTATTTGTTGAGTATATTTTTGGGTGGAATGGTTTGGGAAGAGAAATTGTCAATTCATTAAATAACCTTGATGTTCCAGTAATAATTGGTGCTGTAACTGTAATAAGTCTTTCTTTCATTTTGATTAATATATTTGTAGATGAAATTTATAAATATTTAGATCCAAGAATTAAATAAAATGAGAAGAAAAATTGTCGCAGGTAATTGGAAAATGAATAATGACTTGAAAGAATCGACAGGATTAGTTAAAGAAATTATTCAAATAAATAATTCATACAACTGTGAAGTATACGTTGCACCAGCATTTCCTTTTTTGAATGATGTATCTGTTATTTCTAATTCATCTCAAATTAAAGTTCTTGCACAAAATGTTTCGAGCAAAAGTAATGGTGCTTTTACAGGTGAGGTTTCAGTTGATATGTTAAAAAGTATAAATATTAAAAGTGTTATTATCGGTCATTCTGAAAGACGAATGTTATTTGGTGAAGATGACAAAACCTTGAAGATGAAATTAGAAAATTGTTTTAAAAATGATATGGAAGTTTTTTTCTGTATTGGAGAAACATTGGATATGAGAGAAAAAAGAAAGCAAAATGAAGTTATTGAAAATCAATTAAAAAATACTTTATTTGATCTCGATAATGTTAATTTGGAGAAATTAATTATTGCATATGAGCCAGTTTGGGCGATTGGAACAGGTGTTAATGCAAACTCAGATCAAGTACAAGAAATTCATTGCCACATTAGAAAGCTATTAAACTTTCAATATGGAAAAGAATCATCTGATCTAATTCCAATTATATATGGTGGAAGTCTGAAACCTGATAATTCTAGCAATATTTTTAATTGTTCTGACGTTGATGGTGGGTTGGTTGGTGGTGCTTCATTGAATTCTGAAACCTTTATTAAAATCATTGATTCTATATAGTTGTTTTAAAATTGTAAATTAGCTCATAACTAGTTGGTAATGAGTGTTAAAGAGAAAACAAAAAAAGATCAGGACCAGAGTTTATCTAAAGGTGATTTTCATGAAATTATTCTTTACAACGATGACGTAAACACTTTTGATCATGTTATAGATGTGTTAATTAAAGTTTGTGATCACACAGCCACTCAAGCTGAGCAATGTGCATTAATAGTTCATTACAAAGGCAAGTGCTCGGTCAAGTCTGGTACGCTTTTTGACCTAAAGCCTAGAGTAAAGAAGATGATAGAAGCAAGTCTAACTGCTGAAATCATTTAAATTTTAGTTATGTATAAAATAATTCCATTTACCATGATTCTCTTTTTTAATACTATATTGTCTCAAAATGATACCAAAATGATAAAATCAATCCATGAATTTTCCGTTACAGATATTTATGGAAAAAATTTTGATTTTAATAAAATAAAAGGTAAAAAAATTATGGTTGTGAATACTGCATCAAAATGTGGTTTAACACCTCAATATAAAGCTTTAGAAAAACTGTATAAAGATTATAAAGATGAAAATTTTGTTATCATAGGATTTCCATCAAACAACTTCCTTTGGCAAGAGCCTGGCTCCAACGAACAAATAGCTGAATTTTGTAAAGAAAATTATGGAGTATCATTTCCCATGATGAGCAAGGTTTCCGTCAAAGGATCATCAATGCATCCAATTTACCAGTTTCTAACCAAAAAAAGTCAAAATGGTAAATTAGATTCCTCAGTTAGTTGGAATTTTCAAAAATTTTTAGTTGATGAAAAAGGTTTTGTTGTTAAATCAATTTCACCAAGAACACAGCCAGATGATCAATCGATAATTGATTGGATCAAAAGCTAATGGCTTCCAAAATAGATATCCTGGCCTTAGGTGCTCACCCTGATGATATTGAGCTAGGATGTGGAGGAACCATATTGAACCAAGTTCATAGAGGAAAAAAAGTAGGGCTCATAGATCTTACTGCTGGTGAACTTGGAACCAGAGGATCAGCCGAAAAGAGAAAACAAGAAAGTAGCAAAGCTTCTAAAATTCTAGGTGTTGATTTCAGACTTAATCTTGGCATGAAAGATGGTTTTATTAAAAATGATGAAAAAAGTCAAATTGAAATCATCAGATACATTCGAAAATATCAACCGGAGATAATTATTTGTAATTCACCTGATGATAGACATATAGATCACGCCGAGGCCTCAAAATTAGTTGTTTCCTCCTCTTTTTTAAGTGGTTTGGTAAAGATTAAAACAAAATTAGATGACAACAATCAAAAACCATGGAGACCCAAAAATGTCTACCATTATATTCAATGGAAGAATTTAGAGCCTACATTCGTTGTTGATATTTCGGAATTCATTGAAAATAAGATGAAGGCAGTCTCAAGTTATGACTCACAATTTTATAATCCAGATAGTAAAGAACCTGAAACCTTGATTAGTTCAAAAAAGTTTCTTCATTCCATCACAGCAAGATCTGCAGATTTTGGGAGACTTATTGGTGTTGAGCACGCCGAGGGTTTTATATCCAATAAGCTTGTTGGCGTCAAGAGCTTAAATGATCTCTTATAATTTTTTTCTTTTTCTTTATATAATTATATTTGAAAACCAATTTTATGGTGGTTGTAGCTCAGTTGGTTAGAGCGCCTGATTGTGGTTCAGGAGGTCGCCGGTTCGAGCCCGGTCTTCCACCCATTTTTTCTAATGTTAGAATCAAACTTTACTTGTCCTCATTGCTGGGAAAATCAGTTAAAGATGGTTGATCCATCAATTGAGGTTCAAAGATTTATTGAGGATTGTGAAGTTTGTTGCAATCCGATTGAATTTACTGTTAAAATTCACGAAGGTGAGTTTGTTGAGATAATACCATGCTCTATTGAGCAGTAGGCTACTTCAATTTCTTCAAGTCCCTTTCAAAAGGACCTTGCTTAAATCTTAGAGAGCTTTCTTCAATATTAAATTTTAACTCAACACCAGCTTCTTCTAGTTTAAATTTATCAACACCAACTGCATTTAGCTCGAAAGACTCTTGTCCCATAACATCCATATAAAGCTTATTATTTTTAGTGTATACAACAAGTTCAAGTGGAAAATTTTCAATGCCGTATGTTCCAGAGTAATCGACCAATTTATCAACTTCAATCTCGAACGGTTTTTCCTTTGGATCAACAACTATTCTTTCATCTCGGTTAGCTATATTCCATGCAGTATGAAATATCAATCTGGTTCTTGATTCCAACAGATCGTACTCAATCTTATCAGGATCGTCTGTAGGCATGTGATAATCTTCATGTGTACCCGAAAAATAAAATATTATTGGAATACCAAACCTTGCAAAATTATAGTGGTCACTGCGATAATAAAATCTGTTCGGATCATCTTTTGCATTGTATCTATAATCTAGGTCAATATTGACAGTTTCTAAATTTGTTTTTTCGGATAAATTGTGTAAATCTTGACTGTCATGATCTGATCCAATTATATAAATATAATTTCTGTTTTTATCTTTTCTAGTTGGATCAATCCTTCCTATCATGTCTATATTTAGGTTGGTAACAGTATTTTCCATGGGATAGATAGGATTTTCAGAATAGTATTTGGACCCGAGTAAGCCTTTTTCTTCACCAGAGACGTGAAGAAATACCATACTTCTTCTAGGACCTTTTCCTTTATTTTCAGCCTTTTTGAATGCTTGAGCAATTTCTAAGATAGCAACAGAGCCAGAGCCGTCATCATCTGCACCGTTATGTATCTCACCTTTAAAATCCCCTCTTGATCCGCCGTTGTTAGCATACCCAACATGGTCTAAGTGCGCAGTAATTACGACATATTCTTCCGGAAAATCAGTTCCTTTTATAATTGATATAACATTTTCAGTTTCAACATCACCCATATTTCCCCTTCTGATATTGAGTGTCATTGGTTGAAAATAGTCACTATCAGGATCACCTGGTTTAATTTTGTTTTTAATATAAAAATCTCTTATATAATTGACGGCTTTTTTTTGACCTTCACTTCCTGTTTCTCTTCCTTCAAACTCATCAGAGGCATATATATATAAGTGTTCTTTTAATTCTTTTTGAGTAATGGTTTTAGCAAATTTTTCAGCACCAGGAAGTTGTGCGTAAATTTGGGAACAAAATATTAATAATATTAAAGACTGTAAAATTTTCATCTTTATTTAAATATAGATCAATTTATGAGGAATTTTTTTAATATAATTAATTCATCGAAATATCTTTTAGAATCGAGTCCCAAAGCTTTATTCTTTTTTCAAGAGCCATTTTTGAATACACAGCTGCTTCATTCCATTTATTGTTATCGTTGCCACATAATTCAGATATCATTTTTAATGCCATGGGCCCATGCTCATCTCCATCCATTTCAATATGCCTTTCAAGGTAATACAAAAGATCATCTGATTTACTTTCCTCTTTTTCATTTAGTGTTTTAACAATATTTATAAACATATCAGGTATAAGATCTTCTCTTCCGAAAGTAAATACACTGGCGATCACATGCACTTCTTTATTGTTAATTATATCAAAAGTAAATTTCATGAAATCTTTTGCAGCATCAGGAATTAGAGAATTATCAATTGCCTGGTCAATACTGTCAAATGCATTAATATTTTTCATAAATGTATTTATGGAGTCTGTTTTAGCCCCGATTCTATCCATTGCTTCAACATATAGTTCAAAGTGACTAATTGGATTGTTATTTTGATCAATATCACTTTCTTCACCAAGAACAATTTCGTTAATTAATCTTCTGGATACTTTATCCTTAGTAGGTCGCCAGGGCGTTTTGACGCATGTTAATTCCTTTTGTAGAGCTTTTACAAGTGACATAAAATCCCAAACTGCAAAGACATGTGTCTCCATGAATTTGGCAATTGCATCTTCACTGTTTAAGTTTAAGTAGATATTATGATTTAATAAATTTTCTCTGGTTTTAGATATTTTTTCTAAAAGTGTATCAATGTTACTCATATTTATTTAATAAGTGCAAAATAAGCGAAATTATTCATAGCTTAAATCAAAAATTATGCAAATAGACATTCTTTTGTTTTTTTTATTTTCGGCTATTGTTTTGACTGTTAGCCCAGGACCTGATATTGTTTACGTTTTTGTTAAAAGCAGCTCAGATGGTTATAAGGCAGGAGTCAAGACGGTACTTGGACTGACTAGTGGTCTTTTTTTTCATACCCTTCTTTTAGTTTTTGGCATTTCTGCAATTATAGATTCTAGTCCATTTATATTTAAATCTATAAAGTTTTTTGGTTCATCTTATTTTTTGATCTTGGCAATACAACTGCTTATTTTTAAAAAAAATCAAAAGAGCAAGAAAAACCTGACCAAAAATGATTTTTTAACTGGATTGATGATGAATCTGTTAAATCCAAAAGTTACTGTTTTTTTTATAGCTTTTTTCCCCAACTATATTTTCCACGACAGCTTAAGTGTTGAAATTCAATTTACAGTGCTGGGAATTATTTTTTGGATAATTGCAAATCTGATTTTTTTTATTGTCGTTTTTATTTCAAACACTTTTGGTAAAAACATTAAAAAGTATGTAAATAGTAAAAAAATAAAAATAGTAAAGGCTATTTTTTATCTCTTTATTTCAGTTTGGATCATGCTTTAGTTTTTAAGTTTTTTATACAGTTTTATAAGCAAGAATAGAACTGTTGCTATAATAATAAATACAATGATTGATTTTAGCCAAGATAAGCTTGTCTTTAAAATGGCTAGAGAAATTAATGAAATTAATAGCAACGTAGCAAACTCGTTGAATAGTCTCAATTTAAAATCACTAAGTAATATATTATTCTCATTGGTCATTTGATTTAGAATTTTTTGACAATAAACTGTGTAAGCAATTAGAATAAAAACAAAAACTAGTTTCACCTTCATCCAATCAAGATAGATCAACGTTTTGTTTTCGTGAAGCATGTAAAGCCCAAAAATCGTTGTTAAAATTAGTGATGGCCACGTAATTATATACATACATCTTTTTGACATCAGTTTGAATTGGTCTTGTAGAATACTTTTCTTATTATTTTTATAACTCGCTGATTCTTTGAAGTATATAAACATTCTCCCTACGTAAAAAAGACCAGCAAACCATGAGACAACAGCAATGAGGTGAATTGTTTTTAAAACTAAATAATTCATTTTTTAGCCCAAGTGGAAATTAATTTTGCCCATGAGTCATCATCATTCAAACAAGGCACATAATGATAATTCTCTCCACCAGCCTCAATGAACTCTTCTTTACCTTCCATGGCTATTTCTTCTAATGTTTCCAAGCAGTCTGTTACAAATGCTGGTGTAACGATAACTAAATTTTTAACTCCTGACTTTGCGAGTCTTTCGAGCTCATCATCAGTGTAGGGTTTTAACCAAGCTTCATTTGGTAATCTTGATTGAAATGCATCGCTGACTTTCTTTGGATCAATTTTAAGTTTATTAATTACTGCTTTTGTAGTTTCAAGTACTTGGTGTTTGTAGCAAAATTCATGAGCATCAGATTTTTTATTACAACAATCCTTCACTTTATAGCAATGAGATTTTGTTGGATCAGATATTTTTAAATGGCTGACAGGTATTCCATGATATGAAAAAAGAATATGATCGTAGTTTATATTTTTGATCGTATCATTTATTTTATTCGATAGTAGATTTATGTAATTATCATCCTTGTAAAAAGGTTCAATTATTTTGATTTCCAGATTAGGAAAGTGGAGCTCAGCCTGTTCTTTAACTTTTTCAACCACAGTCTCGTATGAAGACATTGCAAAGTGGGGGTAGAGTGGAAGTACGGTAATTTTTTTAACCCCTTTATTGTTCAGTTCTTGTAAGCCTTTAAAAATACTTATTGATCCGTAACGCATGGCTAATGCAACAGGAAAATTTACAAGATTTGAAACTTTATCAAATAATCTTCTCGAAAGAACAATTAAAGGAGAACCTTCTTTCCACCATATTTTTTTATAAGCTTTTGCTGATTTTCTGGGTCTTGTGTTTAAAATAATAACTTTTACAAGAAACCATCTGAACCAATAGCTTTTACCAATAACTCTTTCATCCATTAAAAATTCGTCTAAATACTTTTTTACATCTTTTACAGATGTACTATCGGGTGATCCCAAATTAATCATTAAAAATCCTTTCATTTAAATTGTATTTGAATATGTTCCAACTTTTTGTTTTATCAATGGATCAAAACGCATTGCAATATTTCTTGTAAATAACCTCCCTTTTTCAAAAACACTTAGCTTATTTTTTTCAATCTTAAGTAGTCCATCAAAGATAAAGTCTTCAAATTTCTTTGGATTAAAATCAATGATTTCAATTACTTTTTCTTTACTGCAACGATGCTTATTAGCAATTTCATTAACATCAAGGTAGTAATTGCACATTATTGAGTTAATTACATCTCTAACAATCTTTTGTTCTTTAATTACGGAATATCCCCTGAAAACAGCCAAATTATTTTTTTCTATCTCAGCAATATATTTTGCAGCATTTTTAATATTTTGACTGTATGCAGAGTCAAGTTGTGATATTGATGATGCCCCAAATGCATAAACTTGACCTGTTGTTTCTCTAGTACAATAACCTTGAAAATTTCTGTGAAGTTGTTTATTTTTAAGAGCAATTTCAAACTCATCGCCAGGCTTTGAGAAATGATCCATACCAATGGAAACATAACCTGATTTTATAAACATTTCATATGAATTTTCATACATGAGTGCTTTTTCTTTAGAACTAGGAAAGCCAATCTTTTCCAAAATTTTTTGTCTAGGTAAAACGGATGGAACGTGAGCATAGGAAAAAGTTACAATTCTTTCTGTGTTTAAGACGATAGCTTTCTCAACAGTTTTTTTAAAACTATCGACTGTTTGTAAGGGAAGACCGTATACCAAATCAATATTTGTTCCAGTAAACCCTTCATCTTTAATTTTTTTAATAATATCATCAACAGGATGTTTTGATGGTTTCCTATTTATTGCATTTAATACATCATCTCTAAAATCTTGAATACCTATGGATATTCTATTAAAACCAAATTTTTTAAGTAATTCAATGTGTCTAAATTCTAAATGAGCTGGATTACACTCTATTGCCATTTCATAGTTTTGAGAAAAATCAAAAACCTCGTATAATTTATTTGTAATTCTTTCAATGTATTTATAAGAAATTGCATTTGGCGTACCTCCTCCCCAATGAATTTGGGTTAATTTTCTGTTTTTGTTAATTAGTTTTGAAACATAAGAAATTTCCTTGATAACAGCATCTACATATCTTTCCAAGAATGGTTTTGTAAACCCAGACTCAGTTGTACATCCACAAAAATGACATATTTGAGGGCAAAATGGAATATGTATGTAAACAGAAATATTCTGTGGGTTTTCATCATTAGATTGAATAATTTTCTTCTCAAAATCAAAATTTGAAAAATTTTCATCAAAAAAAGTTGCAGGAGGGTAAGAGGTGTATCTAGGTCCTGTTTTGCTATACTTTTTAATTAAGTTCTCTTCAACTTTCATCTATTCCAATTATTATTTTTAATCCACTCCACAGTTTTTTTTACTTTGGAATGATCAATATCAGGGTGAAAACCGTGTCCAAGATTGAAAATCCAGTTAGAATTTTTTCTGCCAAAATCTCTCAAAGATTCAAGGTATCTTTCTACAAAATCAAATTCATGATAAAATATTCTTGGGTCCATGTTGCCTTGAATACCTACACTGTTATCAACCAATTTTCTAGCCTCTGACAACGACATATGCCAGTCTATACTAACATAGTCACATAAGTCTTTGTTAATATTCTTTAAACCTAATGAATAGTCTTTGGGAAAGAAAATTGTAGGGCAGTTCAAGTTTTTTGCACTATTTAATATTTTTTTTGAGTATGGAAGGATTAATTCTGTGTACAAATCATAGGGAATACTACCACAATATGTTTCAAAAAGTTGAAAACATTGAATTCCGCTTTTAATTTGATTTTCAACATATTCAATTGATGCATCTGTGATTTGCTCAATAATTTTGATGCTTTCTTTTCTGTTTTTATAAAAATATTTGACAGCATTTTTAAAGCTTTTTTGGTTTTGATTTCCTCTAAACATAAATAAAAATGTAGTCAATGGTCCTCCACAAAAACCAATCAATGGGGTGTTTTGCTTGTCTTTGACAGTTTGTCGAATATTATTATAAATATATTCCAGTTTTTCAGGATTAAAATTTAAATTAGGTCTAATTCCTTCTTCAATTGCATTAACAAATTTTGGACCATTATCTGTAAAAACTAATTCTAATCCAAGTGCATCTGGAATCACCAATATATCTGAAAATAGAATTGCTGCATCAACCCCTAAATCATCAATGGGTAACATGGTGACTTTTGATGTTAGCTCAGCATCTTTCATCATATCATAAAATTTATGAGTCTCTTTGAGTTTTCTGTAGGACGGTAAAATTCTTCCTGCCTGTCTCATGAACCAAACTGGGGGTCTTTTTTCTAGTTTTCCATTAAGAGTATTTAAAAAAATATTATCCATTTGTTATGTTTTTTAGAGCAATCTTGTTGGAATTAATTAATTTTTCTATATCATCATTATCCAGTACTGATGATAAAAAAAGACACTCATACTGAGAGGGAGGTAGATAAACACCCAGGTTTAGCATCTCTTTAAAATACTTTGCATATTTATCTACATCTAGAGTCAATGCATCCTCATAATTTTCAATTTTTTTTCTTTTAGAAAAAAACAGGGTTAGCATAGAACCTTGTCTTGAAATGTGCGCATCAGTATTTGTTTCAGCAATATTTTTTTTCCATCCATCTTCAATTTTTTTTGATATTGTTTCTAGTTTATTGTAAACATCATCATTTAACATATTTAATATTGTTAGACCTGCTGACATAGCGAGCGGATTCCCAGACAACGTACCTGCTTGGTAAACTGGACCATTTGGAGCTAACATATCCATGATTTCTTTTTTACCCCCATAAGCACCTACTGGCAACCCTCCTCCAATTATTTTACCCAAAGTTGTAATATCAGGATAAACATCATAAATTTGTTGTGCACCACCTTTCGAAACTCTAAATCCAGTCATGACTTCATCAAATATAAGAACCGACTGGTTTTTATTACACAGATCTCTGAGTCCTTGTAAAAAGTTCTCTATTGGTTTTACTAGACCCATGTTACCAGCAATTGGTTCAACGATAATTGCTGCAATTTCATCTCGATTCTCGTTAAATAATTTTTCAACTGAATTTATGTCGTTAAAATTTGCAATGAGTGTGTCTTTCGCAATATTTTTTGTTACACCAGGACTGTCTGGAAGTCCTAAAGTCACTGCACCTGACCCAGCTTTGATTAAGAAACTATCTCCATGACCATGATAATTGCCTGCAAATTTTATGATTTTCTCTCTTTTGGTATAGCCCCTGGCTAGACGAATTGCACTCATTGTTGCCTCAGTCCCTGAGTTTACCATTCTTACTTTATCAATCGAGGGAACCATGTCAATTATTTTTTTTGCAACTAGGGTTTCTATTTCAGTTGAGGCACCATAGGTTGTTCCATTCTTACTTGCATTAATTACAGAATCAATTATTTCTCTGTTAGCATGACCAAAAATCAATGGCCCCCAAGATGATACACAATCGATGTATTCATTATCGTCAATATCAATCATTTTACTTCCTTTTCCACTTTTGAAGAAAACAGGGTTCATATTGACACTTTTAAATGCTCTTACAGGTGAATTTACTCCACCAGGAATAAAAGTTTTTGCCTTATCAAAAGCTTCTATGCTTCTATTAAACTTCATTATTTTTTAAAATTTCAGCAATTTCTAACGCATGATAGGTAATTATTGAATTAGCTCCCGCTCTTTTTATTGAATACATGATTTCCATCATCACACTTTTTTCATCAATATAGTTTTTTTGATTTCCTGCTTTAACCATGGAATATTCACCACTTACGTTGTAAGCGATAATAGGTACATTGAACTTGTTTTTTACACGGCTAATTATGTCAAGATATGCAAGAGCTGGTTTTATAATAATAGCATCACAACCTTCATTCAAATCTTGCTCAATTTCTCTGATGAACTCAAATGAGTTTTTGAAATTCATTTGATAGCTTTTTCTATCACCCATTTTTGGGGAACTTCCAACAGCGTCCCTAAACGGTCCATAAAAAGAGGATGCATATTTTACGGAATAAGGAAAAATAGGAATATCAACATATCCGTTCTCATCCAGTTTTTTTCTAATTAATTGTACCCTTCCATCCATCATATCTGAGGGTGCAAGAACATCAGCACCAGATTCTACCAAAATTTTTGACTGTTTTGCTAGTGTTTCAATTGTCAAATCATTATCAACCTCATCATTAACAATTGTACCGCAATGTCCATGTTTTGTATAACTACAATTACAAACATCAGCAATTACTAAAAACTCATCTTTAAATTCCTTTTTAATTTCTTTAATTGCCTTTGGAACTATACTCTTTTGATTGCACGATATTTCACCAGAATCGTCCTTTTTCTCCGATATACCAAAAACAATAATATTTTTGATCTTCGATTTTAGAAGTTTTTCACAAAGTTTCAAAGCACTATCAATTGATAGCTGAAATTGTCCAGGTAGTGTCTTAATTTCATTTTTTACTTTTCTTCCTTCACAAATAAAAATCGGATAAATTAGGTCGTTCACAGATATAGAAACATCCTCTACAAGTTCCCTAACTTTGTTGTTGTATCTTAATCTGCGAAGTCTAGACTCAGGATATTTCATAATTATAATTTTTGAGAAATTTTAACAAAGATTCACTTATTCCCTCATAAGTCTGCATTTTTGATGTTAATTCTGGTCTAAAACCATTTTTTTTAATTGCAGCTGAGGTTGTTCTCCCAATGCTGATTATGTGAAAATCTTTTGGATTGTATAAACAACTGAATGCTTCAAAAGCTGATGGGCTCGAAAAAACTACATAAGGTTTATTTTTTTGTGAAAGCATTTTAATTTCTTTGGATTCTTTTTTTGTTCTTATTGTCTGATAGAAAACTTCTTTTTTTACTGCACTAAATTTCGAAAGGGAATTATAAAACATGGGATTGGATAAGGTTCCTTGTATCAGCAACGATTTTTTTGATTCTAAAACTTTATTAATTTTAAGCTCCTTCGACATTTCCATTGAATAGTTTTTACCACAAATGTAGCCAGGTTTATAACCCTTTTTTATTAAGTTGTTAGCAGTTTTTTTTCCTATACACACAAAATATTTATTTGATAAATCATATTTTTTTGTACTCTCATTTTCAAAAAAATACTTTACACCATTCTTTGATACAAATATTATGCAATCAATTAAATCAAGATTAATTTTAATTTCATTGATTACTGATTTGGTTTTAATCATTGGAAAATGAAATGTATTTAATCCACTCTCTCTTAGCTTTTGAAATCCAGGTTCGAAATACTCATTTGTCAATATTATATTTATGTTACTTGTTGATTTCACTATCGATCTTATTAATTATTTGAACTACATCTTTTTTAATGAACTTCTCTGAAAGTTCTTGGCTTAAATTATCAGTTAAATTTTTGGTTGATACCATGTCTTTAATACAATCTTTCCCATCAAGTGATAAAACAATTCCTTCCAAATAAAGTGTATCCCCATCAAAGTAGGAGTATGCTCCAATTGGATAATTACAGCCACCCCCCATACTTTTCATAAAGTTTCTTTCATGATTTACACATAGCATGGATTTACTATGATTTATTTTTTTTACAATCTCATTAATTCTATTATTATTTTTTGAGTGTTCTACAGCTATTGCACCTTGGCCAGGGGCATTTAAAAATTTCTTGTAATTAAAATACTCCGTTATGTGATGGTCTAGATTCAGTCTTTCAATTCCAGCGGCTGCCATAACCAAAGCATCAAATTCTCCCTTTAACATTTTGTTTATTCGAGTTTCTACGTTTCCCCTAATATCCTTAACTGTAAGTCTAGGGTTGATTTTTAAAAGTTGTGCTTTTCTTCGAAGTGAGGTAGTTCCAATAACCTCATCTTTGCCAAATGAGTCCAGCTTTTTGCTTTTACTAATGAAAACATCTTGAGGGTTACCTCTTTTTAAAATTGCAGAGATTTTTAAACGATCATCATTTTCAACTGGTAAATCCTTTAAGCTATGTACTGCAATATCAATTTTTTCTTCGATGATTAGTTGTTGAATTTCTTTTACAAAAAATCCTTTATCTAGATTTCTGTCTAGAGTTTGATTTAGTAAAATATCTCCTTTGGTTTTTACTTCTTTTATTTCAAACTCTAAATTCCTAAAGTTTTTTTTTTAACTCAAAAATAACTTTGTTTGTCTGAAAAAGAGCGAGTTTACTTGTTCTGGTACCTACAATAACTTTATTTTTCATCCAGAAAAATTTGATTAATTACCTCTAAAGCTTTCTCATCTTTTCCGTTATCACTTGCCTTTTTGATTTTTTTTACCAAATTATCAGAGAACTTATCGTAGACTTTAGTGAGTTTAGAGCTTATGTCTGAACTAGTAGCATCTAATTTTAGGGTTTTGAGGTTTGAAATAGTTTCATTTATAATCAATTCCCTCACTTGTTTTTTTAGGGATATTATTGATGGTCTCAAAGATCTAGAGTTTGTCCAGTCATCAAATTCTATTAAAAACTCTTCAATGTAAAGCTCGGCTTTGATTACCTCTGCTTTTCTCTTTTTATAGTTTTCATTGACGGTGTCTTTTAAATTGTCGATGTTTATGATTTCAACATTTATTATATCACTTAAATCATCAGATAAATTCCTTGGAACAGATAGATCTACCAACAAAAGTTTATTTTCTTTGTCTCTTATAATTGGTTTAAGATCTTGCTTTGTCAATAGTGGACTTTTAGAGCTTGTAGAAAAAATTACAACATCAGAGTTTAAAATTTCTTTCTTATAATTATCAAAAGGAATAGATTCGTAACCTAGTTCAGAGCAAAAAGAATCTAATTTGCTTTTGGTTCTGTTTGTAATTTTAATTTTACTGATCCCTTTTTGATGAAGGTGTCTGATTGAAAGTTTTGACGTTTCGCCAAGCCCTACACATAGAAATTTTGAATTTTTAAGGTTGTATTTATTAGTTATTTGTTCAACTGCAGCATAACTAACCGAAACAGCACCTCTTCCAATTTCAGTGTTGGTTCTAATATATTTACCAGTTTCAAGAGATTTTTGTATCATCCTTCCTAAAATTGGACCAAGCATTTTGTGTTTTTTTGAAAAATAATAAGCATCCTTTAATTGTTCAACGATTTGGAATTCACCGATTATCATGGATTCAAGCCCTGAAACTAGTCTGAACAAATGATTAGCAACTTTATACGATCCGGTTAAATTATTAAGGTGAGGAGATAAGCTGTCTTTGTATTTTTTAAATACAACCAATTCTTTAACGATTGAATGAAGAAATTTATTTTCTTGTCCTATGTGGTTTTCAAATTCAAAATAAATTTCCGTTCTATTGCAAGTGGATATGATCATAAGACCTTCAATACCAAGGACTTTCTTTAGGTAATTATGAAAAACTAATTTCTCAGAATTGTCAAAGAAAAAGCGTTCTCTTATATTGAGGGGAGCTATTTTGTAATTGATGCTTATTAAACCGACCAAGTCTAAATTTTACATGGCAAATTTCTTCACTGTCAGCTGTTAAAAATAACGCAGGAGGTTCTAAAAATATAGGTATATGCTTTATTACCTAATATATAATCATTCTAAATAAGAAAAACATGAATTTTTCTTTTTTTTTTAAATTATAAAAAATACTTTAGAGCTTTATTTATAATAATTCTAAATAATATATTTATTTAATTATTATAGTTCTTTCTAGCTCACACCGATGGAACTCGATTGAAAATTTTTTCTTTCGAGTTCCTATTTTTTTAATCAATAAAGTTTTTTTTAGTTTTTTTATCAGGAATAAAGCAAGTATCATATTTACCAAAAATTCTGTACCGTGAACTTGCTATTAAATCATAGCAAAAATTTGTTAGAAATAACGGTAGAAGTTTTAATATAATTCTTAAAATCAAATATCTTTTTATTTTTTTTAAAATATAGTATACGGCTTGAACTTTATAGATTTTTTCACCATTTAACTTAATTACAGCAACAGAGTTAATATCATTAAGTCTTAAATTATTTTCTTTGCTATAATTACTCTGAAAGTTTGTATACATGAACTGCTCTTGTTTATCGTTTTCAATCAACCATTTATAAACCCCATTACATAATGCACAAACGCCATCAAAAACTACTATGTCTTTGCTAATTTTCATTTGATAATATATTCTAATGTTAAATAATAGTTTCTTGGTGCTGAAGGAATTATTCCTGGTCCAGGGTAACCAGTAGCTCTTCTAGTGAAATATTTCTCATTAAGAAGGTTGTTTACTCCAAATTCATAACTTATTTTTTTTGCATTATATGAAAATGACAAGTCTGCAATTCTATATGAGGGAATCTCACCAATAACTCCACTAAGGTTTCCATTTATTGCATTTGATGAATCAGTAAATTGACTTGACATATACAAATATTGAAAATTAATTGATAAGTTTTTAAAACCATATTTAATTCCTGTCTTTAGATTATGGTCGGGGACGAACTCAACTGATTTGCCCTCAATACCAATTTCCTCAGATTCCAAATATTTTGAGTTAATAAATGAGTAGTTAATGAAAAAATTCATTTCATTATTATTATTTAGTGATAGTATTTTTTTAAGGTTGAAATCAATTAGATTTTCAAAACCTAATATTTGAGCATTTCCAACGTTACCCCTCTCGCTTTTAACATTGCCATCTGGAAATACCCTTTGAACAAACCCTATTCTATCTTTGTAAATTAAAGCGAATAGACTTGAATCAAAAGACATGATATCTTTTACTTTTCCTCTCAAACCAAAATCAAAAGTATATCCTTTTTCATCATCTATATTTGGATTTATAGCATATGCTGGATTTATTATGCTAATATCAGCAAATGTTACCGATCTATAATTCTGACTGAAGTTTGAATATAAATCAAGGTCAATATTTACTTTATATCCAATTCCCAAACCTAATAAAAGAAAACTTCTTTTTCTAGAGTCATTTTCATCAAACCTTTCATTGTAAATTACATTTCCAGCTGCATCAGTATTTATCCTTCTGTAAAAACCAATATTTTTTGTTACTATATTTTCATACCTAAATCCAGGGGTGATAGAAAGATTTTCATTTAAATAAAAAATATTTTCTCCAAATAATGCAAAGTTTTTATTTGGATATCTATATTTAGATTGGTTTACATAGTTGGGATAATTGTTAAAATCAAACTCAAAATCAGCAGTGGAGTTTCCTGATCCTGGTCCTTGCTCACTCATTGAATTAGAGTTGTATATTTTAAATCCCAAAAGGAGGTAGTTTTTCTTATTTTTTATTTTATAATTTTTTAATATCCTGCCTTCAAAACCATAGTTGGAAAAATCACCTTTAATTAAATCTCTTTCTTCCCCTGGATCTATTTGATCAACTCTATTTGTTCTAAAGCCAAGTGAGTTTCTTTTTGCTTCCAACCCAAAGAAATTCAAACTCAAGTTTAACCCATCATTTACTTTATAAATATATTTTAGATTATATAAAAACCAATTTATATCAAACCAGTTTCTTTCTCTATTACTCTGATAAGGATTATCTCGAAACATTATGTCTGAAAGTCCTCCAGCTTGATGCGCTAAATAATTCAAGTAAGTTAAATCTGCGGTTATCTTTATTTTTTCATTGATTTCAAAATTGAAGTTCTGATAATAATTTATGGAATTAAATTCTGAGTTTTCCCTAAACCCATCGCCTTTTTTATAGTTTATAAAACCGAAATAACTAAAATTGTTTTTTTTATAGCTTGTACTAGTAAAGTTTGTATACAATCCATTTGTACCCAAGGTATTTCTAGTTATTATTTCAAGTTTTTTCTCTTGATTAGGTTTTTTCATTATAAAATTCACAAGTCCTCCAAATTGAGTTCCATATTGTAATGATGCAGCCCCTCTAAGAATTTGAATTTCTTGAAGACCTTCATTTGCCGGAGTATAATAACTTTCAGGATATCCGAGAGCATCTGCACTAATGTCATAATTGTTCTGCCTTGTATTAAAATTTGATGACCTATTTGGGTTTAATCCTCTTCCTCCAATATTTAATTGTAATCCTGCGTCATCGTTTTGAAATATGTTTATTCCAGGGATTTGACTGTATACTTGTCTTGCATTGTTAGATGCGAGGTTAGCCATTGATAGGTCCATCAATATTACTTCATTTTTCTTACCAGCATATACGTAAGTCTCCTCAAAATCTTTTAATCTTTCGATTTGAAAAACCTTTTTTTTATTTGCTCTTACTATTACCTCATCGAGTTTTTCAATTTGAGAATCAAGCTCTATGATACTATAGTTTTTATTTCCAGATAAAATTACAGATTTCAAATTATAACCCTCCGAGTAAAATAAAATTTCAGTGTTATTTGATTCTATAACTAAATCAAATAATCCATCGCTATTGGTTTTTGATAACTTATTTTCAGTTGAATTATAAACACTAACGTTTGTAAGTGGAGATTTTGTTAGTTTGTCAATTACTTTACCACTGTAATTAGTTTGGGAAAAGCCAAAAAATGAAATTAAAATGAATATTTTATAAACCAGTAATTTCATCATCTAGTGCTAAAACCCATTTTTTATGTTTAAAACCCCTTTCTTCATCCAATAAATTAACTTTTGGGTCAATAAATCTTTGACTTAGTCTTCCGTTGAGAGTAACATAACTATCTGCATAAATTTCAATTTCTTTCAATCCATTTTTTTTGTAATATTCACCCACGTAATGAGCATATTCTAATATAAAATCAGGTTGAAAGCTCATTTGTCTTTCCTGAAATTCAGAAAGAAATCTATCATTCATCACTATAAAACTGTTGCCATTGTTTTTATTTAAAACCTTAAGATTTGTAATCCCTTTCTTTTCCATTAGCATAACCCTCCATGAAAATCTGTAACCTTGTTCATTCCAAAACAATTCACCTGGATACAATAAATATCTAAATGGGAATGATAATTGAATTATAAAAAAAATAGTAACAATAGCCAATACAAATGGATTTTTATTTGATTTGGTACTTATGATACTCTTTTTTTTGTCCTTGAAACCAAAAAATTTTACAAGTAAATCTATTTTTTTTATCATTCTATAGTGTGTTTGTGGATCAAAGAAAATCAAAGAACCAACAATCATTATGTAAGGAAACATTCCTATTGGAAAAAGGATTGCAGTAAAAACATGGAAGAAAATAACCAAGCAAAAAGCAATAATTCTTGTTCTAGAATACAACAACAAAAAAGCGATTAATAAATCATAAAACATACCTCCCCAACTCATGCCATAATGAACCCAATTTTGCTGCATTAAAGTAGAGCCTATTATTGGTAAATCATAGCTTGAAGTAAGCCATATTTTCAAAGGTTGTGCCTCCAAAAGCCAATCACTATTAATCTTCGCTAGTCCAGAGTAGAAATAAACAATAAATAGCAACATCTTAATGCAGTCAGTACACCATTTAGGTATTTTTTTAAATTCAAAACCCCGATTTCTTGAGTCCAATGAATAATAGGCATTTGCAGGAAGAAATATCATCAAAAAGCTTAGAATACTTATAAAATAATAGTGATTTAGATAAGTTGTTTTATCCATCAATTCAATGTAGGTAAAAGAGAGAAAGAAAATTATTATTGATATTCTGTATTTATAGCCTAGTGCAATGAATAGTGCAGATATTGTACAAATAAAAAAGAGCAAGTAGGTCAAATCTCCTATGGGCTTGATCCATTCAAAACCATAAAATGAAAAGTGAAATGATGGTTCAAGATAAAGTTTTTCAACCCAACCTTTGGTCAAAAATCTTATCATACCAAAAGTCATTAAAACACCAAAGCCTATCCGGAAAAGGGCTAGGCTTGATGAGTCTTGAGTTTGATTTAAATAATTTTTGATTTTAGAATTCAAAATCAATAGTTTGCTTTTTAATCACCATCAGCATCTGTATAGTCTACAGCAACATTAAACAGTGATAACATATCTGTTTTTAAATTGACAACTATTGTTTGCAGGGCATCAAAAGTACTCAGCATTTTGGTATTATCATTGTCAACTTGATTAATAAAGTTTTTATCAAGACTTAAAATCTTTTGATTGGCAGTTTCTATTTTACTAACAACAATTGATCCAATATCTTCTACACTTACGTTATTTGTTTTTATATAATCTAAATATGTTCTAAAGCTTGGTCCAACAGGTGATTGGTTTGTAGATTTTCCTTGAAAAAAAAGATTAACGGCATTCAGTGCATTTTCGATAAGATCCCTTGATACATCCTCAATTCCGTTTTTAGATGAGTAATATGCTTCAACTTTACTTGACAATGGATTGTTTGAAAAAACACCAGACGGTATTCCTATTTTATTTGTTCTAAGGCCTTTTTCAAAATAATAAACAAAATCATTTGTTAGCATGTTAAATGCTGAGGTAGCAGTATTTTCTACAGAGCTTACAAATGTGTTTCTGTAAGTATTCCAATCATTTATTACCAAGTCTGTATTTTTATTCAACTCATCTGCAACAACTTTCAAATACTCTCCATTAGCAGGGTACTGATTATACTGGTTTATTATATCTTCTTCAGAACCTGCTAATCCATGAATCATATAATCTAATCCTGGAAATCCTTGACACGACCAATCATTAGGGTCGCTTAGATCTGTTTTTTGGTTGTTAATATTTTCTTGAATTCTTCCCTCGTTAACAGGGTAGGTGTTGGACTTGCTGAAAAACATAATTTCCTCTGCCTTACCGATATTGAACATTTCAACGTATTGCCAATTAATGTATGCTTCTAACCAACTATTATGAAGTTCTGTATAACTTGTGAGGTCTGGTGAATCAACAAAAGCATATGCACTTTCTTTTAAATAGTCTACTGACGACTTGAAATTATTTAATCTTGGAATAATAATATTGTCTGCATAGTTCACTAGAACTGCTGAACGGTCAAATTCGGGGATTGCTGATGGATCATCATCAGAACTGCTAGAGCATGAAATCAAAATAATTGATAAAATCGCGGTGCTTAAGAATATTTTTAAATTTTTCATATTTTAAAATTAAAAAAACAGTGAGACTTTAGTCTCACTGTTTGTTCGAATTATGTAACAATGTTATTATTAGAAATTAAACCTTCCTTTAATATCATTGACCATTTGTGTTAAATCACTGTCTTGCACAGTCCAAAAGTTCGATAGTTTTGAAAGCATTGAATTTACTTCGGCTTCTGAAAAATATGGTGATCCTGTACCATCGTTGGTAAACATTAAGCTTAAAATAAAACCATATCCCTCCGAAAGAGCATGTACAGCGTCAGCAGGTGTTGCTGCCTTTTTAGTCATGTAACTTTCTAAATAATCTACTGCTTTGTATCCAACTACTTTAGATAAATTAATTTTAATGATTGCTGCTTGAGCATCACGGACATCATAATTACCAGCAACAATTGCAGCCCTACCTAATTTAAAGGCATCGTAAACAGTGCTTGCAAGACCTGGTTCGTTACTGTCGTTAATTTTTTTGAAATATTTATTCAAAGTAGTCCCGTTTCCAGTGGGGGAGGTGCCAAGATCTGCTCTCGTTGCATCAGCTTCTTGTCCATAAAGATATCCAAAACCTTCGTCCCACTTGTGTTCCATATCAGTGTAATTTTTACCACTTGCTAAAATTCCATTATCGTTATCAGCTCTCCTTGTTCCAGAGTCTAATTGACATGCATCCAAATAATTATTGACAATTTGATCAACACACATTCCTCCAATAATTCCTTTAATAAATGTTTGATCAACTTCCCAACCATTAGCATTAACATTAATTGAACGTGCACTATCAGTTAACAGACCTGCTTGACCATTTGCAGCAGTTGCAGTCCATGCAGGAACAACATTGTCAGCAAAATCTTCAAGCATACTAGTGTACCTTGCTTTTGTTGTGGCTAATGGCCCGTGCGAACAACCAGCAGCTGTCTTCGATCCTACTTGTTTACCAGAGCTATTTAGTGAAGCATCAGAAAAACCAGTTCCGTCATTGAACATTTCCAAAAGTTGAGCTTTGTTGAAAGTATTTGTATTTAAAGCAGAATATATTTCATCAGCCATATTAAGTCTTGCAGTTTGACCTGAGAAAGAAACAGTTGATGCACCATCACGTGTAAATTCATAAGTGTCAGGTGCAACTACAATGTTATTTTCATCATCGTCATCGCTACAGGATATAAATATTAATGGTAAAGCTAGTAAGAGTAATTTAAAGTATTTAATTTTCATAATATTAGTATTTAAAAATGATCGATTAACTCTAAATTCTAGCTCGAATTAACTAATCGCTGCGAATATAACAAATTATTATTTAGATTTAGTCTAAATAAAAATAATTTTTTTATTCAATTACAATTATCTATTTTCGTGCCAAAATTTATATGAAAAAAATTACTAACATCTTTCTCCTTTTTTTTACTATTGCCAGTGTTTTTTCACAAAGTAAAAAGAAGAAGGATATTGATGCTATTAAGTCAATGTGTGGGTGTTTTGAAATAGAATTTAACTTCGCTGAAACTTTTGTTCTAAGTGATGATAAGGATTATCAGAAATCAAAGATATACAAAGCCAAAGCACTTGAATGGGGACAGCTTGTTGAGGATAGTAGGAAAAAAATATCCATCCAACACCTCTTAATTGTCGGAAGTAAACAATTTCCAACTGTAATCAAACATTGGAGACAAGATTGGATTTATCAAAACGTTGATTTGTATAAATTTTTTAAAGAAAACACCTGGGACTACGTAAAGTTGGAGAAAAGTGCTGCGAAAAAAGCTTGGACTCAAAAGGTATATCAAGTTGATGACAGTCCAAGGTATGAAGGATCAGCTCGCTGGGTACACAACAATGAAAAAAGTTATTGGGAAAATTTTACTTACGCGCCCTTACCCAGGAGAGAATATACCAAAAGAAACGATTACAATGTCATGCTAAGAGGAAACAGGCATGAGATAATTTCTGTTGGATGGATTCACGACCAAGACAATAAAAAAATCATACGTAGTAATAATGAGGATGAACCAATTGCTTACGAAAAAGGATTTAGTACTTACACCAAAGTTGATGATGAAAGATGTATTGCAGCAGTAAAATGGTGGGAAAAAAATAAGTTGAAGTGGAAATCAATTCGATCGCATTGGGATGAAATATATGCATTAAAATCAACTTTAGAATTGAATGAGACGGTTGATGGCAACAGACTATACACATTACTTTTTAATCCGTCTCTTACAGATGAAAAAGAAACAAAACAAATAATTAATTCATTCATAAAAAATAAGAAATGAAAAAACTAACCTATCTATTACTTTTATCAATCCTTTTTTCATGTGAATCTGTCAAAGAGGTTCAAGAGGTTAACCTTTACAGTCAAAGACACTATGCTGTTGATGAGTTACAATATGAAAACTTTACAAAATTGACAGGAATAAAGGTTAATGTAACAAAAGCCAACGCTGATGAATTGATTCAAAGACTAAAAAATGAAGGTAATAAAACTGAAGCTGACCTATTTATTACTGTAGATGTTGGAAAGTTGTGGCAAGCAGGAGATATGGGATTATTACAAAAAATTAATAGCAATATAATCAACCCAAATATTAACCCATCATTACTAGATAAAAATAACTATTGGGTTCCAGTGACATACAGATCAAGGATTTTGGTATATAGTAATGAAAGAGTCGACAAATCCGAGTTGTCCTCTTACGAAGATTTGGCAAGTGATAAGTGGAAAGACAGAATCTTAGTTAGATCATCATCTAACTCATATAATCAGGCATTAATGTCTTCATTAGTGGCAAATCTTGGTATTGAAGAAACACAAAAATGGTCTGCAGCAATTGTCAAAAATTTTGCAAGAAATCCGAAAGGAAACGACAGGGATCAGGTAAAAGCTATAGCAGCCGGTCAAGGTGATGTTGCTATTGTAAACTCGTATTATATAGGTCTTTTACTATCATCTCAAAATGAAGAAGAGTTAAATGCTGGAAAATCTGTATCCGTTTTTTTTCCTAATCAAGGAGAAAATCAGAGAGGAGCTCACATTAATGTTTCTGGAATTGCATTAACAAAAAATTCAAAAAATAAAGAAAACGCAATCAAATTGATTAAATATTTACAAACTGACGATGCTCAAAAAACATATGTCAATAACACATATGAATATTCAGTTAATCCATTAATAAGTCCTAATGAAATAGTTAGGGGCTGGGGAGATTTTAAAATGGATGACTTAGACCTAAACTTGTTGGGCTCAAAAAGAGACGAGGCAATTCGTATATTTGATAAGTCCGGCTGGAAATAAATTATATTCAAATTGAGTTCAAAAAAGAAATTAGTTGTTTTATTACTGATTACTTTAATCCTAACCATTCCAATTATTGTACTCATTTTCAGTACTATTGGAACCAACTTAAGTAATTTTAATTATCTGTGGGATTATTTATTAGTTGATTACTCAATAAATACAATTAAGCTTGTGTTTATGACCATATTTTTTTCTTTGATTTTTGGGGTTCTTCCTGCATGGTTTGTTAGTACTACGGATTTTAAATTAAAAAAAATATATGATCTTTTACTTTACTTACCACTTGCAATACCAACATACATTATGGCTTTCACCTATAGTGATATTGTGAGTTACACAGGTCCAATTCAAAGTTTTTTTAGAAATTATGCTCCAAAGTTTGCTAAAATCATTAATGTGGATTATCTCCATATTGAATTTCTTTCCATTCTTTTGTCTTTATCACTATATCCTTATGTTTATACAACATGTAGAATTGCATTTTCTAGAATCGGAACATCATACATAAACTTGTCTAAAACATTAGGTTTGTCAGAGTTTTCAACATTTTTTAAAATTGCAATACCCATTTCAAGAGCAGCAATTTTTTCAGGTC
>CABZTM010000017.1:0-29699 GCA_902528705.1 uncultured Bacteroidota bacterium | reverse complement strand
AGCGATGTTGTTCATCAATAACTGCAAAACCTAAATTTTTGAATAACACATTTTCTTCAAAAATTGCATGAGTTCCAATTAAAATATCTAAAACTCCTTTTTTTAAATCATCAAAAAGAGTCACTCTTTTTGATTTTTTTGTAGATCCTGTAAGGATCTCAATATTTAGATTGAGGTTATTTAAATATTTATTAAAATTTTCAAAATGTTGATTCGCTAAAATTTCTGTGGGAGCAACCAAACAACATTGATACCCATTATCAATTGCAATTAACATTGCCATTAAAGAAACAATAGTTTTTCCAGATCCGACATCACCTTGAAGTAACCTTGTCATTTGATTACCACTTCTAAAATCATTCCTTATCTCTTTTAAAACATTTTTTTGGGAGGATGTCAATTCAAAGTTTAGATTGTTTTCATAAAATGAATTAAATTTTAAATCAATCTTTGGGAAGTAAAAACTTTTTTTTGATTTGATTTTATTCTTTTTTAAATGAAAAATTAATTGGTTAAAAAAAATTTCCTCAAATTTTAACCTAAATATTGCTTTTTTTTGAAGATTAAAATCTAATGGAAAATGTACATTTAAATAAGTGGAGTATTTGGACATCAAATCGTTCCTTCTGTTTATATCTATATTAAGGCTTTCTCTAATATTTTGTTCTAAATCTTTCAAAATTCTATCAATTAATTTAATAAAGAAATTATTTGACATTCCAGAGTTTATTGTTTTTTCAGAACTTTTATAAATAGGCTTTATTCTAATTCTTTTTTTTCTACTAAAATCATTTAATTGTTCAATTTCAGGGTGAATCATTGATGGGGTATTTTTGAACCAATTAACTTTTCCGAATAACACAACTTTTTGTTTATTGTTTATCGACTTTTCAACCCATTTTAGACCCTTAAACCAAAGTACTTTAATTTCTTTTTCACCATCAAAAAATAAACCCTCTAAGCGGAACTTTTTATTACTTTCAACATATTTTATAGACTTAAAAAAACCGATTATTTGAACATATGAGTTGCTTTCGACTAAATCTCGAACTTTATAAAACTTTCTCTTATCAACATATCTAAATGGATAAAAATTAATAATATCATAGCAATTTTTCAACCCGAATTCATCGCTTAATATTTTTGCACGATTTTTACCAATACCTTTTATGTATTGTAGTGATGTATGCATGTTAATTTCTTTCACTCCTCAAATTTAATTTATTAACTTTAATAGTAGATTTCTTGATTATAAATATTTGGATCACTACTTAGAAAAACTCAACGAAGAACAACGAAAACCGGTGCTTCATAGCAAAGGTCCACTTATGGTAATTGCTGGTGCTGGATCAGGAAAGACAAGAGTATTAACTTATAAAATTGTTCATTTATTAAATTTAGGAATCAGCCCTTTCAATATCCTTGCTTTAACATTTACCAATAAAGCGGCAAAGGAGATGAAGGAAAGAATTTCAAAAATAACATCAGAATCACAGGGAAAATCAATTTGGATGGGAACATTTCATTCAATATTTGCAAGGATTTTGAGATCAGAATCAGAATTAATTGGGTTTCCGTCAAACTTTACAATTTATGATACTTATGATTCTGAAAAGTTAATTTCAAATATTGTAAAAGAAATGAATCTAAATAAAGATTTTTATAAAACAAAAAGTATAAAAAACAGAATCTCATCTTTAAAAAACAGTTTCATTACTCCCAAAAATTATTTTAATCAACCTGAACTTGTAGAATCTGATAAACTTGCAAACAGGATTCAATTTGGTGAAATTTATAGAAATTATGTCAGCAGGTGCTTTAAGTCAGCAGTTATGGATTTTGATGACTTACTATTAAAAACTAATGAATTACTGAACTCTAGTCCTGAAACGCTAATTAAATATCAAAAAATATTTAAATATATTTTAGTAGACGAATATCAAGACACTAATTATTCACAATACTTAATAATTAAGTCACTAGCAGACAGATATCAAAACTTATGTGTTGTTGGAGATGATTCTCAAAGTATTTACAGTTTTAGAGGAGCTAATATTGACAATATCTTAAATTTTAAGAAGAATTATCCAGATTGTACAACTTATAAACTTGAACAAAATTATAGATCATCAAAAAATATTGTTCAAGCTGCAAATTCACTCATTAAAAAAAACAAATATAAAATTGATAAAAATATCTGGACACTAAATGAGTATGGTTCTAAAATTATTTTAAATAAATCACAAAATGACTCTGATGAAGGAAGATTTGTTGCCTCTAATATATTTGAAGAAAAAAATAACAATCAATTAGATAATGGCTCATTTGCAATTTTATACAGAACAAATGCGCAATCCAGATCTATTGAAGATGCATTAAGAAAAATAAACATTGACTATCAGGTTTTTGGTGGATTGTCCTTTTATCAGCGAAAAGAGATTAAAGACGTAACTGCTTACTTGAGATTAGTTGTTAATAATAGTGATGAAGAAAGTTTGAGAAGAGTTATCAATTTTCCACCAAGAGGAATAGGATTAAAAACTGTAGAAAAGCTACTACTTATTTCGGAAAAAGAAAAGGTAAGTATGTATGCTGTTACTGCATTAATAAATAAATATCCTAAACTTTTTAACAAAGGTTTGATAGCCAGAATTAATGATTTTAGAAACCTGATTGAAAGTTTAAAAATTGAATCACAAAAAAAAGATGCGGATTATATTTTAACAAATGTTATAAATAGAAGTGGAATCATTGATTTTTACAGGAATGAGGGGTCAGTTGAGTCCATAAATAGAATTGAAAATATTGAAGAGCTTAGAAGTGGAATTAATGATTTTATTTTAGAACAAAAAGAATTGGCTGATGGAGACACTTCCATTTCTAGATACCTACAAGATATATCACTCTATTCAGAGACAGATAAAGATCTCAGTTCAGACAGAGTATCATTAATGACAATTCACATGGCGAAGGGTCTTGAATTTAAGGTAGTTTATGTTGTTGGAATTGAAGAAAATTTATTTCCCTCAGTATTAAGTCTAAATACCAATGAGGATCTAGAGGAGGAAAGAAGATTATTTTATGTTGCAATGACTCGGGCTAAGCATAAGTTAGTTTTAAGCCATTGTGATTTTAGATTTAAATGGGGAAATATAGTTGAATGTGAACCAAGTCGTTTTCTAGATGAAATTAACACAGAGTTCTTAGAAAAAAATAATTTTAAAGAGGATTTTAAGCCGACAATAGAAAATAATATTTCAAGGATTAGAAAGCTCAGAAAAAAAGGATTTATTAATGTTAATAAAATTAACACAATCAATACATCAGTAATTAATATAGTCACTAATGATGTTGTTGAGCATCAAAGATTTGGTATAGGTACAGTTGAGAAAGTGGAGGGTGATGAACAAAATAAAAAGGCAACCATAAACTTCAAAATAGGAGGTACGAAAACAATATTATTAAAATTTGCAAAGCTTAAAATAAAAAAGGGAACCTTTTGAGTCCCCTTTTACATGGTTAATACCTAAGTTTAATTGGCAGCTGCTTTCATGCCTTGCTCGATTAAATCATAAAACTGATCTAATTTTGGTAATACAACAATCCTCGTTCTTCTATTTTTTGCACGGCCTTCACTGGTATCATTATCTGCAATAGGCACATAAAAACTTCTTCCTGCAGCTGTCATTCTTTCAGGCGGAACTCCAAAATCATTTTGTAATATTCTGACAATTGATGTTGCTCTTTTGACACTTAAATCCCAATTATCTAATAAAACCTCATTCTGGATTGGGACATCATCAGTATGTCCTTCAACCATAAATTCAATTTCTGGTTTGTCTAAAACTACTTGAGAGACTTTTTCTAAGACACCACGAGCTCGATCAGAAACAAAAGCACTTCCACTATTGAAAAGAAGCTTATCAGAAATTGAAATAAATACGACACCTTTCTCAACATTAACCTCAATATCACTGTCGTTAATATCAATGAATGCACCTTTTAAGCTGGTTACAAGAGCTAAAGTGACAGAATCTCTTCTTGTAACTGCATCTTGCATAGTTCTAATAACTAAATCTTTTTCTTGAAGACTTTCTAGAGATTTTTCTAAATTTTCTGCTCCTTTTTGTGATAGGGTTGTTAAATTACCCATATTGTTGATTAAATCTTGATTATTTGCTTTTAGAAAAACAACCTGTTCTTGCAAAGCTTTTTCATTTGCTTCTGCTGTTGCTTTTTCATCTAGACATGTATTTAATTTAACAGTTGCAGCATTTAATAGGTTTAAGTTGTTTTGATTTTTAGACTCTAATTCTGCATATTTCTTCTGAGAAACACATGATGATAGGAGAACAAAAATAATAAGGTAAAAATATTTATAATACATAACTTCTTTTTTTTTAAAATTAACAAAAATTATTCCATGATGAAGCTTGAACGATTTAAATAATTATTAAAATGAAGAAAATTTTTTCCGATTTCTTATATAATAATTTATAAGTAATGAAAAACTATAGTAATAATTATCAATTTTTTTTGACTTAGATCTCTTTCTAATAATAGAAAATAAATTGAAGAACAAATAAGAGTAAGCTTTTAAAATAGAGCAGGAGAGGTTAGGTTTTAACTTCAAAAATAAAACTATTGAAATACCTAGGTCAAAGAATATTCTTGAAATAATAACAAATACTAAGTATTTTGATGGTATATTTTTAAGCAACATAAAAAGTGAATTTCTAAAATTCAAATAATATTTTTTTGGCGAATTATAATTTAAAGTACCAGCACCAACGTGATAAACTTTAGATTTTCCAACACTAATTATTTTATTATTGTGATGATTATTCTTTAATCTCCAGCAAAAATCAATCTCCTCCATATGAGAAAAGAAATCAGTATCAAAACCGTTTAACTCTCTGAATACCCTATTTCTGACTACAAAGCAACAACCAGACGCCCAAAACACTTCTCTTGTAGTATTATAAGTATCCGAATTTTCAATATTTTTAACAATTCTTCCACGGCAAAATGGATAACCAAAAAAATCAATAAACCCCCCTGATGCACCGGCATATTCATATTTCGCCCTATTATTAAAATCTAAAATACTAGGTTGGGCAACACTAATTTTTTTATTCTTTTCAAAGACTTCTATTATATCCAGAAATGATTTGTTATCTAAAAAAACTGCATCATTGTTGAGAAAAAAAATTAAATCCTCATTGATATGCTTTATTGATTCATTGTATCCCCCAGCATATCCAAAGTTTTTCTTTAATTGAATTATTTTAACATCCGGAAATTTTGTTCGTACAAACTTAACTGAATCATCACTTGAGTTATTATCAATAAGGTACGTATTCGCATTAGGGGTGTTCTTTATGTTGTCTCTTAAAAAAAGTTTTAACAAATTTAGTCCGTTATAATTTAAAATCGCTACAGCACGAGTCATAGTGACAAATATTTAGGTAAGTTATTTATCTGTTTTATATTTTGAGGATCACAATATAATGCTACCGTTTTTATACCATTTGTGACCATTAAATATTTAGCTTTTAACTTTTTATTATATATTAAAATTTGATCAATCACTTTAGTATTAATTTTAATTTTTGAGGATTTACATTCAATAAGGATAGCAACTTTTCCATTCCTATTAAAGACAATTATATCAAATCTTTTTTTTAGTCCACTTTCAATTTTAAATTCTTTTTCAGTTGATATTTGTGATTTTGGTATTTCAAGTTCATCAATTAAAAATCTGATAGTCAATTGCCTCACCTTCTCCTCGTCCGTTAATAGAATATATTTTTTTCTTATAATATCATAAATATATTTTTTATCTTTTTTTGTAATTATCTTAAAATTAAATTTATTATCACCCATTAATGATTAAAAGTACAAAGGATTTTATTCAAGTTTTAAAAAATATTGACAAGAATAATTTGAATCCATTGTACATAGTCAACTGTGAACAATCTTATATTATTGATCAATTTGTAAAAAAATTTAAATCAATGATACCAATTGAATTAAAATCATTTAATCAATTTGTTTTTTATGATCATGACTCTAAAGCAGAAGATATTTTATCTGTTGCAAATAATTATCCGCTGGCTGGTGATTTACAAATAATTATTGTAAGAACAGCTGACAAAATGATTAATAAGTTTGAATTATTTCAAAAATTTATAGAAAAATCATCCAATCATTGTGCAATTCTACTATGTCTTAACGGTAAAAAAATTGATAAGAGAAAAAAAACAGTCTTTAGTTCAGCAAGATTAATAGAAGTCCAAAAGATTTACAACAATCAACTTTCAGATTGGATTGTTCATATTGGAAAAGAAAATAATTTGAATTTTAATTATGAAATTGTAGAGATTATTAAAGAACGAACAGGAAATAATCTTAGTAAAGTTTCTAATGAAATAAAAAAAATTTCACTTATGAACCATCATGGGGTTTCCGAGAAAGAACTTATTTGTAAATATTTTGGAATCAATAATGAATACAATATTTTTGAGCTGCAAAAAGAGTTGGGAAATAAGAACTATATTAATGCTTTCAGAATTTCCAAATATTTTTCCGAAAACAGTAAAAAATACCCACCACAATTAATTTTTGCATCCCTACATAATTATTTCCTAAATCTATTTCAAATTAAATCTAACATAAAACTTAATTATACTGAAATATCGAATCTAACTGGAATATATCAACAATTTATTTTAGATGATTTCAGAAAGATTTCAAATAATTATTCCCTCAGGGAAATCGTTAATATTCTCGGTGTCATAAAAGCTTACGACGCAAAGTCAAAGGGACTCAAAAAAGACAAGTATTATGACTCTGAACTTTTACAATTTATTTCAGAGATCAAGACTTAAAATTTAGTGGATATTTCTTAGGATCATATTCGTTCATTACATTGTAAATTCCTTCAAAAATATCATCTACAGAAGGTTTAGAAAAATAATCACCATCTGATCCGTAAGGTGGACGGTGATCTTTTGCTGTTATTGTTATTGGTTTAGAGTCTAAGAATTCGTATCCATTTTGATCTTCAATAATTCTCTTTAGTATGAATGCAGATGCACCTCCACCATAGTCCTCATCAATAATAACAAGTTTATTAGTATTTTTTAAGCTTGATATAATTTGACTATCAACATCAAAAGGTATTAGTGTTTGTATGTCAATTAAATCAATTGAAATTCCATGTTTTTTCAATTCAAGACAAGCTTTTTCAACAATTTTTAATGTAGATCCATATGAAATAACAGTAATATCATCACCTCTTTGAATGTAATTAATTACACCTAGTGGAACTTTAAATTTACCAATATTACTAGGCATTTTTTCCTTCAGTCTATAAGAATTTAATGGCTCAATAATTAAACTTGCTTCATTACATTCAAGTAAGGTGTTGTACATACCTGCTGCCTGTGTCATATTTCTAGGAACTAATATTCGAACACCTTTGATTGAGTTTAATAACATTCCCATCGGTGAACCAGAGTGCCAAATACCTTCTAGTCTATGTCCTCTAGTTCTAATAATTAGAGGGGAGATCTGTCTTCCAAGCGTTCTGAAAGTCATAGTAGCTAAGTCATCTGATATTATTTGAAGTGCAAAAATCAAATAGTCCAAATATTGTATTTCCGCAATTGGACGAAAACCTCTCATTGCCAATCCTATTCCCTCTCCCACAATGGATGCTTCTCTGATCCCTCTGTCATCAACTCTGTTTTTACTCCATTTTTTTTGCAATCCCTCAAGTCCTTGATTTACATCTCCAATTTTGCCTGAATCTTCTCCAAAAAAGATTAAATTAGGATTTTTAGAAAGTAGATAATCAAAATTATTTTTTAGTATTAATCTCCCATCAACAAGTTTAGAATCATTGTCATATTTAGCTGCCACTGGGCTGACACTTTTGTAATTATTTTCATATTCATTATAAAGATGTGAGCTGTAAAAAGGTTGACTATTTTTTTTGTAATCAGAAACCCAATTATTAATTTTTTCAAAAAAATCAATACTTTTCTCTAATCTAAGAGCTTTTCTTGCTGAACTCAAAATATCTTTTCGCCCCAAATCTTTAATTCTGAGTAGTGAATTAGCAATTTCTGCTAAGCCCTTAGACTTATGATCTTTTAATACAGATTTTACCAGCTTAATAAAAGAATCTCTTTCATCAATCATATCCTTTTGAAAATCATCCCAAGCAATTCTTTTTTCAGATCTTACAAATTCAATAGATTCTTTTTCAATTTTTTCAATATTTTTCAAATCTGTAAGATTATTTTCAAGAATCCATTCCCTCATTTTTCTGTTACAATCATACTCAAACTCCCATTTTAACCTTGATTTATTTTTATATCTTTCATGTGATCCAGATGTTGAGTGACCAATTGGTTGGGTTAAATTTTTAACATGTATAAGTACAGGGATATGATTCTCTCTACAAAAGTTACTGCTATGTTCGTAAATTTGAATCAGTGATTGATAGTCCCATCCATCTACAGTGAAAATTTCAAAACCTTTGTTCATTTTGTCACTTTTAAAGCCTTGTAAAGCTTTGGAAATACTTGATTTTGTAGTTTGATAGGAATTATCCACTGAAATTCCATATTCATCATCCCAAACGCTTATAATCATAGGAACTTGATGGACTCCAGCTGCATTAAAAACTTCAAAAAATGGACCTTCACTTGTGCTTGCGTTACCAATAGTTCCCCATGCAACTTCGTTTCCGTTATTTGAAAAATTTTTAGAAACAAAGGTTCCCTCACGATATAATTTAGATGCCATGGACAAACCAAGTAATCTAGGCATTTGACCTGACGTAGGAGAAATGTCCGCTGAAGAATTGTATTTGTTTGTTGAATCAATGAAATTACCTTTATTATCAAGATAATTTGTCATAAAATGAGATCCCATTTGTCTTCCTCCTGACATGGGCTCTTTATTCAGATTAGTATTTGCATAAAGTGCAGAAAAAATTTGTTGAACTGTAATTTCATTTATAGCCAACATAAAAGTTTGGTCCCTGTAATATCCAGATCTATGATCACCTTTCTTAAAAGCCTTAGCCATTGCAATCTGAGGTAATTCTTTACCATCTCCAAATATTCCAAATTTTGCTTTTCCACCTAATACTTCTTTTCTCCCAAGAAGACTTGTATCACGACTTATTACAATTGTCTTGTAATCATTTAAAATTTCTTTTTTAAAATCAGTATAAGTAATTGATTTTGTCAGGGATTTATGCTTCATAAAATAATTCTTCTAAATTAGTGAATTTTAAAACCATCTACGCGTAAATAATTTGGATAAATTTTGGCTATCAAGTGTCAAAACAAACCTCATATTATTTAAATAATTTGATTGAGCAGGGTGAAATCCATTTGATGATTGAATTGGAAAATAAAGTTCTAAATAATCCTCAATAAAATTTAATCTGATTCCCAAGTCATATCCGTTTTGCATATTCATATTTTTATTTTTGAAAAGTCCAAAATCCCCATAGAACTCGACCCATTTCCAAATTGTTAAGCCAGTGTTGAAAACAAGAATAAAATTATTAACGTATGTAGGATTTATTCTTGATTTAAATCCCCCATCTTGGCGTACGTATTGTTGTGACAAAAAACCCTCTGTCTCAGATCTTCCTAAAAGAGAATTATTCAAAAGAAAATCTGATGAATTGTGGATATTAAAACTAATTTGATTTCCTGTAGTATTGTTTTTCAGAAATTTACCCCCAAAAACTCTTAAACTGAACTGCCTGTAATCAGAAAAATAATTTCTATAATAAAATGTAATCGAGTTTTTGATAAAATCACTGTTGTACTGAATATTATAATTTATAAATTTAGTTTTTTTCCCTCCAGGATTGCCTTTTGTTAAATTAAAGCTATATATATTATTAATTTTTTCACTTTGATTATTGTCAGGCCTGTCGATGAAATAATATTTAAATCTAAGGCTAGTGTATTTATTTGATTTTAAATCAGGATCCTTTTTGATATAAGAGATAGAAGGGGTAAGTTTTTTATACATAAAATTTTCGTTGTAGTGAAAACTAGATGCTGACAAATAATAGTTCACAATAATATTTTTTTTTATAAAATCCCTGTAATTAAAGCTTAATATACCAGCTAATTTATTTTTTTTCAAACCATAGTATGGTGAAATAAAATAAGTAAAAGGTTTAGATATAGGAGATCTATTGGTTAATGTAAAACCTGGTAAGAAGCCATCATAAAAATTGTACCCAAACTGCGGTCTATAATATACATGTTTTTCGTTTCTGGATTCAATATCAGTGAAAAAGCGGGGTTTTATTTTTTTTTTGTATGAATTGAAGTGTAAATGATTATTCTTTAAATTGATATCAACAAATATATTTTCAGGATCAATAGTTATTTTCTTGATTTTGTTTTGATAATGGAGTTCACTTTCATTAGTTTCTTTTGAATGAATAATATCTTTGTTAATATTATTATTAAATTCAATTCTTATTGGTACAGGAATATTTATTTCATTTTTTGATTTTTCAGATATTAATATTTTTTTTTCTTTTAGGCTAATTTTATAATCTAAAGGCTCTATTAGATTTATGTAAGCACTAAAAAACCAACTTAAATCCTTATTTGAGTATAATTCAAATATTTTTTGTAGATCATCAATATTATCAAATGCTATTTCATCATTGATTAAAGTTTTTAATGTTTTATCAGCTAAATTTTTTTCATATAGATCTAATAATTTAAATGCATTTAATGATTTCGATGGATTTATTAATCTGTAATTAATCCTAGTTAAATTTTGAGATTGCTCTGAAATTTTTTGATCGAGTCTTAATCTTTTTACATAAAGCTGAGAGATATTGAAAATATCAGTAATTCTTTGTTTTGATATTTCATGATTTCTGATTAAAAAATTATTTGATAAATCACCTAATATTTTAGTGTTTAAATTATATTCAGAAATGTATTTTTCTAAGTAATAAAACTCCATTCCAGATCTTACCCAAAAATATTTTCTGTCACTAAAATTAATAGATGATCTTATAAAATCCCTTAATACTATTTTGAATAGATTAATCTCATTTATCGCATTTTGGTCAAAAATCTTTAAATATGTGGGAACATCCGAAATAGGATAAAGTGAATACTCTCTTAAGTATTTTTTAGTTAATAATAATTTAGATTTTGAATAATTATTAAAATTTTTTGAGAGGAAAGTATGAATTCTTCGGAAACTTTCATTTTTGATTGATAAAATTTTCTTTTCATTTGTAATAATATTTAAAAATTCATTATTTAATTCTACAAATTCATTGTTCATATAAATAAAAAAAGTGAGGTCTTTTACTTTATTAATTTCAATGTTTATATTTTTTAGTTTGTCTATTTCAGTTTCTGAGTGATTAACATTACTGTGAAAAGTATAGTTAGAAGGTATTTTAATATCAATTAATATGTGATCAGCTGTATTAAATTGATCATCAAAATTTAAGTTGGATTCCTTAATATGAGTATTATTTATATGTGGAGCAACCCTGAGTAAAAAATTTTTAACTGTATAACTTCCATTATTTCCATACCCATAATCATACATTTTAGATTTTGGAAAAACTAATGTGTAGTTTAAATCAATTTCAATTTTTTGATTTGATTTTAATTCCTCATTTAAAAATATTTTAATTAAATCGGGAGATCTTGGAACTCTATTCCAAATTAAAGGATAAGAACCAGAACTTACTTTACTGATTTTTGTTAATCCTCTTTTTTTCTTTTCTGATTTAACTAAAGACAAGTTATATTCTTCATAAAGTTTTTTTGATAAAGGTGTGTTACTCTCAGAATATGAATTATTCCAATCGTAAATGATTAAATGATTAATAGCTTTTTTTGATTTATTGTGAAATATGATTTTTTGCTCAATATCCATAAAGTTTTCCTTCGGATTAAAATAAGATTGAATTTTATAACTATTTTGTGCAAAAAAATTGGTGGAATAAAGTATAAACAGAGAGAATATAAGACGCAAACCTTAAAAATTTGGTGAGAAACTTTTTTTATTATAGAACTTATTCAAAATATCTATAATTTCATCTTCGGAATCAACTAATTCAAATAAAAACATTTCATTAGATGAAATATTTTTAAAATCATTACAGACTTTATTTTTTAACCAGTCTATACATCCAGCCCAAAATTCTGTACCAACTAAAATGACAGGGAATTTTTGAATTTTTTTTGTTTGTATTAGAGTTATTGCTTCAAATAATTCATCTAGAGTTCCAAATCCACCTGGCATTACTATAAATGCCTGAGCATATCTAACAAACATAACCTTTCTCACAAAAAAATAATCAAAGTCAATTAGTTTGTCTGAATCAATAAACTCATTGTGTGTTTGTTCAAATGGTAAGTCAATATTTAATCCAACTGAAATTCCTCCTGCTAATTGAGCTCCTTTATTTGCAGCTTCCATAATTCCAGGTCCACCACCAGTTATTACACCCAAACCCATTTTTACAATTTTCTCTGCAATTTTGACCGTTTTTTTATAGTATGTATCATTTTCAGTAGACCTTGCTGATCCAAATATGGAAACACATGGTCCTAGCTCAGATAATTTTTCATATCCTTCAACGAGTTCGCCCATAATTTTAAATACTGACCATGAGTCATGTGATTTTTCTATCCAATTCTCTTTATTCATTAAGTTAAATTTAACTCCTTTTTAAATATGTTTGATGTTGGTGTGTCTCCATTTTTCAACATTTCAGTTAAATTTCCCTGAAAAATTATCTTCCCACCATTTTTACCTCCTCCAGGTCCTAGTTCAATAAAATGATCTACAATTTTTAACACATCCGTGTTATGTTCAATTATAATAATAGTGTTACCCTTTTCAGATAATTTTATAATTATCTTCATTAGTTGGTCAATATCAGCAAAATGCAGACCTGTGGTAGGCTCGTCAAATATATATAAAGTTTTACCAGTGTCTCTTTTTGATAATTCTGTAGCTAATTTTATTCTTTGAGCTTCTCCACCCGAAAGTGTAGTAGATTGTTGACCAAGCCTAATGTATCCAAGCCCAACATTGATTAAAACCTTTAGTTTTGATAATATTTTGGGATAATTTTTAAAAACAACTGCAGCGTCAGAAATAGTCATATTCAAAATATCTGAAATAGAATAGTTATTTAGTTTCACAGAGAGTGTTTCCTTATTAAATCTCTTTCCATTACAAGCCTCACATTCCACATAAATATCAGGTAAAAAATTCATTTCAATTTTCTTCATACCAGCACCTTGACATTCTTCACACCTACCACCCTTAACATTAAAGCTAAACCTACCAGCTTTATACCCCCTTATCTTAGATTCGGGAAGCTTTGCAAACATTTCTCTGATAAGTCCATATAATCCTGTATAAGTTGCAGGATTGCTTCTAGGTGTTCTACCAATTGGAGATTGATTAATCTGTATAACTTTATCAATATTTTTTATTCCGCTAATATTTGAGAATGGTAAATTATCGTGTGTTGAATTATAAAATGATCTACTTAAAATTGGATATAATGTTTTGTTGATTAAAGAAGATTTACCGCTACCTGACAAGCCACATACTCCCACAATTGTTCCCAATGGAATTGATAAATCTACATTTTTTAGATTATTTCCAGAACAACCTGATAAAACTAATTTCTTGTTGGCTTTATTTTGATTAAAACCGGACCTTGATATTTCTTCTTTGTCAAATAGATAATCTGATGTAATAGATCTTATTTTTTTTATATCATTTATTTTTCCATTAAAAACAACTTCACCACCTTTTTCACCTGCCCCCGGACCTAAGTCAATTAAATGATCTGATTGTAACATTATTTCTCTATCATGTTCAACCACAATGACTGTATTTCCAAGATCTCTTAATTTTTTTAATGATTTAATTAGTTTTAAATTATCTATTTGGTGTAAACCTATTGAAGGTTCGTCTAGAATATATAGAACATCTTGTAACTGCGATCCAATTTGTGTTGCAAGCCTTATTCTCTGAGACTCTCCACCAGAAAGTGATCTAGTTTCTCTGCCAATTGAAAGGTAATTTAAGCCAACATCTCTGATAAACTCAACTCTTTTTAAAATTTCAGAGATAATTTCTTTTGAAATTTTATATTTTTTTTTGGACAATTTCATATTTAAACTTTTTATCCAATCATGTAGCTCATCAAAATCCATTTGACTTATTTGACTAATATCTTTCTCGTCGATTTTAAAGTATTTTGTGTTTTCTTTTAATCTAGTACCATTACATTTGTCACATACAATAGTTCGCATAAATTTTTTTGTCCAAGTTTTAATTTTTTTGCTGTAAGCATTTGAGTATTGATTTAAAATAAAATTAATTATTCCCTCAAAATCAATTTCATAGGTTCTAGTTAAACCAAGTGATTTTGATACTACCTTAAATTTCTCTTTTCCACCGTTTAATATTATATCCATAGCTTCATTGGGAATATTTTTAATTGGATCTTTTAAATTAAAGTCATATTTATTAGCGATGTTTTCTAATTGTTTAAAAATCCAAGTATTTTGAAATGAACCTAATACTGTAATTCCCCCATTGTAGATCGATTTAGATTTATCAGGTATTAATAAATCCATATCAACTACGTTTTTAACACCAAGACCAGAGCATGCTTTACACATCCCTTTGGGTGAATTAAAAGAAAAGGAATTAGGTTCAGGTTTTTCAAATGAAAATCCTGTATCTGGACAAACTAGATTTTTACTATAATAATATTTATTATTATTCTCATCGATTACAAGTACAGAGTTTTCACCTTGCGATAATGCTAATGAAACTGATTCCTGCAGTCGCTTCAAACAATTTTCATTGTTGATTAATGATAACTTGTCAATCATAATATCTATATCATGAATTTTATACCTATCTAATTCCATTCCTTCGGTGATATTTTTAATTACATCATCTACTCGAACTTTAGAAAAACCTTTTTTTCTGATATTTAAAAACAAATCTCTGTAATGTCCTTTTCTGGATTTTACAACAGGTGAATAAATAGATATTTTTTTATTTTCAAATTTTGAAAAAATTAATTCAATAATTTGCTCTGTCGAAAAATTAACCATTTTTTTTCCTGTTTTTGGACTATAGGCATCTGATACCCTTGCATATAATAATCTCAAAAAATCATAAATCTCAGTTGTGGTTCCGACAGTAGATCTTGGATTTTTTGTTGTTGTTTTTTGTTCGATTGCTATTACAGGAGACAAACCGTCAATTTTATCAACGTCAGGTTTCTTTAAACCACCAATGTATTGTCTAGCATAAGCAGAAAAAGTTTCAATGTACCTTCTTTGCGCCTCCGAATAAATTGTATCAAATGCGAGTGATGATTTTCCACTTCCTGAAACCCCCGTAACAACTATAAGCTTGTTCCGTGGAATTCTTAAATCAATATTCTTTAAATTATGAACTCTGCATCCTGTAATTGAAATATATTCTTGCATAAAATAATCTTTCAATATAATGATAAAAAAGACTTTTCTTGTTCAAAAAATTGTCAAAAATGAACTATTGAATTAGTATATTTGATATTGATGGTACTCATCAAATCAATTTCAGGAATTAGGGGGACACTAGGGGATGATGAAAACAGTCTAAATCCGACAAATTTATCACGATTTGTTTATGCCTTTTCACTTTTTTTAATTGAGAAGTATGGAAGTACAAATATAGCTATTGCAGTTGGAAGGGATGGAAGAGAGTCTGGGGAGATGTTTCTAAAAATTGTAAATGACACTCTTTCTTCCAATGGAATAAATGTTGTAAATATTAACTTAAATACTACGCCAACAACTCAGTTAGTTATAATTAAAAAGAAATTACAAGGTGGTATTATGCTTACTGCAAGTCATAATCCAAAAAACTGGAATGCATTGAAATTTTTTAATGAAAAAGGTGAGTTTTTAAGTCATAAAGACGTTAATAAAATTCTCAAAATTGAAAACAGTGATATCAAATTTAATACTAATATAAATGATCAAGGTAAAATAGAAGATTTTAAAGGCTCATATGATCTTCATATTAATGAAATTTTAAACTTAAAACATGTTAATTCTGATATAATTAGAAAAAAAAGGTTCAAAATCGTAGTTGATGGTATAAATTCAAGTGGGGGAATTATTATTCCAAAACTACTTGGGGCTTTAAATGTTGAGGTAATCAAAATAAATTGTATTCCTGATGGTAATTTTGCTCATGATCCTGAACCATTAGATAAAAATCTTGATCAGTTGAAGGAAGAAGTTTTAAAAAGTAATTCAGATCTTGGTATTGCAGTAGATCCAGACGTTGATAGATTGGTTTTTGTTTCTGAAAATGGTGAAACTATAAGTGAAGAAAACACCTTAATATCCTGCGCTGATTATATATTATCAAAAGAAAAAGGTTCAGCAGTATCAAACTTATCATCATCCATGGGGCTAAGGGATGTATGCAAAATGTATGGAGTTGAATATTTTTCATCCATGGTTGGTGAAATTAATGTTGTTGAAAAAATGAAATCTGTTAATGCAATAATTGGGGGAGAGGGTAATGGAGGAATAATTTATCCAGAAAGTCACTATGGAAGAGATGCTTTAGTTGGAATTGGACTATTACTTACATCATTGGCTTTGAAAAATAAAACTATATCAGAATTGTTTGAAAAACTTCCAAAATATCACATGCTCAAAGAAAAAATCAAAATTGATAATGATCTTGACTTTATCTATATTAAAAATAAATTAAAATCAACCTTTCACAACTTTTCATTCAATGAAATCGATGGTTTAAAAATAGAAAATAATTCCTCTTGGGTTCATGTTAGAAAATCAAATACCGAACCTATTATAAGAATATACATTGAATCAAAAAGTAAACAAGATTCAAAAGCACTATTTACAGCTGTGAAGAAGGCTTTACGTTAAATTTGATTTATTATGCTTAAACCTTCTGTGAGTCCAAAAATAATATGATGGATTATTTTTAACCTGATTTTCAACCATACCTTTATAAATTTCTGTAATTTCTTTATCCTGAAGTTTGACAGGGTCATCAGCTATCAGTTTGAATTCCATTTCATATTTACCACGATTTATTTTTTTCATTTCTCCAAAAACAACAGGAATTCTTAATTCTTTTGCCAATCTTTCAGACCCAGTAAAAAACAAGGTTTCAACTCCAAAAAAACTAGTCCAATAGTTTATGGTTCTAATTTGTGGAGATTGATCAGCGGCAAGACCATAAATATAATTTCCTTTAGAATTTTCAATATTTTTTATTTCATTTATTGAACCAGTTCTTTGAACTAGTTTAATTCCATGTTTTGATCTAGATTTATAAACTATGGAATTCAATATTTTATCTTTAAGCGGTGTGTATATTGCAACAACTTTATGTTTAAAGAAATAATCTAAAGTTGTGCACCACTCAAACCCACCATAATGAGATGCCATTAAAATCACACTTTTATTTTTTTTAAAATAACCATTTATTAAATCTGTATTTTTCAAAATAAACTTTTCCGAAATCTGTTTTTTATTCATGTTGTCTAATTTGATCATTTCAAAAAAAACATCAGAGAAATGAGTATAAAACTCATCTACGTGAGAAGAAATTTCCTTATCGGAAAGGCCTAGATTTGTTTTTTTAATATTTTCATAAACAACATCAATTCTGTATCGAACAATTTTCTTTAGAAAAAAAGCAATAAAATCAGAAATCAAATATATAATAGGAAAAGGTAGAACCCCTATTATCTTAAATAATGATTTGAAAAAAACATATTTAATGATTCTCAAATCCTTAGTTTAAATTTTTTAATTGTGAGTTAAGAATAAACTCTAGTTCATCACTTTTAATGTCTTTAGCAATAATTTTTCTTTCTTCATTGATCAGAAAATTACTAGGAATACCAATATCTCCTCTGATGTTATACAGCTTTACTATTGGTCCATTAAAGTATTCAAGATTTGAAATATGAATCCAAGACCCAATATCGTCCACCTCAATTGCCTTCATCCATGCGTCTCTACTAATATCAAGAGATACACCCATTATTATAAAATCGTCATTACTATATGATTTCATTAAGTTAGTCAAAACGGGATTTTCAATACGGCATGGCTCACACCAAGATGCCCAAAAGTCAATCAATATGTATTTAGATTTAATTTGTTCAAGTGATATAATTTCACCATCAATGCCAGGACCAGTAAACTTGGGAGCAAATGAACCTATTGTAGGTGACTCGATATTACTAAGTTTATAATTATCAATAATGTTTCTTACAGAAACATATGGGTTTGTATTATCCAAGCCTTTATCAAAGGAATTTAAAATACTATCCGCCTTGTCAAAATCTATTGATCTTTCAAAAATCATTCTCTGTAAAATTAAGGCTGAGATGTACGAGTCCTTTTTATCGTCCATAAACAAAAATTCATAATCTACTAATTTACCTCTCACGTCGGTAAATTGCTCCTCTAAATCAGAAATCAAAATTGAGTCTCCTGTGCGAAGTAATTGATTAATTTCAATTTGAATATTATTAAGTTCAGTGGTGTAAATTTGAGTTTCATTTAAATAATCTGTCCAATCTTGATTAGATTTTGTACCAGAGATTTTAGAAGTTCTTATTGAGTCTTTATATATGTCAATTAAAATATTCCCTGGCTCTAAAACGAAGGGTATATTCCCAGTAACCTTTTCAAAAAATAAATAATGCATTTCAGGGAAGTAGATGGAGTCTGAAAACTTAAATTGACCATTTTTGACACTCGTTGAATCAATCAATAAAGGTCGATTATCTTTCATCTGAACTAAAAAAACTTTTTCATTATCCTCTAGCTCAATATTTCCGGTTAATGAATATTTATTGGGGGAGGAACAGGAAATGAAAAATATTATTATTATTAAGTACCTCACAGACGGCAAATTTATAAATATTAATTAAATGTAATAACTTTATAATAGATACGATTAAGGATCTTGAACGAAGATTTAAAAAAACAATTAATAAAAATAATTGGCTCAAAATACTTACTGATAAGTGATTGGGGGAAAAAACCATTTTTAGATGGATGGAGATATGGATCTGGAAAAGCACTGGCAGTAGTTAAACCCGGGAATCTTATGGAGCTTTGGCAAGTTCTAAATTTTTGTGTTGAGCATGATTTAATTATCATTATGCAAGCAGCTAATACCGGTCTTACAGGCGGGTCAACTCCTTACGGGAATGATTACGATAGAGACATATTAATTATTAATACTCTTAGAATTAATAAAATTAATATTATTAATGGAGGAGAAGAGATACTTGCTCATGCAGGTAGTACACTTTATGATTTAGAAAAAAAACTTTCACCTCTTCAAAGAGAACCGCACTCCGTAATTGGGTCTACATCAATTGGTGCATCGATTGTTGGTGGTATATGCAATAATTCGGGGGGTTCTCTTGTGAAAAGAGGCCCAGCCTACACTGAAATGTCACTATATGTGAAGATTAATAAGATGGGAAAACTTGTAATGGTTAATGATTTGGATATTGATCTGGGTAAAAATCCTGTAGAAATAATTAATAATCTAGAAAATGAAAATTTTGAGAAAAAGGATTTTAAAAAATCTAAAAAAGTTTCTTCAAATGAAAACTATGAAAAATTAGTAAGAGATGTAGAATCAGAGAAACCAGCCCGTTTCAATGCAGATACAAATCTTCTGAGCGGTGCATCTGGATCAGCAGGAAAAGTTGCTGTTTTTGCAGTTAGGTTAAAAACATATCCGTCCGCTAAAAAAAATCAAGTTTTTTATGTTGGTTCAAATCAGCCAAATACTTTTTGGAAAATCAGAAGAGATATTTTAAAGAATTTTAAATATCTACCAGTTTCTGGTGATTACATGCATAAAGATTGTTACGATGCTGCAAAAAAGTACAGTAAAGACACATTTATCGTACTTGAAAAATTAGGAACTAAATTCCTACCAACATTATTTGAGATGAAAAGAAAAGTAGACTTATTATCAAAAATGTTTTATTTTCTCCCATCAAATCTATCTGACAAAATGATGCAATTTTTAAGTATTTTTTGGCCAAATCATCTTCCTAAAAGAATAGAAGAATTCAGAGAAAAATATGATCATCATTGGATTATTGAAATGTCAGATGAAGGTATTGATGAAGCTAGAGATTATTTTAAACATTTTTTTAGTCGTTCTGAGGGCGATTTTTTTGAATGTAGTGATAAAGAAGGTAAGAAAGCAATTTTACACAGATACACAGCTGCAAGTGCATTTGGAAGATATTCAAAAATTTTTGAGTATAAAATTGGAGGTCAAATGTCAATGGATATAGCTTTTCCTAGAAATGAGAAAAAATGGTTTGAGGAATTACCTGCTGATTTGGATAAAAAGTTTGAGTTAAAATTTTACTATGGACACTTATTTTGTCATGTTCTTCATCAAAATTATATTATTAAAAAAGGTTATGACCAAGAGGGTATTAAGAAAAAAATGTTTGAGATTTATGATAAGAGAGGTGCTGAATACCCTTCTGAACATAATGTTGGTCATGAGTATGTTGCAAAAACAGACTTATTAAATTTCTATAAAGAACTAGATCCAACCAACACTTTTAATCCAGGAATTGGTTTGAGCAGTAAAAATAAGTTTTGGAAATAAACACTATAATGTCTTAAAATTTAAACTTATTTTTGATGTTTATGGGCAATTCTTTTGGTAAAATATTTAAACTAACAACTTTCGGAGAGTCTCACGGCCCTTGTATTGGTGGTATTATTGATGGTTCTCCATCGAATATTGATATTGACATAAGTAAAATTCAATATGATCTAGACAGAAGAAGACCTGGGCAATCTAAAATTGTTACACAGAGAAAAGAGGATGATAAAGTAGAAATTTTATCGGGATTGTTTGAAGGAAAAACAACTGGGACACCAATTGGTTTCATTATTAAAAATAAGGATCAAAAATCAAAGGATTACGATCACATCAAAGATATTTTTAGACCATCACATGCAGATTATGTTTATGAAAAAAAGTATGGAAACAGAGACTATAGGGGAGGGGGAAGAAGTTCTGCCAGGGAAACCGCTTGCAGGGTGGTAGCTGGATCTATTGCAAAACAAATTTTAAAAAATATTAAAATAGTAGGCTTTGTTAAGTCGGTTGGTAGTATTTCATTAAAAAGTACATATAAGAATTATAATTTAAGTGATTCTGAAAAAAATATTGTAAGATGTCCTGATGAAAATACTGCAAAAAAAATGGAAGAGTTAATTATTAAAACTAGAAAGAATGGAGATACTGTAGGGGGTGTTGTTTCTTGCGTAGTAAGTGGAGTTCCTATTGGGCTAGGTGAACCTGTTTTTGATAAATTGCATGCAGAGCTAGGTAAAGCTATGCTTTCTATTAATGCAGTCAAAGGTTTTGAGTACGGAAGTGGTTTTGATGGCACTAAGATGTTTGGAAGTAAACATAATGATCAATTCGATAGTGAAGGAAAAACAATAACAAATTTTTCAGGTGGAATTCAAGGTGGTATTAGCAATGGTATGGATATATTTTTTAATGTTGCTTTTAAGCCTGTGGCTACAATTATGAAGTCACAAAAAACCATTAATAAGGATGGTGATTCAAAAGAAATGAAAGGCAAGGGAAGACACGATCCATGTGTAGTGCCACGAGCAGTTCCAATTGTAGAATCAATGGCCGCACTTGTAATTCTTGACAACATGTTAATTAACAATTCAAATAATATTTAATGTCACTTCACTTAAAAATTTTAATTGGTATGCTTTCGGGTGTTGTATTTGGCTTTTTTATGAGCACAATCAGCGGCGGAACAGTTCTCATAACAAATTGGATTAAGCCTTTTGGAACAATTTTCATTAATTCACTTAAACTCATTGCTATACCTTTAATTCTTGCATCCTTAATCAAAGGGATTTCCGATTTAAAAGATATTTCTAGATTGTCATCAATGGGAGCAAAAACAATTACTACATATCTTTTTACTACCATATGTGCAGTTTCTATTGGCTTAATAGTTGTTAATTTTATAAAACCAGGTGAAAGCGTAAGCGAGAAAACTAGAACCGAGCTTATAGAAGCATACGCATCTGATGCTGCAGAAAAAAGAAAAATTGCAAGTGATCAAAAATCACAAGGTCCGCTTCAGCCTCTCATCGATTTAGTACCATCTAACATAGTAGGAGCTGCATCAAGTAATAAAAATATGCTGCAAGTAATTTTCTTTGCAATTCTATTTGGTATTTCGATGATTTTAATTCCTGAAAATAAATCTAAACCATTAAAATTATTTTTTGATTCATTAAATGATGTTGTTCTAAAAATAATTGATTTGATAATGCTTTGTGCACCGTATGGAGTGTTTGCTTTATTAGCTACACTTGTTGCTGAAGCCCCTAACGCCGACCTACTAACCAGTCTGTTGCTTTACTCACTAACATTGATATTAGGTCTTGTTATTTTATTAGTTTTTTATTTAATAATCGTGAAATTACTGACTGGAAAATCACCGCAATATTTTCTAAAGGGGATTTTACCTGCACAATTAGTCGCATTTTCAACAAGCTCAAGTGCAGCAACACTACCTGTGACTATGGATAGGGTCACTAACCACTTAAAAGTGGAGGAGGAGGTTTCAAGTTTTGTTTTGCCTATTGGAGCAACTATCAATATGGACGGAACAGCAGTTTATCAAGCAGTTGCTGCAGTATTTATAGCCCAAACATTTGGACTAGAGTTATCTATTGTAGATCAACTTGGTATAATTTCTACAGCAACATTAGCTTCAATTGGAGCAGCAGCAGTTCCTAGTGCTGGAATTGTAATGCTAGTTATAGTATTAGCTCAAGCTGGTATTCCGGAGGCTGGCCTAGCTTTAATATTTGCTGTTGATAGACCACTAGATATGTGTAGGACAGTTGTAAATGTCAGCGGAGATGCAACGGTTTCAATGATTGTCTCCAAACTTCACAATAACAAAAGTTGAGTATAAGAATTACAGAATCCTGGAAAAAAATATTACAAAAAGAATTTAATTCTGAATACTTTTTGGAAATCGTTCAAAAAACAAAAAAAGAATATAGTAGTTTTAAATGTTTTCCTCTTGGAAAAAATATTTTTAGATCCTTTGATTTATGTCCATTTGATAAAGTAAAAGTAATAATCATTGGACAAGATCCATACCACGGGGATCAGCAAGCAAATGGTTTATGTTTTTCAGTTGAAAATGAAATTGATAATCCACCATCTCTAGTAAATATATTTAAAGAGTTGGGTAAAAATTATGGTGAATTAAGGTTAAAGAGTGATTTATCAGATTGGGCTGAACAAGGTGTGCTCTTACTAAATTCTGTACTAACGGTAAGGAGAAGATTTCCTGGAAGTCATAAATATATTGGATGGGAAAAATTTACTGATAACGTTATTAATATAATTTCTAAGCAAAAAAAAGGTTTAGTTTTTATGTTATGGGGGAATTATGCAAAAGGTAAAGAAAAGTATATTAATGAAAATGAGCACCTCATTTTAAAATCAGGACATCCCTCGCCATTGAGTGCCAACAAAGGTTTTTGGTTTGGTAATAATCATTTTAAAAAATGTAACGAATTTCTAATAAAAAACAATTCTGCCCCTGTAAAGTGGATATAATTTTGTAATTTAAAAATAAAAAATGAAAAAATATTTCCAGTTCAGTGGCACGATTAACGGCACTACATACCTATTAAGACTTCTGTTTACAATCCTTATGTCAATCCCTTTATTGATAATTTCAGCGATGGGGCTTGGTACAGCAGTATTCGGGTACCTTGGTTATGATTTGGAGGAAGCAGCGACATTTGGTCCTCAGGAACAGCAAGAAATGGGTGAAAAACTTGGAATGGCAATGGTTGAAAATCCTAACGAAGTAATGACTGGTCTAATTTCAAATGTAAGTTCTGGACTTATCATTGCATTTATAGTTTTTTTAATTCCAGTAATATGGTTCTACTGGGCTACATGTTACAAAAGAATTTCTGCTTTATTTCCATCAAGTGCATTCAAAATTTTTATTGGATTTATTATAGTTGAAGCACTACTAGACATTTTACCAATTGCTATTGGTGGAACAGCAATAGGTGTCATATCATTTGTTGTTGGATTTGGAATTTTTATTTACCTTCTAAGCAAAAACTCAACAGTTGTAGAGCATGATGGTTAAATAAAATTTTTAAAACTGTTCAACTATATCGCAATTAAAATCTAACCCCCAACTCTCTTAACGGTGTGGTTTTTTGATTCCAAAATAGAAATAATTTTGTCTCTTTTATCACCCTGAAAGAAAAGTTCATTATTTTTAATACTGCCACCTGTACCCAGCTTTTTTTTAATAGATTTTGCTAGATTTTTAAGCTGTTCTGAACTGATGTTTTTAAAACCTTTAACAATAATTACAGGAACACCAGCTCTTCCTTTAATAGAATAGTGCACCTCTAAATTTTGTTTAGCCAAAATATTTTCATTCTCAGATTTTTTTTTTGTCATGAATTCTTCCGATAGTAAAGAACCTAAGTCCTCAAATGAATTTAGTTTTTTCATTTAAAGAACACCAATATCTTTTAGTCTTTGAATTAAAAATTCGTGAGCAGTAATATCATCATATTTTTTAGGATTTTTTTCATCAATACATGAATCTAATACATTTAAACTCATTGTTCCAATTGGATGAAGGAAAAAAGGAATAGAGTATCTAGATTTTTTCCACAACTCTTTTGGGGGATTAATAACCCTATGAACAGTAGATTTTAGCTTATTATTTGTGTAACGTGACAGCATATCACCAACATTAATTACAATTTCATCTTCTTTTGCAATTGCATCAATCCACTCACCATCATTAGTTAAAACCTGTAAGCCTCTACCGTGAGCACCCATTAGGAGTGTAATTAAATTTATATCACCATGAGCTGCAGCTCTTTCAGCACCCTTAGGTTTTGTTTTTATGGGAGGGTAGTGAATTGGCCTCAAAATACTATTCCCCTTATTAACATATTTGTCAAAATGATCTTCTTCCAAATCTAAATAAAGTGAAATAGCTCTGAGAACATATATTGCTGTTTTCTCAAGAGATTGAAAGACTTTTTTTCCAATATCATTAAACTTTGGCAACTCCTCAACCAATTGATTCTTTGGGTAGTTATATTTAGAATATTCATCATCATCTAAGTATTGTCCAAAATGCCAAAACTCCTTTAAATCTCCTTGTTTTTTTCCCTTTGCGTGTTCTTTTCCAAATGAAGTATAACCCCTTTGACCATCAAACCCTTCAAGCTCATATTTTGATTTTATATCGTTTGGAAGATCAAAAAACTCTTTGATTGATCTGTAAACCTCTTTTATATCTTCATTATTTAAAAAATGACCTTTTAAAGCAACAAAACCAATTTCATTATAAGCCTTACCAATTTTTTTTACAAAACTTTTTTTTCTATCAAAATCATTACACATAAAATCATTTAAATCTACTGAGGGTATATTTCTCATCTATTAAAAATCTAATTTAGTGTGTTTCATGTTAAAAGCTTTTGCAACTGCTTCATAGACAACATGACCATTAACGATATTTAATCCCTTTTTCAAAGGTTTATTTTGAATGCATGCTTGTTTCCATCCCTTATTTGCAATTTCTTTAGCATAATTAATTGTCGCATTGGTTAAAGCCTCTGTTGAAGTCATTGGAACTGCTCCTGGCATATTTGCAACAGAATAATGAAGGACATCTTCGATTATATAGGTTGGGTCACTGTGTGTTGTTGGTTTTGTTGTTTCAAAACATCCACCTTGATCAACTGCAACATCTACCAAAACGGTTCCCTTCTTAAGATTTTTTAGCATTGCTCTTGTAATTAAGTTGGGTGCTTTTGCACCAGGGAGCAAGACAGCTCCAATTACTAAGTGAGCATCTTTAATACATTCTTTTATATTATAGGGATTAGAAAATTTTGTTTTAACATTTTTAGGCATTATATCATCCAATTTCCTCATCCTATCCAAACTAATATCTAAAATTGTTACATCTGCACCTAATCCAGAAAGCATTTTTGCAGACTGAGCTCCAACAACACCACCACCAATAACAACCGCTTTTGCTGGACTAACACCAGGAACGCCACCTAGCAATATACCACATCCTTTCTGATGCTTCTCAAGAAATTTTGCTCCTTGTTGAGCAGCCATTCTTCCAGCAACCTCAGACATTGGTGTGAGTAGGGGGAGAGAGCCATCGGAATTCTCAACAGTTTCATAAGCAATACAAATTGATTTATTATCTATCATTGCTTGAGTTAATTCATTAGATGATGCAAAATGAAAAAAAGTATAAATAATTTGACCTTCTTTGATTAAGTTATATTCTTTTTTTAAGGGCTCTTTGACCTTAATTATCATTTCTGAGATTTCATATACTTCTTCTATTGATTTAAGAATTTTTGCACCAACTGCTAAATAATCATTATCTGAAAATCTACTACCAATTCCAGCCCCAGATTGGACAAAAACATCGTGTTTACTCTCAATTAGGGTTTGGACACCTGATGGGGTCATTCCTACTCGATATTCATTTTCTTTAATTTCTTTTGGAATTCCGATCTTCATTTGTCAAAATTATAAATATTAATTAAATAGTGATCTGTCAATGGAAGGAAACATTTTTAATGCATTTTCATAATATATTTTTTTTAAGACATCATCAGGCAAACCTATTCCGTATAATCTCCAAAGACCATGTCTTTTTCTGTAATACTGAATATATTCATCACTAGTTTCTAAAACTCTAAAATATATATAATACTCGTCCTTCTTATAAATATCTTTTCCGAAAAGAATTCTATCTTGATATTCAATAAAGAATTTTTTTGCTGCTCTAGGTTGTCTTCCTAATTCATTAATTACAGCTCCAAACTCCACACTAACATTTTGTAATTCATCAAGAATTTTTGATAATTTACTCAAGTCATTTGCAAACCAACCGAAATGAGCATTAATAAATGTCGTTTTAGAGTGTTTTCTAAACATATTGTGTTGTTCTAGCATTATCTTGTCGAAGGCTGGATATTGATCGCTAGATCGAAAACTGTTTGGCTTTTCACGGGCATGCAGCCACCTTTCATTAAATTTGTCAATTGGGTCAAAAAAAGCTTTCGGTTCACCTGAATGAATTAAAACTGGAATATTTAACTTAGCGCATTCTTCCCATATAAAATCTAATCTCTCATCATCTACTGGTACTCTTTTTCCTTTTGAATCTCTTAAGTTTAGTCCTAAGTTTTTATAAACTTTTAACCCAATTGCACCTTGATTAACGGCATCGTTTATTAGTAGGGTAGTGTTCCTTCTAAAATTCTCATCATCAATTCGATTAAAGTTAATATTGAAAAAAACTCCAAATCTTTTTGGATAATTTTCCTTTACATTTTTAATTGAACTTGTAAGGTTTTTTTCCATTAAATCTTGTTTACCAAAAAAAGTAGCTAAGCCAGACCCACTCAGATTTATTAAATATGCCATATTTAAACTATCCATTTCAGACACTAATGTGGATAAATCTTGTATTGGCATATCCCAATGATGACTGTGTACATCAATAAACGGAAATTTTGATCTGTAAATTTTATTTTCATCAACAACAAGAGTTGATTTAGGTGAATACTCCCCAATATCCATTAGGTTATTTTTCTTTTGAATAACAGTTATTACATAGTAAGAAAGCCCAGAAAATATTAAAAAAACAAGAAAAAATATTAAAATATAGCTGATTGTTTTTCTGAAAGATTTAGATGTCATGCTATTTGTAAGGTATAATAACCTTAGAAAAACTCCACTTTAATGATATATAATTTAGGATAGAATCTTTTTCAAAATCAATAGTAAACTGTTCAACTTCGTTTAATAAATTAATCACAGGAACTTTTATAGAGATAATATCTCCTGAGCTATCAGGTCTATACACTCCGAAGTAATTAATATTGGTGTTAAAAAAAACCTCCCATTCATCTTCACCAGGAATGGAAAAAATTGAATATTTTCCTGGATTTAAGAGTTTTCCATTAATTTCAATTTCTTTAGTATTTTCTACATATGTGTGTTTATTAGCTCCGGTTCTCCAATATTGACCGTACGGAACTAATGCACTATCAGATTTCTCTCCAAAAATTATTCTTTCTTTTTTGAAAGGCCTACTATATGTAATCGAAATTGTTGAATCATCATTAACAATGGTTTCTAATGGGCTTACAGGGTTGTTTATCAAATATAAAGCATAGCCGCCGCCTATTAATATTCCTATAAAAAATGCAAAAATTATCTTACGCGCCATTATCTAATTTATATAATTTAACATAATATATATTATGGTTCATTATAGTTTATTTATTTTTACCGCATTCATGCCTTTTTCACCTTTAATTAAATCAAATTCTGCTTTATCACCTACATCTAGTTGATCAGCACATTCACTAAAATGAAAAAAATAAGAATCTTGAGTTTCAGTATTTTTTAAAAAACCAAAACCTTTATCAGGGTCATAAAAAGTTACTTTACCTGTAACTTTTTCATTGTTGTCAATTTTTTTTGAAGTACTTATTTGAATTGACTCAAGATTAACTTCTTCTTTCTCTTCAGGATCAGGTGGCGTATCTCTGAAATTACCCAGATGGTCAACGTAGACAAACTCATCTTGTTTTAATTCACCTCGAGCTCTAGCTTCTTTTCTAGCTTGCATTTTTTTACGCTTTTCTTCTCTTTTTTTTGCTTTATTTTTTTCTCTTTCTAACTTATTAAAGGTTTGTTGAGATTTTGCCATAGATTTTAGTGTGTATTTTATTCAGTTTTAAATGAGTATATATTAGAGAAGCTACTGTTTGTTCCATCAGATGATTTAACTCTCCAATAATAAGTAGATCCTCCATCTAAAACAGCATCAATTGTTTTGACATTTAAATCAGTCAAGTCACTTGATGGAGTTTGCTTTCCGTCTACTTTATCAACATACAAAGTAAAAGTAAGTTGATCACCTTGATCAGGATCTGATCCATCCCATTCGAAAGTAACTTTACCTTCAGAGTTTCTTGCAATTGTAGAACCTGATTTGGGGGATTTTAACTCTGCAGGAAAAGGAGCATAATTTTTAGAACCTAAACCTGCTAAATAAAATTTCCAAGTAGAGCTAGATCCTGTTTGAGTGGTTTGACTATTTTTTGAAACAACCTTCCATGAATAAGGCTCACCTTTATCAAGTGTAACAGTTGATGTTGTTGTTGTGATTCCTGTTATATTTTGGATAGAATTCGTATTTAAATTTTTTACTTCTAATTCGTATGAATTTGTTGAGCTTGATGATTGCCAAGTAAAAATTACGTTACTCTGGGTATTAGAGATACTTGTACCAGTTTCACAAACTGTATTATCTGCAGGACTTGTTAAGGTTGGATTTCCCGGTGGTGTTGGTGGTGGTGGTGGATCTCCTCCTCCACTATCTCCATCACCCCCTCCTCCTCCACAAGAAATCATAAGTAATGAGA
>CABZTM010000016.1:0-30800 GCA_902528705.1 uncultured Bacteroidota bacterium | reverse complement strand
AGGTCCCGTTGATTTAACCGTTGGCTATTTTACAGACCACGGAGCTCTTTATGTTGAAGCTGGGTTTCCAATCGGTCCTGTTGGCGTTGCTGTAGGTTACGGTAGCGATGGAGACGTTGGTTTTTATGCAGGTGGTGATAGTGGTTTAGTCAATGTTTCGTTTAGTGGATCAAAAGATATCGCTATTACTGAAGACTTCTCATTGCCAGTTTTTGGATCATTCATCATTAACCCTGATGCTGAAGCTGCATTTCTAGTTTTTGGATTTAGTCTATAACCTTAAACAATAACTATAAAATAAATATATATATGGAATTATTAACTACAAACAACGTATGGATGATGGTATGTACGTTTCTTGTGTTTTTCATGCACCTTGGATTCTCATTCCTTGAGATTGGATTAACACAACAGAAAAATACTGTCAACATATTGTTTAAAAACTTTTTCGTAATCACAGCTGGTATTATTATATATTACTTGGTAGGTTTCAACCTGATGTATCCTGGTGACTTTGTCATGGGTGGAACGGTTGGCTTTGCTGGGCCTTTCATTGATCCAGGTGAAGGTTACGATCAGTTAACTTATGCTGACGGTGGTTACACATACTGGACAGACTTTTTGTTCCAAGCTATGTTCGCAGCTACCGCCGCAACAATTATATCTGGAGCTGTCGCTGAAAGAATTAAAATTTTCTCATTCATATTAATAGCTTCTTTGTATGTTGCTATTGTTTATCCTATTGTTGGTTCTTGGCAATGGGGAGGCGGATGGGCTTCTGAATTGGGTTTCTATGACTTTGCAGGTTCTACTTTGGTTCACTCTGTAGGTGGTTGGGGAGCCTTAATCATCATTTACTTCTTAGGTGCCAGAAAAGGAAAGTTTGATAAAGATGGAAATCCTGTAGCGATTCCTGGGTCAAATCTACCTCTCTCAGCAGCTGGAGTACTAATACTTTGGCTAGGATGGTTCGGATTTAATGGGGGTTCAGTATTATCTGCTGACCCAGCATTAACATCTCTAACTTTAGTAACAACATGTTTAGCAGCAGCTGCAGGTGGTATTGCTTGTGCATTAACTGCTAAATTAGTATACGGAACCTTAGATATTACAATGTTCATGAACGGTGTTCTTGGTGGATTAGTTGGAATTACGGCTGGAGCAGATCAAATGTTGCCATGGGAAGCAATTGCGATTGGTGCAATTGCTGGTCCAATTGTTCTTGGTGGTGTTGCTTTATTAGATAAAGCTAAATTAGATGATCCAGTCGGAGCGATCCCTGTTCACCTCTTTTGCGGTATGTGGGGAACTTTAGCAGTAGGTATCTTTGGAGGCTTAGCGAGCGGAGGTCAAATTTTAATCCAACTTGGTGTCATTGGTATAGCAGGTATATTCTGTTGTGTTGGAGCTGGTTTAATTGTACTATTAGTGAAAGCCTTAGTAGGTCTTAGAGTATCTGAAGCTGAAGAAGCTCAAGGACTTGATATTGCTGAGCATGGTACAGGTGCATACGCTGATTTCAGCGTAAAATAATTAGAAAATTTATAATTTTTAGTTAGTTGTTTTAATTTTTTCTAATTATAAAGGGCTGTTGCTTTCCGGTAACGGCCCTTTTTATTTAAAATTAATAGAACTATTAAATTCATCGACTTTTTTTACCGCCTCAATAACAAAGTTTTCGTTATTTCCTGCATAAATTATTGATCTAGATATGTTGATCAGTATCTTTTTGTTTTCAGTCGTTGTACAGGATTTAATTACTTCGTCTACGTCTCCACCTTGGGCACCAATTCCGGGAATTAATAAAAAATTATCTGGTATAATATCTCTGATTTTTTTTAGAAAATCAGATTTTGTTGCACCAACAACATAAATAATTTTATCTGAATTTTTCCAGTTTTTAGATGTAATTATAACATTTTCAAATAAATTATTTGGCAATTGAAAATCCTCAGCGCCCTTATTTGAAGTTAAAGCAAGTATAATTGGATATTTATCCTCATAATTAAGGAATTCAGTTACAGTATCCCCTCCCATATAGGGAGACAGAGTTATTGAGTCAAAATTTAAGTTTTCAAAAAAAGCTTTAGCATACATTTTTGATGTATTTCCAATATCTCCTCTTTTGGCATCTGCAATTGTAAAAAGCTCGCGATAATTTTTATTTAGGTATTTAATAGTTTTTTCCATAGAAGTCCAACCGGATGCTCCTCTACTTTCATAAAAAGCCGTATTGATTTTTACTGCAACAATTTTTTTATTTAATTCATCAATTAAAATCTTATTGAATTCAAATACCGGATCGGAATGCTTAAGTAGATATTTTGGTATTTTATCAATATCTGTGTCTAGACCTAAACATAAAAATGATTTTTTTGATTTAATGTTGCTCTCTAATTGATTTAATTTCATTACTTATCACTTTTCATTAGTTCTATATTATTATGGAGTTTGAGTTCCTCAACAAGTTTATCAATATCTCCGTTAACAATATTTTGTAAGTCATACAAGGTTAAATTGATTCTATGGTCTGTAACTCTTCCTTGTGGGTAATTGTAAGTTCTTATTTTAGCAGATCTGTCACCTGAAGATACCATCAAATTCCTCTTTTGTGAATCTTCTTCTTTTCTTTTACTAATCTCCAACTCATACAATCTTGATCTTAGTACTTTAAGGGCTTTCTCAAGGTTTTTATGTTGTGATTTTTGGTCTTGACAGCTCACAATAATACCAGTAGGTTCATGATGAAGTTTAATTGCTGAGTAGGTTGTGTTAACAGATTGTCCTCCAGGGCCTGTTGATGTTGTCCGTTCAATTCTTACATCTTGCATATCCAAATCAACATCGAACTCTTCTGCTTCCGGTAAAACCATGACTGTTGATGCAGAAGTATGGACCCTACCTTGAGTTTCAGTTTGAGGAACTCTTTGAACTCTGTGCACACCGGATTCGAACTTCATGGTTCCATATACATTTTCACCATTTATTTCAAAAATAATTTCTTTATAGCCACCTGCAGTGCCTTCATTAAAATCTACAAGGTTAACTTTCCAACCTTGTTTTTCAGCATATTTAGAGTACATCCTGAATAAATCTCCAGCAAAAATACTTGCTTCATCCCCACCCGTACCAGCTCTTAGTTCCATAACAATATTTTTTGAATCGTCGGGATCTTTTGGAATCAACAAAACTTTTAATTGATCCTCCAAATTAACTAACTTTTCTTTGTAGATCACCATTTCAGAATTTGCTAATTCAAGCATCTCTTTATCATGTTCATTTTTAATAATATCACCGGCTTCTTCAATATTTTTTAAAATATTTTCATATTCTGTTTTTTTATCGATAATCTCTTTCAAGTCCTTATACTCCTTACTGATCTTAACATATTTTTTTTGGTCAGACATTATATCAGGCTGAATAATCAAACTAGATAGTTCTTTGAATTTTTCTTCTAGTGCTTTAAGTTTTTCTAACATCAATAAATAAATGTTCCTTTTTCGGAAACAATTGTTAATTTTTTTGCGTCACTTTCTTCAACTTTACCAATTATTTTAGCATCAACATTAAAACTTTTTGAGATGGATATAATTTCATCTGCATATTTATTATCAACATATATTTCCATCCTGTGTCCCATATTAAAAACCTGATACATTTCTCTCCAATTCGTTCCTGATTCTCTTTGAATCAGATTGAAAAGCGGTGGTATTTCAAATAAATCATACTTTACTATATGCAAATTATCAATAAAATTTAAAACTTTCGTTTGTGCACCTCCGCTGCAATGAATAATACCATTGATGCTTTTTCTGTCAATATTTTGAAAAATTTTGTCGATTACAGGTGCATAGGTTCTGGTGGGTGATAAAACTAATTTACCAGCATTTAATTCAACTCCATCAACAGGATCAGTTAGTTTTTTTGATCCTGTATAAATCAAATTTTTAGGTAAGTTATTATCAAAAGTTTCGGGATATTTTTTTCTATATTCATTACTAAACACATCGTGTCTTGCTGAGGTTAACCCATTACTACCCATTCCACCATTGTATACTTCTTCATACGTAGATTTTCCAAATGAGGCAAGGCCAATAATTACATTACCAGATTTTATTTTATTCTCAATCACATCACCTCTTTTCATTCTAGTAAAAACTGTACTATCAACAATGATTGTTTTGACTAAATCCCCAACATCAGCAGTTTCACCTCCTGACGAGATTATATTTAAATTGAAAGAGTTTAGCATATTAATAACCTGCTCATTTCCTTCGATGATTTCTTTGAGAACTTTACCTGGAATTAATTTTTTGTTTCTTCCTATTGTGGAGGATACAACTATATTTTTTGTAGCTCCAACACAAATAAGGTCATCGATATTCATGATTAGAGAATCTTGAGAGATTCCTTTCCATACAGAAAAGTCATTGGTTTCTTTCCAGTATGCATAAGCTAGTGATGATTTTGTACCTGCACCATCAGCATGCATGACAAGACACATTTCATCGTCATTATTAATAATGTCAGGAATAATTTTACAGAATGAATTGGGGTATAGACCTTGGTCGATATTTTTTATAGCGTCATGAACATCTTTTTTGTCGAACGAAACACCCCTGTGATAATATTTGTTGTCGATATTCAAAAGACTAATTATTCATCAAAGATAATGCTTATTGTTTTTACTTAAAAAATTGACCAATTTATTTGTTAATTACTATTGAAGAAAAAACATATTTTAAGTCTATTTATTAATAAAAAAATAATTTTTTAGTACTAAAATTATGATGTTCATAAAAACGGAAAACTTTGATATTACGTATCATTTTTTTTTGCAAAATAACTATACATTTATTTTATCTTAAATAAACCTATTATGAGCAAATCTAAACTTGAATATTTATGGTTGGATGGATACAAACCAACCCAAAGCCTGCGTGGTAAAACAAAAGTTGTATCTGATTTTAGTGGTAAACTAGAAGATTGTCCAATATGGGCTTTTGACGGTAGTTCAACTCAACAAGCCCCGGGTGGTTCTTCAGATTGTCTACTAAAGCCTGTTGCAATATATCCTGATCCAGTTAGAAAAAATGGGTTTATTGTTATGAATGAAGTTTTAAGTTCGGATGGTTCACCTCATGAATCAAACGGAAGAGCGACTATTGATGATGATGATGATGATTTTTGGTTTGGATTTGAGCAGGAATATTTCTTGTGGGATCCTGAAACCAACCTACCACTAGGTTTCCCAAAAGACCAAACTCCTCAAGGTCAATTTTATTGTTCAGTTGGTGGAAAAAATGCTTTCGGTAGAGAAATTATGGATAGACATTTAGATATATGTATCGATGCTGGAATCAACATTGAGGGAACCAATGCTGAAGTTGCTGCTGGTCAATGGGAGTTCCAGATTTTTGCAAAAGGTGCAGCGAAAGCTGGAGATGAAATTTGGGTGGCTCGTTACTTTTTAGAAAGATTAGCTGAAGATTATGGTCTAGCGATTGAGTATCATCCTAAACCATTGGGAGCAACTGATTGGAATGGTTCAGGTATGCATGCCAACTTTTCAAATTCAACTCTCAGAACTTGTGGTTCCAAAGAAACTTATGAAGCTATTTGTGAAGCTTTCAGGCCTGTCGTTAATGAACACATTGCTGTTTATGGTGCATATAATGATCAAAGATTAACTGGTGAACATGAAACTCAATCAATTACGCAATTCAGTTATGGAGTTTCTGATAGAGGAGCATCGATTAGAATTCCTATCATAACGGTGGAGAAAGGCTACAAAGGATGGTTAGAAGATCGAAGACCTGCATCAAATGGCGATCCATATAAAATCGCGGCTAGAATTATAAAAACTGTTAAATCAGCCAAAGTCTAGTTAGTATAATAGATTTTAATTTCTAAACACCCCACTTGGGGTGTTTTTTTTTACAAAATAACGAGATAATAGATAGTGAATGAACCTAGTAAAATAACTCCATGAATTCTTCCTAATATTTTTGTTTTTGAAAAAGAATAAAAAAGAAATAAGAATAACATGAAAACAAACATTATTGATAAATCAAATTGAAGATTTAATTTATTTGTAATTTTTAAAGGTTTAATAATCGATGTGATGCCTATAACAGCCAAAATATTAAAAATATTTGAGCCAATAATATTTCCAACAGAAATATCTAACTCCTTTTTGAACACAGCAACCAATGTTGTAACAACTTCAGGTAAACTTGTTCCTATGGCAACAATTGTTAAACCAATAATTCTTTCAGAAACACCAAAATAATCTGCAAAATAAATTGATGAATCAACAAAAAATTCAGATCCAAAAAACAGCATTAAACTCGATATAATTAATATAGCAATCAACTTGGTGTTTGAACGGTATTTATCATTAGAGAGATCCTCTTTGTCTTTTGAGTTTTTAAAAATATAAATCAGAGACGCAATTAAAAAAGTAAAAAGTACTATGCCTTCAGTCCTACTAATTTCAACTTTTGTTAAAGCAAAGAGAGAAAAAATCACACTTACAATCATTAAGAAATTCCAATCTTCATATATTAATTTGGAGTTTATTTTAATTTTTGAGAAAAAAAGTGCAAGACCTAAAACAAGACCGAAATTTGCTATGTTCGAACCTATAACATTTGAAATTGCAATATCACTAGAGTTTTTCAGAACTGAACTTATACTTATTAAAAGTTCAGGTGCTGAGGTTGCAATTGAAACCACAGTTAATCCAATAACTACTTTTGAAATTTTATACTTTAGTGATAGGTCAACTGAGGATTTTAAAAGATAATTACTTCCTGTAACTAACATTAAAAGACCGACTATCAGAAAAAAAAGCTGATTTAACATATACTTTGCTAAGATACTACATGAATTGTATATTGCGATACAAATGAAAAGCATATATCAACTTCTAGCAAAATTGAACAAAATAATACTCCCTAGCTATTCAAAAAATGGATTAGAATTAAATAAAGCCTCAAAAATGCAGTTACTAATTATTGGATACAGGTACTTCATAACAAAAAACTCACTGTGATTAAATATTTAAAATTTATTATCATTTTACTTTTATTTTCTTGTGAAAAATCAATAAATAACTATGCAATAGTAATTCATGGTGGTGCTGGGACAGTTATTAGAGAGAATACACCCAAAGAATTACAAGATAAATATGAGGATAAGTTAAAAGAAGCTCTCGAAGTTGGTTATTCTATTCTTGAGAATGGGGGTAAAAGTATTGATGCTGTTGAAGAAACTATAAAAATACTTGAAGATTCTGAACTTTTCAATGCAGGAAGAGGTTCTGTACTGACAAATAATGAAACAGTTGAAATGGATGCCTCGATTATGACAGGTCGAGACTTAAACGCTGGAGCAGTTGCAACTTTAAAAATCATTAAAAATCCTATTTCTGCTGCACGTGCGGTTATGGAAAAATCAAAGCATGTTTTTTTATCAGGAAAAGGTGCAGAAAATTTTGCGAAAGATGTTGGATTAGAAACAATTAGCAACGATTACTTTATAACAGAAAGTCAGCTAAATCAGATCAAAAGAATAAAAGACAATAAATATGGCACCGTTGGTTGTGTGGCCATTGATAAGTCTGGGAATATAACAGCAGGAACTTCAACTGGTGGAATGATGAATAAAAAATGGAATAGAATTGGAGATGTTCCAGTCATAGGTGCTGGAACCTATGCAAACAATAAAACATGTGGAATTTCTGCAACAGGATGGGGAGAGTATTTTATTAGAAATGTAGTCGCATATGATATTTCCGCAATGATGGAATATCAAAACAAAACCTTAAGAGATGCGGCACGGATATCAATACACGACAAAGTTGGCAATATGGGTGCAACTGGGGGTGTAATTGGAATAGATAAAAATGGAAATGTTATGATGGAATTTAATTCACCAGGCATGTACAGGGGTTTTAAAACCAATAACAGTGATTTCATTGTTAAAATGTTTAAAGATTGAAATTTATATAAAAAAAAAGGCCCTAATAATAGAGCCTTAATTACAATTAAAGTTTATTTTTTATAGAGCAAATTTTACTCCTCTGTAAACTCCCAAATTATTAGATGACTTTTTATTATCTCTAGTAATATTATTTGGATTATATTTAACTCCTCTGTATGTTAAATATTTTTGAATAGTTAGGTTTGAAGTCTTCATACATTCATTTTAAATTTAAAACATATGTAACGATTTTTCAGGATGCGTTCTCTCCACCCGCGACTATATTATAAATCCCAGTCTACACGGGACTTGTCATAAATATACCAAAAATTATTGATTTGATAAAATTTAATATGTTTTTTTATGATTTTAATATTTTAAGTCCTTTTAAATAAGAATATAATAATTATTTAATTTATAGTATTTTTTATTATTTATTAAAAAGTGTCTTAAAAAAAGTTTTTGTAAATAGGTATTTTGGAAATGATAAAAGGATTTTTAAATCATCAAGTATATTTGACTCATCATCTAAAAATCTAAAAATTCTTTCAATTTTATTTTTCAAAAAGAGTCTTTCAAATAAATGTGAACCAAGATGATTTTGATAATACAAAACGTCTAAAAATATTCTGTCATAATACCAAAATCTTGTTTTTTTATTAAATTTTCTAAAATCAGTTTCTTTGTCTAAAAATTTTATTAACTGATCTGATTTTTTATCTATAAATTTAAAAGTATAACCAGTTGAAGGTTTTGTCCAACCTCCGGATGTACCTATGTTAATAAGATTTTTAGAATTGTATTTTGAATAATCAAAACAAGTCATAGGTATTACTCCCTTTTCATTACTAATAATCTTGTATTCTGATATACCAGCTTTAAATAAATAGTTTGAAATTTCTTTATCATATTCGGAATCATTTAATTTTTTCTTTGAAAAGAGCGTAAATTCAATCAGTGCTTCGTTTGAGCTTACAGGAAGAATGTAAAAAAAACGAGTTTCATTTTTTTGATCAATTGAAAAATCCATTATGGTTGCCTTATCTTGATCAAAACATTTATTTTTTGTTTTGATTGTCCAGCCCTTAAAATGTTGTAATAGCATTCTCAAATTTGAATTTTCATTGTAGGGGGAAAAAGTTGGAATACTATTAAAAACTTTGTCAGTAGTAAATGAATTATTTGATGTATTTATTTTAACGGTATTTGTTTGCTGATCAATTGACAAAACATCATCATACAAAACTTCAACGTTCATTTTAGATTTTACAGTTTTTTTAATTACGTTAAAAAAATCCTGACTCTTTATCATATTATAAGACATGTCATTTAATTCAAAATCTAGAGTTATATTATTGGTTTTAAAATTTAATTTTGACCATTTTTTAGATAAAAAAGGATTCCATTTTGAATTATTATTATCCCAAAAACACCATGTTTTATTTATATCCTTTTTTTTACTCTCTATAATTAAGATTTTCTTATCTAAATAATAGTTAATACTTGACATTTTAAAAAGAATTACAGAGGAGGACAGACCATAACCACAGAAAATAAAATCGTAATTCTTTTTCAAAAAAATTAATTAAAAAATAAAGATATTATATTTTCAATTAACAGAATAGCATTAATTTTGATATGGTAAAACCATGGTAGTATCCATTTCCTTTTTTCACTACGAATCAAATAAGTTTTGGGCTTTTAAACAAATGGTCGAATCAAAAAAATATTTTCAAAATAAAAAGGATTTAACATTCTACAAAATGCTTGGGACAGGAGGTAAAGGAGGATTTATTTATCCCGATTTTAATGTTTATTCGTTACTGTGTGTTTGGAAAAAACCTGATTTAATAAATGATTTTATTGAAAATAGCGCTCACGCTAAAGAAATAAAAAAGAAAGCAAAAAAAAGGGTTGATTACATTATGGAACCTATTTTTTCTAACGGTTTATGGGATAATATTAATCCATTTAAAGTAAACAAAACTAAAAAAACTAATGTGAATAATAAAATTGGTGTTATTACCAGAGGCAAGATAAAACTCAGTAAACAATTAGAATTTTGGTTAAATGTATCATCTGCATCTGATTCGATTAAGAATGCTGGTGGAGTTGAGTTTTATAAAGGCATAGGTGAATTACCCCTTCTTTCACAAGCAACCTTTAGTGTTTGGAAAAATCATAAGGCTATAAGCGATTTTGCTTATAAAAATAAAGCGCATTCAGAGATCATTAAAAAAACAAGAGAAAGAAAATGGTATAGCGAGGATCTTTTTGCAAGATTTGAAATAATTGATATCAAAACCCGGGAATTTTAAATATGAAAGTAGCTATCATAGGTTCTGGGATCGGAGGTATTTGCTCAGCAATAAGACTCAAAAATCAAGGTTTTGATGTAAATGTTTATGAGAAAAATAATTATCCAGGAGGTAAATTAAGCACTTTTAAATTAGGTGATTTCAGGTTTGATGCAGGACCCTCTTTGTTTACAATGCCTCACTTAGTAGATGAGCTTTTTACAATTTCCAACGAAAATCCCCGAAATTTTTTCAATTACAAAAAGAAAAAAATTCATTGCAAGTACTTTTGGGATGATGGAAAAAAATTCACTTCATACTCAGACAAAAAAAAGTTTTTTAAAGAGATTGAAAAGGAGTTTGACGTTCCAAGTTCTCGTGTGAAAAATTATTTAAAAAAAGCAGAAAAGAAATACAATCTTACTGAAAAGATTTTTTTGAAAAAATCACTTCACAAACTATCAACTTATATACACGCAGATACTCTTAAGGCACTTTTTAATTTCAATATTTTTCAAATAAACAAGACGCTAAGTAAAGTTAATAGTGAGGAGTTAAAAAATAAGTATTTGATTCAGATTTTTAATCGCTACGCAACATACAATGGTTCATCTCCTTACAAAACACCTGGTATGATGAGCTTAATCCAACATTTGGAAAATCATTACGGAACGTATATTCCTGACGGTGGAATGCATGAAATAACAAATAGTTTATTTAATCTAGCAAAAAAAATTGGGGTTAAATTTCATTTCAAAAGTGAGGTAACCAAATTAAAAATTGAGAATAATGAGATTAAATTTTTGGAAATTAATAATGATAAAAAAATCTTGTCAAATTATTTTATTTCAAACGTAGACACTCATCATTTCTACACAAAACTTCTAGGCAATAATATTAGTCATCAATCACTTAAATCTGAGAGATCGAGTTCAGCAGTAATTTTTTATTGGTGTATGAAGAATATCAAAACTGATTTAGACTTGCATAATATCTTTTTTTCATCAGATTACAAAAAAGAATTTGAATCAATTTTTGAAAAAAAACAAATTTATAATGATCCAACGGTTTATTTAAATATAACATCCAAGGATGTAAAAAATGACGCACCTAAAAATTCTGAAAACTGGTTTGTTATGGTTAACGCACCACATAACGCAAATCAAAACTGGAATTCAGAAATTAAAATTCTAAAAGAAATTATTATCAAGAAAATTGAGAAAGTTTTAAATATTGATATCAAGGGAAAGCTGATCAAAGAAAAAGTTTATAGTCCTGCTGATTTGGACAAAAACACAAACTCATATTTAGGCTCTTTATATGGAACATCCAGCAATGATCTGTTTTCTTCATTTTTAAGACATCCAAATTTTTCTAAGAAGATAAAAAATGTTTTTTTCTGTGGAGGAAGTGTTCATCCTGGAGGTGGAATACCACTTTGCATATTATCGTCAAAAATCATATCCGATCTAATTGAAAATTAATAAAACATACTTATCAATTTTTCTAATATGGTTAGTACATATTTCTGGATTACTGGGCCTCTTATTCTATGATTTTATATTTTTTGCGTCCTTTACGCCCATAAATTTGTTCTTAACAAGCCTCCTTTTGATGGTTAATCAAATTAAACTTCATAAACGTGAATTACTTTGTATAGTAATGATTTTTTGGACAGGAATCTTTATTGAATTCTTGGGGGTTAATTATGGTTTATTATTTGGTGAATATTCATATGGTAGAAATCTAGGCCCCAAACTTTTCGGAGTTCCTTTTTTAATTGGAATGAACTGGGTTATCCTTACTATTATCTCTGGAAGTATTTCAAACCAAATATGTAAGGGGAGAAAAATCCCATCAATTCTAGTGGGTTCACTATTGATGTTATTTATTGATTTTTTTATTGAACCTGTAGCCCCCACGCTTGATTTTTGGGAGTTTAAAGATTCGGTTGTTCCATTATCAAATTATAGTGGTTGGCTGATTACAGGTTTGCTTACTCAATCTTTCTATCAGCTTCTATTTAAATATAAAGAGCTAAATTTTTCAGTGAACCTATACTTAGCAATATTTGTTTTTTTTCTCTTCTTAGGCTTAAAACTATAATTTTAGAAAGTTATTATTTTACCAAATCATAACCCTGATTAATCCCTTTTTCAATTGCGGGAACTCCTTTCTGCATCCAAACAGGCATATTTGCCCCTTTCAGATAATGGTCAAAGAACTGTTGCATTCTAATGTTAAAATCCTTCCTGTTTTTCATTTTTAGTGGCCAGTGTCTTGCGTCATTATAATTTAACAACCAAGAAGGTTTGGATAAACGTCTTAAACTCATAAAAAACTCAATACCTTGATACCAAGGAACATGGCCATCTTTATCGTTGTGCATTATTAGAAGGGGTGTATTTATTTTATCAACATTATATATTGGTGAATTTTCAAAGTATCTCTGAGGATACTCCCAAGGTGTTCCTCCAATTCTACTTTGTGTATGCTCATATTGAAATTGTCTGCTGAGTCCGGTATCCCATCTAATACCACCATATGCACTAATCATATTTACAACTGGAGCTCCTGACTCTGCTGCTTTAAAAATATCAGTTTTTGTAACTAAATATGCTATTTGATAACCTCCCCAACTGTGACCCTGTACACCGATATTATCCTTATCGACAAATCCTTTTTCAATCAAAGACGTTATTCCAGGAATAACACAATTAAAAGCACTTTCACCTGGATATCCAACCCTATAGTGTACATCAGGATTAAAAATTAAATAACCTCTGCTTGTATAAAAACTATAATTGATTGAAGATCTACCTGGATTTGGTGCTCTATGGGTATGCAGACCATTTGAACTTTTTTCATAAAAGTTTACAATCATTGGATATTGTTTTGATGGATCAAAATTCTCAGGCTTAATCAACATTCCAGTCAATTGCATACCATCCAACGATGACCAATTAACCAATTCTGATGTACCCCAATTATAATCAACTTGCTGTGGATTGGCATTACTAATTATTTTATCAGATTTGAAATTTAGGTTAGATAATCTTATATCAGGATATTCTATAAATGATTGTCGCGTATAAATAATATCTTCAGATAATCTAGCTTTTTTGGGTGATGAATATCTGTATGGACCATCCAAAAGCTGTTGACCAATATTTTTTTTATAATCAAATTCATAATAACCGGAGTTTTTTGTTAATTCATTGAATGTAATCATTAACAATTTTTGAGAGGTGTCAATAAATTTAATTTCATTATCGAGACTAATTAGCCTGTAAGAAGTTTTTGATACACGACCATTGGTTAAACGCTTACTATTTCCAGTATCCGCATCAAACTCCCAAATATCATAACGATCATAAATAAAAATAGTTTTGTCATTTTTACTCCAACCTGCTATACCATAAGAACTTGGGTAATTAGGATAATCACTTAATTCATTGTAAAATATTTTTCCTCTTGTCAGCTCAGTGTATTTTGATTTTTTTAGGTTGTGTGTATACCATGTACTATCAACTTGATTGTATCCATACGCATAATAGCCTTGTGGGCTTAATCTCGCCAAACTTGGATTACCTTTTATAACAATTTCAGAGTCTCCATTTTTTATATTCTTTACAGCTAAATCATTTTTTGAAAAAAGTGCAGTCCATTGAGAGCTTAATTGGTATGGCTGAGGATTACTTATCAATGCATATTCACTATTTCCGTGCTCAGATATTATTGCATTTGGAAAAGCTTTATTTGCTATTTGAATAACTTTTTCATTATCAAAATTATAAACAGATTTGAATGATTTTTTCTTATCATTATTTAACTGCATCTCTTGAATTGTATACAGTCTTGGTTCATCATAAGTCCAAACCTCAACATCAACAATTTCCTCTTTCAGAAGTAAAGTGTCTTGATATATTTCAGGCAATGCTAAACCAAAATATAATTTGGTTTCATCATCTGAAAAACTAATTTGACCATCTGATGAAACATGGTAACCTTTTGGTGAGGCTTTTCTATCCAAAATTAATTTTAAATCATCTTTAGAATTCCAAGCATACAACTCTTTATTTCTCCGATAAGATTTTGTGGAATCAGTGTCAACAATGAAAGCTAATTTTTTTCCACTATTACTTAAATTAAGTTTATAGTACTTTGTTTTTACATGAGATTCGAAAATATGCTTTGTTAAGTTATTATTTAAATCTTTAATGTAAACTCCAGGCTTAATAACATTATCATCCCCAGTGGTTATATATGAAATTATTTTTTGTTCTTTAGAGAATGTGTAATCTGTCACAAATTGAATAGTATCCTCCTGCTTAGTATTCAAGTTTCTAATAACAAGTGGATATCCATTTTTTATACTTGGTTTTTTACTTTTTTCCTTTGTTTTGGTTGAATCTTTTGGTTTTTTATTTTTTTTAATAAAATCATAAGTGTAAGCAATAAAACCTGACCACTTTTCCGGACTTTTATATGATTTGATGTGTGATAATTTAATCAAAGATTTATCTTTTAGGTTGAAAATTCCAAGTGTATCCTTTGGCATTTTGTCCTTTTTTACTTTTCTTCTTTTCATTTCAGTAATTGAATCATTCCATTCCTTAATTGTAAAAAGTGCATATTTGGAGTCATAAGAAAAAACACCTCTCTCACCGCGATCATGTTCAAAAATCAAATTAGCATTCTTGTCTTTTATTTTTAAAAAACTATCCTCCTCCCCTCTTTGAATTGAGTACATTATATAATTACCATCAGACGAAATTTGGGAATTTTGTATTCTGTTCCAGATATCAAAATCTTTATGGTCCAATACTTTTTTTTGTGAGTATAGGTTTGTAGTAATTATTAATAAAAGAATGACCAGTTTTTTCATTTTTTCCAATTATAATTTTTCATTCTGCTCTGGGAACCTTTCTTTCGTTTAGGTTGTTTCGTTCTTTCATTTGATGGATTTCTTGTGTAGTAGTATTTGTTATCCAATAACTCCTTCTCTTTTCGTTGCTTCTCTTGCTTCATTTCCCACACAAAAGACATGCAATAAATTAGTGTTATTATCACACCTATTAAAAAGATTATTATATTCATATATAAAGGAGTTTTTTCATTGTTATAAATGTAATAAATTCGTATATATAAAGATATAAAAGATCTATTGTTACATTTTAATTTAATCTAAAAATGGAACAACTTTTTTTGAAAATAAATATTTATTCAAATATATATTTAATTGCCATATCTGTAATGGTTCAGCTTATCATTTATCCATCGTTTAAAAATTATGATAATTCTAATTTCAGATCCTTTCATAGTTCATACACAAAAAAAATGTTTTTTATTGTTGGGCCAATTATGATTATAGAATTATTATCTACATTATATTTAGTTATAAAAAACACATTTCTGTTTCCATCAACTATTGTTGCATTGATATGGTTAACTACATTCTTTTTAATTGTCCCAGTTCACAACAGCTTAAACTCTGCCTTTAGTATTAGAACTCATAAAAAATTATTACGTTTAAATATTGTTAGGACTTCTTTTTGGGTACTAAAACTTTTAATTATATCAACCTAAAATATCTTTTATTTTTGAAATGGATTTAGGCAAGATGGCAAACAAGCTCTGCGAATTCGTATTGGGAAGTGGGAGTGTCATAGGTTTTTTTAAAGATTATTGATGAGTAAGAAGATGTTTAAAATTATTACCAATATAATTTCCAACCCAATATCCGAGTGCCATTATAGTTAATGATGGGTTAAATCCTGCATTATTTGGAATTAAACTACCATCAGCCACAAAAAGATTATCAATTTCATGAATTTGACCATATTTATTTGTTACAGAAGTCTTTTTATCATTCCCCATTCTTGCAGTACCCGCTTGATGTTGTCCTCTTCCCTGTCCTCTTCCTCCAATATTTTTCCAAGTTTTTACAGCACCCGCTTCCTTTAAAAGCAATTCAGCTTTATTTGATAAGAATTTGCAGTGTTCGTGATCAAGATAGTGACGTTTACCTGAAAACTGTACTACAGGTATGCCCCAATAATCTTTAATTTTCTTGCTTACAGTCACTCTGGAATGAAAATTTGGCATTTCTTGTATTGGTCCGTTTATCCTTGATAACCTTTTGAAATTATTTTTTTGGAATTTTTTATGTTCTGAACCCCATAACTTTGATCCTTGCGGTCTTATTTGAGAAAACTGGTAAGGAAGTCTATTAAATTCATTATGAATAATACCTCCTCCAATAATTTTTTTATTGTTGTGACTAAAGTTAGAAATAGCAATGTTTGCTCCAGGCCCATCAAAATCTAAAATATCATAATCAAAAAGACCAACAGCTCCAGTGTAAGCATGAGATTGAAGGTTGCGGCCAACCCAATCATTATTGTTTCCGGCTCCGTTTGGAAAGAATTTTGATTTCGAATTTAATAGTAGTCTTGCAGTTTCATTAGCAGAGGCAGATACAACAACAATATCAGAACTTTGAAAATACATTTTTTTATTTTTGTCAAAGTATTTGACTCCCCTCACGACTGATTTATTATCAATTACCAGTTCTGAAACAATGCATTCGGTTTTCAAATCACAATTTCCAGTTTGAATTGCCAAGGGAATAACTGTATTGTGTGTTCCATTTTTTGCACTAATAGGGCAAGCATTGCCAACACAAATACTATTACGCATACAAGGAGTTCTTCCATTGTAGGGCTTAGAATTTCTAAACATTGGAACAGGAAAAGGATTCCATCCCAATCTTTTTGCAGCTTTTTCCAAAATTTTTCCCTCTTTATTAATTTCAAATGGTGGCATCGGATATGGTTTTTTTCGATTTGATGCAAACAGATTCTTTTTATTGTGTCCTGAAACACCTATTTCCCACTCAGCTTTTTCATAGTAAGGCTCTAAATCGTCATATGAAATAGGCCAATCTACAAGTGTTGAGCCTTGTACATGGCCGTAAATTGATTTCATCTTGAAATCTTCTTTCATAAATCTCCAAGCCATGGCTCCATAACTCACAGTTCCAGATCCAACACATTCAGCAATATTTCCATATCCTTTCAAAGAATTGAATACTTCTTCAGTTCCAAACCTATTAATAAATGATCTTGGATTTTTAATAAAATCAGGACCAAAATTGGCACCTAAAATTTGGTTCCTCTGATCACTTAATTCATCATTTGAATTATTATCATATGAAATCCATTTACCCCTTTCAAATAATACAACTGAGTAACCCAAAAATGATAGTTCCTTTGCAACTACTCCACCCCCTGCTCCTGATCCAACTACAACAACATTCACATGATTTTTTGAAAGCATTTTAAGAAATTTTTGAAGGTGACTCTAATCTATGTCTCAATAGTCCGTCAATTTCTAGAATATCAAAACTAATGTGGTTTTTGTTGCCTCCGTGTATTGGTGATCCATAAAAACCTTGCATTGTGTGTAAACGAATTTTATTAAAAAATATTGATGGGTTGATCCAGTCTGAATAATTTAAATTATTCTTCTCCATCATTTCCATAATTTTGATTTGATTATCAATCTCAAGTTTATTGAATTTATTGTCGAAGTTTTCTAAACAAAATTTTTGTAATTTTTTGATACTGTCTCGATATATTCCTGAGTCATGCTTAAAAAAGGAAACTAATTGTCTATCTATATAATAGATAACTTCAGCTTCCGTTGAACCACCAAACGTTTCATCAGCAGGAATAATTTGCTCACATAATGAAATTATACATTGAGCCTCATCATCATTGAAAAAAAGAAAGGATGGATTTTGTTGTTTAATAATACATCCTGGAAAAAATAAAACACCCCCAGCTAGTAATGATGTTTTTGTGAAATTTCTTCTATTGATAAAACTCATGTGATAATTATTTTAGTCAATGCATATAAATTTAATTTAAAAAAAAAAATTATTATTTTTTAAAAAGGTTTGGATAAAGAATATCAAAAATTAACATTAATGAAAATAGAATAGCAAATAAATAACTTTCTAGATATATGAAGGCTACAATAATGCAGAATATTAGAAAAATTAAAAACCTTTAAAATTTTCTTTATTTTCATTTTACATTAAGGTCAGTTTTTTATTCAACATCTTTCTTTTTATCCTGCGTAAAATATGTGTCAATAGCACCAACTACAATACCAAAAACAACAATATGGACCCACCAATAATCTGGTTTAAATGAAGCAATCAATCCACCAAAAGCACCGATTGTATATATAGTCCAATTACTTTTTAGATGTTTTTTCATTTTTGTTTTTTAGTAAAGAATTTTTCAAACTCTGCCCATCTACAAAAGAATAAGACCACAATAAATACTATTACAAATCTTGCTGGTCGTGTACCATCCCATTCCAGTAGGTTAAAGTGCATTTCTAGTGGAAAAAAATCAATTGCAACTACTAAATAAACAACAAATGCAGTTGATAAGCATAATTTTAGAAAGGCTAGTTTTTTCATTGTTATAAATGTAATAAATTCGCATAGAAATGGTACAAAAACAAAGAATGTCGTATACTAGGTCGTATACAATAATTTTTTAATAACTGTACTATCTAGTATTTAATAGATATAAGGCCTCGTAGCATAACTGAATAGTGCATCTGATTACGGCTCAGAAGGTTGCAGGTTTGAATCCTGCCGAGGTCACTAAAAAAGAGGGGATCGTACTTGATTCCCTTTTTTTTATTAATTATATTAATGGATTAATTTAAGCAAAATGATAAATAGATTTTCAATACTTATTCTATCCTTATTTATAACAAATTTAGTTGCGCAAGAAAAAAGTGTAATATCTGATTTGGATGAATTAAAGTTAGATATTGGTCAAATTTATAAACCAACTACATACTCAGTTGATAACGAGGGAAAAAAGTATGATTGTGAAAGGCTGTATTACTATTATAAAAAAGGTGCTTTCAATATGAACGGAAAAGCAATAGAATATGATAGAGCTAATGGAACAATAAAGGCTGTTGAGCCAGGTTATCATGAAGTTGTTGCAATTTGCTATGGAAGCGGAAAAAGTATAAGAAGAACTTTTAATGTCACAATAAATTACCCGAAAGTTAAAAGCATAGAAATAATTACTGGAAATGAGTCCATATATACGGATACTTACATTCCTTTATCATATAAAATTACCGATCAAATGGATGTTGTCAGAGATATTGACTATTGGAAATCTGATAATGCTGAAAGATATTTTTCCAATTTAGAATTTTCAATTAACTCATCCAATAAAAAATTAAATATTGATGATACCAACAATGTTTTAGCTTTAGAATCTGGATCAGCAACTATTACTGTTGTTTTTGATGGAATTAAGTCATCAAGAACAATAAATATTGAAAAAAATCCTGTTGCTAATATTAACTTAAGCTTACAAAAACCTGAAAAAGTTAGAACAGGAGATGTAGTAAATTTAAATGCTGATGCATATGATAAAAGAGGAAATCTTATTAGTGATGTTAAAATTAAGTATTCATTTACAGGTAAATCTTTTGATAAGAGCAATTCTGCATCTGGATTAATTCTACAAGATGGCAGGTTTGTTGGTGACGTAGCTGGAAAATATATTTTAACAGCTTCATTTGGAAATACTTCAAAATCAAAAATAATTAATGTTTTTCAGAGAAAAGTTCAAAGAGAAGTAAAAAAAATCGGTGCAGGATCTGTAAATGATAAACACACATCAGATTTTTGGGTTTTTGAGGGAGTAGATAAAAGAGATTATGCTGTAACAGGAACATGGGGTGCAGATGGGACAGCATATTTCTGGGATGTCACTGATCCATCTAACATTAAAAAGATAGATAGTGTTCAAGTCGATGCCAGAACAGTCAATGATGTAAAAGTTTCCCCCGACGGAAAAATCGCAATAATTAGTAGAGAAGGTGCCTCGAACAGAAAAAATGGAATTATTATAATTGATGTTACAAACCCCTACGATGTAAATATAATTAAAGAATACACTAAGAACTTGACAGGGGGAGTTCATAATCTTTTTATTGATGAAAAGCATGTTTACGCACTTAGCGCAGGTCAAAAATATTACATTTTAAATATTGAAGATCCAACAAATCCAGTTGAAGTTGGAATGTTCGAATTAGGGAAAGAAGGTCAAGCTATCCATGATGTTTGGGTTGAAGATGGTATAGCATATTCTTCAAACTGGAGAGATGGAGTTTACCTAGTTGATGTTGGAAATGGAGTTGCCGGAGGAACACCCTCTAACCCAGTTGCTTTTGGAAACTATACATATGACAGTGGAGCGAACCACGCAACATTTCCATTTAAAAGTAAATCGACTGGAAAGTTTTATGCCGTTATGGGTGATGAAATTTTTCCTAATGGTGTAAATCCAAATGGAACAAACGAAACTGCTGGATTTTTACATTTTGTTGATTTTTCAGATGTTAAAAATCCTGTGGAGATTGCTCGATATGAACTGCCAGGTCATGGATCGCATAATTATTGGATAGATAATGATATTCTATACGTTGGTATGTATACTGGAGGAGTCCGAATAGTTGACATTAGTGGAGACTTGCTGGGCGATCTATACAAACAAGGAAGAGAAATCGGATATATTTTAACTGGAACAGCGGATGGATATATTCCGAACGACACTATGGTTTGGGGTGCTCAACTGTACAAGGGTCACGTTTTTTATTCTGACTTCAATACAGGAATTGGTGTAGCTAAAGTTTCTGAGCTTAAACCAAATAATTCAATGACCAATCAATATGTGGACTAATTACTAACAATTAAACTTAAAAATTAAAATGAAATACTTAATCACGATAATACTTACAATTTTTTCTTTTCAAATGAATTTTTCTCAAAATCAAACTATTGAATCTAATTTAGATGGATTGGTTTTAGAGGTTGGTGATACATTTATGCCAGAATCTTATGTGAAAAATTTTGATGGAACTAGCAGAAATTGTGAAACTCTAATATATTATAATAAGAAAGGTGTTTTCAATATAGGGGGATCTATTGTACAAGACCCATCAACTGGGAAAATAGTTGCTAATGAACCGGGAAAACATGAAGTTGTTGCGGTTTGTGTTGACTCAAGAAACAATGGCGACAGGCTAAGTCAAACTTTTATTGTAACTGTAAATTATTCTAAAACAAATTCCATTGAACTAGAAATTTCTGATGAAGCGTTCACTGGTAGTTACATCCCTGTTAAATACAAATCTATAACTGAAAATGGTAATGCGAGAAATGATTTAATTGCTGATATCAAATCCTCTAACTCTGATGTTGTCAGTGTTGATTCTAATGGTTTACTCAAAGCTTTAAAAAAAGGGGAATCAACCTTAACCTTAGACGTTGATGGTGTGAAAATATCAAAAAAAATAAAAGTTAAAGCCAGTCCAGTAATTTCACTAAGCATTTCAACAAGCAGCAATGCAGTAAGAACTGGAGATGTTGTAACACTTAGCTCTAAAATGTATGATAAAAAAGGAAAAGAGATTAATAATGTAAATCCAACATACTCATTTCATGGGATATCTTTCGATGGTAGTAGCTCAGCCTCTGGTCTAATTAAAGATAATAAATTTGTAGCTGATGTTTCTGGACTTTACACGTTGAATGCACATTTCGGTAATGTTACCTCGTCAACTAAAGTCAAAGTAACAGATCGTGATATAAAAAGGGATATAGTACAATTAGGTACAGGAGATGTATTTGATAAACATACATCTGACGCATGGTTCTTTGAAGGAGTTGATGGAAAAGATTATGGTGTTTCAGGTACATTCTTTGATGGTCAAGCTTATTTCTGGGATGTTTCTAACCCTGCAAATATTACCAAAGTTGATAGCATAAAAGTTGATGCAAGAATTGTGAATGATGTAAAAGTTTCAAAAGACTCCAAAATATGTGTAATAACTAAAGAGGGTGCATCTAACAGAAAAAATGGTTTCGTAATACTAGATATATCTAATCCAAGTGATGTAAAAGTTTTATCTGAGTATACAGATGGTTTAACTGGTGGTGTTCATAATGTATTTATTGATAATAATCATGTATATGCATTAAATGCTTTTGGTAATCCAGCTAAATTTGAAGTCGTTAATATAGAAGATCCTAAAAACCCAAAAGGGGTCGGAAAATTTGAGCTAACGATTGGTTCAGCTATACACGATATATGGATAGAGGATGGTATTGCCTATACATCAAATTGGAGAGACGGATTGTATATAGTTGATGTTGGAAACGGAATAGCTGGAGGATCACCCTCTAACCCTGTAGCAGTTGCGAATTACAATTATAAAACTGGAGCAAATCATGCTGCTTTCCCTTTTAAAAGTAAATCAACTGGGAAATTCTATGTCATTCTGGGTGATGAAATATTTCCTGAAGGTGTAGATTTTTTTGCGGCTAACGAAACAACAGGTTTCTTACATTTTGTTGATTTTACCGACTTAAAAAACCCTGTGGAGGTAGCAAGATATGAGTTACCAGGTTATGGCTCACATAATTTTTGGGTCGAGGATGATGTTGTTTATGCAGGAATGTATAACGGAGGTTTACGAGTGATAGATGTTAGCGGTGATCTTTTAGGTGATTTATATAAGCAAGGAAGAGAAATTGCTGCATTCAAGACTGGATCACCAAATGGATTTATACCAAACAACACTATGACATGGGGCTCTCAATATTTTAAGGGTAATATATTTTACTCTGATTTTAATTCAGGTATAGGTGCTCTAAAATTGTTAGATACTAAACCTGATAATTCAAAAACAATGCAATTCACAACAGATAAGTCATTGGATAGTTTGTTTGGAGCAAAAAATCTTTTAGAATTATTTGAAATTTTAGCTAGTCCCCCAATTGAATAACATGTTAAGACTTATTTTATTTCTTTTAGTCAGTAATTTTGTTATGTCTCAGAGTTACTACGTATACGTTGCATCCGAATCAGATGATACAGTTTCACTTCTAAAATTTCAAAATAATGAGATTAATGAGCTTGAAAGAATTACAGTTGGAACTTACCCTACTGAGATTGAAGGTCCGCACGGAATTACAGTAGATCCAAACGGTAAGTTTTGGTACCTTTCATTAGCTCACGGTAACCCTTTTGGTAAATTAGTTAAATACTCAACTGAAAGCAATGAAATTTTAGGTGAAACGACACTGGGTTTATTTCCTGCGTCAATGCAAGTTTCAACTACAACTGGATTTCTATATTGTGTGAATTTTAATCTTCACGGAAGCATGAAACCTTCAACTGTTTCTGTTGTTGATCCGGTAACTATGACTGAAATTACAACAATAACGACAGGATCTATGCCTCATGGATCTAGAATTTCCCCGGATGGCTTATTTCAATATTCGGTTGCTATGATGTCAGGTGAATTGTTTGAGGTTGATGCACTTGGCCTTGAGGTTAATAGAACCTTAGATCTTGAAAATAAAATGATAAAAAAAGATGTTACGAAACATTCAATGGATGGCATGAAATCAATGGATGGCATGAAATCAATGGATGGCATGAAACATTCAATGGTTAAACCAACATGGGTTATTCCTCATCCTAAGAAGAATTTAGCATATATAGCTGGAAATGGTTCTGATGAAGTAATTGAAGTTGATTTAGATGAGTGGAAAGTTTCTGACAGATTTAATACCGGAAAAGGGCCTTACAATTTAGAAATATCTCCAGATTCTAAATTATTGATTGGTACAATTAAGGGTGAAGGAAAAACAGCTATTTGGAGCCTTGAGGATAAAAAACTTTTGAGGGAAATTAAAAATACTACTAGTGTTTCACACGGAATAGCTATATCATCAGATAGTAAATATGCATTCATATCTGTTGAGGGAATTGGCGGAGAACCAGGAATTGTTGATGTAATAAGTTTAGAAAATTATGAGCTTATAACCTCAGTTGAGGTTGGAAAACAAGCAGGTGGAATAGCATTTTGGAAACAAGAAAATTTATAAAATCACTAATTAAGACTCAAAAGTTGCAAGTTTGAAATTTGCCAACTTGATAAAAAAAGGGAAACTATTAAGTTAGATTCCCTTTTTTATTTAAGTAAAAATTTTTACTGACTCTGCTCTGCATAAAGGGCAGCCTCCTTGTCTATATCTGTAGTGTCGAAATAACAAGCAGTAGAAACGATTTTATCTCCCTCCCACTTCCACCAACAGTGGAAATTGTTTGTCTGAACTTCACCTGTAATTTTAGATTTTCCAGACCATTCTGCCCATTGGTTTGTGTAAATACTACCATCATTGTAATACATAGTAGTCACCCAAGGGGTCAAATGCTCCATTTCGTCGTATAGCAATGAATGAAAGTTATATCCAGCTATGATCTCATCGTTATTATATTCATCATTATTGACATAATGAACACCATCCTCTGCGAAATAATCTTTAGCAATATCAAAATTTCCTTCAGTATAAGCTTTTGCAAGGCTTTCGATAATTATTGTTTTATCGTCAGTTGCCATCATCAAACCTCCTCTTTCAGAGGTGTCAAATGGTATATCTCCACATGAAGTAAAAAACAAAGCTAAAATAAATGTAAGTAAAATCGAATTTTTCATATTATTAAATTTATTCATCATCTTCAACAATATCCTGACCTGTTGCACTCCACCTTCTTACTAGACCATCTCTAATAAAAAAAGTTTCATACTGTCTCCATTGGTTATATTCTGTATCGCTTTCATATGTGTAAACAATTGATGCGTGGACAGCTTCAGTACCTGTTTTATTTGGTTCAAGTTGAATTGAGAATATTCTCTTAATTTCACTCTCAACAGTAGCTCCATCTGCAGCACGTACGGAGTCCCTGTATTTATTCACTTCAATGACCCATTCCCAATCTCTTGGAATTCCATCACCAATAACAAATCTGATTGAATCTGTGGATAAGGATTTAGCTTCTTCAAAATCTCTGTTATCCCATGCTTCATTAAATGCAAGTGCAGTTTCAATAGACTCTTCAGAGCCAATAGTAAATTTAGAATCACTGTAATTTTCCCATGTATTAAAACCGACTGTTTTTACAGGTGTTTCACAGCCAATAATAAACAATACAAAAAAAGCAGTAAAATGTTTAATGTTTAATTTTTTCATAATTTTTTGATTTTTTTAAAAATAATGTAAATAATAAAGCCATTGATTACGAATAATACAATTTTAATATTAATTGATAATTTAATAATAATGAATATTGAAAATTGAGAATGTAATAATTAACTTCTGTATTAATTTAAAAATCAAAATATGAAAAATTCAATATTAATAACTTTGTTTGGTTTATTTCTAACGGTATCTTTTTCACAAACACCGTCATTTTCTGTTTATTACTTTGATGTAAAGCAAGGAAGTCAGGCATCAATTGCTGAAGCCTATGATGAATTCTGGGGAAACGTTGAGTTTGAATCTGGTGGTATATATTTAGAAAGAATGGACAGAGGAAACGTAGACGGCACACATAGAGTAGTGAGATTTGGTGAGCTTGGTAAATGGTCAATATCTGAACCAAAGACAGCTCAGGATTGGGCTGATTTTAGAGAAATGACTAATCCTCATATTGATAAAAGAGGTCCAATATACTCCGGCAGAATTTTAGGCTCAAATGGGGTAAATCCTGTTACAAAACCCTACATACAAATTTATGATCTTGAAGTTTCTAATCCAACTCAGTGGTTGGCAGCATTTTCGAAGCTTATAGATGACACGAAGGATTCAGCAAACGGTGGAATGGTTGTGTACGGTACTTATGATGTGGGTGCTCCCATGGGTGTAAACAGCGATGGCACTGCAACACATTGGGTCGCACTTGGTGCGAATAACTTGAATCAGTTAATGCAATCTAAGGTAGATGGTGAAAAAAAAGTAGATGAGTGGACTGAATATCATCAAACAAAAGGAGAAACAAAAATTTTAAATCACTACAGTTTAACAATACTAAAAGACTACGGTTCGTTTAATTAGGAATTGTTTTGAAAAATTGGATAAAGAGGCGAATTTGATTCGCCTCTTTTTTTTATATTAATACTTTGAAAAGATTTTTTTTAATATTCTGTTTGATACTATTTTCCTGCGATAATGTTGTGAAAAATAAAAACTTCATTGTTGTATTTGTTGATGATATGGGTTACGGAGATGTTGCCAGTTATGGTCATCCAACCATAAAAACACCCAATCTTGACATTATGGCTTTCGAGGGGCAAAAATGGACACAGTTTTATTCAGCCTCCAGTGTCTGTACGCCAAGTAGAGCAGCATTATTAACAGGCAGATTGCCTATTAGAAATGGTATGATCGGAAAAGAACACAGGGTATTATTTCCAGACTCAGAATTTGGACTGCCATCCAAGGAAATTACAATTGCTGAAAAACTAAGTGAAAATGGTTATAAAACTGCTGCAATTGGTAAGTGGCATCTGGGCCACAAAAAAGAATACTTACCCACTGGCCACGGTTTTGACTATTATTATGGAATTCCATATTCAAATGATATGGATAAAATTAATGGTATTACCTGTTGTCCAGGAGATAATTATTGGCAGCAATACGAATCATATGATATAAACTCTGATAATTATAATGTTCCAATAATGGAAAATACTCAGATCATAGAGAGACCCGCAAACCAAAAAACCATAACAAAAAGATTCACGGATAAGACAATTGATTTTATAGATAAAAATAAAACAAATAATTTCTTTATTTATTTAGCCCACAGCATGCCTCATACCCCACTTTATGCTTCAAAGGATTTTTATGGAAATAGCAAGGCAGGTCTTTATGGAGATGTTATAGAAGAAATAGATTTTAATATGGGTAGAATAATGAATAAACTTATTGATGAGAATCTTGATAAAAACACAGTGGTTATTTTCACATCGGACAATGGTCCTTGGTTACCTTATGATACTCACGGAGGATCAGCTGGACTTCTGAGGGAAGGAAAGGGTACAACATGGGAAGGGGGACAAAGAGTTCCAGGACTGTTTTGGGGAGGATCAATAAAATCTGGTACAATAACTGACTTGGGATCTACGTTGGATATTTTTCCTACAATTTTAGATGTTGCAGGCATTGATATCCCAAACGATAGAATCATTGATGGATTCAGCTTAAAAAATACGCTAATTAATCATGGTTCAAGTAATAGGAAATCTATTCTATTTTACAGACAAAGAGAGATATATGCCGCTAGGTTAAACGATTACAAAGCTCATTTTATTACTCAGGGAGCATATGAATATAATGTTAGCAAGTATTATAATGCTAAAAATTATGTTGATAAAAACAAAAAAAGAGTTTTGAATAAACCTTTATTATTCAATCTTAGTGAAGACCCCTCAGAAAAATATAATATAGCTGATGAAAATCCAGATATTATAAACAAAATAAATGAACTGATTGAAAAGCATAAAAAAGACTTAGATCCATCACCAGATCTTTTATCTATCAGATCTGCAAATTAAATAATGTTTTTATTTTCATTTTAATCATTTTCATACATTTAGTATATTTACAAAAGAATATGAAGCAACTTCTTCAAATCATTTCGTTCCTATTTATTTCAAATGTTTTTTATGCTCAAAAACAAGAAAATCCTGTATTAAAAGAGCTCAATGAAATAATTCTAAACACAAAACTATATGGTGGATTCTACAATGGTATGACAAGAGAAGTCGCAACCAATGAATATGAAACCAACAAGTACAGTAAATACTATAATATTACGTTTCCTGGCGTGAATCACAAATTTAGTTTACAAAATGACCCGCGAGGTTGGGATGGTGTTGGAGAAGGAAAATTAAATCAAGTTTTGGGTCCGGGTGATAGATTGGGTGACCCTAATCTAAGTGGTAAATTTGTAAATGTTTCAATCATTGAAGTTGAACTCTTTGGAAAACTTTATTATACACCAAAAGAAGGCCTGATAGGTGTTAAATTATTTAGCTCCGAAGCAGGAACGGCAAGTAACTACAAAGAAAGCCTAAAAGGGATTTTAGATTTTTTAAGCTCTGTTGGATACTCTGATCAAATTAGAGAACCCATGTCCATTAATGACAAGAGAAGTAGTGAACAAAATGACAGTCACAAAAAACTAATCAATGGTGAATATACCATTAGTGATGATTTTTTTAGTGAAGAAAAATCAATTGATTTAGTCTTTACTCTTACAAAAGGCGATCTAAAAATTGATGTTTTGATTCATGACCCTAGCCAATCTAATGGAGGTCAAATCTCAATTCTAATCTACAACACCAAGGATTTTGATTACTTTAAACATCTTGAGGGTATAAAAGAGAATATTTCTAGCGACTTTGGTTAGAATTAAAAAATAATTTAATTCAATTTCGGATATTGATAATATTTCACTATTATTTTATTAATAATTTAATATTTTTATAGTGCAACAGATAATTATGAAGAAAATTGTATTATTTATTGTGATATTTGCTTTTCCTATTCTCTTACATTCACAAGCTGCTGCAAACAGCACCTGTATTTGGGAAGGCAGTGTTGATGGTACATGGGAAACACCAGCTAATTGGGAATCAGGAACCTGTGACGATAGTAGTGGGAATGCAAGCTATCCTGCTTCTAATGACGTAAAGGTAAAGTTTGATGGAAGTGAAACTACCAGTAACAGAACATTAACAATTAATAATAGTATATCACTGGGACAAATCATTTTCGGAGGAAGCGCAGACAACCAAAGCTGGATTTTTAGTGGTTCTGATGTTACAAAAGTATTAAGCTTTGACGGTACTCTATCCCAAGCCATTCGTATAAATCGTAATAATGTAACGGTAACTTTCAATATTAATGTTGATATTGATAGAACAAATCAAACACAAATGGTAATAGGGGATGCTAGTAGCAATAGGACTAATAATAGTATCGTTTTCGGAAATGGATATAATTTATCCATTAGTAATAAACCACTAAAGTTTACTTACTCTACAAACACTAGTCAATCCGTTACATTTAATGGTGGTATTTCCTCTAGTTCTTCTGCTGGTGATTTAATTTTTGCTGACTATCATGGGGCTACATTTGGATCAACTATAACAATGGATAATTTTTCTGCATCCTTACTATTTCAATCTTCATCTGGATCATATGCTGATGGTAATACTGGTGGGGGAATTTTTGTTAATGGAACTGTTAAGGCCTCTGAAGTTAGACTTTCTGCTACTGATCTAACCGTAGGAGTAACTGGGAGCATTATGACTAGTCTGAATGGAGATAACGCAATGAGCAACGGTGGCGATGGAAAATTCATTGTTCAAACAAGTAAAAGTAATTCAGGTGCGATCATTAATAACGCAGATGGAAATGGTTATAATTTAAGTTTTATCAGAACTGTTGACGGAAGTAGTGAATGGTCACTTATTGGAGTTCCTGTTACTGATCAAAATATACAAACCTTTATAACCAACTCAACTGCTGCAGGACTAAGGACTAAAGATATTGGAGGGTCTACTAAAAGTGCAATCGGATATCATGTAACATCCTCTAATACATATGATTATTTTAATAGTTCAGGAAATAGCGGAGATTTTGAAAATGGAAAGGGCTATACAATAAGCCCCTCTAGTGATGCAGGTACCGTTGACGTAACAATTGATGGAACAGCTGTCGAAACTACCACTCAAGACTATGTTAGACGATCAGCAGATAGCGGGCATATTGAAAATACTGACGGGTCTGCAGCTTCCAATTGGAACCTAATTGGAAATCCATATCCAGCCTATGTTGCTATAAATGATAATGCAACAGGTCATGACGGAGATTCTAACAACGATGGTGATTGGGATGATGGAGGTGATAATGCCAACCTTAATTTTCTTGCAAAAAATAGCGGACCATTGCATGCATCCTACATGTATGTATACGCATGGAATGGGTCATCTTGGGATCAGTATGGCCTCAATAGTACAAATGTGAAACACATTGCGCCTGGTGAGGGTTTTTTTATATACACAAAAGCAGGTAGTTTAAGTGGTGAAAATATTGATTTCCATGAGGAAATGCTAACCACAGGCACGTTTAGAAATTTTAATACTCCTGTGGCAAATGGTTCTCAAAATGAAAAAAACGGACATTTAAAGTTAAAAATAATAGATCTTGAAAGTGGTGATTATGATAAAATCAAACTTTATTTCAGCGACAAAAGAATAAGAGGACTAGACCCTGGATATGATGGTGGTAAGTTTTTTGTTAAAAATTCTGTTTATCTATACACCCGGTTATTAGAAAATGATCAGGGAATTGACTTAGGAGAACAATCAATCCCCTACTCAGACTTAAAAGATATTATCATCCCATTGGGAATTGAAACTAAATCATCAATAATTGATCTTTCAATAGTCGAGAGAGATATTGATGGTTTAACAAATATATTCCTTGAAGATAGACTTAATAATACAATTGTGGAAATAGACAAGAAAATGAGGATTGAT
>CABZTM010000015.1:0-31776 GCA_902528705.1 uncultured Bacteroidota bacterium | reverse complement strand
GTAGTTAAAGAATCAATTGAGTCATCAATTTTTAATAATCTAGAAACAAATCTTAAAACGTTTCCATCTACAACCCCTTGTTTCTCATTATTACAAATTGAACTTATTGCAGAAGCTGTATAGTCCCCTATCCCAGGCAAAGCAATTAACGAGGAGTAATCTTTAGGGAAAATACCATCATAAAATGATAAAACTTGATTTGCAGCTTTGTGCATATTCAGTGCTCTTGAATAATAACCTAAACCTTCCCAAGATTTTAAAAGCTGTTGTTTACTGGATCGGGCTAAAAATTTGACATTAGGATATTTTTTAATAAAGTTTAAATAATATCTTATTCCAGTTTCTATTCTTGTTTGTTGAAGGATAATTTCAGAGACCCAGACAGAATATGGATCTTTTGTTTTTCTCCAGGGAAGATCTCTTTTATTGGTTGAATACCATTTTATCAACTTTTTTGAAAGATCAATATCGGAAGATGTTTGTATCAAAAAATATATCTTAAAGAATTATAAGAGAATATAAATTTATATATTTGGCAATCAAAAATTTTAAAAAATTAAAGAAATATGACGAAAGCAGAATTGGTAGCTAAAATATCATCAAATTTAGGACTAGAAAAAAATGAGGTGCTTGCAACTGTTGAGGATTTTATGGAAGAAGTTAAAAACTCATTAAATGAAGGTGAAAATGTTTATTTAAGAGGTTTCGGGAGTTTTGTAGTAAAAAAAAGAGCTGAAAAAACCGGAAGAAATATTTCAAAAAATGTCACAATAAAAATACCAGCTCATTCAATACCGTCTTTCAAACCAGCTAAAATTTTTGTAGAGGACGTAAAAAATAACAACTAATTTATGCCTAGCGGAAAAAAAAGAAAAAGACATAAGGTTGCTACCCACAAAAGAAAAAAAAGGAGTAGAGCCAACAGACATAAGAAAAAGTAATCAGTCTGTACGATCATTGAAATTTAGAGTTTACTTAAATTAAACTCGATAAAAAAAGTTTAACTAAAATTATTAATTGTGAATAAAGAATTAATTGTAAGATCAATTAATTCAGCTGTAGATTATGCTCTTTTACAAGATGGTAGACTTATAGAGCTACACAGGGAAAAAGATAATAACAAATTTGGGGTTGGTGATATTTTTATTTCAAAAATTAAAAAAACAATCTCAGGCTTGAATGCATCCTTTGTTGATGTAGGATATGAAAAAGATGCTTTTCTTCACTACCATGATTTAGGCCCAAGAGTAAGATCTCTTATTAAATTTACGAACTTAGTCAGTGATGGAAAAATCACTAATTATTCTCTCGAAAAATTTAAGTTTGAAAAAGAAATTGAAAAACAAGGAAAAATTGATGATGTAATAAATGCAAATCAAAAACTCTTAGTTCAAATTATAAAAGAACCAATTTCAACAAAAGGCCCTAGAATCAGTTCAGAGCTTTCATTTGCCGGTCGATTTCTAGTTCTAATCCCTTTTTCCAATAGAATTTCTGTTTCTCAAAAAATTAGCAGCAGAGATGAAAGGAATAGATTAAAGGATTTAATTGAAGAATTTAGACCAAAAGGTTTTGGTGTTATTATCAGAACTGTTGCTAAAGGAAAAAAAACAGCTGAATTAAGTAAAGATTTACAGAGTTTATACACTCAGTGGATAAATCTATGTAAAAAAATTAATGGTTCGAAAGTACCTTCACGAATCCTGAGTGAATTAAATAGGGGTTCCTCTATACTCAGAGATGTTTTCGACGAAAAATTTAAAGGTGTGTATTGTAATGACAAAAGTTTGTGCTATGAGCTAAAAGACTATATTGAGCAAATTGCTCCTAGTAAAAATTCAATTGTTAAATATTATAAATCCGATAATCCAATTTTTGAACATTTCAGTATTGAACGTCAAATAAAATCAGCATTTGGAAGAACAGTGTCAATGAGTAAGGGTGCTTACCTAATTATTGAACACACAGAAGCTCTTCATGTTGTCGATGTTAATAGTGGAAATCGTTCAAATAAAAGTTCTAATCAAGAAGAAACGGCGTTAGAAGTTAATTTAATTGCTGCATCTGAAATTGCAAGACAATTAAGGCTCAGAGATATGGGTGGAATAATTGTCCTAGATTTTATTGATATGATAAAAGTGGAGAATAGGAAAAAATTGTTTGATCACTTCAAATCTGAAATGGAATCAGACAGAGCAAAACACAAAGTACTACCTTTAAGTAAAATTGGGTTGATTCAAATGACCAGGCAAAGAGTAAGACCTGAGATGAATATTACTACAAAAGAAAACAACCCAAATAGTAATGGAAAAATTGAAGCTCCAATTGTCATTATAGATAAGATTAATAATTCCATAGAAAAAATCCTAAAGAATAAATACATTTCAAAAAAGAATCTTAAGTTGCATCTACATCCTTTCATTGCAGCTTACATCACGAAAGGTTTTATTTCCAAAAGGGTTATGTGGTTTTTAAAGTACAAAAAATGGATCAAGGTTATACCTAGGGATTCATATACTTACCTACACTACAGATTTTTCAACATAAAAGGAAAGATTAATCATCATTAAAAAGCGGCTTATGCCGCTTTTTTTTTATATTATGTGAAGTGAATAAATACTTAAGTATCCCGGATCTTCTTAAAAAAGGAGAGTATTATTGTTCATATCAAGAAAGGTGTCATGTGGAAGTTTACAAGAAACTGAGAACATTTAGTTCTCATAAATCAGACATTAACGAAGTAATTGGTAAATTAATTTCTAATGATTATTTAAACGAAACACGATTTTCAGAAAGTTTTGTGAGAGGTAAATTCAAAAATAAAAATTGGGGAAGAATTAGATTGAGGTTAGAATTAAAAAAAAGATCTATATCAAAAAAAAATATTGAAATCGCAATGCGACAAATTGATGAAGATGATTATCAAAATAAATTTAAAGAACGTTTTCATTTTTTGGTTGAAAAATTCAAAAATGACAAGAAAATTGTGATGAAAAAAAAGATTTTTGATTATTTTAATTACCGCGGTTGGGAACATACAATCATTTACAATGAAATCAATAAACTCTAAACTCTTTTTTTTAATTGCTATTTTTTTAATTATCAGTTTTGGTAAAAATGAAGTTGATCTAGTAGTAATAAATGCCAAAATATACACTGTAAACGATGAGTTTTCTATTGCAAAATCCATGGCAATAAAAAATGGAGAAATCATAGATATTGATACTGATAATTTAGATTCCAAGTACAATTATAAAAAGATAATTGATTTAGATGGTCAAACAATCATTCCTGGAATTATTGATTCTCATTGCCACTTTTACAATCTAGGTCTTGACCAACAGGTTGTTGATTTAAGAGAGACTAAGTCCTTTGACGAAATTATTCAAAGATTAAAAAACTATGAATTAAATAATGATACTGATGTAATAATGGGCAGAGGATGGGATCAGAATGATTGGGATAAAAAAAGTTTTCCCGTAAATACAAAACTTAATGAGGAATTTAAGAACAAATTAGTTGTTCTTGAGAGAATTGATGGACATGCATATATAGTAAATGATAATGTTCTCGAACTCTCCGGAATTGATAAAAACACATTGGTTCGTGGAGGTCTGGTGCTATTAAAAGATGACAAGCCAACAGGGGTATTAATTGATGGTCCTATGTCACTTGTTGATCAAGTTTTACCTGAAAAAACTTTGAATGAAAAAATTAATGCATTGAAACGGGCTGAAGAAATTTGTTTTAGTTATGGTCTTACAACTGTTGATGATGCAGGCCTTAGTACCAATATAACATCTATTATAGATAGTCTCCATAAATCAAATGACTTGAAAATTAAAATATATGCAATGATTAGTGTTTCAAAAAAAAATATTGAAAAATTTAAAAAAGAAGGAAGATATAAATCTAAAAAACTAAATATCAGGTCATTTAAAGTATACGGTGATGGGGCATTAGGATCTAGAGGAGCTGTATTGAAAAACCCTTATTGTGATGATCCTCACAACTATGGAATTCTAAGAACTAGCGCAGATGATTTAAAGTATTATGCAAAAGAAATTGCTGAAATGGGTTTTCAGATGAACACGCATGCAATAGGTGATTCAACTGTTTCTGTTTTATTGAACGAGTACAAAAAAGTGCTTAGTGAAATCGATGATCCGCGTTGGAGAATTGAACATTCACAGGTTGTAGATATGAATGAATTTGAATTATACAACGATAAAATTTTGCCTTCAATCCAACCCACACATGCAACTAGCGATATGTACTGGGCATATGACAGACTAGGTAGCAGAATAAAAGGAGCATATGCATTTAAAGACTTACTCAAATCTTCAAATAGAGTGGCTTTAGGGACTGATTTTCCAGTTGAAAAAGTAAATCCATTTCACACATTTTACAGTTCAGTAGAAAGAAAAGATCTTAAAGGCTATCCAGAGAATGGTTTCCAAATGGAAAATTCCTTAAGCAGAGAGGAAACGTTAAAAGGCATGACCATATGGGGTGCTTATTTTAATTTTGAGGAACATGAAAAAGGAAGTCTGGAGGTTGGTAAAAGTGCAGATTTTGTTGTGTTAAATCAAAATATAATGGAAGTCGAAGCAGACTTAATTCCAAATACAGAAGTACTACAAACATATATTGACGGTGAACTTGTCTACTCGAAATAGTTTATAAATCCAAATAAAAAATTTCTACCTGGCATAGGGACCAAATTTGTCTCTGTGTATGACTCGTCAAATATGTTGTTTAAAGAAAAGAATACATAACCCTTAGATCCTATTCTATATTTAATATTCGTATCTACAACTGAGTGGTTTGACAGATCTGACCTTTCGCCATACTTAAGCATTAAATTTTGGGATAATCTTTTTGAATAATTCAATAACAATCTAGACGTTAATTGGTGTTTTAGTGAATTGATTGAGTATCTAGAAAAATTGATGTCATTCACATAGGAGTCATCAAAAAGATATGTGTAACCAATTCTAAATATACTTTTATGACTTAAGTCAAAATCAAAACCCCTAGTATCCAGATTTCTGATATTTGTAGCTCTCCACTTTTCGGATTCATTTTCTTTAACATAGTCAATAATATTAGTAGACTTTCTTTGAAAAAAGGATGATGATAGTTGAATGTTTTCATTTTCATATTTAAATCCAAATTCATTACTCAAAGCGTGTTCAGGATCTAAATCAGGATTTCCAACTGTGTTTCGGTCTGAATAATAAAGATCCGTATAAGTTGGGATTCTATAGGTTTTACCAAAATTGGCATACAATTTTATTTTTTTTGAAAGGTGAAAACCCAAATCTAAACCAGGGAAGAAATGAAAGGATAAATCAGAAAAATACGAAACAGAAAAGCCCGGTGACACTATGAGTTTATCATCAATCAAGTGAAATGTATGGTCAAAATAAACTGTTGATGTAAATCTTTTATGAGTTCCTAAATTATTACTTGAAATGTAGGACTGCGAATTATCAATACCAAAATTTGAAAAACTACCGGAATCATAATACTTGATAAAATTCAAATCAAGATATATTTTATTTGATATATGAAGATTTCTATATATTTCTGGATTGTCTCTAATATAAATGTATTCGTCTTGATTTCTCCTCCAATATAGTTTAGGTTTAACAACCAATTTTTCTTTTTTAAATTTTGTTGATACCCCAAAAAAACTTGATTGTGTTTCCTCATATTGATCAATTGCCGCTGGACTTGCATAAAAGCCGTTCGCACCAAACTTTTTCTCAGAAAATCCTGAAATGATATCTATAAATCCATTTTTAGATTTTATATTATTTTTCATAAAAATAAAATCATTTTTAAAGTCTGTATTGTATCTATAACCATCAGACTTAGCCTTATGAAATGATATCAATGAATTGAATTTATCTTCAATACTGGTTCTCATTTTTATGGAATAATTAAATTGATCGTAAGATCCGTATGAGATGTCGTTAGCATAAATCTCAACAACTTTATTACTAGATTTTTTAAGAGGTTTCGTTATAATATTAATTGCACCACTAAATGCATTTTGTCCAAAAATTCTAGCAGCGGGTCCTTTTATTATTTCTATTCTTTCAATTAACTGAACTGGTAAAAGTAAATTCAGTGTGTGATGACCTGTTTGAATATCATCCATTTTCATTCCATCAATTAAAAGCAATGTTTGATCAAAACCACCTCCTCGAATATATAAATCGGCTTGTGTTCCAGAAACCCCTCTTCTTCTAATATCTAAACCAGTAACTAACTGAAGAAGCTCTATGACATTTCGTGCTGCTGTCTCCTGAATTGTTTTTGAATCAATTACTCGAATAGATCTAAAGTTTTTGCTAAAAGGAATGTTTATTTTGGAATCAGAAACCACGACCTCATCAAGCTGTTGAGTAGTTTGTGAACTAATAGTTAGTGAGACAAAAAATAGTATTACAATTAGTTTTTTTTTCAAAAAATAAAAAATTAGTCAACTAAAATAATTAGCTTATTTTTTTTCATTTCAACTACACCAGATTTTATCTCTAATGATGCTCTACCTGTTGAAAAATCCAAAACATCGCTTTCTAAATCATTATCAACTCCGTCTATTAGGATTTCCCCTTTTTTTAAAGTGGAGACTATCGGCGCATGATTATTTAAAACCTGAAAATAACCCTCCGAACCTGGCAAATGAACCGATTTTGCTTCACCACTAAATATGGTTTTCTCTGGGCTTACAATCTCTAATTGCATATTATTTAGATTCGGCAATCATTTTTTCACCTGCCTCAATTGCTTCTTCAATAGTCCCTTTTAAATTAAATGCCGCCTCAGGAATATGATCTAATTCACCATCCATAATCATATTAAAACCCTTAATTGTATCTTTTATATCTACTAGAACTCCAGGGATTCCAGTGAATTGTTCAGCAACATGGAATGGTTGAGATAAAAACCTTTGAACTCTTCTTGCTCTTGAAACAGTTAATTTATCTTCTTCTGATAATTCCTCCATACCTAGGATTGCAATAATATCTTGCAGCTCCTTATATTTTTGGAGCATTTCTTTGACACGTTGGGCACAATTATAATGATCATCACCAAGAATTTCTGGTGTTAAAATCCTAGATGTTGAATCAAGTGGATCAACAGCAGGATAAATACCCAATTCAGCAATTTTTCTAGAAAGTACAGTTGTTGCGTCAAGGTGGGAGAATGTTGTCGCTGGAGCAGGGTCTGTTAAATCATCAGCGGGAACGTAAACAGCTTGAACAGATGTAATAGAACCTTTTTTAGTTGATGTAATCCTTTCCTGCATAGCACCCATTTCTGTAGCTAGAGTCGGTTGATATCCCACTGCAGAAGGCATACGTCCTAACAAAGCAGACACCTCAGATCCTGCTTGTGTAAATCTAAAAATATTATCTACAAAGAATAAAACATCCTTTCCTTGTCCATCATCACTTCCGTCTCTGAAATATTCAGCAACTGTAAGTCCAGACAGGGCTACTCTTGCTCTTGCACCAGGGGGCTCATTCATTTGACCGAAAACGAAAGTAGCTTTGGATTTTTCCAGAGCTTTTTTGTCAACCTTGCTCAAATCCCATCCACCATTTTCCATTGATTCCATAAATTCTTTTCCATAATTAATGATTCCCGATTCAAGCATTTCTCTTAATAAATCATTACCCTCACGTGTACGTTCACCTACTCCCGCAAATACTGAAAGTCCACCATGGCCTTTAGCAATATTATTAATAAGCTCCTGAATCAAAACGGTTTTACCAACACCAGCACCACCAAACAGGCCAATTTTACCACCTTTAGCATAGGGTTCTATTAGATCAATAACTTTTATACCTGTAAAAAGAACCTCTGTAGAGGTTGATAACTGATCAAAAGCTGGAGCCTCTCTGTGTATAGGCAAACCAGTATTACCTTTTTTTGGTAGATTTTTCATTCCATCAATAGAATCACCAATTACATTGAAGAGTCTTCCATAAATTTCCTTTCCAGTTGGCATTTGAATTGGACTTCCTGTTGAAATAACATCTTGACCTCTTTGGAGTCCGTCTGTAGAATCCATTGATATGGTCCTTACCATGTCTTCCCCAACATGAGATTGAACTTCTAAGACCAGGGTTGATCCATCATCCTTGTTTACTTCAAGAGAGTCATAAATATTTGGAAGCTCTGTAGATGATGAGTCAAAGGAGACATCGACTACAGGTCCGATTATCTGAGAAACTTTACCAACATTTTGTGACATAATACTTTTTGATTATAGGATATACAAATATAATCTAAACTTGTATTTTTTGTGAATAAAAGAAATAAAAAAGGCGCCTAAAAAAGCGCCTTTATTAACAATTTTTGTTGATATGTTACGGGTTTAAGGTAAACTTAATATAGTATTGACTACCAATCAGTCCAGTGTAAGGTATACTGGCATAATCATCACCTGTTAAGTTGACAGCTCCAACTTTAATTCTTCCGTATAATTCTGGAACATCGAAACTCATGGATGCATTGAATATCCAATTTGCTGGAATGATACCATCAGCAAAAGTAGATTCATATAAGAATGCATTGTGATAACTAGCGGAAACATTGAAACCAATGTTATCTCCGATTTCAGTAGATCCTAGAGATAATCTTCCTCTAACCTTTGGGGTGTTGAATGAAGTCTCATAATTTGGATCAATATTAGTTCTATCCATTTCATTATAAGCGAACTTTGCTCCAAAGTCAAACTTTTCAAATATTTTTGCATCTAGTCCAATGTCTAATCCCATGGTACGGACTACTTCATCAGTATTATTATCAACGGCATAAATAGCAACGTCATTGGCTGCAACTGCAGCCATAGCAGAACCATTAGCTACGCTTCCATAAAAAGGAACTATAACATTCTTGGAGGCAATGAAGTTTTGATACTTTGCCCAATAGGCGTTCATATCTAATGAAAACTTTTTACCATTGTATCTGTATCCCACTTCTCTTGATTGAACATATTCTGGCTCAACATTATCTAATTCAGCAACTACAGCAACTCCACCATTTATTAGCTCCTCAGCTTTGTAGGAATTATTCATAACCATATCACCAGTTACAGTGTATGATCCATTAAATGTGTTGTGCTGGTATATAAATCTTTCAACACTGTCAGGTGAAGATCCAAATAATACAACTGGAAAACCATTTTGAGTACCACTTCCCAATCCAATGTACATATCTTGCATTGTTGGTGTTCTCATGGCTGTTTGATATGAGACTCTTACATTATGTCTTGGAGCTAAATTAATTAAAGCACCAACTCTTGGTGTAAAACTGCCCTCATAATTTTGTGCTTTATCATATCTTAAGGCACCATTCAAACTAATAGCACCATCAAAAATATCTTTTTGAACGCTCGCAAAAACACCTGTTTCGCTAGTTTTTATTGGACCATCGTAGTCAGTAAACAGTGTTCCATCTGATCTAAGTACGTATTCTCGAAATGAACCACCAATAACCATATCAAATCCATCAACGAGGTCACTCAAGTCATAATTAGCTTCAAAACTATTAGAAATCGTGTTATCTAGTACAACAGCGCCACCATCAGCAATAGGTGTCTTTGTAATTTGATCATAAGCAGCATTAAATGCAGCACTTCCAGGTACTAACATGTTTCTGTTGGCTGCTGTTCTTGCAGCTGCGTGCGCAACAAAGTTCATCGAAGGATTGACTAAGAAGTCGTACATACTGGTTTCTCCAAAAAATAAAATACCAACAAGCATTTCGTTGATAGCCACTAATGGATCAGGGCTAATTTGGCCTGCTAGTATAGTAAAGTAATTTTGAAAATAAGTATTAAACCAAGCTCCGGCTCCACCAGGCTGTGAGGCAAATAAGTTACCTCCCAGGGCATCAAACTGTGTTGTATTACCAGAACTCTCGATTGTTTTATAAGCTCTAGCTGTAAAATTTTTGGTCTTATACTCCAACTTATGTTGTTGAATACCAAAATTCAACATTTTGAACCTAGCACTCCCATTAAGAAGTGTATTACCCCGACCGTTGTTAAAAACATAACTAAGCTCTGAGTTACCATTGAATCTGTAATGAGCAGCAACATTGAACTTAAAGTTAGTTGCATCGCCTCTAGGATCAAGAGCCATTTCATTATATCCGGTAGTCATAATCTCTTGCTGACCAAAATAGTTTGGTGCAAAATTAGTGAATATGGAACCAAAAAAACTTGTAAGAAAAGGGGGCAAACCTTGTTGTGCTCCAAGAACTGGTAAAATACCTTGAGTAAAAACATTTGTCATATCCCAGTTTGTTTGTTGTTCTCCATAAACATTGTAACCATCGTATGTTGGGAATAATGACGGATCAACTTCTTCCAATCTACCAGGGAAGAATGGGACTTCGCTATTACGGTCTGAATAATCAGCAGCCGCCCAATCTTTTCCCTTGACATATCCAAGAGTAGCTTTTACGGCAAACTTGTCATTAAAAGCGTGAGCAAAACGCATTCCAAAGTCATAATAATGATTATCACCAGCGACATCTTGAGATGTAATACCCTGAGTTAAATAAGCACTAAATCCTTGAAAATCGAATGGATTTTTTGTATTCATTACTAAGATTCCCTTGTAAGCATTGGGTCCATACAGCGCAGATGATGCACCAGGGAGGAACTCAATGTTATAAAGATCTAATTCGCTAACACCTGCTAAATTTCCCGCAGAGAAATTTAAGCCAGGGGCCTCATTGTTCATACCATCAACAACTTGTACAAAACCCTCATTCCAAGCAGTTGAAAAACCTCTTGCATTGATTGTTTGATTGATGATACCTGTAGTAATAACTTGGACTCCTTTCAGTTGTTCCAAGCTTTGATAAAAATCTGCTCCTGTTGATGCAGCAATGTCTTTGTAATCAAATCTTTCAATTGTAACTGGTGATTCAAATAGACTTTGTGCAGTTTTCGATGCAGATAATACTACCTCATCAAGTAAATTCTCGGAATCACTCAATGTTACAGTAACAGAAGAATCAGAATCACTGACTGTTAATGTCATTGTTTCAAAACCAATACTAGAAACAGTCAAAGTAAATGGTGGCATTGCATCTACATCAATTGAAAATTCACCATTAAAATCAGAAACTGATCCTGTTGTTGTGTCAAAAACAACATTAGCACCAGGTATAGGAGTATTGTTACTATCAATAACCACACCTGTTACATTAGTTTGCGCGAAGATGAATGTACTTATTAGTACAAGCATCATGGACAAAATATTTCTCATATTTATAAATTTAATATTAGTCGTTTATATTCTGTAAATATAAAAGATTTCTGCAAAAGTAATATTTTTGAGCATCTATAACAGAGAATTCGTTAAAAATATACCCTTTATAATTAGAATACATAAAAGATAAACCCCAGTCTAAATTGCTTTAAATCAATAATATCACTGTTGATACCATCAGTAAAAAAGGGTTTTAATGATTGGTATGCACTAATATTCCAAGTATTAAATCCAATATTTAACGTAAATCCTATTTGATCTTTTTCAATGGGAAAGTCATCAATTTCATTTCTTAACGCAACATCCTCATAAATATATTTTGATTGAATAACCTTGGAATACCTCAAACCTGCATAAATTCTCCAAAATTTGTAATTATCAATAGATGAATTTCTCCATCTTATTTCAAAAGGGATTTGCATTTCTGTATAATTATATCTGTTAATACTGGTTGAACTTAGATTTTGTATAAACTCAAAGTTTGGGTTACTAAACTTTAGATTATTATTTAATGAATTGTGTGATAGACCCAAACCAATACCTAGTGCATACTTTCCATTCTTGCTAATAGGAATATCTTTTATGAAACCATAATTTACAGAATAAGAAAATTTATTTTCTTTGAATTCATCAACCTTTCCTCCAAGAGAGTTATAAGATAATCCTAAATAAAATTGATCTTCAAAGTAATTTTGATTTTCCTGAGAAAACAGGCTAAAAGTTATAAATAGTGAACTGTAAAGTAATCCTCTTAATATCATTAGGAAATTTTAATAAAGATAAAAAAACTATGGTGGTAGGGATTATTGGTTCTGTGAGTAATCACCAATTCTAGTAGTGTAGTTAATTTTAAGGGCATTAACTTTTCTCAATTCCTGTTTAATATCACTTATTAAACCCATTTTTGTTTCACCATCAACCTTTAGTGCAGTTGTCAATACGTTTTGAAGTTCCTCTCTTTTGGCAGCCCTTTCTGCTAGCACATAAGCTCCAACATCAGCCACGGTTGCAAATTTATCATTAAGTTGAATTCTAGGTTGATCCCCATACTTATCTTGGTATCTAGAACTTGGTTTTCCTGCATAAATGTAGATGACCCTGTCTTTTTTATCCAGTTTTTGGACTTGATCAGCAGCAGGTAAAGTGTTTTGAATCAAAAGTGTATTATCTCTAAGAACTGTAGCAACCATAAAAAAGAAAAGAAGCATAAAAACAATATCTGGTAAAGATGCTGTTGAAATCTTTGGTAGTTCTCCACTTCCTTTTTTCTTGAATTTAGACATAACTAACTTGTTTTATTTGGCTCAGCCTCCGATAATTTCATTGGATACATTAGTTTAATTACAGAAATTTTTTCTTTCAACTTTTCCTTTACTGATTTTTCAGTTCTTGGATCAGTATACCTCTTATCAGCTTCAATATAGGTCATGTTTTCTTCAGGATATAGCCTTGTAAACTCTCTATTTCTTAGTTGATTATAGGCTGCAACTAATTCATTTTGAACAGAAATATAAACCTTGTAGTCGGTTTCTCTATCATTTTTCAAAGAAACAATTGCTTTGTCTGGATTATCAGAAGAAGAACGGTCTCTTTCACCTTGACAGTAGTCACAAGCCTCCTCAGCTAGTCCACCACCATTGTCTAAAAAAGCAACTGCCTCTTTTCTTAAATCACTCAAATCCATCAACTCTTCTTCAACAAGTATTTGATTATTTTTGTTAACTACAACTGTAAAAATATTTCTTTCCTTAATAATAGGAGGATCAATTATTTCTTCCATAGGGGGGAGCTTTCTATTAATACCCGAATCAGTCTCAATTGTAGTTGTTACAAGAAAAAATATCAATAACAAGAAAGCAATATCTGCCATTGAGCCAGCATTAACCTCGGGTGCTGATCTTCTAGCCATAATTATTTTTTAAACAAATTACTAATAGAGTTAAACACCATTAAACCCCCAGCGATCAAAACCAAGAAATAAAATGTCTTTATCCCTGTTTCAACAAGTTTAGAGCCTGTAGCTGATAATACTTTACCATCACCCAAAGGTGTTTCCACACCAGATGAAAACACAAAAGCAATGAGGATAACAATCAAAAATGATCCGATAGACATTCCAAACTTTTTGAGTTTTGATTTGTCAGAAGCAATGTTTTTTAAAGAAAAGACAAGTGTCGATAAAGTAACAAGTGATAAAACAATTATTGCTAACCATATCATCCAAGAAACAAAACCATAATTTCCCTGCATTGCATTGGCTTCAATTGAATCATCACCTTGAAAAATTAAAATAAAAAGGAACAATAAGCCTAACAAACCCAAAGTCCAAGAAACTAAATTAGTTATTTTTTGAAGATTCATTTTGAATTATTTCTTGTGAGAAACTAAAATATCAATTAAAGTGATGGAAGCATCTTCCATGTCGTTGACAATACTATCGATTTTTGCTACAATATAGTTGTAAAAAATTTGTAAAATAATAGCGACGATTAGACCGAATACGGTTGTTAAAAGCGCAACTTTAATACCACCGGCTACGAGTGAGGGTTGCATATCACCTGCAGCTTGAATTTTATCAAAAGCTTGGATCATCCCTATAACCGTGCCCATGAAACCAAGCATGGGAGCAAGTGCGATAAATAATGAAATCCAAGAAACGTTTTTTTCAAGTTGTCCCATCTGAACACCACCATAAGCAACTACAGCTTTTTCAGCACTTTCGACACCCTCTCCAGCCCTATCAAGTCCCTGATAAAAAATTGATGCAACAGGACCAGGTGTATTTCTACAAATTTCTTTTGCTGAATCAACTCCACCAGATTTCAAAGCTGACTCAATATCCTCTATCAGTTTTTCCGTATTGGTAGTTGCGAAGTTTAAATAAATAATTCTTTCAATGGCAATAGCTAATCCCAAAATCAAACATGCCAAAACAATACCCATAAATCCCGGACCACCTTCAATGAATCTATTTTTTAATTCTTGGGTAAATCCAACACTTGGAGCCTCAGCTACTGTCATTTCCGGTTCTTCTTGAACTTCTTCAACAGGCATCTCTACCACCTCAACTTCTTCTTCCTGTTCTTGAATAAAATTTGCATGGATTTGTTGTGGTAAAAAGTAAAACAATCCAAACGCAAAAGCTATAGTTAGTAATTTTTTCATTTTTCTTTTTTTATAGTTTTTTGGAAGGCTAAATATATAGAAAAAACTTATAAACACAAATCAAAATCAATTAAGTATTGGGTTATAAGTTTGCAGAGAGGAAGGGATTCGAACCCTCGATACGCTATTAACGCATACACGCTTTCCAAGCGTGCGCCTTAAGCCACTCGGCCACCTCTCTAAAAATCTTGGGAATCGAAATTAAAAATTTTATATGAATTCAAACTTGTTTGTTCGATAATTTGATCCATTTTTATATCGTAAATTTCGCTGAGCTTTTCTATAACATGAATTATATATGAACTTTCATTTCTTTTTCCTCTGTAAGGTACTGGTGCTAGATAAGGTGAATCTGTTTCAAGAACTATATTTTTTAAACTAATCTTATGTAGGAACTGATCAATTTTACCATTTTTAAAAGTTACTACACCGCCAATTCCTAAACTAAAGTCCAAATTTATTATTCTTTGCGCATCCTCGTAAGAACCTGTGAAACAATGGAAAATTCCTCTGAGGTCTCTATTTTTTTTCTTCTCCAAAATATCAATTACATCCTCATAAGCATCTCTACAGTGAATGATTATTGGTAGATTTTTTTTTATAGCCAAATCAATTTGCATTTCAAAAGCCTTAATTTGTTGTTTGTAAAATTCTGTGCTCCAATATTTATCCAAACCAATTTCACCAATAGCAACAAAATTATTTTGATTGATCTCATTTTTAACAAATTCAAGTTCTTGAAGGTAGTTCTTGTCCACATACACAGGGTGCAAACCAAGCATCAAGAAAATATTTTTTGGATATTTTCTTTTACAATCTATCATTTTATTGTAATACTTTGATGAAATCGATGGAAAAACAAATTTAGAAATATTGTTTTCAATACTTCTTCTTACAGTTTCATCAAAATCATCATCAAATTGATCCAAATAAAGATGAGTATGAGTATCTACAATTTGCATAATATCAAAGTTATTTAATTTAGTACTAAATATTTTAAAGATGGGAATTGAAGAAAAGAATAATTATCTATCAAAAAAATTTGAAATTCTTAAATCAGGTCACTTAGTAACTGACTGCTTGATAAATAGACTATCTGCAAAAGTCATAATCGACACTGGAGCATCAAATTCTTGTATTGATTCAAACAGTGTTGAAATATTTAAAATTAAAATTGAAAATTATCGTGAGACGGCATCAAGTGCAACAGAAAAGATAAAAAACATGCACATATCGAAAAATAATACGATTGATATTGTTGGTTTTAGTATTGAAAATTTTAAACTATTTGTTTTTGACATGAATCATATTAATGAAACACTCCAAGAAAATGAGTCTATTAAAATTCATGGAATAATTGGAAATGATATTTTGAGTAAATATGGGGCAATTATAAGCTTTAATGAAAAAAAAATTTACTTGAAATTAGATCTCTAAAGATTTTTTCAAATCGTTATTCATTAATACTTCAATTGGATTTTCTAAAGCTTCTTTTATTTTAAGTAAAAATCCAACTGATTCTTTTCCGTCAATTATCCTGTGATCATAACTCAATGCCAAGTACATCATTGGATGTATTTCAACTTTACCATTGACTGCAATTGGTCTTTCAATAATATTGTGCATTCCTAAAATAGAGGATTGAGGTGGATTGAGAATTGGAGTTGACAACATTGAGCCAAAAACACCACCATTTGATATAGTAAAAGTTCCACCCTCCATATCTTCAATGGACATTTCACCATCTCGTGCCTTTATTGCCAAACGCTTTATTTCTTTTTCAATGCCACTAAAAGTAAGCTTATCAGCATTTTTAACAACAGGAACTAGTAAACCCTTTGGACCCGAGACAGCAATACTAATATCATAAAAATCAAAGCTGAGTTTGTGATCCTCATCAATCATTGAGTGAACATCTGGAAATTCTCTGAGTGCATTAACAACAGCTTTTGTAAAAAAACTCATAAAACCCAAACTGACACCATGTTTTTCTTTAAAAATTTCCTTGTATTCTTTTCTTATTTGAAAAATTGGAGTCATATTAACCTCATTAAAGGTTGTTAGCATGGCTGTCTGATTCTTAACTGCGACTAACCTTTGTGAAAGCTTTCTTCTAAGCATTGATAATTTCTTGCGCTCTGTTTTTCTACCCTTAGAAATCAAACTCTCATCAATTTTTGGCAATGCCTTAAGGGCATCTTCTTTAGTAATTCTTCCACCTCTTCCAGAACCAATTAAATCTAGTGGATTTATACCCTTTTCACTAAGAATTTTGGATGCAGCAGGAGAAGGAATAGAATTATTGGCTTTGTCAGATACGATTTTCTCTGTATTTAATTTACGATCTAAATCTTTATCTACAAATTGATTATCAGTAACTGGTTTTGAGGGTTCAACAAACTCTTTAATTGGCTTTTTTACAGAGGTATCAATATTGCAAACTATATTTCCGACAGGCACCACATCTCCTTCATTAGCTTTGAGTGTAATAACTCCAGACTCTTCAGCAGGCAAGTCAAGAGTGGCTTTATCAGAATCAACCTCAGCAATCGTTTGGTCTTTTTCAACATAATCGCCATCAGCTACAAGCCATTGTGCTATTTCAACTTCAGAAATAGACTCGCCAGGTGATGGGACTTTCATTTCTAGTATCATTTTAATCAGATATTATTGCTCGTTCAATTTCACTATCACTTTTTAATATTAAAAATGAAGATATAGCATAAAAAGCATTTTTATTGTTATACCCTGGTGTCCCAACAAAATCATTCGTCCAATTCTCAAAATCATACTCGTAGTTAAGTGTACTATTGGAAACATCGGTTTCAAATTTATTGATTCTAACAGGAACTGACATTCCAGGACACCAACCTGCTCTGTCTGGTGCCCAATTTCCCCCTTGATTATTTATTGGATTTTGAGAACAACCGATAGGTCCCATGTAATGACTGAATAAATTAGAATTGTCTATTTTAATATTATGTGTTCTGAAGCACCATTCAGCGCATGCTCTTCCATCAGAATCAGCTGGTGTCGCGTGTCCCCAGCCAGTAATAATAGTTCGCAGGTGAGCACTTTCCACATTATTTCCTACTTGTAATGATTTTATTAAATCGAACTTATCTAAATCAATCTCTGTATTCCCATTTAATCCACCATAAGGAACACCGCCTAAAGAATTTCCATTAAATTGAATGATACTGGATACTTTGTAATACTTATAGTCTGGTGTGCCCGGTATGAAATCAAATTCTAAAGAAACTATCCACCCAGAACTAACCCAGGTTTCAACAAAAATTCTAAGCTCAACACTACCCTCCAATAAACTTTTAAAATCTGTCACATCGAACTCTATTCCTCTTTCTAGTACCCTATTATCAACACCATAAGGGGTAATATGACGACCTATTTCAAACCATGCATTTGTGATTTTATCTCTGACCATAATGTTGGCATATCTGTCCCAAGGATCGCAACCCCCAGACGGACAATCCAACCTTAAATACATCTTAATAATTTCAATGTCACTTATATCATTGTGTAGATCAAAGCTTTGAACTGATGATTGACCGTGCCCTCCTCCCCAGGCAATTCTCTGATTTGAAAAAGCTCTATAATTATATCTCAATCTTGTTGATGTTCCTTCTAAACTTACATTTGCATTTCCGGCTCCTGGACTTTCAAACAAAATATTTCCACTCATATTTCCAACTTCAGATGGTGAAAATCTTACAAAAATATTTGATGTAGATGAACCATCAATACTTAGTGTATTTGAAAAATTTAAATTATCAGATGAGATCTGAAAATCACCTGAAACAGAAATGGTAATACTTGAATCCAAGTTGTTGGGATTTACATTTACTGTCTTGGCATCAGAGTTTTTGGTAACCATCGTATCTGAGAAGTCAATTGATGATGGATTAACTGTGATTGACTTGTTGGCAACATTATTATCACTTGAATCACCACCATCCTTGCTGCAATAAACAAATACAAAAGCCAATAAGACTAGAATAAATGGTTTAATTATTTTTGGATTTATGTTCTTAAACATCATTAATTATTTTTTAAAATTATCTTTTTTTTCATCAAATACATAGTCAATTACTTGCTGATGTCTTCTTTTAAACCTGACCGAACTACCAGATGCTGGAGAACTATAGAATCGTCTAGATGCAACTCTAAATGATTTTGCAAAATCCATATGCATTAGTAGGTGTCCCCATGCGCCCATATTTCTCGGTTCTTCTTGTGCCCAAATAACATCTTTTACACTGTATTTATCAATTAATTTTCTAATTAATTCAATTGGTAAAGGGAATAATTGCTCAATTCTAACAATCGCAACATTTTTTATCTTATTATTATCTCTAAAATCAATTAGATCATAGTAAAACTTGCCACTGCATAAGACCAGTTTCTCAGGGTTCTCAATATTTTCATCATCAATTACTGGTTCAAAACCTCCATTAATGAGATCATTTTTTGATGATATAACTTTTGGGTGTCTTAAAAGACTTTTAGGAGTCATTAGAACCAGGGGCTTTCTGTATTTTGTAACAACTTGTCTTCTTAACAGATGAAATAAATTCGCTGGTGTTGTACAGTTTGCTACAAACATATTATCCTTAGCACACAATTGAAGGTACCTTTCAAGCCTCGCGGATGAATGTTCTGCACCCTGACCTTCATATCCATGCGGAAGCATCAAAACTAATCCATTTTGAAGTTTCCATTTGTCTTCAGCTGAAGACAAATATTGATCAATCATTATTTGTGCTCCATTACTAAAGTCTCCAAATTGAGCTTCCCATATTGTTAATGTTTGAGGCGAAGCAAGCGCATAACCATATTCATAACCCATAACGCCATATTCAGATAATGATGAATTATATATTTCAAATGAACCTTGATCCTTAGAAATATTATTTAGAGGTATATACTCTTCCTCCGATTTTTCTTTTTTAAGGATGGCGTGTCTGTGAGAAAAAGTTCCCCTTTCTACATCTTGACCCGAAATTCTGACATTATAACCTTGGTTTAAAACGGTACCATAGGCAAGTGTTTCTGCTATCGCCCAATCTATCCTATCCTCTTTGAAATACATTGTCATTCTATCTGACATTAATTTTGAAACTTTTCTCAAATATTGATCCGGATCATTAAGCTCAAATAAACTTTCTGAAACTTTATCCAAATCTTTTTTACTAACAGAAGTTTCAACTTTTTTCATCATATCAGATTTCTTGACTGATTTAAAACCTTTCCATTCATGTTCCATAAAAGGAGTTATGATGGCATTTTTTTCTTTTTTAGAATCAACTAAGTCTGAATCTAACTCATCAGCATACTCCCTTTCCATTTTCTTTAGTTCAGTGTCTGAGATTACATTTTCTGAAATTAATTTTTGAGCATAGATTTCCTTTGCGGAGGGGTGATTAGCAATGGATTTGTAAAGTTTTGGCTGGGTAAATCTTGGTTCATCACCTTCATTATGACCATATTTTCTATAACCCAATAAATCTATAAAGACATCTCTTTTATACCTCATTCTGTACTCTAGGGCAAAGTTTGAAGCATGCACAACAGCTTCGGAATCATCAGCATTCACATGCAATATTGGACATAGATTTGCTTTACCCACATCAGTACAGTATGTAGATGAACGTCCATCGATATAATTAGTTGTAAAACCCACTTGATTATTAACTACTATGTGAATGGTTCCACCAGTTTTAAAACCCTTGAGCCTTTCCATTTGAACAACTTCGTAAACAACACCCTGACCAGCAATTGCTGCATCACCATGTATAATTACAGGTAAAACTTTTTCAATATTTTGTTTGTGATATTTATCTTGCTTGGCTCGTGTTATTCCTTGAACAACTGGACCAACAGATTCGAGGTGAGATGGATTTGGAGCCAAATTGATGTAAACATTAATTCCTGAGTCTGATTTTCTTTTTGAGGTCCAACCCAAATGATACTTCACATCACCGTCAAAAATTTGTTCCTCATAATCTTTGCCAACAAATTCACTAAATATTTCTTTTGCAGGTTTACCAAAAATATTTGACAAAGTATTCAATCTTCCTCTGTGAGCCATTCCAACAACAAATTCTTTAACTCCTTTCAATGCTGCACTTTCAAAAATAGAATCAAGTGCAGGAATAAGTGACTCTCCACCTTCCAATGAAAATCTTTTTTGCCCAACAAACTTTTTTTGAAGAAAACTTTCGAAACTAGAGGCTTGTATCAATTTTTTTAGAATTTGTTTTTTCTTATCAATGTCAAACTCAGGGTGATTATCGTTTTTGTTAAGAAAACTTTGAATCCACTTAATTCTTTCTGGTGTTCTAATATACATATACTCAATACCAATTGAATCACAATAAATTCTTTCTAAATGGATTAAGATATTTTCAAGACTTGAATTACCAATTCCAATAATCTCACCAGCATTAAATGTTGATTGCAGATCTTCATGAGAAAGACCAAAATTTTCTAAATCCAATGTTGGCACATATTTTCTTCTTTCTCTTACTGGATTTGTTTTTGTAAAAAGGTGCCCTCTTGTTCTGTAAGCATTGATTAATTCAACAACCCTAAACTCTTTGAGAATATTTTCTGGTATTAAAAAATCTTCATTTTTTGATTTCTTGTCAATGCCAAATTCGAAACCTTGGAAAAATGCTCTCCAGCTTGGTTCTACTGAGTTGGGATCTATAAGATATTCATTGTATAATTCTGCAAAGAATGCTGTGTGCGCAGTATTTAAAAAAGAGTAAGGATCCATATAATCCAATTACATAATAAAATTACAACTTATCCTGATATTTTCAGCACTTATCTGCCATAATCATCATTAATTCTCACTATATCATCCTCGTCAGATGGATTATCGTTTTCCGTGTGTTGCCAAATCTCAGCGATTACTGCCCAATCATCCAATCCAATCAATCTATGTCTCTGCTCTTTTTTGAGCTTAATTTGATCTCCCTTTCTAAGTTTAGTCATGTCTTTTTCAAAATCTGTATCACTAACGACCAATCCAACAGTTCCTTTATATACCCTCCAAATCTCCTCTCTTCTAAAATGATATTGCCATGATAACCTTGATTTAGATTTCACCATTAGAATTTTTGGACTTAATTTTCCTGATATTTTAAGGTCACTGACATCCATTCCATTAAAAAAGCTATTAGAAAAATCCTGAGCTTGCTTTTCATCAATCACTAAGAATCCACCCCACGGTCTTTCAAAATCTTTATCTACAACTTTAAAGCCTTTTGACTCAATTTCCTCTAAAGTTTTTTGCATAAAAACCATAAAATAAAATTACTGAAATTTTAATACAATATTATTTGATAAAGCTGGAAATCCATATTAAATTTAATAGAATGTTTGCACTGGTTGATTGTAATAATTTTTATGTTTCGTGCGAGAGAGTTTTTGACCCTACTCTTAATGGAAAGCCAGTTGTAGTTTTGTCAAATAACGATGGCTGTGCAATCTCCAGAAGCAATGAAGCTAAGAAACTTGGTATTCCAATGGGCGCACCGGCTTTCAAATATGAAAAAGTTTTCAGAAAAAATAATGTGAAAATATTTTCATCCAACTTTCCTCTTTACGGGGACATGAGTAGTAGAGTGATGAATATCCTGTCCTCTTACACTCCTAATATTGAAATATATAGTATCGATGAAGCTTTTTTAGAGTTTAAGGGATTTCAAAAATATGACTTGGAAGTCTACTGCAAGAAAATACAGAAAAAGGTTCTTAAATGGACGGGAATACCGATAAGTATAGGTATAGCACCTACGAAAGCCTTGGCTAAGGCAGCAAATAGAATTTCAAAAAAGTTTCCAAAAAAAACTAAGGGTGTTTATATCATTGACTCAGAACAAAAGAGGGTTAAAGCCTTGAAATGGCTAGAAGTTGAAAATGTTTGGGGAATAGGATTTAGACATGCAAAAAAACTGAGAAGTTTTGAAATAAATAATGCTCATGATTTTGTATCTCTTCCCGATGATTGGGTAAGAAAACAAATGAGTGTCGTAGGATTAAGGCTTAAAAAAGAATTGGAGGGAGAATCTGTTTTATTTTTAGAAGAAAATCGATCACCTAAAAAAGCCATTGCTACAACCCGAAGTTTTGAAGGTACAATTACAGATTTTGAGAAAATAAAAGAAAGAGTATCAACTTTTGCAGTATGCTGTGCAGAAAAGTTAAGACTACAGAAAAGCACATGTAACGCAGTTTACGTTTTTGTACGAAGTAATAAGTTTCAAAAAAATAAACCTCAGTATAGGAACGGGATACTTATGACAATACCGTTTGCAACAAATTCTAATATGGTAATAAGCAAATATGCAACTGAAGGATTAAAAAAGATATTTAGATCTGGTTTTAATTATAAAAAATCAGGTGTAATTGTAATGGCAATCAACTCAATTAAAAATTATCAAACAAATTTATTTGAGAATGAAAATCCCAAACACAGGAAACTGATGAAAACCATTGACTACATTCAAAAAAAAGATGGGCAAAGTAAAATAAAACTAGCAAGTCAAGACCTTAAAAAAAGGTGGAAAATGAAACAAGAAAGGTTAAGTAATCTATACACTACAAAAATCAATGATATACTAGAAGTAAAATGAAAAGAGATAAATTAAACTTCTTTCAACCAGAGGAAGAAAAAAATTTAGGTCAATGGTTAATGGAACAAGGAATATCAGCAGGATTTCCATCACCTGCAGACGATTTCAAGGAGATCAGGATAAGCTTAGACAGGGAACTAGTAAAAAATGGTGATGCTACTTTTTATGCTAAGGTAAGTGGCGATTCGATGATAAATGCAGGATTAAGCGATGGAGACTTAATTGTAATTGATCGCAGTTTAGATCCAGAAAATAATAAAATAGCTGTTTGTTTTATAGATGGTGATTTTACTGTTAAAAGAATTATTAAGAAAGGAGAAGATTTGTATTTAAAACCTGAAAATAAAAACTACAAGCCCATGAAAATTGATGAAGAAAACGAGTTACAAATTTGGGGAATTGTAACATATGTTATAAAATCACTTTGACACTTTTAGTTCAAAAAATTTATAGTAGAGGAAAATCATATAGATAAGAATAATTGAAATAGTTGTAATAAGATTGACACCTTCAAATAAAATTGAAGACAAATCAATTTCCCAAATAAAAAAAGAAACTACAAAACCAACAACAAGAACTGAAATTGATAGAAATGCTATTAAAATAGAAGCTTTTACATGGCTATAGCCTTTATCTATTAGCTTATGATGCAGGTGTCTTCTGTCAGGTAAAAATGGAGAATTACCAGACTTTGCTCTGAGAAGATAAACTCTTAATGTATCAGTTAGGGGGTATATGAGTAATAATACACAAATTAGTGACCTATTAATCCAATTATCTGTTATTAATTGATTTTCTGAATGAAGAAATGAAAAAATAAAATAAGTGACAATAGATCCAATCAGAAGTGAACCAAAATCACCAAGAAAAACTTTTTTTTCTGATTTATAATTATACACCAAGAATCCAATTAAGGCGCCAATTAGTGTAAGTGAGTATGAAAGCATAGATTTTTTATTGACAGAAAAAGAATATAGACTAGAATCAGTAAAAAAAATAATAACTGACGAAATGATGAGAAATGTTGCTGAAATGAGTCCAGTTAAACCATCAATTCCATCAATAAGGTTTAACGAATTGGTAATTACCAGAAAAACAAATAATGAGATGATGTAAGCAGTTAATTCTGATATTTCATACACTCCAAAAATTCCATGAAAATTATTTATATAAACATCACTTTGTATTAAAATAATTCCAGCAAAAATTTGCAATGCAAACTTTTCTACATAATAAACATCGAATAAGTCATCAAAAAAACCTATTAAAGCAACAAAGCAACAAGCAATTAATGAAAATAAATTTATATCTAAATCTAAAAAAGCTCGACCAACTCCATAGCAAAAACAAAGTGTAAGAAAAATTGCAGCTCCACCAGATCTTGTGGCTTTTTCATTGTGAGAAGATCTGGTATTAATTGGATCGTATAATTTTCTTTTTGAAAAAAATTCGAATAAATATCCATTAAGAAAAGCTGATGTTATAAGTCCTGTAATGAAAAAAAATAAAAACATTTTTACTGTTGGACAGCTAAATTATTAAAATAATAATGAATATAAAATCATACCAATTTTGAAAAAAAAACAAACAAGTACTTTAATTACTTAAAATTAAGTACTTTTGTAACTTGAAATGTTAAATTCATTAATTACATCTAAAACTAGATTGCGTATGCTAATAAAGTTTTTTATTAGTGCAGCGAACAATGGATATCTAAATGGTTTAGCTAACGAATTCAATGAGTCTACTAACTCAATTCGAAAGGAATTAAATAATCTTTCTGGAGCTGGTTACCTTGTAAAATCAAAAAAAAATAATAAGATCATATATAATGCTAATACTTCACACCCAATGTTTGCGGTATTACAAAAAATTGTTAGACAACATCTGGGTTTAGAAGATATTGTTGAAACTGTAATCAAAAAAATTGGAGATGTAGATAAAATAGCTTTAACAGGTGATTACGCAGATGGAATTGATAGTGGAAATATTAAAATCATTATTAATGGATCAAAAGTAAATAACGAATATTTAAAAAATATAAAATCAAAGATTAAAAAGAAAATTGGAAGAGAAGTAACTTTTTTATTGAACCAAAAACTAGATTCAAACTCAATTATTCTTTACAAAAAATGATTACATGAAATGGCATGTACTATATACAAAACCAAGAAGTGAAAAAAAGGCAGAAAAGCAACTTAGATCAATTGGAATCGATGCATATTGCCCAACATTCTCAAAAATTTCAAGATGGAGTGACAGAAAAAGAAAGATTGATGTACCCGTGCTGCCCTCAATGGTATTGGTTAATATAAATGATAATGACTTTAAGAAAGTTTTTAAAGCTCCTTTGATTGTTAGATATATGTTTTGGCTAGGTAAAAGAGCTCTAGTTAGGCAATCTGAGGTTGATATTTTAAAAAAATATTTATTAAATGGAAAGCACAATTTAATTAATACTGAGCTTTCAGATGTTAAGATTGGTGATATTTTTAAGTTATCATCTTTTAATAATGAAAAAGGAATTGTAAACAGAATTTCAAACAATAATATTTGGATTTGCATAAAGTCCATTGGTTATAATATTAAGCTTGAGTTAGCTTAATTGATATTAAATATGTATAGTTTCTGTTAGTCATAATTGTGACTGACAATGGCGAAGCCATAAAATAAGATTAATGAAAAAAATAATGTTAATATTTGGTACCAGACCCGAGGCTATCAAAATGGCACCATTAGTTAAAGAATTCCGTAAATACTCAGATTTTTTTGATACAAAAGTATGTGTTACTGCACAACACAGAGAAATGCTAGATCAGGTCTTACATTTTTTTGAGATCAAACCTGACTATGATTTAGATTTAATGAAACCAGAACAGAATTTATATGGGTTAACAGCAACTATTATTCTGTCTCTGAAACCCGTTCTTGAAGAATTTAAACCAGATTATGTTTTTGTACACGGTGATACTACAACTACAATGGGTGGATCTATTGCAAGTTTTTATTCTGGAGCTAAAGTATGTCATATAGAAGCTGGACTCCGAACAAATAATAAACTTTCTCCATTTCCAGAGGAAATAAACCGCCAGATAACTACGAGGGTTTGCGATTATCATTTCGCTCCGACAGAAACTTCAAAGAAAAATCTGCTTTTAGAAAATATTTATGAAGGTTCAATTTTAGTCACAGGAAATACAGTGATTGATGCTTTGATTAATTCTATTAAAAAAGTTGATGAAAATCCGAGTGAATTAATCCAAAACCTCTCAAAAAAAATTGGAGGTAAAGAATTAGTCTTAGTTACTGGACATAGGAGAGAGAATCATGGAGATGGATTTGAAAGAATTTGTCAAGCTTTAAAAAGGATTGCTGAGGATGATAGAAGTCGTCTAATTATTTATCCTGTTCATTTAAATCCAAAAGTAAAACAGCCAGTAAACAAAACTTTATCAGAAATTGAAAATATTATTTTGATAGAACCTTTAGCTTATCAAGATTTCATTTGGTTAATGAATCGGTCTAAAATTATTATTACTGATAGTGGAGGTGTTCAAGAAGAAGCGCCAAGTCTAGGAAAACCGGTACTCGTGATGAGGGATACCACTGAAAGACCTGAGGCAGTTGAAGCAGGTACAGTTTTGTTAGTCGGTACTGATGAGAATTTAATCGTTTCAAATGCATTAAACTTGTTAAATAATAAAGATGATTTTGAAAAGATGTCAAAGCTAAATAACCCATACGGAGATGGATTGGCATCAGAAAGAATAGTGAAATTTATAAAAAATAAATAATAATGAAAACAGAAGTAGTAACCATAGGTTTAGGGTATATTGGATTGCCAACCTCTGCACTAATAGCATCGCGTGGGACAAATGTATTAGGCGTAGATATTAATAAAAGTGTTGTTGATACCATAAACCAAGGAAAAATACACATTGTTGAACCAGATTTGGATGCAATTGTTTCGAAAGCTGTAGCAAATGGAAATTTAAAAGCTGCAACTAAGGCAGATACTGCTGAAGTATTTTTAGTAGTTGTTCCAACGCCTTTTAAAGGTAATCACGAACCAGATATTTCTTTTGTTGAGGCTGCTACAAAGTCAATTATTCCATTGCTAAAAAAAGGGGACCTTTATATCATTGAATCAACCTCTCCAATTGGAACAACTGAAAAAATGCAGAAACTGATTTATAATTTAAGACCTGAACTTAAAGGATCTATACATATCGCATATTGCCCGGAAAGAGTTTTACCAGGGAATATAATGCATGAACTTGTTGAAAATGATCGTGTAATTGGAGGTGTTAATAAGACTTCTACTAAAAAAGCTATTTCTTTTTATAAAAAATATGTAAAGGGTAAGCTGTATGGAACCAACGCGCGTACTGCTGAGATGTGTAAATTGGTTGAAAACTCATCAAGAGATGTTCAAATAGCTTTTGCAAATGAACTTTCCTTGATTTGTGATAAAGCTGATATTGATGTGTGGGAATTAATTAACCTTGCTAACAAACACCCAAGAGTAAATATTCTACAGCCGGGTTGCGGTGTTGGTGGGCATTGTATAGCAGTTGATCCTTATTTTTTAGTTTCTAATTATCCAAAGGAGTCAAAGATGATTGGTAAAGCCAGGGAAGTAAATAATTATAAGTCTATTTGGTGTGCTGAAAGAATTCAGAGTGAAAAATTGAAATTTGAATTAAATCACTGTAGAAAACCAAAAACTGCTTTAATGGGCTTAACATTCAAACCAGACATTGATGATTTAAGGGAGTCACCAGCAAAATATATAACTCAAAAAGTCTTACAAAATTCAAATAATGAGGAACATTATATTGTTGAACCTAATATCAAAGCACATTCTATATATAAATTAACTGATATTAATAAAGCGATTACTGATGCAGATATTATAGTCTTTTTGGTAGCTCACAAAGAATTTCTCAACTCGAAAATTAAAAAAGATAAGATAGTATTAGATTTTTGCGGAATATATAAATCTTAATCGTTTAAGTACTACATAATAAATGGGTATAATTAACTTTTTAAAAAATAAAAGTAATGTAAGTGTTATTTCAGCTGCAAAATGGAGTTTGATCGGACAATTCAGTCAAAGAATTTTAAATCTATCTTTAACAATAATTTTAGCTAGAATATTTCTCCCAGATGAATATGGAAAATTTTATTATTTAATTGGTTCTTTGGCCTTTATCGTTCAACTCGTTGGTCTTTCTATTAGATCAATCAGTGTTAGAAATGTATCTTTTTTGTACAATAAAAATATTGAAAGCTGCCAAAAATATATTTATTCCTCACTTTTTGTTGGATTAGCTTTATCATTATTAGGAATAGTATTTTTAAATATACTTATAAAATTTTTTTCCGAAAGCTATATTGTTAAAGACTATGGTTTTCAATTATTATTATTTGTGTTGTTTGCAATAGCTTCTGAGATCTATTATGGTTTGAGTTTAGGAATATTAGAAGGTTTAAAACTTTTCAAAAATTTAAACATACTTACTATAATAATAGTATTTTTAAAATTTATTTTCACAATTTTAGCCTCGAGTATCTATGGATTAACAATTGGAATAATCGCTTGGGTTAGTGCCTCACTACTTGGTGCTGTTATAACATTTTTATTTTTGAAAAGAGCTCTTTTAGAAAAAAAACTCAATTTAATGGGGGTTAAAATTAAAGAGTGTAAAAAAGAAGTTAAATTATTTTTTGACTATTCGCTTCCTTTTACAATTGAAATGTCTTTATTACTAATAATTATGTGGTTAATAAAGACAAATATTTATAATTATGGAGATGTTGGTAAAACTAAAATAGCTGCTTTCAATATCGCAAATCAATTTAAGTCATTAGCAATTTATATTCCTGCAATTTTTATAAATATGTTACAAAGTTTTTTTTCAAGTAGTTATGGAAATAACGATACAAAAAAAATAAAGTACTTGTATAAAAATGCGAAAAAACTTACTATTATATTATCAATAATCATAACATTAATTACCATATTATTATCAGATTATATAATCTTAATATTTGGCAAAGGCTATAATGAAGCAAGCTTGACTCTTTGCATATTAGTAAGTTCTGTAGTTTTATTAACTATTAATTCCCTGAATAGACAATTACTAGTAAGTATGGGTAAAGTTAAATTTATAGCTCTGAATAATTCCTTTTGCGCTTTATTAATAATTTTATTTTACTTTATATTGGTAAATTTTGGTATTGATATTTTAGTGTCATTTTCAATCTCAATTGTAATCAATGAATTCATGGTTTACTTAATAAATTTTATATATCTAAAAAGGAATAAATTAATTAGTAGTTTATGATTTTAGAAAAATCAAATTCAGCAAATATTCCATTCTCATATTTAATTCTATTTGTATTTGTTTTATTAGAGGTTATATTTTTTGATAGTAACTCTATTATTAATACGCTTATTTCTTATATGGAGGTTCTTTTTATTTTAATAGTTTTTCTTTTGAACCCAAAAATTGGAATCATGTATTATTTATCATTTAATATTTTGACATTTGGCGAATGGTCTTATGTAATGCAGGAAGCAAATCCTCAAAATTTTTACGGCATTAGAATGTTTGGGATTTCAGTTAGCACTTTATTAGGCTTTATTTTATTCTTATTCTTAATCTTTAACTCAAAAGTTAAATTTAAAGATATTATTAATGAATTTGAATTTAAATTATTTCATTATTTTATATTATTCACATTTCTAATAGGCACTATTAATGTGTTATTAGGAAATAATTATTTTGATAATTTCATAAGTGATATAAAGACCTATTTCCCTTTTTATTTTTTTGCTTACTTCGTTTTTTTTATTAAACCAGTAAACTGTTTAAAAGTTTTAAAGTACTCTTTTTCTATAACATTTATTTCATTTTTACTTTCATTTATACTAGATCAAAAGTTTTACTATGATTCAAATAATAGTTATCTCCTAATGAATTCGGTGAGTTATTTGTTTCCAGTTTTTTTTATTTTTAGTTATCATTTTTTTAACAAAATCATCTCTGCTCTGATTTTTTTGAGCATGATTTATTTTTATGTTACATTCAATTTTTTTCTATCCGGTAAAATCATTCTAATTTTCGTATGTACATTACTTTGGCTTATATTATTAAAAGTGAATAAGAAAATAGCACTAATAGTATTAATAATTTTAGTTCCTAATTTAACACTAACCATTCCTTACATTCTTGAAAACATGTCAATTTTACCAGGGATGGTTTCATATAAATTGATTCAAATACTATCAATTTTTAATTTTGATTTTTCTGTTATAGCAAACACTCAAACCAGTATTGGTAATATTGTAGCTGAAGTAATAACATCTTTTGAAAATTTATCAAACAATCCGTTAAGTTTTATTTTTGGTTATGGTATGGGAGGAGCTATAAAAGATTCATTTGGTTACTTATTTTCATGGGTAGATGCAGGTGGTTATGGTACTAACAACTATGTAAGAAATCAGTTTTTTAAAATGCACTTACCAGTAATTGAAATCTTCGTTAAACTGGGTATTATTGGGGTAATTTTTTATTCCTATATGTTAAAAGAAATTTTAAAAGAAAAATCTTTTATTAATTTGATGCTTTTCATAATGTTATTTTTTGTGTTTTACACATCGAAAGAAAACTTGTTACTTACATTAATTCTAATCCAATCTGCAAAATATTTTAAAAAAATATATAATTGAAAAAAATATTATTTATTGATCCTTTTTCGTCAGATGGGCACGTAAACTTTAACCAAATTTTTATAAAAGAGTTATTAAAAGAAGAGGTTACAGTAGATTTTATATTTAAAAAGGGGTACAATAAAAAAATAAAAATGCCTAAGCTTAATTTGATAGATACTTTCCCGGATTCTTTTTTCAATGAACAAAAAAATATAATTGCAAATAAGTTGAATGAAATAAAAAAAATGAATTATGTAAACAAAATCATTAATCTCAGCAATTATGACTTAATTATTTTATCCTCATATGATACAGTAGCTCTTTATTTAAGTTCTATAAAAAAAAAGTTGTTTTTAATTAACCATAATAATCTTCAAGGTTTAAATAATTGTATGAAATTTTTTTTCTTTAAAAAAATTTCTAAGACTCATAATCACATAGTATTTGAAAATTACATGAAAAATTATTTGAGGTCAATCGGCGTTAAAAATGTTTTCAAAATAAGTCACGGTTTACCAAATAAAATTAACCCAACATTTAATATCAATTATTTAGAAAAAATTAAACGCAATAATTTTAAGAAATTTATATTTGTACCCTCATCATCAAGCTCAGATACTGATTTTATTCAACAAACTATATTAGATGCAGATTTTAATAACTTTTTAAAATCAAATCATACCCTGTTGATTATAAAAGGAAGTTATGTTTTAAATAGTTCAGCCAATGTTCTTGTTCTAAACAACCATTTACCTGAATCAGAATATAATTTTTATTTTATTAAAAGTGATATAATATTAATTCCTTACAAAAGGACGTTTACAAAAAGAGTTAGTGCAGTCATGTACGAATGTATTTCAAATAATAAACCTTTTATTTGTTCAGACATAGAAGCTTTTAGAGTGTACGAGGACTTAAT
>CABZTM010000014.1:0-32373 GCA_902528705.1 uncultured Bacteroidota bacterium | reverse complement strand
CGTAACCAATTTTTTTAATTTGTTCTCTGACTACTTTTTGAATATCTACATAGGCAGATGATTTTATTTCACCTGAAACGATTACCTGTCCTGTGGTTACCATAACTTCGCACGCTACCTTGGAGTTTTCATCAATTGCTAAAAATGCATCTAAAATTGCATCGCTGATTTGATCCGCAATTTTATCTGGGTGACCCTCACTTACAGATTCAGATGTAAAAAAATAATTCATTTTTGAGGTGCAAATATAGGTAATACCGTGTAATTAAATAACTTAGCAGTTCGTGAAAGGTATCATTCTAGCAGGTGGGAGTGGAACAAGGTTATATCCACTCACTAAAGGTCAGTCAAAACAACTTTTGGCTATTCATGATAAGCCTATGATTTACTATCCATTGTCTGTCTTGATGCTTGCGGGTATTAAAGAAATTTTAATAATATCCACGCCAAGGGATTTGCCAAACTTTCAAAGACTTCTTGGAAATGGGTTAAGCATTGGAATCAAATTGCAATATGCTGAGCAAGAAAAGCCAAAGGGTATAGCTGAGGCGTTTATTATTGGTGAAAAATTTATTGATAATGATCCTGTTTGTTTGATACTCGGCGATAATATTTTTTATGGCAGTGGTTTTACTAAAATTCTTCAAAACAGTGTATCTGAATTAATTGAAAACAAGAAAGCTAAAGTCTTTGGTTTTTATGTAAAAAATCCATCTAGATACGGGGTTGTTGAATATATTGACGATAATGTAATTTCTGTTGAAGAAAAACCTTTAAAACCAAAGAGCAATTATGCAGTTGTAGGATTGTATTTTTATCCTCCCAACGTTGTAGAAATTGCAAAAAAAATTAAACCAAGTCAAAGGGGTGAGCTTGAAATAACATCTATTAATACAGAGTATCTCAAAGAAGAACAATTGAAGGTTGAATTGTTAGACAAAAGCTTTACATGGCTAGATTCAGGAACTCATGAGTCCATGCTTGAAGCATCTAATTTTATCCATACAATTGAAAAAAGAACAGGTCTTAAAATTGCTTGTGTGGAAGAAATTGCGTTTAAATTGGGTTATATAAATAGTGAGCAATTCGAAGAATTAATTAAATCAATTGGTAAAAACCAATATGGTAGTTATTTAGAAAGTATTTTAAATGGAATTTGAAAAATTTGATATTGAAGGTCCTGTTATCTGTAAACCAGAAATCAAAGAAGATGAAAGAGGTTTTTTTGCAGAAGTTTTTAGAAAAGATCTACTAGAAAATTTCTTAAATGAAAAATTTAATTTTTGTCAAAGCAATTTGTCAAGAAGCAAGAAAGGCGTTTTAAGGGGACTTCATTTTCAAACTTATCCTTTTGCTCAAACAAAACTTGTTGGTGTTTCTAAAGGTGAAATTTTAGATTTGATTGTAGATATTAGAAAGGAATCAAAGACATACGGAAAAGCAATCCAAATTATTTTAAATGATACAAACCATTATCAGTTATTAGTTCCTAAAGGCTTTGCTCACGGTTTTTTGGTGTTAAGTGATATTGCAGAAGTTCATTATCTAGTGGATAACTATTACAACAAGGATTGTGAATACGGAATAAATTCACTTGATCCAAAACTTAATTTTAATCTAGAATCTTACTGTAATAAAATTATAAGGAGTAAAAAGGATTCTATTTCTCCAAATCTCGAGGAATCACCTAAATTTAGATTTCATCAATGATTACACTTGTTACTGGGGCAACAGGACAGTTGGGTAAAACAATCCAATCTATCGTAAAAAATAAGTCCGAATTTATCTTTACTGATATTAATAGCTTAGATATAACCCAAAAAGAGAAAATTAAATCAGTTGTTAGAAGCCACGACATAAAGTGTATTATTAACTGCGCAGCCTACACTGATGTTGATGGTGCTGAAATCGAAAAAGAAAAAGCTGATGAAATAAACAACAATGCTATTAAAAATTTAGTAGAGATATCTGAAACTTACAAACTAAGATTGATTCATATATCAACAGACTATGTATATGATGGAATTGATAAAACAGCCATTTCTGAATATGAGCATGTAAATCCCCAAAATTACTACGGGGTTTCAAAGTTAAATGGTGAAAGACATATAGAAAATTCCATTTCGGAATCAATTGTGATTAGAACATCATGGCTTTATTCATCATTTGGTAAAAATTTTGTTAAAACTATTATTGATAAATCAAAAAGTGAAAATTCATTAAAAATCGTTGGAGATCAATATGGATGTCCTACAAATGCACATGATTTAGCCAATGCTATAATGCAGATTTTAAAATCAAAAGACAGAGTTGATAAAGAATCTAAAATTTATAATTTTTCAAACCTTGGCTATACCACGTGGTTTAATTTTGGAAAAGCTTTATTAAAATATATAGGTAATAATTGCAATTTGGAAAAAATTAAAACAAATGAAATTAGCCAATTGTCTAAAAGACCTAAATTTGCAATTACTGATAAAACAAAAATAATATCAGCATTTAATTTAGAAATTCCTCACTGGAAGGAATCTTTAAAGGAATTTCTAAAAAATATTTAATGAAGAAAATTTTAATAACAGGTGGAGCTGGATTCATTGGGACACACGTCGTTAAACACTTCGTAAAAAAATATACAAAAGATCAGATAATCAATCTTGATTGTTTAACCTATGCTGCGGAACCAAAAAACCTAGTTGATATTGAATCTTTTGAAAATTATAAATTTTTAAAAATTAATATCAATAATGCTAAATACTTAGATGATGTTTTTAAAAAATACAAAATATCACACGTAATCCATTTAGCTGCTGAATCACATGTTGACAGATCAATTGAGAACTCCATGGATTTTGCTTTAACCAATGTGATTGGCACTATTAATTTATTAAATGCAGCTAAAAATAATTGGATTGATGATCAAGAACATCTGTTCTATCACATATCAACTGACGAAGTGTATGGATCATTAGGTCTAAAAGGATCATTTAAAGAAAGTACAAAGTATGATCCTAAGTCACCTTATTCAGCATCTAAAGCATCCTCTGACCATTTTGTAAGAGCTTATTTTAATACTCATAATCTGCCAGTAGTTATATCTAATTGCTCCAACAATTATGGACCATATCAAAATAAAGAGAAGTTCATACCAACTGTTATAAAATCATTAATAAATAGAAAAACCATTCCTATTTATGGTGATGGAAAAAATATCAGAGACTGGTTGTATGTTCATGATCATGTTTTGGCAATTGAAAGAATTTTTAGTCACGGAATTGTTGGCGAAACCTACAACATTGGCGGTGGATATGAAATATCAAATTTAGAGTTGGTTTATAAAATTATAGAAATGTATGACGAATTATATCCAAGTGATTTTAATTTTAAAAGATTAATATCATTTATTAATGATAGAAAAGGTCATGATTTTAGGTATTCTATTGATTCAAGTAAAATACAATCCGAACTCGATTGGTCACCAAAAATTAAATTTGAGGAAGGCATAAAGACAACAATTAATTGGTTTAAAAATAAAAATTGATAATTTTTATTTTTTTACGTATGGCTTGAAGTTATAATTTATCATTAACCCTCCCCTGTATGCTACAAATTCTCCGCTCTTGTTAAAGGTTCTCCAATTGTCTCTATTATCTATTCTATTATCTTCTCGGTATGCCTTATAGTTTGCCATTGAATATCCCGCTCCAATAAAGGCTTCTAATGATATTCTCTGACTAAGTCTTTTTTTATACCCAATAGTAAATCCATAAAAAGCCACTCTACCTGATTGATAGGTATCATTATCATAGTTTCCTCCACCGTAAGTATCATAAATAACCGCAAAATTTGGTTTTTTTAACGTAAACATTCCATATCCTACATGAGTACCAAGAAAAAGCCCACTCAGATCATTTTTTTTATAAAACCTATATTCTAAAAATGTCTGATTTATGTGCAAAGGAGTTTTTGAATTATTTAATTTATTCCAGAAAGATGCCAGTACATCCAACTGTAAACTGTTTTTTTCACCAGTTTGAATCTCTATTCCAACGTTTGGTATCAAACCCAATGATGTCAAAACATTTGCTTTGGCCTCTAATTGGGGGTAAAGTTCCATTGCGAAAAATACAAACGTAAAAACTAAAACGTATTTTTTAAATTTTCTCAACCTAAATTGAATTAAAAAAAGATTTTACTGAATCAATTATCTTGTCCTGTTGAGAGTTTTCCTTCTCCGAATGTATTGGGAGTGAGAAAACGGAATTGCATAATTTTTCAATATTTTCAATGGAAAAATTTTCAGGCACATAACTTGAAAATGCTTTTTGCTTATAAAGGGGAACAGGATAATAAATCATAGCGGGAATTTCTTTTTCAGCTAGATATTTTATCAATTTGTCTCTGTATTGAGCAGGTGCTTTTAATGTATATTGATGAAATACGTGGGTTGAGTTTGGTGATCTAAAAGGAATAATTAAATGTTCTATATCACTAAAACCAATATCATAAGTTTTGGCCATTTTTACCCTGTTTGAATTATACTGATCTAGGTATTTTAATTTCACATTTAGTATTGCAGCTTGGATGGAATCAAGTCTCGAATTACAACCCGTAACCTTGTGATAATACCTTTTATTTTGACCATGATTTGCAATCATTTTCATTTTTTCTGCGAGATTGTCATCATTGGTGAACATAGCTCCACCATCACCATAACAGCCTAAATTTTTTGATGGAAAGAAAGATGTCGTTCCAATGTGACCAATTGTACCTGTTTTTTTTACTTCACCATTTGAGAATTTATAGTTGGCACCAATAGCCTGAGCATTATCCTCAATAACAAATAAATCATGCTTTTTGGCTAAAATTAAAATCTCCTCCATGTTTGTAGATTGACCGAATAAGTGTACCGGAACAATGGCTTTAGTTTGTGAAGAAATTAAAGGTTCAATGTGATCAACACACATATTGAAAGTGTTTTCATCAACATCAGCCATTACTGGTTTTAGTCCCAATAAAGCAACGACCTCAGCCGTTGCAACATATGTAAAAGATGGGCAAATGACCTCATCTCCAGGTTTTAAATTACATGACATTAAAGCGATTTGTAATGCATCTGTTCCATTTGCGCATGGAATTACGTGTTTACATCCCAAATAATTAGAAAGATTTAATGAAAACTCGTGTACTTTTGGGCCATTAATGTATTTGGTAGATGAAATTGTATCTAAAACCTCTTTATCAATTTGGGCCTTTATTTTTAAGTATTGACTTTTTAAGTCAACCATTTGTATATTACTCATACAGAAATTGTAGTAACTAATTTTCTAAAACAAATATAACTAATAGGATATTAACTTAATATTTGTACTTCGGGTGGGAATCGAACCCACACTCTGTTGCCAGAACTGGATTTTGAATCCAGCGCGTCTACCAATTCCGCCACCGAAGCAGGGCTGCCAAATTTATAAAAACTTTTAATTTCTAGCACTTTATATCAAATAATTATTAAATTTGACCCCCAAAAAAATGGCAATTCAAAGTCCTATAGCAAAAATTTTTTCTTGTACTCAAAGTACAGATTTAGCTTCAAAAATTGCTGATGGTTATGGTACTTCTTTAGGAAAAGTTAATTTTTCTCACTATAGTGACGGTGAATACCAACCCTCATTTGAAGAATCTGTAAGAGGAGCTCGTATATTTATAATAGGGTCTACGCATCCAAGCACTGATAATTTAATGGAGATGCTCCTCATGATAGACGCTGCCAAGAGATCATCTGCAAGACACATAACCGCAGTCATGCCATATTTTGGTTGGGCAAGACAAGATAGAAAGGATAAACCAAGGGTGCCGATAGGAGCTAAATTGGTTGCAAATTTGTTGGTAGCCGCTGGTGCTACCCGTATAATTACAATGGATTTACATGCTGATCAAATTCAAGGCTTTTTTGAAAAACCTGTTGATCATTTATATGCCTCAACAATTTTTATCCCTTACATTGAATCTTTAAAATTAGACGAACTAACAATAGCTTCACCTGATATGGGAGGTTCAAAGAGGGCTTATGCTTATTCTAGATTTTTGGAAAGTAATGTTGTTATCTGTTATAAACAAAGAAAAAAAGCCAATGTAATTTCACACATGGAACTCATAGGTGATGTAACGGATAAAAATGTGATAATTGTAGATGATATGGTTGATACTGCAGGGACCTTGACAAAAGCTGCAGACTTAATGGTTGAGAGAGGGGCTAAATCTGTAAGAGCCGTTGCAACTCATGCACTTCTCTCAGGAGATGCTTATAAAAAAATAGAAAAATCTAAGCTTAAAGAATTAATTATAACTGATACAATTCCTCAAAAAAAGGAATCAAAAAAAATTAAAGTATTGACATGTTCTAAATTATTTGCTGATGTTATGCAAAATGTCAATAATAATCAATCAATAAACTCATTTTTTATAAAATAAATTACAATGAAATCAATAACAATTAATGGATCTAAAAGAGAAATCGTAGGGAAGTCATCGACCAAAGCTCTACGTAATGCTGGAAAGGTTCCTTGCGTTGTATACGGAGGAGATAAACCTATTCACTTTTCAGCTGATGAATTAAGTTTTTCAAAACTAGTGTATACACCTGATGCGCATACAGTAGTTATTGGATTAGAGGATGGGAATAAAATTGATGCAATAATACAAGATATTCAATTTCACCCTGTAAATGAAAAAATTCTTCATATTGACTTTTTTCAAGTCTTTGATGACAAAGAGGTAAAAATGATTATTCCCGTCAAGTTTGAAGGAAATTCACCTGGTGTTCGTTTACAAGGTGGTATTTTATCAAAAAATAAGAGAAAACTTTATGTAAAAGCACTTCCCAAAAATCTACCTGATTTTATAAAAGCAGATGTTTCAACCTTAAATCTAAACGATAAAATTACCATAGAAGATTTACAAGATGAAAATTATTCATTTATTCATCCAGATAACATGGTTGTTTGTCAAGTGAAAATGTCAAGAGCATCCATGTCACTTGAAACAGAGACTGATGAAGAAGATGGTGAAGAAGGTGAAGAAGGTTCTACAGAATCTGAATCCAAAGCTGATGGGTCTGCTGATTCAAATGAAACTAAAGAGGAGAAAAAAGAGGATTCTTAATCTTACATTTATTTTCTTTTGGCGTAAGCTTTTATATTTTTGCTTAGGTGAAGAATTTATTGAAAATTTTTTTTAATCAAAAAAAAGAATTTGACATGAGCAAGTTTCTTGTTGTAGGACTTGGAAATCCAGAAAGTAGTTATAGTGGTACTCGACATAATGTTGGTTTTGACATTGTTAATTACTTATGTGAATCGAAAAATGTAGTTCTGTCTGAAAATCGTTATGGCTTTACTGGAAAATTTAAATATGCAGGAAAATCTATACACATCTTGAAGCCCAACACCTATATGAACTTAAGCGGCAATCCAATTAAATACTGGCTAAATAAGCTAAAGATTGAATCCTCAAATCTAATTGTTATAGTTGATGATTTAAATTTGGATTTTGGTAAATCTAGAATTAGACCATCTGGAAAAGATGGTGGGCATAATGGATTGAAAAGCATAATTGAAAAAATAAATACAGATAATTTTATTAGACTTCGATTTGGAATAGGAAATGATTTTAAAGCTGGTAAACAGACTGATTATGTACTTGGTAAATGGTCCACTAAAGAAGAAAATCAATTAGAAAATCTAGTAACTAGAAATACTGAAATGATACTTCATATTATTAAACACGGCGCAGAGAATACAATGAATAAATACAACTAATTGGTTACTACAAATAATATAGAAAATTCAACTTCAGATGTTCCATCAATTTTGACTATTGGTACTTTTGATGGGGTTCATCTTGGACATAAAAAAATTATTAAAAAATTGGTTGAATCAGCAAATAGTAAAAAACTAAGATCCTGTATTTTAACTTTTTTTCCACATCCTAGGAATTTTTTATCAAAATCGGATGAAATAAAACTAATTAATACAATTGAAGAGAAGAAAGAAATTTTAAATGAATTAGGGGTTAATGAATTGATTATTCAAGAATTCAATAATAACTTTTCAAATCTAAGCGCTGATGAATTCATTGGACATCTAATAAAGTATTGCAAAATAAAAGAAATCATTGTTGGATTCAACCATAAATTTGGGAAAGACAGGGAAGCTGGTATTTATGAATTAAAGACTTATGGAAATAAGTACGGCTTTGACGTTACCGAAATTGGTGCTTTTGATATAAATCAAATCAACATAAGTTCAACAAAAATTCGTAATGCTATTGATGAAGGCAAAATAGAGCTTTGTAGCCAATATCTCGGCTACAATTTCTCGCTAAGTGGTACAATAGTAAAAGGAAAATCAAGAGGAAAAGGGATTGGGTATCCAACTGCAAACATTGATATTGAGGAAAAGTACAAAATCATTCCCAAAAATGGGGTTTATTTTGTTAGTTGTAAGACACAAAGTATCCAAAAATTTGGAATGATGAATATCGGTTATAACCCAACTTTTGGTAATAAAGATCGAACAATTGAGGTTAATATTTTTGAGTTTGATGAAAATATTTACGGCGAAAAAATTAAAATTGAATTTATAAAATTTATACGAAACGAAATAAGGTTTCAGAACATTGATGAATTGAAAAAACAAATAGGAATCGATCGAGAAACTTGTGAAAATTACATGATTTCAACTTATAATAACTAGTTTTATAATATGCTAATTGTATCAGACTTAATTAATAACAAAACACAAATTGTAGAAAGCTTAAAAAAAAGAAATAAAGATTTTTCTAAAGAAATAGATTTGGTTATTGATTTTGATAAAAAAAGAAGAACTACTCAATCGGAACTTGATCAAATACTTTCTCAACAAAATCAATTATCAAAAAGAATTGGTGAGTACTATAAATCTGGTGATCAGAGTTCTGGAAATGAATTAAAAAAGCAAGTAGAAGCATTAAAACCTAAAGTTAAAAAGTTAGAAAAAAACCTAAATGAAATTAAATCAGAATTACTTAATAGTTTAAATAATATTCCAAATGTTCCTCACCACTTGGTAAAACAAGGTAAGGGTGAAGAAGACAATGAAATTATTTATCAATCAACTGATACTAACAAATTAACAAATAAACAAAAGCCACATTGGGAAATAGCTTCTGATTACAACCTGATCAGTTTTGAACTTGGAAATAAAATTTCAGGTGCGGGATTTCCTGCTTACATTGATAAAGGTGCAAAACTTGAAAGGTCACTAATAAACTTTTTTTTAGATTATAATATCAAAAATGATTACACAGAAGTTCAGCCTCCTATATTAATTAACGAAAGTTCAGGTCATGGCACTGGTCAATTGCCTGATAAAGAAGGGCAAATGTATAAAGTTGAAAATGAGAATCTATACTTAATACCTACAGCTGAAGTTCCTATAACTAATTTTTATAGAAATACAACTCTTGACAAAGATAGCGTTCCAATAAAGCTTACAGGCTATACGCCATGCTTTAGGAGAGAAGCAGGAAGTTATGGTTCCGATGTCAGGGGGTTAAATAGGCTTCATCAATTTGATAAAGTTGAAATAGTTAGAATTGAAGACCCGATTAATTCTTATAAAGTTTTAGATAAAATGGTAGAGCATGTAAAGAATCTACTAATTAAGCTTGAATTGCCATTTAGAATTGTTCGACTTTGCGGTGGTGATTTGGGATTTACTTCTGCTCTAACATATGATTTTGAAGTTTATGCAATGGGGCAGAGCAAGTGGCTTGAGGTAAGTTCCGTCTCAAACTTTGAAAGTTTTCAATCCAATAGATTAAATCTCAAAATAGATTTTGGAGATAAGAAAAAATATTGTGCTCACACACTTAATGGAAGCTCACTGGCACTTCCGAGAATAGTTGCATGCATTTTAGAAAATTTTCAAGAAAAAGACCACATAAAAATTCCTGAAATACTGCACAAATACACAGGTTTTAAACAAATAAAATAATCTTTTGATTCCATTTAAACCTAAGAAAAAATTCGGTCAAAATTTTTTAATTAATAAGAATCTTAGTGCCAAAATCGCATCATTTATTGATGTTAAAAACTGTGATTCATTAATTGAAGTTGGACCGGGGTTAGGATCATTAACAAAGGAAATTATAAATATTGATATTGCTGAGAAGAAATTTATTGAAATTGATGGAGATTGTATTGACTATCTACAAAAATCAATTTCAGAAATAAATGGCAACATAATAAATGAAGACTTTTTAAGAATTGATTTGAATAGTTTTAAGTCACCAATGGTTATTGTTGGAAACTTTCCTTACAATATTTCAAATCAAATATTATTTAAAATATATGAAAACAGGGATATTGTTCAATCAATGGTGGGTATGTTTCAATTTGAGGTTGCAGAGCGAATATGTAGTCCAAAAGGGTCTAAAAAATATGGAGTTCTTTCTGTACTAATACAAGCCTATTTTAATGTAGAGATGAAAATAAAGATAAGACCAAATAATTTTTATCCTGTCCCGAAGATTGATTCTGCTGTAATTAAGATTGTTAAAAATCGAGACCACCTAAACTGTAATGAGAAATTATTCAAAGAGGTGGTAAAAGCCACTTTTAATCTAAGAAGAAAAAAAATAAGAAATAGCTTAAAGACCTTAAATTATTCACAAATTAAATTTGATAATCCTATCTTTGATAAAAGACCCGAAGAGTTAGGGGTTTTGGAGTTTGTCAATTTAACAAATTTGTTGAATAATGAAAACATTTAAACTATCAAATGAGCTAATAAACAATATTTCAGACTTAATTCTTAGAAAGAATAATAAGGAAATTAAAAATATTGTTAAAAACCTTCACTACGCAGATTTAGCAGAACTAGTTAATGAGCTAAGCTTCAACGATAGTATTTACTTAATAAAACTTATAGATAGTGATAAGACATCTGATGTTCTTACCGAACTTGATGATGTTGTCAGGGAGAAAATTTTAAAGGAACTCTCTGAAAAAGAAATTGCCGTTGAAATAAAAGAACTTGATAGTGATGATGCGGTTGATATTTTATCTGAACTTCCCGAAGAAAAGAAGGAAAAAGTTATTTCTCTTATTAAAGATGAAAATATAACAGAAAATATTAGAGAATTATTAAAGTACGATGAGGATAGTGCAGGTGGATTGATGGCAAAAGAACTTATAAGTGTAAATGAAAATTGGAGTGTGTTAAAATGTTTAAGAGAAATTAGAAAACAAGCCAAAGATATTACACGAGTGCATTCTATTTATGTTTTGAATAAGAAAGAGGAACTAATTGGAAGATTGTCCCTAAAGGACTTGATTATGTCTCCATCAAAAAAGAAAATAAAACAAATTTACATACCAAAAGTTGATTATGTAAATGTGAATGATAGTGGTGAAGATGTGGTTAAATTAATGACGAAATATGATTTAGAAGCAATTCCAGTTGTAAATGATAATAGAAAACTACTTGGAAGAATTACAATTGATGATATAGTAGATTTTATTAAAGATGAGGCTGAGGAAGATTATTTATTAGCTGCGGGTGTGTCAAATGATGTTGAAGCAGATGATTCAATTTTTGAACTCTCTAAAGCTAGATTACCTTGGTTAATTTTAGGACTTTTGGGTGGACTAGGAAGTGTTTTTATTCTGGAGAGTTTTGAAGAAATTATGGCTTCAGAATCGTTAAGAGCTTTGTTTTTCTATACACCACTAATTGCTGCAATGGCCGGAAATGTTGGCGTTCAATCTTCAGCAATTGTTGTTCAAGGCTTAGCAAATGACTTAATAAAGGGAAGTGTTTTTAGAAGATTATTTAAAGAAGTAAGTTTAACAATTTTAAATGGAATCATACTAAGTTTATTGATCATTGGTTTTGGACAAATTGTTAATCAACCAATTGAAATGAGTTTGACAATCAGCGCTTCCATGATTTGTGTAATAGTTGTTGCTGCTCTTATCGGAACAGCAGTTCCAATCATCCTAAATAAGCTAGATATTGACCCTGCAATTGCTACGGGTCCTTTTATTACCACTGGCAATGACGTTATTGGAATTTTACTTTTTTTCTACTTAGCAAAAATAATCTTAGGTTTTTAGGATAATGAAAATTCTTCACCTTGACAGTAATCATAGTATGATTAGGAAAAGTTTAACTGCATTGGGACTTAAAAATGATATTGATTTAACATCTAATAAAGTTGAAATTGGAAATATAATAGGTGCGTATCATGGACTAGTTGTAAGAAGTAGGATAAAAATTGATAAAGATCTTATTGATAAGGCTGTTAATTTAAAATTTGTAGCTAGAGTTGGTTCAGGAACTGAAAATATTGATTGCGAATACTTAGTGAAAAAAAATATTGAGTTAATTACATCTGGCGAGGGTAATTCAAATGCTGTTGGTGAACATACACTTGGGTTGCTACTGAATTTATCTAAAAAAATTACAAAGTCCCACATTGAGATTCAAAGTAATTTAAGAAAAAGAGAAGAGAATAGGGGTTTTGAAATTGAAGGAAAAACAATTGGTATTATTGGTTATGGAAAAGCAGGTAAAAGTTTTGCTAAAAAACTTTTAGGGTTTAACTGCAATGTTATATTCAATGATTTAAAAAAAGATTTAGAAGATGAATATGCAAAATCGGTTACAATTTCTGAGTTGAAAGAAAAATCAGATATTATTAGTATACATACAGATTTGAATAAATTAAGTCATCACTTAATTAACAAAAAATTTATCAGTGATTGTAAAAAACCTTTCTATTTATTAAATACATCTAGAGGAGAATGTGTCAACACTAAAGATTTAATTTTTGCATTAAAGGATGGTAAAGTTTCAGGTGCTGGATTGGATGTTTTGGAGAATGAAACCAAAAGTTTCTTTTCTTTAAATGATGATGATAGTTTTGAAGAGATAAAGAAATTTGAAAATATAATTCTGACTCCTCACACTGCCGGATGGTCATATGAAAGCAAAATTAAACTAGCAGAAATTACAGTGAATAAGATCAAAAAATTTCTAGGAAGAAAAAATTAATTTGACTGTCTTTTCAGTTCTTTGTTCAAGTAGTAATTTTTTTCCTTTACTCACAACCTCTATTGATTTTTCGTCAAAGTGTCTTATAGTATACAGAGAAGTATTTTTAAATACTTCTATTTTGAATTTTTCTTGTAAATTTTTAAGCAGGTTATCAATCTGATCATATTTATCATTAAGACAAATAGAAAAACTAATAGCTGAATTTTGTATAACATCAACTTTCATTTTACATTCATCAATTTTTTTGAATATATGACTAAGGTTTTCATCAACAGCAAAGGAAAAATCCAATGAAAAAATCTTTATAAAAATCATTTTATTCTTGAAGATATAGCAAGGTACTTTTGGGCTAAGCTGTAGGTTTTTATTTATTTCTGTACCATTCTGATCCGGTTTTTCAAAAGATTTTACATACAATGGAATTTCTTTTTTTTGCAAAGGCTGTAATGTTTTTGGATGAATTACAGACGCGCCATAAAAAGCAAGTTCAATGGCTTCAGAATATGAAATAGTTTTTATCAACTCTGTATTTTTGAAATATTTTGGGTCACCATTTAAAAGACCTTTCACATCCTTCCAAATTGTTAGAGATTCTGCATTTACTGCAAAAGCAAAAATAGCTGCACTGTAATCAGATCCTTCTCTGCCGAGCGTAACATTAAAATTATTTTTATCACTGGCTATAAAGCCTTGAGTTAGATTCAGTTGATTTATCTTAATATTAGCCCTGATATTTTCATTGGTTTTATCCCAAATGATATTACCCCCTCTATAATTAGAATCTGTTTTAATACAATTTCTAGCATCAATAAAATTTATTTTTAATTTTTCTTCAATAAAATAGCTATTAATGATAAATGTTGATATTAATTCACCATATGAAACAGTTTGATCGTATACAAAAGAATAGTTTGGTGATTTATTATTTTTTAAAAAAGAAACTAGTTTTGTAATAATGTTTTTTAATTCGCTAAAAACATTATGATTTTTAGGGAAAAGATCCCTACATATTTTGTCATGAAATATAAAGATCTGATCAATTTTTTGCAGGTATTCTTTATTATTTTTTAAATAAAGTTCAAGTACGTTTTCTAGTGCATTTGTTGTTTTATCCATAGCAGAAACTACAATAATCAATTCATTTGATCCGTATGATCTTATAATCTCTACAATATTTCTGATACTTTCTGAATTTTTTACTGATGCACCACCAAACTTAAATACTTTCACTATCTATAAATTTCTTAATTGAATTTCTATTCATTATTGTAACTCTCCAATCATCTAAAATTTCTCCACCACTTCTTTTATAAAACTTAATTGCAGAGGCATTCCAGTCTAAAACAACCCATTGAACTCTTCTCACTTTCTTTTTGTGAGCATAATTAATGAATTTTGAAAATAAAGCATAGCCAATCCCTTTTCCTCTAAATTTTTCACTAACTATTAGGTCCTCTAAGTGTAGTACTTTACCCTTCCATGTTGAATATCTTGGATAAAATAAAGCCATCCCTATAATTTTGGACTCCACTTCCGCAACAAAACAGCAGAAACTTTTTTCATCTCCAAAACCATCACTGATTAATTCCTCCCTACTGACCTCCACTTCATCAGGTTCTTTTTCAAATAAAGCAAGTTCTTTAATTAAAGACAAGACCTCTTGCATGTCATCTTGATTTGCTTTTCTAATTAAAAAGTTCATTTTATACTACAAAACTAGTTGAATCTTAATAAAAACATAATTTTAAAAAATCTTCAATATAATAAAGGAATTTTGTTACATATGTAACTTAGTCTTTTTATATTCGCTTTGCTTTTCATGGATTTTCCAATTGATGAATAAAATTGATGAAAACAAAAATGATTCAGAAAAAATAAAGGTGTCTATCTTCGATAACCTCATAGAATCTATTGCCCTAAATAAAGATAATAAGATAAAGGGTATCACTGGGTCGTCAATTTCTGTTTTAATTTTTAAGCTATTTAAGAAGTTAGATAGACCTGTTTTTTATTTAACCAATGACATTGAAAAATCTTCATATATCTATACAGATTTGTATGATACAGTTGATAAGGATCTTAATTATTTTCCGTCTAGATTTAGAAAAAGCTCAAATAAAATAGAAGATAAAAGTAATATCCTCAGCCGTACTAAAATACTAAACGAAATAAATCAAAATAAAAACCAGATTTATGTTTTATCCACTGATTCAATAATAGAAAAAGTACCAAGCCTTAAAAATCTTTCAAATAAAACCGTCAATATAAAAAAAGGATTGAAACTTAACTTAACAAAGTTTGTTGAGGATTTATTTGGGCTTAATTTTATAAAAAGAGATTTTGTCCATGAGCCAGGTGAATTCTCATCCAGAGGGAATATCCTTGATATATTTTCTTTTTCCAATATAAATCCAATAAGAATTGAATTTGATGATGATTTGATTGAAAGTATTAGAGAATTCGATATTAATACTCAGCTTTCGATAAAAAATTTAAATTCAATAAAAATTTCTCCCAATATTTTAAGTAATAAAAATGAAAGTTTTTTTAATCTAATAAATAAAGACTCAATATTAATAATAGATGATATTAACACTATTCTAAATGAAATATCAAAAAATAATGGAACTGAAGACTACAGTTTAAATGAATATGAATTTAAAAATTCAATTGAAAATTATCATAAAATATTTATATCAGAATATGAGAATGAAGTTGATTTAATTTTCAAAACAAGTCCACAGCCTGCATTTAATAAAAGAATTGATATGCTTAACGAAAATCTGAATGAGATGTGGGCTAAGGGTTATAAAATCAACTTGTATTATACAAATGAAAGTCAAAAAGATAGACTTCAGCAACTTCTTTCAAAACACATTCAAAAGTATGAATTTAAACTAATAAAAAAATCCTTGTTCGAAGGATTTATTGATCACGATGAAAAAAAGGTATTTTATTCAGATCATCAAATATTCAATAGGTTTCATAAGTATAAAATTTCTAAAGTTTACTCTAAAATTAAAAGAGTTAATATTGATGAGATTAACAAATTGAAAATTGATGATTATGTGACACATATAGATCATGGAATTGGAATATATAAAGGTCTCACAAAAATTGAAAATAATGGTAAAAAACAAGAAGCAATTAAACTTTCATATGGTGAAGGTGATGTAATCTACCTCAGTATCCACCTTTTTCATAAAATATCAAAATATAATAGTAAGGATGGGGCAAAACCAAGAATATATAAATTAGGTTCGGGTGCATGGGACAGGATAAAGAACAAAGCAAAAACAAAAATTAAGGAGCTTGCTTTTGATCTTATTAAAACTTATGCTAAAAGAAAAATTTCTAAAGGTTTTAAATACAAAAAAGATAGTTGGCTTCAAAATGAGTTAGAAGCGTCTTTTTTATTTGTTGAAACTGAAGATCAAATAAAAGCGAACAAACAAGTTAAAATGGATATGGAGTCTGAAAATCCAATGGATCGTTTAGTTTGTGGAGATGTTGGTTTTGGTAAAACTGAAATTGCAATAAGAGCAGCATTTAAAGCCATTGACAATGGAAGGCAGGTAGCCTTTTTAGTACCGACAACTATACTAGCTTTTCAACATTATAAAACATTTAAAAAACGTTTTGAAAATTTTCCGATTTCATTTGACTATCTAAATAGATTTAGGACTAATTCTGATAAAAATATTATACTGGACAAATTAAAATCTGGGAAACTAGACTTAATTGTAGGCACTCACCAGTTGGTTAATGAAAAAGTATTGTATGATAATCTTGGATTGTTAGTTGTTGACGAAGAACAAAAGTTTGGTGTAAATGTAAAAGAAAGGATCAGGTCAATGAAAGAAAATATAGATGTTTTAACATTAACAGCAACCCCAATTCCAAGAACACTTCAATATAGTCTTATGTCTGCCAGAGACTTATCAATAATTAATACCCCTCCATTAAACAGAGTACCAATTCAAACTGAAATTATTCGCTTTGATAAAAAGATAATACGTGATGCAGTTCTATACGAGTTAGAAAGAGGTGGACAAATATTTTTTGTACACAATAAAATTGAAAATATTCTTGATTTCGGTGAGTTATTAAAGGTACTTGTTCCTGAAGCAATTATTAAAATTGCTCATAGTAAAATTGGTGGAAATCAACTAGAAAAAATAATGCTTGAGTTTATAAATAATGAATTCGATATTTTAGTTTCCACAACCATAATTGAAAGTGGTTTAGATGTTCCAAATGCAAATACAATTTTTATTAATAACGCACAAAATTTTGGTTTGAGTGACTTGCATCAAATGAGAGGAAGGGTAGGTAGAAGTAATAAAAATGCTTACTGTTATTTCATTACTCCTGAATCAAGATCTTTAACAATTGAAGCAAAAAAAAGAATAAATGCTATAAACCAATATAATCATTTAGGTGCAGGATTTAATATTGCAATGAAAGATTTAGAAATCAGAGGAGCAGGAAATTTGTTGGGTGGAGAACAAAGTGGGTTTATAAATGATATTGGATTTGATACTTACCAAAAAATTTTAAATGAAGCTGTTGAAGAGTTGAAATCTGATGAGTTCAAAAAAGTTTTTCAAACAAAAAATAAAGATTATAGTTATACTAAGGAAGTTATAATAGATACAGATCAAGAAATATTGTTTCCAAATTCATATGTACCACAAATTGATGAAAGATTATCATTGTATAAGGAACTATCAAAAATTGAAAATGAAGAGGAACTGCATAGTTTCACAAAAAGAATCATAGATAGATTTGGTAAGATACCAAAGGAATCAAAAAACTTAATCAATAGTATAAAACTAAAGTGGATCGCTCGTAATATTGGATTTGAAAAAATTGTTTTAAAAAATAAAAAAATGATATGTTATTTTATATCTGATAAAAATCATGAATTTTTTAATTCTAAAACTTTTGTGAAGGTTTTAAAAACAATTAATCTAACTCCGAATTGTAAACTGAAAGAAAAAAATAAACTTTATGTTATTTTTGAAAATATAAATTCAGTTGATGAGGCATTAATAAACCTAAATATTTTTTAATTTATTAATTACTGAAAATGCATTATCAACCTCATCTTCAGAAACCAAAATGGTGAATTCATTTGATGTTGAAATTACTTGAGAGATATTTATTCCATCCCAAGATAATTTTTGAAAAACATAATAATAAATTCCTGGCACAGAAACATTTTCTGAGGGTAATTTGAAAGAAATGGCTGATAATTTTTCTGTCTTCTTTATTAGTAATTCTCCTCCAAAGTTTTCTTCAATCAAACTTGTAAGGTTATCACTCACAACAATATTACATTCATCAACTCCTCTTGATGAAGAGTAAAAACTAGTGTTAGTATTATTGAGTTTTTTTAAAATATCTGATTGATTATTCATTAATGTCTCTGACACTTTAAAATTATAATCAGTCAAATTTGATCTAACGGTAATATCTCCAATATTTTTAATTACTCTTACAATTTTTTGAGTATGCTGAAATTCAAGATTTAAAGAAAGTCTATTAAGTGCCATTACAATAGCACCATGATTTATATTTTTTCTTAATATTTCTTCAATTTCGGGCTTAATGGTTCTTGATAATGAAGTTAAATTTATTATACCCTCTGAAAGAGCAGAACTTAAAAAAGGTTTCGACTTTATGTATTCACTAACAGCACTAGAAATGGTTTTCAAAATACAATGTTTTAAATATCACAATTTATTGTAAAAATAACACATTAATAAAAACAATACATCATTATTAAATTGATTATTTTTGAAAGAGATGGAAAAAAATCAAAGGTTTACAATAACCTCTGCTCTTCCTTACACCAATGGGCCAATTCATATAGGTCATTTAGCAGGTGCCTATTTACCTGCCGATATTTACGCAAGATATAAACGTCTTTGTGAGAATGATGTTGCTTTTATATGTGGAAGTGATGAACATGGAGTTGCAATTTCTATTAAAGCTAATCAAGAGGGGACTTCTATTAAATCAGTAATCGATAAATATCACAATCTAATTAAAGATACATTTGAAAATTTTGGAATTTCTTTTGATAATTATGCAAGAACTTCTGACAGTATTCATCATGAAACATCAAAAGATTTTTTTAAAAAATTGGATAAAAAAGGACTGTTTGAAATCAAAACCTCTAAACAACTTTACGATAAAAATGAAAATCAATTTCTTGCAGATAGATATGTTGTTGGTGAATGTCCAAAATGTGGGCATAAACATGCATATGGTGACCAATGTGAAAATTGTGGAGCGTCACTGAGTCCTAATGACTTGATCAATCCCAAATCTAGACTAAGTGGTTCGAAACCGATACTTAAAGAAACAAAGCATTGGTATTTACCATTAGGAAATTATGAGCAATTTTTGACTGAATGGATATTAAAAGGAAAAAAAGATTTATGGAAAACCAACGTTTATGGTCAAGTAAAATCATGGATAGATCAAGGTCTTGAGTCAAGAGCGATTTCAAGAGATCTCGATTGGGGAATCCCAATACCTAGAGATGATGCGAAAGGCAAGGTTATGTATGTTTGGTTTGATGCTCCCATTGGATATATTTCCTCTACCAAGGAATGGGCAAAAAGAAACAATAAAAACTGGGAGGATTACTGGAAAAAACCTGATACAAGACTAATACATTTTATTGGAAAAGATAATATTGTTTTTCATTGTATTATTTTTCCATCAATATTAAAAGCCCACGGTGAATTCATTTTACCAGACAATGTTCCTGCTAACGAGTTTTTAAATCTTGAGGGAAGAAAAATTTCAACTTCAAAGAATTGGGCTATATGGCTTCACGAATATTTACAAGATTTTGAAAACATGCAAGATTCATTAAGGTATACTCTAACAGTAAATTGTCCAGAAAACAAAGACAATGATTTCACTTGGAAAGATTTTCAGAGTAGAAATAATAATGAATTAGTGGCTATTCTTGGAAATTATATTAATCGGGTTTTTGTATTAACAGAAAAATATTTTGATAATGTAGTACCGGAATATGAAAAAATTGATTCTGATCAATTACTGAAAATCTACAATTATGTATCGTCGATATCTAATTCTTTAGATAAGTTTAAGTTTAGAGACTCTGTAAATGAATTGATTGACCTTGCAAGAACAGGCAATAAATACTTGGCAGAGAAAGAACCTTGGAAACTTTATAAAGAAAATAATATCAGTAAGGTAGAACAAATACTTTATATTTCACTGGAGACCTGTGCCTTACTTTCTATTCTATCAGAACCTTTTATTCCCAACTCGGCAAAAAAAATAAGAGAAATTTTAAATATAAAACTGATTCCTTGGACAAAATTAACTTCAGAAAAAAAAATTATTGAGCCTGGGAATAAAATAAAAAAATCTGATTTGATATTTAGGAAAGTTGAAGATAATGAAATTCAAAATCAGTTGAACAAACTTAATTTAAACATCAAAAATTAATTTCTTTTACTCTTGCATTTAACTGGTAGACGAGTGCATTAAATGAAACTATTATTTTCTTAATATCATCACTATACTCATCTTTGGAAAACTCTGATTCACTAGAGAGATAAATTTTTTCAACAAATGTCTTTAAAACTTTAGTTCTTCCAATAATGGGTGGTGTATTAAAAGGATCTGGTATTTTATCTATTTCAATATTATCTAATTTATTTGATAGGGAAGAGATCATGATCCTATGATTTTTATCATCCTCTGACATATCATTTAGTATCACAGAAAAGCTTATAAACTCCGTCCACTTTTCAAACTCTGAATTGTACAAACTATCTAACTGTAATATTTCAGGAATAATACCTTGATCAAAAAAAGACTTGAATGCTATTTCACTATTAACTTGAGAAATATTATTAGTCTTTGTTTCATCTTTGCATGCAAACAAAAATAGGGTCAGGGAAATAACTAAATATCTCAAAGTCAATTTTTGAGTAAAATTACGTTTTTATTATAATCCGTAACCTATTTCAAAAAGCATATTATGTTTATCAGCATTAGATCCCTCCTCAGTATTTATTGGCCAAGGAAATGACAACCTTCCTGTTGAACTAAAATCACCAAATAGAACATCAGATACACCATCACCTTCTGTTCCAGGTAACCAAATAGCCGCAAAGCCATTCCATTGACCTATATGATCTGCAATATTTAGAGGTCTACCTGAAATCAAAAGAACGGCAACCTTAAAGCCTTTATCTTTTAAATTGCTAATAAGGTTGATATCGTCGTCACTTAAATCTAGATTTTCTTTGTCTCCAAAAAATTCTGTATAAGGGTCTTCACCTATTACGACTACAGCAATGTTGTCAAGGTTAGGAACAACATCTGAACCGTCTTTGCTGTAAATAATTTCAGTAGATTCAGACACGGTTTTTTTAATTCCATCAAGTATTGTTGTTCCTATCGTAATATCTCCTTGACCACCTTGCCAGTCAATAGACCATCCACCACATTGCATACCAAGATTATTAGCTCCTTTTCCAGCAACAACTAAAGTTTCAAGATCTTTTGATAATGGAAATATATTTTCATTCTTTAAAACCACTACACTTTCCCTAACAGCTTGCCTGCCTACAGCTCTGTGTTCTGTTGATCCAATTAAATTTAAATTTTCATTACTTACAAGCGGATTATCCATTAATCCATTTCTAATTTTAACTTTTAATATTCTAGTAACTGCATCATCTATTCTAGACATCGGAATAAGTCCCTCTTCAACATTTTCCTTTAATAGCCTAATAAAAGTTTTGTAAGGTTGACTTTCACCTGACACCATTACCATATCAATACCTGCATTAATTGCAACATCAATATCAGATTTGTAGTCTCCAGGAATTTCATCAATACCCTGCCAGTCGGAAATGACAAAACCTGTAAAACCCATTTCGTCTTTTAAGATATCCGTTAATAATTCTTTACTGGCATGACATTTAACACCATTCCAGCTGTTATAAGAAGCCATAATTGTTTGAACATCTGCATCAATTGCTTTTTGATATTTTGGTAGTAATTTTTCTTTTAATTCATCAACAGTAAGAATTGTATTTCCTCGATCTACCAATCCATTCATTCCTGTACCAAATTCAGTATTACCGTCTCCTACAAAATGTTTTGCACAAGCAATTACTTTTTTTCCGTTCATATTTTCAACACTTTGATATCCAGAAACTGCTGCAGAGCCTAGGTTAGCAACCAAAGCAGGGTCACTGGAGAAGCCTTCATAAGTTCTTCCCCATCTGTAGTCTTCTGGTGAGGATAAGCAAGGTGAAAAAGTCCAATCAATTCCAGTTGCAGCAACTTCTTTAGATGTGATTTCAGAAACCTTAAAAACAATATCTGGGTTATTGGTTGCACCCAAGCCAATATTATGAGGGAAAATTGTTGCCCCATACACATTATTATGTCCGTGCACAGCATCAATTCCATATACAAGTGGAATTTGTAATCTTGATTTTAGTGCTTCATTTTGATACTTATTATACATGTCAAGCCATGCTTGCGGCTCGTTTATTTCTGGATGAGATCCTCCACCACTTAGTAATGATCCAATGTGATAAGTAGAAAGATCAGTGATTGTATCTAAAAAACGCTGATCAATTTGTGTCATTTGACCAACTTTTTCATCAAGCGTCATCATGTTTAAAATTTCATCGGCTCTTTTGGAAATTTCACCCTCGTCAATTTGATTATTTTTTTCGTACTCACAAGAAATATTTGTGATGAAAATCATTATAATTAAAATTTTTAAGTATTTCATTTTTTTAAATTTATTGGTAAACTCGAACATAATCAACTTCCATTATGTCCGACACAAAACTATCAGGTACTGAACCACCAAAAGTACCTCCCATTGCTATATTAATAATTAAAAAGAAGTCCCAATTAAATGGCAAAGCGCAAGAATTTCCTACTATGTGAAAAGGCTTATCATTTACGAGAAATGTTACTCCTTTTTCTGTCCACACAACAGAGTAAATGTTGAAATCTGTTGAAACATTTGAATATTCATTTGTTTCACCTCCATCACCACTGCCATGTTTGTCAGGATGATGTACCGTACCTTGGATTTTATTTAATCTATTTCCTGCATGCTCCATGATATCAATTTCTCCACACTTAGGCCAATCAATATCATCGTAATTTGAGCCCAAAAGCCAAAGAGCTGGCCAAGTACCTTTTTCTCCAGGCAATTTTGCCCTTATATCAACACGACCATAAGTAAAGTCAAATTTTCCATTTGACTTGATTCTTCCCGATGTAAAACTTTTACCATTATAATTTTCTCTTTTTGCAATGATTCTTAGTTTACCATCTTGAACAATAACATTATCTAGTCTATCAGTAGTTGCCTGTAGTTCTTGATTATACCACTGATCTCTAATTTCATATACCCATTTGTTACTATCAACTTTTCCATTATAGTTAAATTCCTCTTGCCATACTAAATTGGTAAAAATATCTTTAGAAGGCACAGTTGAAACCTCTTGATCTGTGAGCCAAATATACCAAGCTCTATTTTGATCATCTACAGCTCTAACAAATAAATTACTATTATCATAACATTCAATAGTAAACTCATGCTGACCAACAAAAAATCCAACAAATCCTTTATCTTGGAAGCTCAATTTATTTTCATCATTTTCTTTTACAACTGAAAATGTAGTTTGATAGTTTGATAAACTATATTTTTCAATCTCATTTGAGCCATTTATAGGCTGACCCGTATTACCAAATGTTTGATTAAGATAATTTGCTTTACCATAAACATCTCCGTTTGTTTCATGAATATATGTTCCATCGGATTTAAATATAAACTTGTCATCATAAAACCCAGAATTTGATTTTGAGAAAGCTGAAGCCTCCCACCAAGTTGGATATTTAAATTGATTTTCTCCATTTGAAAAGTGGGCATCGTAAGCTGCGTTCACTTTCCAAGATTTTTGACTTCCACCAGTAAGTACATTTGATAGATCTGGGTCAGATTGCACAGCTACATAAACATCAATATTTTCTGAAATACTAATAAAATCATTGGTTGAAGAGTATGCTAAAACATTTATGTTATAAGAATGGTTTCCAGCTTGAGTATATGTATATTCAACAGATCCTGATGAACTTTCTTCACTGTCACCGGTACCAAATCTAAAACTATAATTAACAGCATTGTTAGCAGTAGCTTTAAATCTAACAAGACCAGAGCCATCACCATTTGCGTTTTGAGAATTGGATCCAACTATTTCAATATCTAAGACTAAGTTTGTAGGAATGACTTGGTCTGGATCTGATGGTCCAGAATCGTCTGAGGGTTCTTCACCTGAACATGAAAATAACAAAAAGAAAAACAATAAAAAATTATACATTTTCAATTGATAAAAAATTTTCATTGGATAAATTTATAAAAAAGAGCTTGGGGAAACCCCAAACTCTTTATTTAAGCATTAAAAATCAATTATTTAGTCTGCTGGATCATTTGTAATTATCCAAAACCAACCTAAACCACCTGAACCTACTGTTCTTAAGATAATCCTATTTGATGATCTGGATAAGATAGTATAATCATGTGAGCCAACATAAAATCCCATAAAACCAATTCCTGTAAAATTAATGGTTTCTACACCCCCTGGTGCTGAGATCGACCATTTTTCATCAAAACTTTCAAAAGGATAATTGGTGTATTCATTATCTCCATTTCTAGTTTGTCCTCTGTCACCCCCTAAATCTGCTTCCATTGGATCTGCTTTTCCAAAAATTTGACCGTCAGGGCCAACATCAAAACTAAAAGTTCCATCAGATGCAAAAGTATACCTATCATCATACATACCAGTTGAAGCCTTGTCGTATGGGTTTGCACCCCACCACCATGGTTCAGGGGCATCAGATGGTCCAACACCCATATGTCTCCATTCTTCAGCTTTTACTCTCCAATTTCCAGTCTGCAATGCTGCAACAAGCTCAGCTGGTGGAGTATAGGTTACAAGTACTTCAACAGCTACCGCTGCACTTGATGTAGTTCCACCTTTTCCAACAGCAATTGCAGTAACAGTGTAGGTATTAGTACCTAATTGCGAAAATGTATAAGTGTGAGTTCCACTACTACTCATGGTTTCAACTCCATCATTAACAAACTTATATGCAATAGCACCTTCAGCAGTTACTGTGAAAGTAACCTCTCCAGATCCATCTCCAAATGGATTATCGGAGTCTTGTCCTGCTATATCAGATGTTACTTGAACATTTGATGGTGCCACAATATCTCCAAAACTAAATTCATCATTTTCAGCAAAGCTATCAACTTCACAACTCGTAAAAGCTACCATTAGGAGTGAGGCAATTACAATTTTAAAAAGTGTATTAAATTTTTTCATTTTTTTAAATTTAAATTAATATTGAGTTATATCATCAATGTATATCGTAAAGTTTGACGAACCATCTCCGTTGGTTCCATTATCGATAAACATTACTAGGTTATACCATTCAACCGATGTGTCTAAGCCAGAGAAGTCATAAGTAAGTTCTTCCCATTGGTTTGCAACTGTTGATGTTGCAGTAACCTCAGCGGTTGCGGTTGTATTAGGCCAACCAGCTGCATCTTCAAATTTCATCATAAAATTCAATCCAACTCTTGGTGACCAAACTTTGACTCTGACTTTTTGCTCAGAATCTAGCTTGAATTTATCAGTAACTGTAAATTTAGATCCTGCCCAAGTTTGACCAGAATTCTTAACAAGTTTTAAAACCTTATCTGATGAATTGCCATTTGTATCGGGATTTGCAATGATTTCTTGCTCACCACCATCAAATCCGGATAGACTTCCAGCATCTTCAAATCCTGAAATTAATGTTCCTGGTGTTACCGTTGAACTTCCTGGAACAAATTGCTCAATATCATCAATATAGAATGTACCTGTTTTACCGGTACCCTCATCAATAAAAAATACAAGTTTTGAAAAATCTGCATTTCCGTCAAACGCTTGACCAGAGTTAGGCCAAGCCTGAGTAGTAATTGTTGAAAAATCAAACGTAATGTTATTCCAACCTGGACTTGAGAATGGTTGCGAAATTTCAATAAATTCTTCATTTGGACTTCCTTCTAATTTCATCATCAATGTATGAGAGTCGCTATCAGGGGAATGGATTTTAACAGTGAAAGCATTATTGCCTCCGGATGTGATTTGTATTGGGTTATCCAGCATAATTTCAGCAGTATCCCACCACTCACCACTGGTTATAATTTTACCAGTGTTATTTGTAGAGTTTTCTGGATCAGGGGCAATTTCGAAACTAAAGCCACTTTTTCCTTCAAAAACTTCACCTTTATCAAAATTAATTGGTAAACCAATTGGATTTTCCTTCCAGAAATAAATGTTATCTAAAAACACATCTGCCTGAGCCCATTGATCTACACCCTCAAACTTGAATTGAAACAAATCTCCAAGTGTAATACCTTGACTTGTCCACTCACTCAAAGGTATATCCAAACTTGTCCACTCATCCTTTGTAAGTTCCTTGGAAACTGCTACCTCTCTTGGATTTGCATCACCAGGCTCTCTAATTAAAAATGTTTTCAATTGATTCAAATCAGCAGTCCAAGCATCAATATGCAAATATTCCATACTTGAAATATCGGTTTTATCATATTGAACACCCTGATAACTAATTTTTGAATAATGTGTTATTTTGTCTCCATTTAAATCCAACTCTGCGTAACCACTACCTTGCCACATTTGTCCCCAGTCAGGATTCATATTAACATTTCCAACTGATGCGTATGCATCACTAAAAACAGAAATAACTGTTGACGCCGCTCTCGACGGTGGTGTTGGTGCAGATACCGTTGGAGCAAGTATTGCTGTAACCTCAAACTCTTGTGTATACTCTGTAGTTGCAATCGCAGCACCTTTTGCAACAACTTTAACATTGTAAGTACCTGCATCAGCATACTGATATGAAAGTGATTCTCCAATATTTGCACTTACTGGATCAACCCCATCAATTCCAGGGTGAAACTCAAATAAAGTTGCAAAATCAGCAGTTGCAGTTACATTTACTTGCTTTGAAATGTTCGAATCATTTTCAATAGAAACCTGTAAATTTTCAGGGGCCTTGAAAGATACTGTGAGTTGAACATCAGCAGTTGTAGTTAAATTGTTTAAACCAGTTGCTGTTACTTTCACTGTGAAAGTACCCTCAGAATAGATATGCTCAATATTGTCACCACTTTCAATACTTGGTGAAACCGCAGATCCATCACCGTAATCTATAACAAAGCTAATCGCTCCATCTCCAGTTGGAGTTATAGTAACCTTACCAGTGTTATCTTGAGTTACATCAAAAAGAGCAGAAACATTTGATGGTGGTTCAACATTAGCAAAATCAGTACTATCGCTAAAATCTTCATCACACCCTACAAAGAGAAAGATGAATAATAATGAACCAAATAATTTAAAAAAGTTTTTCATGTTTGTTTTAATTTAAATATTAATATCCTGGGTTTTGGGTTAAATTTGAAATATCTATTTCAGTTTGTGGTATGGGGAAGAGTTCATGTTTACCCTCAACAAAACCATTAATTTCATTTGCAGCTTGACCAGTTCTGACAAGATCAAAAAATCTATGACCTTCACCAGCAAATTCTAATCTTCTCTCATCCCAAATTTCTTGTGTTAAAGTTGATCCAGTAGATGAGGAAGCTTGAGAGTTATTACCAAAAGCTCTTGATCTAACCTGATTCAAGTAGTTTTGAGCTTTTGAATCACTAATTCCTCCTCTGTTGTTTGCCTCAGCAGCCATTAATAAGACGTCCGCATATCTTAAATATCTATAATTATTTTCATAGTTAAGCTCAGTCGTGTTTTTAGAGTAACCTGCTCTAGGGATATACTTGTTATTAAAGTATCCCGTATGTTCGTATCCCTCATTATACTGTGCTGAATTGGCATCAGCCCAAGCAACAATATCTAAAATTGATGCATTTTTTCTCTGATCACCGTCGGAGTAAGCATCAAATAAATCTTGTGTAGGAACGTTAAAACTCCATCCAGAAGAATACACAGGTCCATTATATCCTCTAATACCATGATGAATAACACCAAAGTTTCCTTCGGTACTTTGTGGCATCCAACCCCAATTCCAACCATTTGACTCTTTTGAGTGTTGAATTTCAAAAACAGCTTCAGGGCCATTTTCTCCATCAACTAAGAATACACTAGATGGGTCAGCGGGTAGTGTATATAGACCAATTAGTGGCTCTAAAATATTTGCAGCTTCAGTAAATTTATCTTGATATAGATAAACTTTTCCTAACAGAGCGTGAGCAGTGAATGAGGTTGCTCTTCCGTCTGTACTTTTCTGAGCTGGTAAACCATTTACAGCAGCCTGCAGATCAGATTCAATAATACTATATACCTCTGACTTAGCAACTCGAGTTAATGTCCCAGAATCACCAGCAGTTAGTCTGCCTTGTGTGAATAGAGGAACATCACCATAAATCTTAACAAGCTCAAAATAGAAAAAGGCTCTTAAAAAATGAACTTCCGCGTACATTTCTTCCTTTCTAGGAAAGTCAATAATATCCTTATTTTCAATCATGTAATTGGCTCTGTTAACACCCTCATACATATATTGCCAAATTCGGGATAATTGGTCGTTGACCGGATTGTGAAGCATGTCATCAATTTGCTGAAGTCCTAGTACATCTGATGCACTTTCACCACCACATAATGAGTTGTCAGATGCAATCTCACCAATCATAAAATTATACAGAGTCCATTGAAGAACATCATATACACCAACTAGTGCAGATTCATAATCACCTGACGTTTTAAAATAATCATCAGCAACAATTTGATAATTTTCTGATGCTTCATAATCAACATAATCATCACAACCTGTAAATAAGAAAATTAGTGATATTGATAAAATAAATTTGTTTATAGATTTTTTCATTTTTTTTATAATTAAAATTTAACATTTAAACCAACTGAAACGGTTCTTGGACTAGGATAATTTCCTCTGTCAATACCGGTGTCTAGTACTCCTCCTGACATTTCAGGATCAAATCCTGTATAATCTGTGAATGTCATAAGATTTTTACCTTGTAAGTAAAGCCTTACAGCGTCTAAATAACTTGAGTTTTTAACATTAAAGTTATATCCCAATTGAACATTTCTGATTTTAAAATAACTCCCGTCTTCAACATATCTTGTAGATGGTCTTATATTGTTATTTCCATCAACAAAACTAGCTCGAGGTTCAGTATTACTTGTTCCAGGACCAGTCCATCTTGCAAGAATACTAGCTGGCTTATTAGTATAATTCAGATTTCTTTCATAACCTCTAAAAATATCATTTCCAAAGGAACCATAAGTTGTAACACTTAAGTCAAAGTCATAAACTTTTAAGTTAAGATTCCATCCAATATAAAAATCAGCAAAAGGATCACCAATTTTTGTTCTATCATCAGCATTGACTACACCATCACCATTGAAATCAACATATCTTATATCACCAGGTACTGCGTTTGGTTGATTCGCGTGATTATCAATTTCTGATTGATTCTGAAAAATACCGTCAGTAAGATATCCCCAGAAAATACCAGGTGATTCTCCCTCTTGAAATCTTACGAGATTGTTGTAAGGAATTCCGTACCCAGCACCCCAAATGTACTTATCACCATTTGCAATTTCTACAACTAAATTATCTGCAGTTGTAAATGAAACATTTGTATTAATTGAAATATTTTCTGAGAAATCATTTTGATATCCAAAATTAATATCTAAACCAGTTGTTTCTGTTTTTCCAATATTGGCAGATGGATAATTTGGTGTTCCTAAGTAAAGAGAGAGCGTTGGATTAAATAGTAAATCATCAACAGTTTTTTTATAATAATCAAATGTCAGAGAAACTTTCGAATCAAACATTCTTAAATCAAAACCGATATTGGCTTGTACTTGATTTTCCCAAGATACATCTAAATTGGGTATTCCGTCAAGAGCTGATCCAGTTACTATTTGTCCACCAAAAGTATACTTTGGAAAAGTTGTTATTGTTCCAAACTGAGAACTTGCATTATCATTACCTACTGATCCAAAGCTAGCTCGAACTTTCATGAAATTAATTTCTTCAACATTAAAAAAGTCCTCACTGGAAGCAACCCAACCAACAGAGGCAGACGGAAAGTATCCAAACTTATTGTTCTGACCAAAACTTGTAGAACCATCTCTTCGAATTGTAAATGAAGCTAAATACTTCTCATTGTAATCATATTCTGCTCTTGCCATAAGAGATACTCTTCTGGAAACATATTGCCATGAACCTGACCTTTGCTCGTCATCCGGGCCTGTTGCAGAGCTTAAATCAGCATAATCCCATGAATTAAATGGAACACCAACCTTGCTTCCTGAAACACTTCCTCCTGAGTTTTTTCCAATTTGGAAACCAGCAAATACATTAAAATTGTGCTGATCAATCGAGAATTTGTAACTGGCATTTAGGTCATAAGTATAACTAAAATGATGATCCTTATTTTCACTAACGCTATTCCATGTTTGAGTAACATTTCCATCAGCATCAGTATTTGAAATAGGCGAGAGATCACTGTTTGCATTTGTTGCGTTATGCCCAACACCATAAAATTGATATGGTGTAAAACCTTTACCGTGAATATTGACATAAGTGTAACCCAATCTGGAATTAACTTTTAAGTCCTTTAACAAATCATATTGTAATTCGATTTTACCAGAAATTGTATTTGTATTTCCCTCACCATAAGAATTAGAAATCTGAGCCATTGGGTTTTTAATTTCCTGAGTAATCGTATTGCTTATCGCATATGAACCGTCATCAGCAAAAACAGGGGTAGTTGGTGACATATTCAAAGCATTAAAAATAATGTCTCCCAATCCACTGTCCTTCAAGTTGGAAAATCTGTTATTAACTATTAATTTTAATTTACTCGAAAGGTCAGTATTGAAGTTTGCTCTAAAAGTTGATCTGTTGAAGAACTGTTTATCTTTTCCATAAATGAGACCTTCTTGACCAGTAAAGCCTGCTGAAACATAATATGATGTTTTTTCAGAACCACCAGATGCGGAAATAGAATGACTAACCAGTGGTGCATCAATTCTGAAAATTTCTTTTTGCCAATCTGTTCCTTTACCAAGATTTGAGATATCTGGATAAATCAAAGCTCCACCTGAGCTTACACTCATTTCATTTAAGATTGCAGCATATTCTGTTGCGTTTAAGACTCCAATTGTTTTTTCAGGCGATTGTTGACCATATGATGTATTAAAAGAAAATTTGGCATCTTGATTTCTGTTTCCAGATTTTGTTGTGATAACAATTACACCATTACCTCCACGAACACCATAAAGTGCTGTAGTAGAAGCATCTTTTAAAACAGAAATACTTTCAATATCAGATGGATCAAGTGCATTCATGTCGTCTAAACTCAAAGTAATTCCATCTACAATAACGAGTGGAGCATTTCCTGTGTATGATGTTACACCCCTGATAATAACAGTTGGTTTTGCACCAGGCGCACCGTTAGAAAACATATTTACACCTGGGAGACCTTGTAAGGCATCTTCCATTCGGACAGGTTTTAGACTTTGTACTTGCTCTTCTGAGACGGTTGAAACTGATCCCGAGATATTGGCAGCTTTTTGACTAACATAACCTAAAACTATAACCTCGTCAAGAGCTTCAGCATCTTCAACCAGAAATACATCAAATGTTGATGCGTCTCCAATTGTTATTTCTTGGGTTTTATAGCCTAGATATGAGAAAACAAGCACATCACCTGATGAAACATCTTGAATAGAGAAGTTTCCGTCAAAATCAGTGTTTGTTCCTTTAGTAGTATTTTTTACTACAACATTAACTCCTGGAAGTGGTTCATTAGTTTCAGAATCAGAAACAGAACCATTTACAGTTCCATTTTGCGAAAAGAGTGCAAAACTGCACATAACAAAAAGGATTTTTATAATATGACTTTTCATAAAGATTTTTTAAGTTTTTATCGTTGTTTATTAGCACCATTTTTGCCTAACTGAGTAGAACAAAATAGCACTCGCAAATTTAATAAAAATTTATTATGCGCGCACAGTAAAAAGAAAAAAATTATATCTTAAAATTATGTATCTAATAATTATTACTACAAAATGTTGATAATAACAATAAAATAATCAATAGATTTTAGGAAAATAGCAAATAAAAAAGA
>CABZTM010000013.1:0-34798 GCA_902528705.1 uncultured Bacteroidota bacterium | reverse complement strand
GATAAAATAGAGTGAAGAAAATTTATTTTTTTGTTAAACACTGTTTAAATATAATCAATGTTAAACTCAAGTTAAGTTATTGTTAAGTGCAATTTGTAAGTTTTTGATAAATCAATAATTGAGCAAGTTGATAATTGCTAATACTAAACTAATTGAAATAATAAATCAAGAATATCAATAGGTAGACTAACAAATATAGCCTGTAGCTATTCCTAGTTTTTAGATAGTTTTTATTGTTCGGATAAAGATTGAATATGAGACCTTTTATTTCTTTGACAAATATTGGTTTAATATTTATCTTCCAATCATCTGTTTGATAAACAATCTTTCTAAACTTACTTCTAAAAAATGTACTTGGTAAGCCCCATAAAACTAAAAGTATAAAAAGTGCTGTTTTCAAATTTTAAATTTACTAAATATCAATTTTAATTATATTATCTTGGGCAAAATTACTTGAATGAAAGAGAAAATAATGAAATCTTTGGTTGTTGCTTTATTGTTTTTATTTACCCTTTACCTGTTTCAGTACTTTAATGAAAGTAGAAAAGAAACTAGTGAGAATGTTAAAGAGTTTATTGAAAAATACGAGGATTAAAATTTGTAATCTAAAAGCTCCTCAAAAGTTATATATTCAAGGGTTTTTATATTAGTAGATTCCAATATTATTTTTGGCGCACAGCCAGCTTCATAAGCCTCAATCCATCTGGAAACACACAAACACCACTTGTCGCCATTCTTTAGGCCTTTAAAATTATACTGAGGGTTTTCTGTTGTAAGATCATTTCCTTTTTCTTTAGAAAATCTCAAAAACTCATTGTTAACTATTGCGCAAACAGTATGAGTTCCGTAATCATTTGGTCCTGTTTCACAACAACCATTTCTATAAAATCCAGTCATTGGATTGGTACTACATGGTTCAATTTTTTTTCCAAAAACATTGAGGCTTTCCATATTCGATTATATTACTTGGATACTTTAGAATAGTGACAAAAACTGTGCCTTGTTTAGGCTGAAAATTGGGAGCTAAATTGGCCTAGACCAACATGTATATATAGTACGTATAAAATGTAAAGAAATATCGCAGATGATATAAATACCAATAAACTTTTAATAATTCCATTAATATCTTTAATGGTAATCAGGATGATTGAATTTGTATAAAGGATCAGAAGTATAAGGTTTATATAATTAAATATTCCAATCATAAAAAGTGCAGAGAGGAAAACAATCGAAGAGAAAAGAAAAAAAATATTTATGTATTTGAAAAATTTCAGCGTAATCTTATTGAATTCTAATTAAACAAAATTAATTTTAATTTTTTATAAGACATACAATTTTAAATAAATAGTTTTTAATTATGACAGAATTTAAACTCGCTTTAGATTGGACACCAAATATTAATCACATTGGATTTATAGTTGGAAAAGAGAAGGGATTCTATGAAAATTATAATATTAATCTAGATATTCAATCACCAGCTGATGATAATTATAAAAATTCGCCAGCAAAAAAAATTGAATTAGGTATTGCTGATTTCGGACTTTGCCCGACCGAATCTGTACTTAGCTTTCGAACGAAAAATAATCCATTTAATCTATTTGCGATCGGAACAATTTTTCAAGAGGATGTGAGTGCAATTGTAGTCAGTAAAGATAGTCCTGTAAAAAGACCTAAAGATTTGGATGGAAGATCATACGCATCATATGGTGCTCGATATGAAGATCAAATTGTCAAACAGCTCATAAAAAATGATGGTGGAAAAGGCGATATTAAAATAAGTTACCCTAAAAGATTGGGAGTTTGGAATACTATGAAAAATAATCTATACGATTCCACCTGGATTTTTATGAACTGGGAAGGTATTGAAAATCCAAATTTAAATTTTTTTAGACTTAAAGATTACAATATTCCCTACTCATACTCCCCTCTTATTGTAGCATCTGAAAAGTTGATAAATAGGAGCAGACCGGGTATAAATTATTTTTTAAAGGCTACTAAACAAGGTTATATTTATTCCATGAATAATATTCAAGAATCTACCGAAATATTATATAATTATCTTCCAAACAGCGATAAAAAGATTAACATAATTGAATCATTAAAGTTTTCTATTCCATATTTTGGAAACTCTAAAAGTTTTGGAAAAATCAGTAAAGATGTTTTTCAAAAATTTTTTAAATGGCTCGAGCTTAATGAAATAGAAAACCGATTAATTAATGTAGATGAAATTTATTTACAATACGATTTTTAAAATATCAACCATTATGTTCCTTAATATCAGAATTTTTACTCTGACACAATTCAATGTGTTTAATATTTCCAGTAAATCAGAATCAATAAATTAATTACAAGTACAATCAATGTGAAGATCATGCTTCCTGCATGAAGAATAAAAAATAAACTTTGTTTACCAGAGTCTCTTGCATCATTCATGAACGGTACAGCAAAAAAACATATTAACATTAGTACAAAAGACACAATAAAAACAATCTTTGCAAAACTTTGGTCTTGATTTGAAAACTGTATTATAGTAACTCCGACAATTGACAAAAAAGCTATAATTAAAAAGAATTTAGGCCATATGAATCGAAGGTAAGTGCTAGCATCTTGTATACTTAATAATTTATTAATTGAGGGAGCAATCATGGCAGATTGATAAATTATGAGTCCTGAAATAATTCCAGTTAAAAAGAGTGGTAAATGTTTTAACATTTTGAATTTTATTTAATACAAATTTAGATAATCTGTAGTGAATAATTAAAGATTAATGAGCTCAACATTAGGTAGGTAATTGCTGGTAGAATTCTAGCAACATTATCATTAATCTTGACTCTCACAATTATTGCAACAAACATCATTATTGATAGACACAATGAGGATGCGATTAAAAGGATATTGATTTTTAAGCCGATTAACAAACCCAATCCACCTAAAATTTGAAGTGATGATATCAGCTTTCTATATTTCTTAAATCCCCATCTCTTGAACTCACTTATCATTCTTCTTGAATAGAAAGAGTTTACACCATAAATTATAAATGAAATTCCTGTGAATAGGATTATCGCTTTTTCCATTAATTATAGTAAACCATAATTGAATGCAGCTACAAATAGAGACATTAAAAGAAAGACAAATGATGGGATAAATTTGACTATTGGGTTTTTAACTTTTAAGTGAGAAGCTTGTGCGCATAACATAAAAAAAGCCATAGATAAAGATGCATAAACGATAACTTCATTGAACCATATACCCATTATCATAATTGCAGAAATTGAAATTTTGGAAGCTCCCACTGCATTTCTTAAAAGATCGGAATAACCATAGTGTTTAAATTCGAGAATGATGTTGTCATATCTAAAAACCCAAATGTATAAAACCGAGACTGATACTATAATTTGACATGCAAAAGATAGGTTTTCCATAACATTAAATTACGGAATTTATTTTAGTTTATGAAGATAGTTGTTTGCAGGCTACTTTTTTGCAATATAAATTGTGGAGGCTCCAAATAATTTTATATCCTGTGATGGGTTTATAAAATTTGAGTTTTTTAAAATCTTTATAAACTCCTTTCCGTGAGGAAAATTGGAAGCTGATTGTTGTAGATATGAATAAGCTTTGTAGTTCTTTGAAAAAACTCTACCTATTAATCTTACATAAATTTTTGTGAAAATATTATAGACTATTTTGATAATACAATTTGTTGGTACAGATGTTTCTAATATAATCAGAGTTCCATTTTCTTTTAAAACTCTGTGAATTTCATCCAAAGATTTCTTTAAGTTTTCAAAATTTCTTACACCATAACCAACTGTTACAACGTCGAAAAAATTGCTGTCATATTTTAAATTTTCCACATCTCCGATTTCAAGTTTCACGACTTCATTTAAGTCTAATTCTTTAATTTTTTCGTCGCCGAATTTTAGCATATTTGAAGATAAATCCATACCTATAATTTCACAATTTGGAATTTTAGTAAGAGCTATTGCTATGTCAGCAGTGCCAGTTGCCACGTCCAAAATTCTTCCAGGCTCCAGAGATTTAGAAATGGTTACTATTTCTTTTTTCCAACTTTTATGTAGACCAAAAGTGATAAGGTTATTAATAAAATCATATTCCTCATAAATAGAGTTAAACATTTTTTCTATTTGATTTTTCATTCTAAAAATCAGCCTTATAATTAAATCTATTTCCTTTTACAATTTTTAGATTCACCATAATCCCATCACAATTTGAAAAAATACTATTAATCTTCTCTACGAGCATTTTCATCATTGGTTCAAAGTCACCATATATCTGAGTGCTAAGTGGATTTTCAAGGATTTGAAAATTACTGTCTCTTACAGACATTATAAATTCCTTTATGATTGATTTGTAATCATCATTTAAAGGCATAAGAGTTATTTCAATTGATGTATTCATAATGATAAATTTATAAAGATCTAAACATAGAATATAATTCTATTGTATTTTAGTTTGAATAAAATTTTTTGAATATGAAATTATTTGTTACAAATCAAAATAACTCTGAAAGAATTGCCAGATTTATCATTTCTATTTTTCTAATCCCAGCACCTTTTATTTATGGCTATGAATTGTTTTCAATAGTACAAGCAGTAGTTGGTGGAGTTCTTTTATTTAATTCAGTTTCTGGAATGTGCGCGATATACAGAATTTTTGGCGCTAATACTTGCAAGTATTAACTATTGTTGGATACTGGCCAATTATCAGTCAATTGAAGTATGTCATCCCTCCATTCACTTACTTCTTCATCGTTCAATAAACATTCGTCTAGTTTATTTGTTATTGCAGAAACATTTAATTGTTGGCCAATGAACACAAGTTCAATTTTTCTGTCTCCAAAATCTGAACTCCACTCTGATTCTATCATTTGTTGATTATTAACAAAGTCAGCATAATTTATTCTTTCAGAAAAAGGCATTGAGTCCCACCAAACTCCAGCAGGATCTGTCTTTAATGATCCACCTGCAGAACTCCAAACTAAAGCTTGGTCAGGCCTAGAGGCAATCCAAAACAAACCTTTACTTCTTATAATATTTTTTGGAAACGTATGCTGTATGAAGTCAAGAAATCTGTTTGGATGAAAAGGTTTCTTTCTTCTATAAACAAATGATCCAATTCCATATTCTTCAGTTTCAGGAATGTGTTCGTTTTCTAATTCTTTAATCCAACCTGCTGAAGACTCTGCTTTTTCAAAATCAAATAAACCTGTATTGATTACTTCTTGTAAATTTACTTTGGAATGATTTGTTGGTATAATTCGAGCATCGGGATTTAACTTATTGATAATATCATATAAGTTTCTGAGATCTGGTTCAGTTACCAAGTCTGTTTTATTTAATAAAATAACATTAGCAAACTCAACTTGATCTGTAAGTAGGTTAACAATAGTCCTTTCATCCCCTTCAATATCTGTTAAGTTTCTATCTTTTAAGTACTGAGGACTTGAAAAGTCTTTTAGAAAATTAAAAGCATCTACGACAGTAACCATAGTATCCACATAACTAAACCTACTTAAATCAATACTTCCGTCCTCACTTTCAAAACTAAAAGTTTGGGCAACAGGTATTGGTTCAGAAATTCCTGTGCTTTCAATAATTAAATAATCAAACTTCTGAGCTTTTGCTAGTTTTTCCACCTCTATCATAAGATCTTCTCGAAGTGTACAACAAATACATCCATTGCTCATTTCTACTAATTTTTCCTCAGTTCTGGATAAGGTATTTTCATTTTTTACGAGATCCGCATCAACGTTGACCTCGCTCATGTCATTGACAATAACAGCAGCTTTCATGCCTTGTTTATTATGTAAAATGTGGTTTAAAAGAGTGGTTTTACCCGCCCCTAAAAAACCGCTTAGTACGGTTACAGGAAGTTTTTTCATAGCTCGTTTGCAAAATTATTAATATAATTTTGAAAAGCAAAATAGAATAAATTGGAATTTGTTGTGTGATTACCTTATGCCGCCAACATAGGATTTAATAACTGGGTTCATTGGCTGAATTTTAGACTTAAAACTTTCATTTATATCTCCAAGAACTGTAAGTTTTTCAACGTTAAATAATTCCATGAATCTTATGTTTATGGGAGATCCCAGAATTTTATTTCCAAGCTCTTCCCAAACATTGGAGTTCTCAAAAATTTCAATAAGAGTTCCTGTTTTATCACTTTCGTTTAAAAACCATTCAAACCTTTTTATGCCATCATCATTCAAATTGAAAAAAAGAGGACACTGCTCATCTCTTATGTATTTTTTTACATCTTCGATCTTACCTTTTAAAGTGACTTCAACGATTACTGTAACTTCATCACTTTTTTTATTTAATTCTTTTTTCATTCTATTATTTTTTTCTTTGTTTAGCCAATACCTGAAGATCTACAACAGTATCTGTTTCGTCCACAATTTCAAATCCTAATGCGGTCTCAATAATATCTTCTAAAGTTACTATCCCTTTAATTTTTTTTTGTTTATCAATGACCAAAGATAAATGCTCCCTGTCTCTTAAAAGTTGATCAAATAAAACTGGAACTTTTGAATTGTGATCTGTCTTAATTATTTTTCGCTTTATATCATAAAGCTTCAGCTCTCCTTTTTTTTGGATTATTTTTTCTAAAATGGTGTCCTTTAAAACATAACTACTAATGCTATTTGTATTTTTATAATAGATTGGAATTCTAGAAAACTCTAAGCTATTGTTTTGGTTATAGAACTCATTAATGGTTGAATTTTGATCAGCAATTTTCATCACAGAAAAAGGTGTCATAATATCTTTTACTTTAACATTTTGAAGTTTAACAATATTCTTAATAAATAGTGAATCTTTTTCTTCAATCACGCCCTCTTCTTCGGCAATTTCAGCAATTGTAGAGATATCCTCTCTTTTAAAAATTGACTCTCTTTTTTCTCCCAACCCTATTCTTGTAAAAAGTTGTAATATCCAAAGCAAACCGGTGTACTTGAAAAGCGGAAGTATGGATGATAATAATATTGTACTTGGTTGAGCGAGTTTATCCCAATAATTTGCACCAATTGTTTTGGGGATAATTTCTGAAAGCACAAGAATTAGTACGGTCATTATAGTTGAGATAATTCCAACGAGTAATTCTTCCGATACAGATGTTCCAAAAACTAAGTAACTATTATCAATTTGTAATGTGGAATAAGCAATTTTAGCCTGAACGCCAACCATAATTGAGCCAACGGTATGAGCAATCGTGTTAAGTGTTAGAATAATTATAAGAGGTTCATCGATCGATTTTTTTAAGCCTTGTAATTTCTCTGCATATTTTTTTCCTTCCTTGATCTTAATCTTTATAAATGTTGGGTTTACACTCAGTAAAACAGCTTCCAGTATAGAACACAAAAAGGAAAGAGAAATGGTGAGAAAAGCGTAAAGAATTAATATCTCCAAATAAAATCTGTAATTAATTAAAGTTAATCAATATTATTAAAAGTTGAATCAATATCGATTGATGTAGAGTCTTTTTGCTGATTTTTTTCCTTTGCAATTCTCAATCTCTCCTCAGCTTTTGTTCTGTCAGCTTCTAAGGTTTTTCTTGTTTCATTGGTGTTATATGCAGAAAAAAAGGCTATAAGTACAGAAAAAATTAAAATTGATATAATTAAAAATTTATGTTTTTTCATTAAAATACTGCTTTGATGTACTCAATTTCCAACTTAAACTTACCTTCTTGTTTATCTGAAATTTGTAGTCCCAGGGAATTTATTCTTTCAGAATCAATTGATGGATAGTCGTTGTACGTATAACCACGCCAGGTTGCTGTAAAATCTTCAATTGATATACTAACATCAATCCACTCATCATTAATGGACTTAAAATTAGCTGAATATGATGCTCGTCTATTGTCTTGACTGAGCCTTAGCTTGTATGAATTACCATCACCTTTGATTCTAATTATAAAAGACTTTACACCTTTCAATATATTTTTTTTTAACCCTAAGCGAGATGACGCAAACCCTCCATTATTCTCAAGCGAAAGGTTACCGTTAAATATTAAGTTTTTTTCATCACTAACTGAAAGGTATGATGTTGATATTCCGCCCATGACATCATCATTAACAATGTTCCAATTATCCAAGCCAATATTTTTTTCTGGGTTCAGTAAATCAACACTTTGACTATTCATAGATATAGAAATCAATAAAATTAAATTTAAAATTATGTTTTTCATTTATGATTAAATTGATGTAAAGATAAATTCTTTAATTTCATTATATATAAAGTAAGCAAAAACTATAATGAATATTAGATACAATATGTTGATTAAGTTTTGTTTAAAAGGTTCTCTTTTCAAAATACTATAGTTCGCTTCAATTTGAAAGATACTTAATTAACCAAATGATTAAAACAATATCAACAGCCACTGCTAAAAAAATTAAAAATTTTTTCATTTAAGTTTTATTCTTGAAATGTCATCAAATCCTGTGACATACAAATATTCCTCTTTATCATCAAAATTACAATTAGTAACTTTTTTACCATAGTTTATCATGGCTAAGAGCTTGCCTTTTGGGGATATTATTAAAATACCATTTGGTCCAGTTGTAAAAATATTTCCACTGCTGTGGACCTTTAAACCATCAAATCCTCCAGGATATTTTTTACTAAGTTCTGTCCCATCAAAAAAGAGTTTTTCCTCAAAATTACTTGTTTTAAATCTCAATATCTTAGGATCATTTTCAGGATCAGAATTATTTACAAAAATGTATTTTTCATCCAATGATAAGGCAATTCCATTTGGTCTAGACATTTCTTTAGAAATTAAAAAGACTTTTCCACTAGTTGAATATTTATAAACTCCATTGAAACTTATTTCCCTATACTTGTCACTAAAATTTTTGAATCCATAAGGCGGATCTGTAAAATAGATATCTCCATTTCTACTAATTGCTAAATCGTTGGGGCTATTAAATCTTTTACCTTCAAAATTATCCACTATAGTTATGAATTTTGGGTTTTTACTACTAAGATTTGGTGTAAATGCCAATCTTCTGTCGCCATGTTGACATAAAATAATATTTCCATTTTCATCAAATGCTAATCCATTTGCCCCTATACCCCCATCACTAAATGATGGGGCATATCCGGTTGATCCACTGGGGAAAATATAATCTTTGACACCGTTTTTTTTATCCCAAGTGAAAATTTTATTTTGCCTTACATCGGTAAAAATTAATCTCCCTTTGTCCGAGTCCCACAAAGGTCCTTCTGCTACAAAAAAAGAGTCAGCTAATATTTCAATTTTTGCATTTTTATTAATAATAGATAAAACAGACTGATCAAAAATGGTAATATCGTTATTACCAAATTGCTGACTCAATAAAGTAAATGGAATCAGAAAAAGAGCAATGATCAATTTTTTCATAAAAAATTTAAGTTGCAAGAGCGCCTAAAGCAGCAATAGCCAGAACAACAACTGCAATTCCATAGGTTGCTGCCGACCCAACAGCAGTTCTAATAATCGAGAATTTTTTGATACGAATCTCTACAATATTTTCCTGAAATACTGTTTGATTCTCACCGCTTTTACTAATGATAATTTTGTTGTCATCTTTAGAAACTAGCTTTCCTTTAATTTTTGTTCTATCGTCTTTCTTAATTCTAAGAGTTTGTTTTTTTTCAGTGTCAATATTGTTGTATTCTACAGTTTTATAGCTGAAACAGCTTTGAAATAATATTGAAAATGCGAATAGGTATACTATTTTTCTCATTTTGAGTTGATTTTTAATAACCAATTATAATATTTATTATACATTCGTGTTTCCTAAATGAGAAGGTTTGATTGATTGCTATGGTTGGCTCTCTTTTAAACCTTTTCGCTTTTAAGATCTATAATCGAAATATATTAACCTCCCCTTCCAACTTTTCTTACACCAAAAGACTTTGATTTATTGTTTTTATTGGTGAAGTTTTGTTTTACTCCCTTTTTGTTTGGTTGTTGTTTTTGGGTTCTATTTCCAAAAAATTTACTAGACATATTTTTTATTTATTAGTTATCAGGACTGTGCAACTCAAAGTATTTCACCTCTGCTTTTTTCTCTAAAAGTTTAACATCCCACATTACAAAATTCATGGCCCCATTGTTAATCGCATCAGTAAAATAAAACTTGACCAAAGCACCTGCTCTTTTCCAAGTACCTTTAATTGGAGATGAAATCAGGGTGCCATCATTTAGAATTGTTCTTGCTTGGCCATCTAAAGTTCCACTTGTTTTTGAAGTATTTATAGAAGAAACTTTAATTTTTGCGAAAACAAGTCCATAACCCGTTATGTTGCCTTCAAAGTTCATGTCTGAATATCCGTCGCCTGGGCTCACTAAAACAATATCGAGAGTACCACCGCCTTTAGGCTCAGATAAGTCTTGTGAGAAAGAGCTGAAAAGAAAAGCTATTGAAATTATTAGAGTTAAAAGTATGTTCTTCATTAGGATAAAATATTGATTTATTAAATATAACCAAAGTCAAGGCATTTCATGCAAAAACAACTCTATTTAGAAAAAATTATTGAAATAAATTACACATTATTAAAAATTAAATCCTAGGTTTACGGAAATTTTATTAAAAATGACAGGAACTGTAAAGTTTTTCAATGTATCTAAAGGTTTTGGTTTTATTACTGATGACGAAAGTGGAGAGGATATTTTTGTTCACACCACAGCATTAGATGGGTTGACAATTAAAGAAGGAGATAAAGTAAATTATGAGGAGGGCGAAGGAAGAAAAGGAAAAGCCGCCGTCAACGTTACTTTAGCTTAAATCACTAGAAAAATATCACCTACTAATTAGTTTGTTTTCCAATGTATAAATTATACGTTGTGATTATTTTTGGCTATTTTGAAGATGTATCATCAAATGATAGAACAATCTTTTACTTAGATCGAGTTATTATTTCTTGATATAAAAAAGTAGCAGGCCAGAAAAGCAATTACAACATATAATCCTAAAATCCACCACTTGTAAGCTCCACCATAGTGCATGATTAAATAAACGATTCCACTGCCAATACCAGCAATAGCGGCACCAATGTATTTTTTATTTTTTGATGCCATATTCATTTTTTGATTTATGGTTTTTGACTGCTAAATGAGTAATATATAGAAACCAAAAGAAAAATATTTCTTCAAATGGACTACTCCATTCAAATCCAAAAACCGTGACTGATTCATCGAGATATATAGCATAATACATTGTATAAATTAGCCAAGCAAGTGTTGAGAAATATAATATTTGAGGTAAATATTTAACGGAGTAAATCAGCTTTTCGAATACATCCATCTCGTTTGAATCACTTTTCTTATAGTTTTTAATCGCCAAGTAAGTCATGTAGAAGAAAATAATTAGTACCGGTATTATTGGTATAAATTTAATATCAAAAATTATTATTAATAGTATCAGACCAGATGAACCAAAATATAATATTTGAGGCAAGTAATTTACTGAGTATATAAGTTTTTCAAGTTTTTTCACTTCTTCTTTTTTTTAAATTTTAAGAATATTAAATAAATTAAAATAAGTACTGCAATTGAAAAAAGACCAATTCCAAAATAAATTATTGACCACGAATCAATTCCTGTGTAATCAGAAATATACTCTGCACCAAAGAAAATTAGATTACTTAACAGACACAGCCATACAATAGTTTCAGTCCAACTAAATTTCATTTTTTAAAATTAATTAAATGTTTACTTAGGTAGAATTTTATTTTCATTTAAAAATTTGTTTTTTATAGCTTCAAGATCAAAATTTTCAGTTTTCGAAATAGAGTTATTTGTATAGTTCATTTCAGTTTCTACAAGTTGTTTTGAAAAAATATTTCCAATAAATTCAATATCTTTTCTTTTTCGAAGTTGATTTTTCATATCACCCTCAAAATAAAATTTGTTGTTCTCAAAAGTTGTTTTCATTGGCCAGGGACCGCCCCAATTATCAATTCTAACGATGGTATTATCAACGTTTTGATTTTTTTTTGGGATTATAATTATATTATCATGTATGTGTGTGTTTTCAACCGGACCAGTTATGTGAAATGTTGGTGAAAAGACTCCTCTTCTGCTTGTTGGATAAGGCCTAATACCATCATTAATACTTAAATTATTTCTTATGATTGTGTTGGCCGTACCTATATTAATTTTATCGCCATATGATGACCCTGCATTACAAACAAGAATAAATCCTCCATAGTTGTCGTGACTATAATTATTTTGAATAATAGTACCTAGGGAATTCCAGTCTGAATCATAACCTTGAGCATCCCACTTGGCTTTGTGACCACTTACCTCATTAAATTGAATAATAGTGTTATCTGAGCTATAGGGCCAAATTCCAGCCGCAGCTTCAGATTCAGGTAGTACATCGGGAAAGTCTCTTAATGTATTGTGTTCTACGATTGCTCCATCACATCCAAAAATCACAATACCATCTCCAGGCACCTTTTCAATTAGATTATTTTTTACAATTACGTTTAGATTTGGATACCATTTATCTCGATTAGCTGATGCTCTGAAGTTTATCGCGTTTCTTTCAGTTTTATAGATGTGATTATTTAAAATTTGTAAACCATTTATTCTAGATTTTATTTTTTCTCCAAACTTTCTGATCAATATAGCAGAACCCCCTCCATCACTTTTCACCAAGCTGCCATTAACATCACGAATCACCATATTTTGAATTACTATATTATTTAATTCACCTGAGTCTTCTGCAAGTATTGTGAGTCCAGTTCTTGCCTCTAACCTTTCGGTTCCTTTATTTGAAATTTCAATTCCATCAATAATAATATGCTCCACATTATTAAGAAGAATAGTGTGTTTTTTTTCTCCATTTCCATTTACGATTGGTTTATTACCGTTTCCGTATGACTTTAAAATAATTGGATTATTTTCTGTACCGCTATCATTAATTTCTATAACCCCGCTAAATTCGGAGTCAGTTTTTAAGTGTATGGTTGTGCCTGGTTTAAGTTTTGTTTTATCTAAATTAACTAATGTCGCCCACGCACTTTGTTTTGAATTTCCTGAATTTTTATTATCACCTTGAGCTGAGTCAATGTATATATTGTAACTGTCAAGACTTGAGCAGCCAAAAAGAATAGCTAGTAACAGTAGAATTAGTTTTTTCATTTAATTATTATTTAAAAAATATTTCAATTTAAATCTTTTGGAGATACTGCCCTTATATCTTTGTTGGCCATCAAATCCTCATAAATCATTTCAGTAACAATATTCCAATCTTTATTTTCAATCCAATTAGGATCAATCAACCTATCCTCCCAAGCTAATAATAACTTGAATAATGAATCATGAACGGTCGGCTCTTTAAGTTTCAAATCTAAATCCTCAAAATAATTGTTCTCTATATTATAAAGAACAGTTGAAGTGTCATTTAATTTTATTAGCTTATAATTGCCTGATCGAACTGTTGCCATTTTATCTTTTCTCCAAAATAAGTTTTCGTTTTGAATAGTATTATCATTGAGATAATTCATAATATTTTTTCCATCTGCATTCGCCATTAAATCATCTTTTACATTTGAGACTTCCAAACTTGTTTTGAAAATATCTAAAGCAGAAATAAATCCATCGAATTGAGTATTAGATTTTATTTTGTTTTTCCAAGTCATTATCATTGGAGTTTTTATACCTCCTTCAAACTGATTTCCCTTCCAGCCCTTATAAGGAAAAGGGGATGCATTATTTGACATTGCTGCACCATTGTCGCTTAAAAAATAAATGATTGTATTGTCATATTGATTGTTTTCTTTTAATGCATCAATAACATGACCAATAGCCTCATCCATAGACCACATCATAGATGCATAAACTTGTCTTGGATTATCTTTAAATTTTTCTAAGACTTCTTCTTTTGCCTGCATTGGAGTGTGTGGGGCATTAAATGATAAGAAAAGAAAAAATGGATTATTTGATTGATTATTTTTATCAATAAACCTTATTGCTTTTTCACCTAATACATCAGTTAAGTAGCCTTCAAAATTTGTCTGACTATAATTTTCAACCACATTTCTAATACTATTTCTATTCACTTCATTTGGATCATAAAAATAATTTCTGGCGCCTGAAATAAATCCCCAGAAATAATCAAATCCATTTTTTAAAGGATGATTTTGTGTTTTATCTCCAAGATGCCATTTCCCAACTAGTCCAGTAGTGTAACCTTCAGTTTTTAGCGCTTCTGCAATTGTAACTTGATTTGGATCAAATGAATTATTTACGTCACTGTCTAAATTACACTCATGGCCAAAACGCTGTTGATACATTCCAGTTAATAAACCGGCTCTTGACGGGCTACAAACAGAAGCTGAAACATATGCATTATTAAATATAACACCATCTAAAGCTAATTGATTAAGGTTAGGAGTTTTAATTTCATCACTGCCCATGAAACCAAAGTCAGAGTAGCCTGCATCATCAGCTAAAATGATTATGATATTTGGCTTTGAATCATTAATACTAGAACAAGAAATTAATGTTAAAATACAAACAAAAAAAAGGGCTAGTTTTTTCATTTATTCTTTTTTACAATCATAATTAAGTTAAAAAAATTATATTTAAAAACTTATGAGTGACATATTAAAAGCAATCGGGAACACACCAATTGTTAAGCTAAATAATATAGTTCCCATTGGATGCGGAGAAATTTATGTTAAACTCGAAGCCTTCAATCCCACTGGATCAAAAAAAGACAGAATGGCGCTATCAATGATTTTGGGGGCTGAAAAAAAAGGTGTTTTAAGAAAAGGGATGACTGTTGTAGAATATTCGGGTGGCAGCACTGGTGCAGGCTTGGCATTTGTTTGTTCGCTAAAGGGCTATAATTTTAGGCTAGTTACCGCAGATGTATTTGGGAAAGAAAAAATTGATTTGATGAGATCATTGGGAGCTAATTTAGAAATTATCAAAAGTTCTGACGGAAAGATAAATAAAGAGCTGATTACCAAAATGATTCAAAAGGCTGATCAAATTTCAAAAGAACCAAATACTTTTTTTACAAATCAACTCAATAACTCTGATGTGATCGAAGGTTTTATTCCATTAGGGGAAGAAATTTTAGATCAGCTAAATGGAAATGTTGACGCAGTATGCGACACGGTTGGAACTGCTGGAACACTTATGGGAATTGCTAAAGCACTCAAAAAAGCTAAGTCAAATTGTAAAGTTGTTGCAGTTGAGCCATCTAGTTCACCAATTTTATCAAAAGGAATAAAAGGCTCACATAATGTTGAAGGCGTTGGTTTAGGTTTTGTTCCAAATATATACGATGACAAGCTTGTTGATAATGTGATATCTATAGACGAGGCTGTAGCTCGCAAAACATGTAAAGATCTTGCTAAAAAAGAAGGCATATTTTGTGGTACATCAAGTGGAATGAATGTAGCTGCAGCAATCGAAATTTCAAAGGAACTTGGTCCCAAATCAAAAGTAGTAACTGTTGCTTGTGATACTGGTTTAAAATATCTTTCTGAAGGATTATTTGACGATTAATCTCATTTATTGTATTTATATTTTAGTTTTAGTCTATGATTGATTTTGTAATTGTCATTGTTTACTTCATACTAATTTTTTCAATTGCTATAAGTGGAAGGGTTAAATCCAAAAGTGCGGAGGAGTATTTTCTTTCAAATAGAAATCTAAAATGGCATTCAATTGCATTGTCAACAATCGCAACCAATGTTCAAGGCTATCAGTTTCTTGGTATGATGGGTTCTGCATATTTATATGGATTAGCTCAAGCTAATCTAGAAATTAATGCAATTCAGGGTATTTTAATAGCTACCTTTATTTTTGTACCAATTTATCTCAGAGAAAAAATTTTTACTATAACAGATTTTATTGAAAAAAAATTAGGTAAAAAAATAGCCCTTTTTTATTCATTAAGTAATATTGCACTCTTCTCTACTATAACATTAGGCGCAGCTCTTTTTTGGGGGGCATATGCTGCAGAGATGGTATTTAGTGAACAGCTTTTATTTTTACATTCAAATAGAATTGTAAGAATTGGCATTTTGATTTTTAGTCTTGGTGTTTTTTCTGCTATTTATACATATTTAGGAGGATTAAATGCGGTTGTGAAGACCGACATAATTCAATTTTTAATCTTATTAACTGGTGGAGCAATTGTGTGTTACTTTTCAATAAATGCGCTTGGCGGATGGGAGCAATTGTATATAAAAACGCCTGAAAAGATGCATCTTCATTTAGATTCAGACCATCCAATACTTCCATGGACTCATTTACTTGGATTATTTTTTTTAAATATTAATTACTGGTGTGCAAATCAATCTATAATGCAAAGAGCGATTGCAGCAAAAAACTTATCTCATGCTCAATCAGGATTAATGATTGGGGGGTTTTTAAAATATTTAATGGCAATAGTAATAGTTATCCCTGGTATTGCATTATTTGGAATATTAGGAGATTCTTTTAATGAGCCAGATCTAGCTTTTCCATATCTCGTTAACACGTATCTGCCTGTAGGGCTAAAAGGAATTGTTTTGTGTGGGTTATTTGCATCACTAATGAGCACAATTGATTCAACTTTTAATTCATTAGCAACTCTATGGTCAATAGATATTTACTCTAAATATTTTAACAAAAATGCAACTGACTCAGAAAAAATAAATTCAGGTAGAAGGGCAATTATATTTAGCTTTTTTACTGCACTTTTAATGTCGATGATTCTTTTATATTTAAAATTTGATAGTCCGGAGTCAGCATTTACTCATACCTTAAATAGCTTAAGATATTATATTAATTGTGGAATAGTAGTGCTAATTATCAGCGCAATATTTTTAATAAAACCTAAAGTCAAAGTAATATTAATAGCCTTTATAATGACAATTCCGCTTAATTTTTTAATTCAATTTTTATTTACAGAAATAAATTATTTTTTAAGAGCTTTTTTTGTTATTATATTCGGCTTAATTATCGTCTTTTTCAGTAACAGAAAAAAAATATTATCATTGAACTCTATTTTGAATTCATCATCAATTAAAAACACCTACATTGGAATAATACTGTTATTAAGCTTAATATTAACTCATGTTATTTTTCATTAATTAATTTAATTTTAATTGGAAAATCAAAACCATTTGGGATTTTATAGGTTCACATTTTATAACATCTGCATCTTTAATTTCTTGTAAATTTTCCGTAAAGTAAACATCAACAAGAATGTAAAAGAATAGAATAGAGGGGGCTTTAATTTAAAGCTTTATAAATCTTTTAGGATGCTGTCTACTATATCACTATTTCGTGGTTTACCAGCTTTTGTGTTTTCATAATTGTATCGGATTTGAGCAACATTTTCAATGCCTGTTGTTCGCTCAATTAACTTATTACTATTGGCCATTTTACCATTAATGAATTTATGTTTTTGTAGCTGATCAAATAGGTAAACTACTAACGAATTAATGCAAATGAATTTTATTGGTTCTATCTCTGTTAAAATGGTGCCATTTAAGGCCTTTTTAAAGCTATCATAATGGCTTTTCTTGTGAATTAGTGTGTTTGTTTGTAATGCTAAAAAGAGCTTACTTAATCGCTTTTTATTAGGTTGCCATTGAAACCCTAATTCTGCATTATTATAGCTGTTTTTGTCTAGTTGTTTATATAGATGAATGTATGCTTGGCTTGACTTATCGTTGACTAACTCAATCATAATTTTAACATAGGCATTCATAACAACATTATTGACATACGACAACCTTTGCCATTGTCTTAATTTAACCTCTGCCATATCTTGACTAGGGTTTTTATCAATAACTCTTACATCATTTTTAATCCTTGCTTTCCATACTTCTTGAATTTTAAATACTTTTTCTTTTATGAACTCATTGAATGATAGATAATTTGCCTTATTATACCTTTGCTCAAAGTCAGTAGACACTCTTTTCCTTAAATCCATATCAACATCATCTGCAAATTGAAACCATACAAAACTATCAAGTGCCTTCTTACTCATAAAGAAATTAGCATTACTTTCCGATACAGAAAGTATACTTGTTTGCTTTTGATTGACTATTTATATCTTTTGTTTTACTTTTTAGGTGGTTTTTAAAATTCATTCGTACACTTTTGTAATTAACCTAAGTCATCAGTGCAGTATGGGCATTTAGTTCTTAAATTCCTCCAATGAAAACTTAACATTATATATAAAAACATCTGTCTCAATTGGTGCAAATTCAAGAGCATAATCGAGTTTTTTATCATACTCTCCAGCAATTATAACACCCTTAACATTATCATCTTTATAGTGTCTTTTTACCCAACCCATATAGCGCATTAATTGTCCAACAGTATCATCACTGGTCTGGTTTCTTTTTAATTCAATTACTACATAGGACTTAGTTTTTTTATCAATAGCCAAAATATCAATTGGTCCAATATCTGTCCTAAATTGTTGACTTTTTAGCTCACCATCTTTTATAATTAAATCGTATTTTTTTCCTAATTGAGTTTTTGACCAATTGTGAATAATAAAATCTTCCAATTGCTTTTCCATATAAAAAAGCCCTTTGTTTTCAATTGATTCAATATTAGAAATTTCAAGATGAACACATTTTTTATAAGTATTTAATATCTTTTCTAAATCCTTTTCTAAAGATTCTAAAGATTTATTTATCCCATCAGAACTAATACTTATTTTTTTATTTTTTACATTAACATCATATGATTTAAAGACAAATGAATTTGAATAATTTACGTGTTTATCATTAAAAAATTCCCCAATCGTTTGTAAGCTATCAATTAAATCATTAGGCCAACCCTCATCTGATGGATGCCAGATACTTAAACCATATGCAAGAATTAGTTTTTTTTGTTTCTTGTAGTAAAGAAATACAGGGTAAAATCCATCACTGACTTTTATTTCCGGTGCAGTGAATGCAATCCAAGTAACTTTTGCAGGTATTCCCATTCCAAATCCTAATTTCATTTTAAGACCTGAATATTCTTTTGGATAATGAGAATATCTCATATTTTTTGTTTGAGATTGTGAGATATACTCAGATAACAACTTATTAAAATTCATAATACATAATTTACTAAAATTTTCAATATAAGCATAACTAACTGATTATCAATTACTTACCGATGCAAAAATTTGAAAATATATTTCCTAGCATCTCGTCATTAGTTATTTGCCCAGTTATTTCACCAATTGAATCAATAGCTTTTCTTAGATCTATTGACAACAGGTCTCCCGAAATATCATTTTCCAAACCTTTTTCAACTTCAGCTAAAGATATTAAAGCTTGTGATAAGAATTCATAATGTCTCATGTTGGTAACAACTGTATCTCCAGAGTTTTCTATAAACTGAAAAAAGTTGGATAAATTTTTAATTAAACTCTCCACAGATTTTTTTTCTAAAGCAGATATTTCAACAATTTCAGTGATTCCGAAATCACTTGATTTTTTTAAGAGATTTTCTAAATCAATTGTAGAGTTGTTTTCTAAGTCTACTTTATTTCTAATTAGAATGATTTTTAAGTCTTGTCGATTAAATTCTTTTAAGTCATTTATGATTTCTGATTCTTTAGCCTCGTTAATATCAAAGAGATAAAGTAAAACAGATGCCTCTAAAATTTTTGATTTTGTTATTTCGATTCCTTTTGATTCGATAATATCTTTTGTTTTTCTAAGCCCTGCTGTATCTATGAATCTATACTTGATTCCATCAATAATAATTACGTCTTCAATCGCATCTCTAGTTGTTCCTGGAATATCACTTACAATTGCTTTCTGCTCATTTAATAAAGTGTTTAGTAATGATGATTTTCCAGAATTTGGTTTGCCAGCAATCGCAACAGGTACACCGTTTTTGATTGCATTTCCATACTTAAATGATTCCTTTAGATTTTCAACTTTCTCCTTTACTTTTTTAATCAACTTCTCAAGCTCACTTTTGTTTGCAAAGTCGACATCTTCTTCACTAAAATCCAACTCTAGTTCTATCATTGAAACGAAGTGCAGTAATTCTTCTCTCAAAACTTTTAAATCATTTTGAAATCCTCCTCTCATTTGACTCAACGCAATTTTATGCATAGAAGATGAATCCGAATAAATAAGATCTGATACCGCTTCAGCTTGTGTCAAATCCATTTTACCACTCAAAAATGATCTCATTGTAAACTCACCAGCTTTGGCAAGTCTTATGTTTTTTTCTAATAATGTTTCAAGGATTTTCTTTTGAATAAAAGTAGATCCATGGCAAGAAATTTCAACTGTCTGTTGACCTGTGTAAGATTTGTCTTTATCAAAAAAAGAAACAACTACTTCATCAATTACTTCATCTCCCTTGGTAAACTCCCCAAACATCATAGAATGGGATTTTATATCCAAAAGTCTTTTCCCGCTTTTCGATTTAAAAAACGGATTAACTTTTTCTAAGGCTTTTTCACCGCTAACACGAATTAGTGAAATAGCCCCCATTCCGCCGGGTGAGGATATAGCAACAATATCATCTTTAAAATCCATTTAATTAAGCTTTTTAGTAAATGTTGCTCTTCTTTTATGTAGTGTGCTTTGATAGTTTTTCCAAAATGCCTGGATGGCTTTGTTTTCAACAAGTTCAGGGTTTGTTTCGACTTCTATTATTCCTCTTTTATTGAAGGTGTTTTGTAACTCATTAAAAATGACAGCTGTAACCCCTTTACTTTGATATTTAGGATCAACGCCTATCAAATAAAGTGAAACCCTATCGTTAAAGTGTTGGGCTTTGAAGAGATGGAAATAACCCATAAGTCCCATTTTACCATTTATTTTTTTTAGTGCTCTTGAAAACGAAGGCATTGTAATTAAAAAAGCGATTAAATTGCCGTCTTTGTCTAAACAACATTTAATAAAATCTGGATGTATGTATTTAATGAATTTTTCTTTGTAAAAATCAATCTGATATTGCTTAATGGTGACATATGTTTGTAAGTTTGAATAAGTGACATTCAATAGTTCAAACATCTTATCAACGTAAGGAATAATCTCCTTTCTTGATTTAAAATTTAGAACCTTAAGCTCATACCTTTGCTGAATTATTTTTGAGAATTTCTTTACTTTTTCTGGCGCATTGTCTGCAGAGAAAATTTTGATTTTATATTCTACCCATTCCGCTAGCTTAGTAAATCCAAGTTTTTTTAAATGTTCTTTTTGATATGGATAATGGTACCAAGTAATCATGGTGTTAAGCTCTTCATATCCTTCAATGAGCAGTCCTGCTTTGTCCATATTTGAAAAACCAACTGGCCCATCAACAAACTCCAACTTTCTGCTTTTACCAAATTCAACGACAGATTCAAGAAGCTTTTTACTAACCTCTAAATCATCAATTGTATCATACCAACCGAACCTTAATTTGTTTTTCTTTTGCTCTTCAATTTCAACCCAGTTTACAATTGCTGCAATTCTACCAACAGTAACTCCATCTTTTTTTGCAACATAAAACTCTGCCTCAGCATTTTTAAAAACAGGATTTTTTTCTTTATCCATCGATTCCAGTTCCTCAGAAATTATTGGTGGTACCCAATAGTCACAACCTTTATATAACTTAAAAGGAAACATAACGAAGTCTCTTTCCTGTTTTTTATTTTCAACTTTGATGACTTCTATCATTTGTTTTTCTTTCTGTCAATTCTGTTTTGACGTTTGGTTTCTTTATCTAGTTTCTTTGACTCCTTTTTTAAGTCTTTTATCTCTTTCCTAACTTTTTTCTTTTCTGAAACTTCCCCTCTTTTAAAAAAGTCAAATATAGTTTTACCTTTTCGATCATTTTTTCTCTGTTGTTTTTCGGAGTCTTTTTCGGCTTTTCTTTGAATTTTTTGATTTTTCTTAAAGTCTTTCATCTGCTTTAATTCAACATCTGTAATATCAATGTGCCAATCAAATCTCTTTGAAAAACCAAGGCTTAAATAAAACAGACTTGGTGTATTTTTTAAACTTCCTCCAACATTTAAGTCAGCTTGAATATCTTTTGATATTAAGTGAGCTGCTCCAAATTTGAACAACTGGTCAGAGTAAACGCCGTTTTTAAAAGTTTGAAATTCACCAAAAATACTCCAGTTGGGATTTCTCAAATTATGAGTAATTGTAAACAAATAGTTAATAGTATTATTATTTGATGTACTAGGTGAAAAGCTTGACGAGTTTTTAGCTTTCATTGCTAATTCGTAAGAAAAATTATTTACCACAACCCACCTGCCTTTAAAATGATTTTGTGTAGCTATTCCAATAAATGGTGTTATAACTTGATCCGCAAAATTAAAGTTTCTCAATCGCCTTATATTTTGATTCAATAAATCTGGATCAAGTGGCATCTTAATTTTAAAAAATTGATCGTTATACTGAATTCGATCATCGACATTAAATCCTGAACCAATCATGACAGAAATAGCAGGAATAAAATCAGTTAATTTTATAACTCTTCCAGCCTTCCAACTGTAAAAGTTTTCACCATGCCATTTTTTATTTTTGAAGGGATCAAAGACAAGGTATTTGAACCCTAAAGTTTGCCTTCCAATTATTGTTTCGCTGATATCTGTGAAGTAATTATTTTGATAATTATTATCTAAAATATCCCTAGTTACAACAGATCCCTCTAGAAAAACTTCCAATTTATCATTTAGCAATCCATATCTAAATAAATAGTTAAAGTTTAATCCATCAATTTTAGAGTTATTTAAATTTTTATGCCCCAAACTATACCTAGAAACACCTGTCTCAACCTGAAGAACATTCCAACCAATTGAAAAAGCCCCGTGGGAGGTTCCAGGTCTATTTGAATTTATAGTTTCGGTGTACTGAGCATTAGCAGTAAATGTTATTAGAGAGAGAAAAACAAAACATCGGGCTATTAGCATAATAGGATAAATATAATTCAAAGATAAATTGAAATATGCAATTAACTAATTCATTTGATTAATTGTATTTTTGAAAGAAAGGACATGCTTTTTATTTATATTTTTTTATTTATTGTCATCTTCAGTTATATATTAAAAAGACTGGCGCCATATATTTTAACATATATAATTAAGAAACAATTTGAAAAATTTCAAAAAAAACAACCTCCAAAAAAAGATGATTATAAGATGAAATCTAATAAAAAGGTAGGTGAATATATCGATTATGAAGAGATTGATTAAACGTTATTTGAATAGAAATTTGATCATTGATTTTTTAATCCTTTGCTCTTTTTGTCTAATCTCTTTAATTTATTTCAAACCCGTTCTCTCAGGAAAAAAAATCAAACAGTCCGACATTGATCAATTCTCAGGCATGTCTAGACAAATTGTTGAACACAGAGAAAAGTTTAATGAAGAGCCTTATTGGCTTGATAATGCCTTTTTAGGAATGCCAACATATCAAGTTGCTGCGAAATATCCATTTGATCTTCTAGATAAAGTTGACAACTTAATTCGTTTTCTACCGAGACCAGCTGATTATCTTTTTGTTTACTTGCTTTCATTTTTCCTTTTACTAAAAAGTATGAAAGTTAGAAGTGACTATGCTTTTTTTGGATCTATTGCATTTGCATTTTCAACTTATCTCATCATTATTTTGGGTGTTGGGCATAATACAAAGGCATTGGCGATTGGTTATACTCCATTGGCTTTGGCTGGACTTTTCAAAATTCTTAATCAAAGGGTTTTAAGCGGTGTTCTTATTTGCTCAATAGGACTGGGGCTTCAAATAAATGCAAATCATTATCAAATGACTTACTACTTCATGATGCTAATGGGTCTTATTTTGATCATATCAACTTTCATAGTAGGAAATAAAAATACCAAATCCAGTTTTACTAAAATTGGAGCATTTGCATCATCTGTTTTGATTGCTATTCTTTTGAATTCTTCATCAATTATGGCAACAATAGAGTACTCGGAATTTAGCACAAGAGGTAATTCTGAGATTTCTATAAATGCAGATGGTAGCGAAAAACAAGATCTAGATGGGCTTAGTAAAGATTATATTACAGAGTACAGTTATGGAAAACTTGAGAGTTTAAATCTTATTATTCCCAGGTTTATGGGTGGGGGGAGCTCAGATCTTATTGGAAAGGATACAGAGTTTTTTAAAAGCTTATCCAACTATGATCCTCAATCTGCAAACTTAATCTATCAAAATGCAAGGTTGTATTGGGGCGATCAACCAATTGTTGCTGCGCCTGCATATATAGGTATAAGTATCTTTTACTTATTTATAATATCGCTGTTTTATTTAGATAAAAAAACTTTAGGATGGGTGATTCCATCTTTGCTTTTTGCTTTATTCTTATCATGGGGTAAAAACTTTTCTTCATTGACTAACTTGATGATTGACTATTTCCCCTTTTATGATAAATTTAGAGCTGTATCTTCTATACAAGTGATTATTGAACTTCTCATTCCCTTAATAGCTACAATTGGTCTATTTAAAATGTTTGAAAGTAAAAATCCCGAAAAATTGAACAATAAAAAAATCATTTATCCATCATTAATTTTTATCGCAACTCTATTTTTATTTTTGATGTTTGGTGAATCTATTTTTAGTTTTCAATCTGAACGAGAAGTTTTTGGGGCATATCCTGAAATTCTTGACATGATCTTAAATGAGAGAAAGTCTGTATTTAGAGAAGATGTCATGCGATCTATATTTATTGTTTCTATTCTTTTCATTTCAATTTTTGCTGTCAAGAAAAAGTATTTATCAAAAAAATATATTATTCCAATTCTTACAATAATTGTTTTGGTTGACTTGTGGTCATTTAATAAAGATTATGTTAATGATGATAACTTTACTAATTCATCAAAAGTTAAAACACCTTTTAATATTAACGAGTTAGATAAGGAGATTTTATTGGACAAATCCGACTTTAGAGTTTATGAAAGCTTCCGTGGATTTGTCAATGGAAGAACCTCTTTTTTTCACAATTCAATCTCTGGGTATCACGCTGCAAAGCCTAAAAGAATGCAGGATATTTATGATTTTTATCTTTTAAAAAATGACCTGGGTGTTTTGGACATGCTAAATGTTAAGTACATTATTGACATAAATCAAGGTGGGGATATCGAGTTAAAGACTAATCAAAATGTTTTAGGTAGTGCTTGGTTTGTGGATGAGGTTGGAAATGTAGAGAGTGCCAACCAGGAGCTTCTTGGACTGTCAAATCTTGACTTTAAAACAAAATGTATAAGTGTCAATTTAAAGAACAGAATATATAACGACAGCTCTAAAAATAAAATTGAGGTTGTTGAAAAAACACCAAATAAAATTACATATAAAGTCTCAGCCGTTGATACTGGGTTTATAGTTTTTTCTGAGGCATTTTATAAAAATGGGTGGGAGGCAAAAGTAAACGGTCAAATTAAAAAACATCATAAGGTGAATTATTTATTGAGAGGTTTAGAGGTTGAAAAAGGTGAATATGAAATTGTATTTAGCTTTGACCCCCCAATAGTGAAAACAGGTTCATTCCTAATGGCAGGTTCTAATGTTTTATTATTGATTTTAATCTTTTTTTATTTTCGAAATCAATTTAAAAATGTACGATAAAATTCCTGTCAATAGGTATAAAAAAACTTTAAAGATGCTGAATGAGGTCTGCCCATCACCAAATGTAATTTTTGATCTTGGCGTCAGGAATCCCTTTTCAGAAATCATGGAAAAAAATAATTATAAGGTTTACAATACAAGTGGACAAGATTTCGACTTGGATCCAAATATTGATATTCCTGGTGATGTAGATTTGGTAACTGGTTTTGAAATTATAGAGCATTTAGTATCACCATATACACTATTAAAGAACCTAAACGCAAAGAGGATTTTATTAACAGTTCCCTTAAAGCTTTGGTTTGCGAAGGCTTACAAAAGCAAATATGATAAAAGGGATCGTCACTATCATGAATTCGAGGCTTGGCAGTTTGACTGGCTTTTGGAAAAAACTGGATGGAAAATAATTAAAAAAGAATTCTGGAAAAGTCCAACAAATAAAATTGGTATTAGACCTTTTTTAAGACTATTTACGAACAGATATTATGCTGTATATGCAGAAAGAACAAAAGAAGATTTTAATAATTATTACAAGGGGGTTTTAAATTTATAGACAATGAAATTAGGAATGATTTTAGACGCTCCATTCCCTGAAGATGCTCGGGTTTCAAATGAATGTGATGAACTGATTAAGTCTGGTCATGAAATTTTTTTATTTTGTCTTTCATACAAAAAAAAATTTCAGAAAATTGAGGTTTATAATGGCATAAACATTAGAAGATATTTTTGTTCAAAAATAACTTATAAAAGCTCTGCTCTGGCTAATGATTTGCCATTTTATACGATCAAAATGAAGAAAAAAATAAGACATTTTGTGGTTAATAATAATTTGAATTATTTACATATTCATGATATTCAAATTGCTAATGCTGCAGCGCAAATTTGTGATGAATTAGGGTTGAAATTTACATTAGATCTGCATGAAAATCGACCTGAAATAATGAAATACTACAAACACGTCAATAAAATTTTTGGAAAACTTTTTATCAGTCCAAATCGTTGGAAAATTGCAGAAGAAAAATTTGTAACAAAAGCTCACAAAATAATCACAGTTACAGAATATGCTAAAAACGAACTTGTCAAAAGATGTAAGGTTGATCAAAAAAAGGTAGTTGTATATCCAAATACGGTAAAACAAAGCTTTTACTTAGATAAACAACCAGATGAAGAGCTGAAAAGGACTTATTCAAAAAACTTTGTTTTAATATACATTGGAAATACTTCAGAAAGAAGAGGGCTTGAAACCGTGATAGATTCTTTGCCATCCATAAAAAACAAAATAAAAAATATCAAATTGATTATAATTGGTAAAAGTTCTTACGATAATTCATTAAATCATAAAATTGAAAAACTAGATCTACTGAGTTATATTGATTTTATTGGCTGGAAAAAAGAAGATGAACTTTATAAGTATTTGATGGTTTCAAAGCTAGGGTTATCACCACTACACAGAAACAAACACCACGATACAACTTATGCAAATAAACTATTTCAGTATATTTCATTTGGACTGCCAGTGATTTGCAGTAACTCAACTGCACAATCAGAGCTTGTAGATAGTTATAAATGCGGAAAAGTATTTAAAGAGAAAAACAATACGGATTTTGAAAGAGTGGTTATATCAATTTTTAATAATAAAAAAGAATATGAATTGTTGAGGTCAAACTGTTTTAAGGCTATTAAAAAATTAAACAATAGTGTTGTTTCAAAAAAGATGATTTCTAGTTATGGATAAAAAATCTGTAGGAATTTTAACTTACTATTGGCCCCCGTCTGGTGGATCTGGTGTTCAAAGGTGGCTCAGATTTTCTAATCACCTAGCAGAATTGGGTTGGGAGGTTCATGTTTTTACATTTAAAAATCCTCAGTTTGAGGTAATTGATAACGATAATATTGGCTTGGTAAATCCATCAATAAAGGTGAATAAAATCAAAGGATTTGAACCATCCAAGTTTTTAAAAAGCCTGTTTACTTACAAATCAAAATTCAGAACCTATTCTGATGGTGTTGGTTTCAGGCATGACAATAGCTCCATCACATCAGCAGTAATTCGAGAGTTATTTTTCTTTCCCGATGCAAGAAAATTTTTAATTAGTCCTGCATACAAGTTTATTAAAAAATATTTTCAAGAAAACAATTTAAATCATCTAATTACAACAGGCCCTCCTCATTCAATGCATAATGTTGGGCTAAAGCTAAAAAGAGATATAAAAATAAAATGGATAACAGATTTCAGAGATCCATGGTCCAATTTTTTTCAGAATAAATTACTAAACCAATTGGAATCAACACAAAAGAAACACCTTAGAGAAGAAGAAAGAGTTTTAAAAAATGCAGACGCTGTATTAACAACTGCAAAAAGTTTAAATCGAAAGTTCTCTAAAGTTAACAATGAATGTTTTTATATTCCAAGTGGATTTGAAACTACTATATCCTGTAAAACTCATAAAAAATTTAGAATTCTTTACGCAGGTTCTATGAAGCCAATACAAAATCCCAGAAATCTTTGGGCTGCATTGTCAGACTTAATTGAAACAAAAGAAAATTTTAAAGAACTTGTTGAAATAGTTTTAATTGGGAATATTGATAACCATATTTTAGTTTCTGATGAATTCAAAAGAATTAAAAAAAGAAAAATAATTGATCATATTTCCAAAAGTGAACTCGACAAAGAAATTGGAATTTCAGAACTTTTGGTTGTTTGTTCGGTAAATATGAAAAGCTCGAATGACATAATTCCTGGAAAGTTTTTTCATTATCTATCGTCAAATAAAAATATTCTTGGGATTACTAATAAAGGAAGTGATCTAGAAAATATTATAATCGATACGCAGTCAGGCAAGTCATTTGACTATAATAATTATCATGATTTAAAAAATTATATTTACGAAAGCTTTAAGAGCTATTTAATAGGAAAATCAAAAAAACGAAAAATAGTTTCTAAATATATGTCCAATAATATTGCGCAAAAAATTGAACAAATAATTACAAAATTATAGGATGGGAATTGTATTAAACCAGTCATATAAAAATATCATTATAATTATTATTGCAATAATAATTGGTGGTTTTAACACCTTGTTCTTTTATCCAGCTTTCCTTCAAGCTGAATATTATGGACTTGTTATTTTTTTACTAGCTACTTCAAATCTTTTAATGCCGCTAGTTTCATTCGGAAGTCAACATACAATTATAAAATATTTTTCTTCCTACGATAATAAAGTTGAAAAAGATGTTTTCATGTCGTCCGTCATTTTTATTCCATTACTAACCATTATTCCAATTTCAATATTGGTAGTGCAATTTCATGACACAATCGGTCATTTTTTATCAGTTCAAAATCCAATAATTGATTCTTATGTTTGGGTAATATTTTTAGTGGCTTTTGCAACTTCTTATTTTGAAGTTTTTTATTCTTGGTCTAGGGTTCAGTTGAAGACTGTATTTGGGAATTTTTTGAAAGAAATATTTCCAAGGCTGTCAATTCTGATTTTACTGACCTTGGTTTATCTTGGACAAATAACAAAGGAGAATTTTATTTGGTGGCTAACTAGCTTTTATTACCTAAGGCTTTTGATTATGATCATTTATTCTTTTTATTTATACCTGCCAAAATTTTATTTTTCTATTCCCAGCAACATAGGTGAAATTTTAACCTATTCACTATTTATTTTCTTGGCAGGATCAGCTGCCAGTATATTAATTGATATTGATAAATTTATGATTCCTCAAAAAGAAGTAATATCACAAACAGCATTTTATGCTGTAGCTGTTTTTATTGCGACTGTTGTTGAAATTCCTGGAAGAGCAATGTTTCAAATAGTAAACCCTCTTGTTGCAAAAGCGCTAAATGAAAATGATTTTAAGGGTCTTGAAACCCTTTATAAAAAAAGCTCGCTTAATCTAATTATAGTATCAGGACTGTTTTTCTTGCTGATAAATTTAAATGTAAACCCTTTTTACAATTTGATTTTAGATTCCTCATATTCGACTGCTGTTTTGGTTGTTTTAATAATATCGCTAAGCAAACTCATTTTAATGAGCTTTGGTTGCGGACCTGCAATTCTTGCCACTGCAAAATTTTATAAAATAACATTACCCTTTTCGCTGTTGATGGCTGTTTCCGTTTATTTTCTCAATGATAAGCTGATCGATTTATATAGTATCAATGGAGCTGCCTTATCAACATTAATTGTAATATTTGTTTTTACTTTTTTTAAAATCATCTACTTAAAATATAAGCTAAAAATACAACCATACTCTTTGAGTACACTTAAGGTGTTTATCCTGATTGCAATTCTTTTTTTTATAACTGATTCAGTTAATTTTAATGATAACTATTTGGTTGAAATAATTGTAAAATCTGCAACAGTTTCTGCAGTTTATATTATTTTGATTTATGCAATGGGAATTTCTGATGAAATAAATTCAGTGATAAAAAAAATCTTATCCAAGTTTAGTTTTTAAAAATTTAGTAAGAAGAGATTTTTTATTTTTCACCAATTTTTCTGGTGATCCCTCAAAAATTAATTCTCCTCCTTTTATTCCACCATAAGGCCCAAGATCTACAATGTAATCAGAAGACTTTATTAGTTCTATATTGTGTTCTACTACTATGATTGAGTGGCCGTAACTAATTAAATGGTTAAATGAATTTAGTAGTTTTTTAATATCATGGAAATGAAGGCCAGTTGTTGGCTCATCAAAAATAAATAGTGTTTTGGCAGCTGATTGCCCTTTTAATATAAAAGATGCTAACTTAATTCTTTGTGCTTCACCACCGCTCAAAGTTGATGAGGATTGTCCTAAGTTGACATAGCCCATACCAACATCAATTAAAGCTTTTAATTTATTTGCAATTTTATTTTGACCATTTTCATAAAAAAAACTATAACCTTCATCAATTGTCATTTTTAAAATATCATCAATGTTTTTATTTTGATATGTTACTTGTAGAACATTTTTTTTAAATCTTTTTCCTTTACATGTTTCACAAATTAAATTGATGTCTGCCATAAACTGCATTTCAACTTTTATTGTGCCTTCCCCCTTACAATCATCACACCTTCCTCCATCGACATTAAATGAAAAATGTTTTGGCTTAAATGAGAATTGTTTAGATGTTGATTGTTTAGCAAAAAGGTTGCGAATGTCATCATATGCTTTTATATATGTAACAGGGTTTGATCTAGAAGATTGGCCGATGGGGTTTTGATCAATAAACTCAATAGTACTTATATCATCCAAATTTCCACTAATGGATGAGAATTGACCAGGCTTAGTTGTATAAATACCTTTTGATTGTAACAAAGCGGGGTACAATATTTTTTTTACTAGTGTTGTTTTTCCACTTCCTGAGATTCCAGTGACACAGACTAAAGAGTTTAAGGGGAAGCTTATATTGATGTTCTTTAGGTTGTTTTCCCTGCAACCCTTAAGTACAATTTTTCTATTGCTAATTCTTCTTTTTGACGGTATGGGAATTTCATTTTGGTTTTGAAGATATTTGGCTGTAATCGTTTTTGACTTTATAATATGATTTAAAGATCCTTGAGCAACAACCTCACCTCCTAAAGTTCCAGCCCCAGGGCCTAAGTCAATAATTTGGTCTGCTGATCTAATTATGTCTTCATCATGTTCAACAATTATAACTGTATTCCCTATAGATCTTAAGTTCTGTAAAATTGAAATTAGTTTTGTTGTATCCTCAGGATGTAAGCCAACACTGGGTTCGTCCAACACATAAATTGATCCAACTAATGCACTACCAATTGATGTTGCTATGTTTATTCTTTGAGTTTCACCGCCTGAAAGAGTATTTGATTTCCTGTTTAAGGTTAAATATGGAAGTCCCACTTTACATAAAAACGACAATCTGTTTTTTATTTCTACAATGATTCTATTAGACTTTTTTAAATCTGTTTCTGATAGTTCAATTTTATTAAAAAAATCTAAAACCTCATCAATAGGAAGCTGTACCAAATCAGAGATGGATAATCCATTTATTTTAACATAGTTTGCCTCCTTTCTAAGTCGTGTCCCTCCGCATATATTACATAGAGTTCTTCCTCTGTACCTCGATAGCATAACTCTGTTTTGAATTTTGTACATTTTTTTTTCAAGCTTAGCAAAGAAGTAATTGATTCCTTTAAAATATTCATTACCCTCCCAAATTAGTTTTTTTTCATTTTTACTTAATTTAAAATATGGGCGATGAATAGGGAAGTTAAATTTTTGAGAGTTTTTTATAAGTAAATCTTTGTACTTGCTTAGCTTCTGTCCTCTCCAAGGCGCAATACAATTTTCATAAACAGAAAGGCCGGTGTTTGGTATTACAAGTTCCGGATCAATTCCCATTATATCACCATATCCGTTACAATTACTACACGCTCCAAATGGGTTGTTAAAACTAAATAAGTGTTCTGTTGGTTTAATGAACTTTATACCATCTTGCTCAAATTTTTTAGAAAACAATCTATAACAACCATCCTTCAACGTTTTTATATAAACCTCATCATTTCCTTGATAAAAAGCGTTTTCAATTGAGTCAGTGATCCTGTCTAAATAATCTTTATCATTTTTGTAAATAGATCTGTCAATAACCAAATAAAGTTTTTCTTTATTTGTAGAATTGAAATCCGCTATTTGATAAATGACTCCCTCCGACTCTATTCTAGCATAGCCTTCATCTAGAAATAGATTTAAGTATTCTTTTAGTTCAATGTTTTCTGGGCAGTTAAGTTTGACCATAACTAAAAACTTATCTCCTTCCCTGAAACTACCTATGTAATCAATAACCGTATCAAGGCTGTCAATAATTACTTCTTTGTTTGTTACTGGACTATATGTTTTTCCAATTCTAGAGTAAAGCAATTTCAGATAATCATAAATTTCTGAGCTCGTTCCAACGGTTGACCTTGGATTTGAATTATTAACTTTTTGTTCAATTGCAATTGCGGGAGACAAGCCATTTATTTTTTTTACTTTAGGTTTTTTAATTTTACCTAAGAACTGTCTTGCGTATGAAGATAAACTTTCAATGAACCTTCTCTGACCTTCAGCAAATATTGTATCAAATGCTAGACTTGACTTGCCGGAACCTGAAAGACCTGTAATAACTATTAATTTTTTTTTTGGAATTTTTAAATTTATATTTTTTAGGTTATGCATCTCAGCACCCTCTATAATTATTTCTTCTTTTATTTTTTTTGTTTCTAAAGACATTTTATTTGACAATCCACATGTATGGATCTATAGCTTTGGTGTTATTAAAAATACTAAACTGCAACGTTGATTTAGAGCCGTCTTTTGGATTAAATACTTTTCCTATTTTCTGCAAAGCAGAAACCTTTTCTCCTTTTTCAACATAAACTTCATCAATGTTTTTGTAAGCTGTAATATAACTTCCATGCTGAACGAGTACGGTAATATTACTGCCTTTAAATTTTAAAATTGAAAGAACAGTACCGTTAAATACCGTTCTAATTTTAGCATCTTTTGTGGTGGCAATAACTAGACCATTACTTTGAATCTTAGTTGTTCTGACTACAGGGTGGGGCTGTAAACCAAACTTTTGTATTACCGCACCTCTCTCAACAGGCCAAGGTAAATTTCCCTTATTTGCACTGAACTTTTCGGAAAGTGCCCTAGCTTCTGGTGTTAGTTTGAATAGGTTATTGTCAGACTCATCATTAGACTTTCTTATTGCCTCTTTGATTAGACGATCAATTTCTTTATCAAGGTTTATTGAAATCTTTTGTTTTTCATTAATTTGTTTTTTGTATGCCTTTTCCTTTCTTCTTAATCCAGATATTAATCTTTCTTTTGATTTTTCTTCGGTTTCTAAATTGATTTGATTTTCTTGATTTTGTTTAAGCAAATTGTTTTTGTCAAATTTCAAGGAATTCAATGTTATAATTTTTTCATCTAACAGCTTTATTGAATTTGAGATTTTATTAGCTACTCTTTTTCTGTCCTTTGAAAATTGATTTATATACCTAGAACGTTTTAAGGCCTGTAAAAAATCATCAGAAGAAAGTAAAAACATCAGCCTAGATTCTTTAAGCTTACTTTTGTATGAGTTTTTAATCATTAGTGAATACTGTTCTCTAACTTGTTTTATTTCGCTTTTAAGAAAATCAATTGAATCATTTTTTTTATCAATTTCATTTGTTAAAATATTGATTTGCTGATTGGTCAACTTGATCAGCTCCTGATTTTTATATATTCTAATTGAAATGTTTTCCAGATCATTATATGCAATTTTAGTTGTCTTTGAGTTATCAAATAATAATGCATTAATATTTTCAATTTCCTTTTTAATTAAAATCCTTTGGCTCTCAAGCTGTTTAATTTTTGTTGTTTGGGAAAAGGCCCAGCTACTGAAAAAAAATATAAAAATTAAGAAATATGTCTTGATGTTTACCAATGTTAAAAAATTCAAATCTATCAATATATCAATTAGTCCCGGTACTACCAAACCCGCTTGAGGATCTTTCTGTTTCATCGAGGTTTGATGAATTTTGCCAATTAACTTTAATTATTTTTGCAAAAACAAGCTGGGCAATTCTATCTGAAGGCTTTATTTCAAATGGAGTTTTAGAAGAATTAATCAAAATAACACCTATCTCACCTCTATAATCGGCATCAATTGTCCCGGGTGAATTTAAAACTGATATCCCTTTTTTTAATGCGAGTCCGCTTCTAGAACGAACTTGTGCTTCATAGTCTTTAGGGATTTCTATATATATACCTGTGGGTACTAATTTCCTCTCGCCAGGCAATAAAATAACGGAAGATGATAAAAATGCCCTAAGATCCATTCCTGAAGATCCACTAGTTTGATAAAAGGGGTTTTGATTATTGGACTTATTAATTATCTTGACTTTCATTAACCGTTCAGCGCTTCAGCTCCAGAAACGATTTCAAGAATTTCATTTGTAATTGCAGCTTGTCTTGCTTTATTATATGTCAGAACCAGTTCGCTTTTAAGTTCGCTTGCATTGTCTGTAGCTTTATGCATAGCTGTCATTCTAGCTCCGTGTTCACCTGCAAATGAGTCTCTTATTGCTTTGAATAGTTGTATTTTTAATGACTTGGGCACCAAGTCAGAAACAATTTGTTCCATTGAAGGTTCAAAAATATAGTCAGATAAAACTTCTGAATCTTCTGGCGCAGAAATCGGTAAAAATTGTTCTGAAATGGTAGTTTGATTAGCAGCGTTT
>CABZTM010000012.1:0-36622 GCA_902528705.1 uncultured Bacteroidota bacterium | reverse complement strand
AGATTTTAAAACCCTAAATCCGTCAAAAGTTGGAATTTATGTATGTGGACCAACCGTCTACAACAAAGTTCATCTAGGAAATTGCAGAACATTCATTTCGTTCGATCTAATAGTAAGATTTCTAAAACATATTGGTTTTGATGTGAGATATGTTAGGAATATAACTGATGTTGGTCATTTGGAGGAGAGTGAGGAAGAGGATAAAATTCTCAAAAGAGCAAAGATCGAAAAACTTGAACCTATGGAAGTTGTTCAAAAGTATACTAATAACTTTCGTGAAGTCCTAAATAAATTTAACCTATTATCACCAAATATCGAACCAACTGCTACTGGACATATAATTGAACAAATTGAAATGATTGAAATGATAATAGATAACGGTTATGCTTATGAAAAAAATGGATCTGTATATTTTGATCTAATGAACTTCACAAAAAAATATAAGTATGGAAAGTTAAGTAATAGAAATTTAGATGATATTATTAATGAATCTCGTGAACTTTTTGGATCATATGAAAAAAAGAATCCCCAAGATTTCGCACTTTGGAAAAAAGCAAGTTCATCTCATATTATGAAATGGAAATCCCCTTGGGGTTATGGATTTCCTGGTTGGCATATTGAGTGCTCAGCTATGAGTCATAAATATTTGGGTAAAAAATTTGACATACACGGAGGAGGAATGGATTTAAAGTTCCCACACCATGATTGCGAGATAGCACAATCTGAAGCAGCATATAACCAAAATCCTGCAACTTACTGGGTTCATACAAACATGTTAACATTAAATGGAAGAAAAATGTCTAAGTCTACTGAAAACTTTATACTTCCTGAAAATCTCTTTATTGGAGAGAGTGATATTATTGAAAAAGGATATAACCCCATGGTAGTTAAATTTTTAATGTATCAAGCTCATTACAGAAATACCTTAGATCTGTCAAACGAATCTTTACTGGCCTCTGAAAAAGGATACAATAAATTAATACAAAGTTTTTCTGATATTGATATTTTAAAACCCTCAGAAAAAGGAAGTGATAAATATAAATTGATAGTCGACAAATGTTATAATTCTATGTTGGATGATTTTAATTCACCAAAATTAATTTCTCATTTGTTTGAGTTATCAAAACTTATTGAAGATATAAAAAAAGAAAAGGAATTTATTTCAAAAAAAGATATTGAAAATTTAAGGAGTTATATGAAGATTTTTCTCGTCGATATTCTTGGCTTTTCAACTCATAAAAATAATGAGAGAAAAGTCATTTATAAAGATAAACTTATTGACGCACTAATTGATATCAGAGACTTTAGTAGGAAGAAAAAAAACTATGAAATTTCAGATATAATAAGGGACAAATTAAATTCACTTGGAATTAATATTGAAGATAAATAAATGAATAAGATTTTGGTTTTTCCTGTCATCAAACTAATTAGGTTTTACCAAATACTAATTTCACCTTATTTGGGCTCTAATTGTAAGTTCTCACCAACCTGTTCACACTATGCAATAGAAGCCCTAAAAAAATATGGGCCAATTAAAGGGTCTTTTTTAAGTGTTGTCAGAGTTTTAAAATGTAATCCTTGGAACAAAAGCTGTGGCTGCGATCCTGTTCCTTAATAAGCTATATTTGAGATATGGACGAGTTCATTTTTAAGCACGATCTAAGTGAATCAATAATTAGTATTGGACCAATAACAATATATTGGTATAGTTTAATGTTTTTACTTGCTTTTTTCTTTGGTTACAAACTGATGGAAAAAATCTACATTAAAGAAAAGAAAGATCTAAAACTTCTTGAACCATTCCTTGTTCACATGGTTCTTGGAACTCTAATTGGTGCTAGACTTGGAGAAGTTTTTTTTTACAACTGGAGCTATTTTCAAAATAATCTATTAGAGATATTTTTACCCGTAAAGATTGATGAAAATGGTTGGAATTTTGTTGGTTATAGAGGATTATCAAGTCATGGTGCGACAATAGGAATTATTTTATCTATAGTTGCATATAAAATGAAATATAAATATGAGTCTGTATTATGGATTTTTGATAGGTTGGTAATTGCTGTTGCTTTTGGTGGGATGTTAGTCAGAATTGGTAATTTTTTCAACTCTGAAATTGTGGGCAATTATACAGGCTCTAATTTTGGTGTTACTTTTCTAAATAGATCTGAAAATTTACCTAGGCATCCTGCACAACTTTATGAATCCTTCGGATATTTGATTCTCTTTATTATTCTATATAATCTATATCACAAAACAAAATTAGTTGAAAAAAAAGGATTCTTTTTTGGCTTTTTTCTGATATTTTTATTTGGAGTTAGATTTATAGTTGAATACGTAAAAGAAAGTCAGGGTGGTCTTGAAAACTACTTGGGCATACTATCCACTGGCCAATGGTTAAGCATTCCATTTATGATTATTGGTCTGGTCCTATTGATAAGAAGTAATTTTAATAAAATTTGAAAAAAAATAATTTATCTAAAGGTTTTAATCGGCTTATCAGTTGTCTTTTTTTGATGTTTTTGGGTCCAACAGTAGTTTTTTCTGCTTTCAAAAATAAGGATCATGAATTTTATTATTTTGTTTTAATTTTAGGGACGGTTTTTTGCTTAATGGCAGTATATTTACTCTATACAGGAATAATGAAAATAGTAAAAAGCTTAATTGAGGATGAAAATAATAATTTAAGGAATGATTAAAGTAGGATTCCCAGATGGCAATGAAATAAAGTATGATGATGGAATAACACCATATGAAATTGCTGAAAAAATTAGCCCAGCACTTGCAAGAGAAATCTTAAGTGCAAAGTATAATGGTAAAACCATTGAATTGAGAACACAACTTTTTAAGGATGGTAACATAAAGTTTTTTAAATGGGAAGATCGTGAGGGTAAAATGGTGTTTTGGCACTCAACTGCACACCTCCTAGCACAAGTGATTCTTAATTTATATCCAGATTCAAAACTGACTATAGGTCCTGCAATCGAAAATGGTTTTTATTATGATGTAGATTTTCAAAACACACCATTCTCAGAAAACGATTTTGTAAAGATTGAAACTAAGATGATTGAAGAGGCAAGGAAAGATCACTCCTTCAAGATGAGAGAAGTTTCAAACACAGAAGCTTTAGAGTACTACGAAAGGCAACAAAATAAATATAAGCTTGAATTAATTCAGGGTCTTGATGGTGAAAAAATAACTTTTTGTGATCATGCTGATTTCACTGATCTATGTAAAGGTGGACACATTCCTTCTACAAAATTTATCAAAAGCGTAAAGTTATTAAATATCGCAGGTGCATATTGGAGGGGTGATGAAAATAATAAACAGTTGACAAGAATTTACGGGATTAGCTTTCCAAAAGAAAAATTGCTTAAAGAATATACTCAATTGATCGAAGAGGCAAAGAAAAGAGATCACAGAGTTTTAGGTAAACAATTAGGCTTATTTACTTTTTCAGAAAATGTAGGTTTAGGTCTTCCCCTATGGCTTCCTGAGGGAGCTGAACTTAGATCAAGACTAGAGGATTTTTTAAAAACCGCACAAAAAAAAGCTGGATATGATATGGTTATAACTCCACATATAGGTAATAAAAAACTTTATGAGCAATCCGGACACTATGATAAATATGGTGAAAGTACATTTTCATCAATAAAAACACCGAAAGAAAATGAAGAGTTTTTACTTAAACCTATGAATTGTCCGCATCATTGTGAAATATTTAATTCACGAAAATGGAGTTACAGAGATTTACCCGTCAGGTATGCAGAATTTGGTACAGTATACCGTTATGAACAAAGTGGTGAATTACATGGACTTACAAGAGTTAGAGGATTCACACAAGATGATGCTCATATTTTTTGTACCCAAGACCAGCTTTTAGATGAATTTACAAAAGTGATTGACCTTGTTTTATATGTATTTAAGTCCCTCGGATTTAAAGATTTTACAGCTCAAATATCTCTGAGAGATAATAAGAATATGGATAAATATATTGGTTCTGATGAAGTTTGGAGTCTTGCTGAAAATGCAATTCTTGAGGCTACTAAATCAAAAAATCTAAATTATAGGACAGAATATGGTGAAGCAGCATTTTATGGTCCAAAACTTGATTTTATGGTGAAAGATGCATTGAATAGAGAATGGCAACTGGGGACAATTCAAGTTGATTACAATTTACCAGAGAGATTTGATCTTAATTTTAAGAATAAAGACAATCAAGATGAAAGACCAGTTATGATTCACAGAGCTCCCTTTGGAAGTTTGGAAAGATTTATAGCAATACTAATTGAACACACTGCTGGTGTGTTTCCACTTTGGTTGGCAACAAACCAAATTATATTAATAGCAGTAGGTGAAAAACACCAAAATTACACTCAAAAAGTTTTGAATTTATTAGAAAAAGACGAAATTCGCGCATCTGTTGATTTCAGGAATGAAACTGTAGGAAAGAAAATTCTTGAAGCAGAAAAGAAAAAAACTCACATTATGGGTATAATTGGAGATAAAGAAGTTGAAAACTCTGAAGTTACAATCAGGCTTAGGGGTGGTAATATTGTTGGTGGTATTAAGCTAGATAAACTTTCAGATTATATTTCAAGCATAGTGAGCGAATCACGAGAAACTAACCTAAATTAATAGCCATAGCACTAAGAAGAAAAAGAGGGAGAAGACCCGGAAGAATAATAAAAAAAAATCCTCACAAAATTAATGGTGAGATTTCATCCCAAGAAGTTAGATTGGTTGGAGACAATGTTGATATTGGGATATATCCCATTAGTGAAGCCTTATTAATAGCTAAAAAACTAGAAACTGACCTTGTAGAAATTTCTCCTAAGGCAGTTCCCCCTGTCTGTAAAGCTTTGGATTATAAAAAGTTTTTATATGATCAAAGAAAAAGGGAAAAGTATCTAAAAGCAAAGACTCAAAAGGTTGTTGTTAAAGAAATAAGGTTTGGTCCACAAACAGATATTCACGATTATGAATTTAAGAAAAAACATGCGATTAAATTTCTTGAAGATGGGGCAAAACTTAAAGCATTTGTTTTTTTTAAGGGTAGATCAATTATCTTCAAAGAACAAGGCCAGATTTTATTATTAAAATTAGCACAAGAGTTAGAAGAGTATGGAAAAGTTGAACAATTACCTGTGCTAGAAGGAAAAAAAATGATTATGTTTGTGAGCCCAAAAAAATTAAAAAAATAGTCAATGAGTAAAATGAAAACTAAATCGAGTGCCAAAAAGAGGTTCAAAGTGACTGGAACTGGCAAGATTAAAAGGAAACATGCATTCAAAAATCATATTTTAACAAAGAAATCGAAAAAGAGGAAATTAAAACTTACTCATGATGGTTTAGTTAGTGATAGTGATTTAAACAGTGTAAGAAAGCAACTCAGGCTTAAATAATAAATAGTTTAACAAAACAAAGGGTATAAGTTTTATCAAAACACCTCAGTTAAAAAATAAATTATGGCAAGATCGGTAAACTCAGTAGCATCTAGAAAAAAAAGAAAAAAAATTCTCAAGGAAGCTAAAGGATATTTTGGAAGAAGAAAAAATGTTTATACAGTTGCAAAAAATGCTGTTGAGAAGGGCTTAACATATGCTTATAGAGATAGAAGAAACAAAAAAAGAAGTTTTAGAGCACTTTGGATTTTAAGAATTAATGCTGCAGCAAGACAAAACGGATTATCTTACTCTGAATTAATGCACAAATTAAAGGAAAGCAAAATTGATCTTAACAGAAAAGTTCTTGCAGATATGGCTATGAACGACTCTGAAAATTTTTCTAAATTAGTTAATAGTTTAAAATAAATCATCATCCTCACCTGACCTGTATGAACCACTCTCGAAAGCTTGGTCGGGATTTACTTTTTTATCTGTATTAATTTTAGATTGATACTCAAAAGGATTTTCAAAAGCTGATAAATTTTCAAACTTTCCTAATGAGTTAATAAATTTAAGTTTAATAGAACTAAGACCACCATTTCTGTGTTTAGCAACAATAAATTCTGCCTGGCCAAGCGCTGGTGATCTTTCTTCATCATCCCATTCATCAATTTTATAATATTCAGGACGATATAAGAATGAAACAATATCTGCGTCTTGTTCAATGGCACCTGATTCTCTTAAGTCAGATAAGATGGGTCTTTTTGTACCACCCCTTAATTCAACAGCACGGGACAATTGTGAGAGAGCAATAATAGGAATATCAAGTTCTTTAGCTAAAGCCTTCAAGTTTCTAGAAATCGTAGAAATTTCTTGCTCTCTATTTCCAGATTTCTGACTGGATCCTAAAGTCATAAGTTGTAAATAATCCACTACTATAAGTTTAATACCAAACTGAGAAGACAACCTTCTAGCTTTTGCTCTCAATTCAAAAATTGATAACGAAGGAGTATCATCTATGTATAGCGGAGCATTCTCAAGATTTGTAACTTTTACATTTAATAATTCCCACTCAAACTTTTCTAATTTACCAGTTCTTAGTTTTTCTGAATTAAGTCCAGTTTCAGATGATATTAATCGAGTTATTAATTGAATTGCGGACATTTCTAAAGAAAAAAAAGCTACAGGTATGTTGTTTTCAACTGAAATATTCCTTGCCATTGATAATGTAAATGCAGTTTTACCCATACCTGGTCTAGCTGCAACAATTATCAAATCACTTGGCTGCCAACCAGATGTCAATCTATCAATTTCTCCGAAGCCAGAGGCTATACCACTAAGGCCCTCTTTTTTAGAAATTTCCTCAATTTTTTTCTTTGCAGCTAAGACTAAATCCTCTGCAGATTGAGTGTTTTTTTTCAAATTTCGTTGGGAAATATCATAAATTCTAGATTCAGCTTTATCCAATAAATCGAACACATCAGATGTTTCATCATAAGAATCCTCAATAATTTCGTTTGAAATAGAAATAAGCTTTCTTTGAATAAATTTTTGTAAAATAATTCTAGAATGAAATTCTATATGGGCTGATGATGATACTTTTTGTGACAATTCGATTAAATAGTAGTCTCCCCCTACTGTGTTTAAATTTCCATCTTTTTTTAGCTGGAAAGAAACAGTCTTTATATCAATGGGCTCTTGTTTTTCAAACAGACTGATAATAGAATTAAAAATTAATTGGTGGCTTTCCTTATAGAAGGCCTCTGGTTGTAATATATCAATAACCTCATCTACACCTTTTTTATCAATCATCATAGCACCCAAAACAACCTCTTCTAGATCTACTGCCTGTGGCGGTAGCTTACCTTTCTGCAAAGAAAAAACGGAAGCCTTTTCACCATATTGATCGACATTAATATTTGAAACCCTCTTCATATCGCTAACATAGAGAAATTAAAAATGAAATGTGAAAATATAGACTAAAACAAACAAACAGTGTTTGTTAATAATTATTGGTAAATTGTTAACAACAGAAAATCATTCACTGTATACCCCCATTTGAGTGAACCTTGACATTCTATTTTTTAATAATGATGAAATACTTTGTTTCTTTAGATCTCTGTATGTGTTGATTATTTCTTTTTTTAAAGAAATGTATATTTTTTCGGGATTTTGATGTGCACCACCAATTGGTTCTTTTACAATTTTATCGATTAACTTATTTTTTTTCATATCACTGGGAGTTAACTTTAGCGCTTCAGCAGCCTGCTCTTTATGATCCCAACTTCTCCATAAAATGGATGAACAAGATTCTGGAGAGATAACAGAATACCAAGTGTTTTCTAACATCATTATTTTGTCACCAACTCCAATTCCCAAAGCACCACCAGAGGCACCTTCACCAATTACAACAACAATAATTTGAGTCTTTATTTTAAACATCTCGTACAAGTTTCTAGCTATTGCCTCGGCTTGTCCTTTTTCTTCAGCTTCAATACCAGGGTAAGCACCTGGTGTGTCAATGAGTGTTACTATCGGTAATGAAAATTTTTCAGCTAACTTCATCAATCTCATAGCTTTTCGATAACCTTCTGGGTTAGCCATTCCAAAGTTTCTATACTGTCTACTTTTAATGTTATTTCCTTTTTGTTGACCAATGAACATAAAGGTTTGATTATCTAATTTTCCAAGTCCCCCAACCATTGCTTTATCATCAGCAATATTTCTATCTCCATGTAATTCTAAAAAATTATTATTGGTCATATTAGCTAAATAATCAAGTGTATAGGGTCTTGATGGATGTCTAGATAATTGAACTCTTTGCCATGGTGTCAATGACCCATAAATTTCTTTTTTCTTTATTACAAGTTTTGATTTTATTTCTTTCAAAGTATCTTTAATGTCAATGTTGCCCTCTGACCCTAATTTTTTACAATTTTCCAACTGCTCATTCAACTCTTTTAAAGGCAATTCAAAATCAAGATATTCCATTGTTATAAATATACATTAACAAACTTTATTTTAATGATAATTTAACAATATATGCAGTAACAAATGCAAAAATTAAATTTGGTAACCATGCACCAAGATGTGGGTTTAAATTTGATTCAGTAACTAATACTGAAAAGAACTTATCAAAAAAAACAAAAACAAAAGCAAGTGTAATTCCAAATGCTAAATTTAAACCAATACCACCCCTCTTTTTAAAGGATGATACAGCTACGGCCAACACTGTTAATATTATTACAGAAATAGGAATTGTAATCCTCTTATTTTTTTCAAGTATATGACTATTTAGTAATGGAGAGCCACTTTTTTTCTCACTTTCAATAAATCTATTTAATTCAAAAAAATTTAATGTTTTAGCTTGATAATTAACAATCTCAAAGTCTGACATAGTTAAGTTCATAATTGTATCAAAAATTCTTTTACTTTCGATTTTTTCGGATTTATCTTTGAAGGTTCTTTTGAAGTAATCTGTCAGTCTAAATAGACTGTCTTTTTCAATCCATCTGATATTTCTAGCAAGAATTTTTTCTTGTAATTCGTTACCGTTAAACTTTTCAATGGAAAAATTATAAGCCTGGTTTCTAGTTTTATTGTATGAACTTACATAAATGTATTCATTATCAGATATTTGTTTGTAAACAGCTTTAAAAGCGTTATTTTTATTTTTTTTACTTAAATACTTATTCTGAAAAATCGTAAAGCTTTTATTTTTTTCCGGTATAATAAACATTCCTGAAAAAACTGATATGAACGCGATAAAAATAGCTGTAACAATAAAGGGTTGTAAATATCGTTTAAAAGAAACTCCAGAACTTAAAATTGCTATTACCTCTGAATTAGACGATAATTTAGAAGTAAACCAAATTACAGCTAAAAAAACAAAAATTGGGAATAAAAAATACCCATAATACCAAATGAAATCTATGTAGTAATCGAAAACTTCATAAAAACTCAGATCGTGCTCTTTGAACTTGTCAATTTTCTCAGATACATCAACTAAAATCCCAATTGGAATAAAGAGAAGAAACATAAATAGAAATGACAAAACAAATTGCTTAATTATATATTTATCGAGTATCCTCATTATAACTTATTGTCTAGTTTTTTAACCATTGATTTTTTCCAGCTTTCAAAATTACCATCTAAAATTTTCTCTTTTGTTTTTTTAATAATCCAACTGTAGAAGCCTAAGTTATGAATTGTTGCAATTTGTTTTCCTAAATTTTCATTAATTGAAAAAAGATGTCTTAAATATGCTTTTGAATATTTACTATCTACAAAGGTTGACCCATGAGGATCTATTTGAGAAAAATCTTTTTTCCATTTTTCATTTTTAATATTAATTTTCCCTTCGGATGTAAAAAGCATGCCATTTCTTGCGTTTCTTGTAGGCATTACACAATCAAACATATCCACACCTAAACATATATTTTCTAAAATATTAGTTGGTGTACCAACACCCATCAAATATCTTGGTTTATTTTCAGGAATTATATCACAAACTATTTCACACATTTCATACATTAAATCGTGAGGTTCACCAACTGAAAGACCTCCAATTGCATTTCCAGGCAAATCCATTGATGAAATGAATTCTGCAGACTCAGTTCTTAAATCTCCGTAAATGCTGCCCTGAACAATCGGAAATAAAAACTGTTCTCTAGATCTATTATTGTCTTTATTCTCAAATTCGCTGATACATCTTTTTAGCCATCTGTGAGTAAGATTCATTGATTTTCTGGCATAATCTTTTGTGCATGGATATGGCGTACATTCATCAAAAGCCATAATTATATCAGCGCCAATATTTTTTTGAATCTGAATTGCTTTCTCCGGACTAAAAAAATGATAAGATCCATCAATGTGTGACTTAAATTTGACTCCATCCTCCTTAATTTTTCTATTATTTGAAAGTGAATATACTTGGTATCCACCGCTATCAGTTAAAACTAGCTTATCCCATGACATAAAATCGTGAATTCCTCCGCAATTTTTTATTATTTGATCACCAGGTCGTAGATAAAGATGATATGTATTTGCCAATATTATTTCAGCATTGGATGACTCAACCAGATCTTTAGTATGTAAACCTTTTATAGCAGCTGAGGTGGCAACAGGCATAAAAATTGGAGTTTCAAATTTTCTACCATTAAGTGTGATTTCACCAACTCTTGCTCTGGTTTTTATATCTTTTTTTATAATTTTGAAATGCACTTTTCAAATATATTAATATATAATATCACAAAAGTTAATAAGTTTAATTAAGATTTACATTTATTAAATTATAAATCAATAATTTCATTTCATGACTGGTATTCAAAAGTTAGTTTTTCAAGTAAGAAGGGATATTTTAAGAATGGTTCATGCCAATAATTCTGGACACCCTGGGGGATCGCTTGGTTGTACAGAGTTTTTTGTTGTTTTATTTTTTGATATCATGAAAAGAAAAAAAGAGTTCAACATGAATGGTTATGATGAGGACCTTTTTTTCTTATCAAATGGTCATATTTCTCCTGTATTTTACAGTGTATTAGCAAGAGCCGGGTACTTTCCTGTAAAAGAATTATCAACTTTTAGAAAAATAAACTCTAGGCTTCAGGGTCATCCGACAACGCACGAAGGGCTTCCAGGTGTAAGAATTGCCAGTGGTTCTTTAGGACAAGGCCTATCTGTTGCTATTGGTGCTGCTCTTTCGAAAAAATTGAATGATGATAAAAATATAGTGTACAGCTTACATGGCGATGGAGAATTGCAAGAGGGACAAAATTGGGAAGCCATAATGTATGCTGCTGCAAATAAAGTTGATAATTTGATTTGTACTATAGACAACAATAATAAACAAATTGATGGTGACTTGAAAGACGTTTTAGACTTAGGTAATATTGAATCAAAATTTCAAAGTTTTGGTTGGTTTACTATTAATTTAGATGATGGAAATAATTTAGATGGAGTAAGAAAAGCCATACAAACAGCAAAAGAAAATTGTTTTAATGGCAAACCAGTTGTTATAATTATGAAAACTATCATGGGTAATGGAGTGAATTATATGATGGGGACCCACAAGTGGCATGGGGTTGCTCCTAATGACGAGGAACTGGAGATTGCTTTGAATCAAAATCCAGAAACACTAAATGATTATTAAATGTTTGGATTTAAAAATTTAGGGAATAATGATACAAGATCTGGATTTGGAGTTGGTTTAGTTGAGGTAGCATCCAAAAATAAAAATATTGTTGCTCTGTGTGCTGATTTGACGGGCTCGCTGAAAATGAATGATTTTAAAAATAAATTTCCTGATAGATTTTTTCAAATTGGGATAGCAGAAGCAAATATGATTGGTATAGCAGCAGGGATGACAATTGGTGAAAAAATTCCGTATACTGGTACTTTCGCTAATTTCTCGACAGGGAGAGTCTATGATCAAATAAGACAATCTGTTGCATACTCTGACAAAAATGTTAAGATATGTGCATCTCATGCCGGTATAACATTGGGTGAGGATGGTGCAACACACCAAATATTGGAGGATATTGGATTAATGAAAATGCTCCCAGGAATGGTTGTAATTAACCCATGTGATTATAATCAAACAAAAGCAGCAACAATTGAAATATCTAAATACCATGGGCCTGTTTACCTTCGTTTTGGAAGACCAAAAGTACCAAATTTTATGCCTGAAAATGAAAGATTTGAAATTGGAAAAGGAATTAAACTAGTTGAGGGCAATCAAGTCACAATTGTGTGTACAGGCCATCTAGTTTGGCATGCAATTGAGTCTGCAGATTTTTTAAAAAATAAAGGGATTTCGGTAGAAGTTATCAATATCCATACTATTAAACCATTAGATGAAGAAATTATATTAAAATCTTTAGACAAAACAGGTTGCATCGTATGTGCAGAGGAACATAATACTATAGGTGGATTGGGAGAATCTATTGCGTCATTAATTGTAAGAAATAAATTAGTACCAATGGAATTTGTTGGAGTAAATGATCAATTTGGAGAATCTGGAAAACCACATGATTTAATGAAAAAATACGGACTGTCAACAGAATCGATTATTGAAAAATGCAACAAGGTTCTAAGTAGAAAATAGACTATTCATTATCTAAATAATCAGGTATTCCGTCACCATCACTATCATCAGCAACTCCATCACCATCTACATCATACTCGTCTTTAGTTAATACACCATCTCCATCATCATCTGGATCATAGTAATTTGGAATAGTATCAGAATCTGTATCATCATTATCAAAATTACTGTCTCCATCAATATCCTCATAAATTGTAAGAACAGTGTCATTGTCATGATCTGTTCTATTTAATGTCATCATTTCTACCTGAAATATCAGAGGGGAGTAAGATGGTATACTTACAGTTGCTGAATTATAATAACCAAGGCCAGAAGGCATAATAATAAAGCCTATTCCAAAGTTTGTGAAATCATAAGTACCATCACTATTTATATTAATATTACCCTTTTTTAGCAGAGGAACAAATTCTTGAAAACCACGAACAACATTTTTTGCTTGAAGCCAAATCGGAATCTTTCTTTGATCAAAAACATCTTTATTCAACAACATACCTTTATATCTAACATACACTGAGTCAGCAACCGTTGGGTTGTCACCAACTCCATCTCTTAAAATCACATAATATGCAGTATGTGGAAATAAATTGCCATCAGAATCTTTAACATTAATCTGAAAACTTGATGCCTGATCGTATATTGGAGTTTTATCTAAGTTATCACCACTGATTGAGTCAATAACAAATTCAGGTCCCTCGTTTGGTGTTAGGTTTGAGAAATCATCATAATTATAAAAATGATTTTGCATAAAATCAATTATTGAGTCATTCTCAAGTGTATGTTGTTCAGTGTAATCGTTAGCAGGAATTGCATTCGTAGTGTTATCATCATCCTTTTTACAGGATGTAAAACAAAAAATCAAAATTGAAATCAGCGAAAAATATTTAATAATTTGCAAAGTAAATTTATTTCTCAAATCACGTGCAAGATACAATTTTCTTGATACTTTTGCTGTTATTCATTAACAGTGTAATGATATTAGATAATGATAAAATTCTGAGAGTATGCAACAGACTTGCCTGTCAAATTGTTGAGGTTAGCGATAGGTCAAACAAGATAGTACTTGTTGGTATTAAAGAGAAAGGCTTTGAAATTGCTAAAATAATCGAAAAACAAATAAAATTTTTTTCAAATAAAAAGGTTAAACTTTATCCAATAAAAATTGAAAAAATTAATAATAACATCAATAGTAAAATCAAATTTGAGCATAAATTTTCTAATGATTGTTTAATATTTATAATTGATGATGTTTTAAATACTGGTAAAACACTTTTTAAATGTGTAAACTACTTCTTTAATGCTGAATATGTAAATATTAAGACGATTGTTTTAATCGATAGAGATCACAAAAAACACCCTGTAAATGTTGATATAAAAGGAGTTTCTCTTTCGACAAACTTTGAAGATACTGTAAAGGTTATTTCTGAAAATAAAAAACTAAGAGCAGTTCTTGTTTAATAAGTCTATTATTTTATTACAAGCGTACATTTTATCATTTAAGTCATAAACAACATGGTATTTAGCCTTATTGTAATAATGAATTCTTTCCAACATATGTTTTGAAACAAATTCAATCATTTTTTTTTCAGTTCTTACATCTTTTATAATTGGGCGCTTCGCTTTCTTCCTATATAACTTTTTTGATAGTTGTTTAATTTCCGGTTTTAAAAATATAGTTAAACCTGTTTTTTTTATTATATATTCAATATTATCAAAATAACAAGGTGTACCCCCACCCAATGATAAAACAAAAATCTTTTTTTTATTTAAAATATTCTCAAGTAAAGCTCTCTCCTCTTTTCTAAAGTTAATTTCACCTTGCTCAAGGAAAATTTCATTTACAGTTTTATTAAATTTATTTTCAATCAATTTGTCAAGATCGTAAAATTTAACATTGAGAATTTTTGATATTTTTTTTCCTATGCTTGTTTTACCAGAGCCCATATAACCTAATAAAATAATGGGTTGATTTATTTTTTTTAAAATGTCTTGGTACATCGATGACAAATTTAAAGGAAATTATGTTTGAAAAATGGTATTATTGGTCCTATATTTGCAAACGTTAAAATCAGACCTGGTAGCTCAGTTGGTAGAGCATCTCCCTTTTAAGGAGAGGGTCCTGGGTTCGAGCCCCAGCCAGGTCACAATTCTAGCGCACGTGGCGGAACTGGTAGACGCGCTAGGTTGAGGGCCTAGTGGGAAATTTCCCTTGGAGGTTCGAGTCCTCTCGTGCGCACTATATATTTTGAAAAAAAAAGTTTTTATAATTGGTTCTGGGTTTTCGTCCCTTTCAGCAGCGTGTTATCTAGCAAAATATGGTTTTGATGTATCAGTCTTTGAAAAAAATGACAGTTTCGGAGGAAGAGCTAGACAATTTAAAATGAATGGATATACATTTGATATGGGACCAAGTTGGTATTGGATGCCTGATGTTTTTGAAAGATTTTTCAATGATTTCAATAAAAAATCAGTTGAGCTCTATAAAATAAAAAAATTGGATCCAGGATACAAAGTGTTTTATAAAAACAATCAGTCTGTGTCAATAAGCTCCGATGTAAATAAAATTATAGAAACCTTTGAAAATATTGAAAAGGGAAGTGGAGATAAGTTAAAAAAATTTTTAAAAGAGGCTAAAGATAATTATGAATTAGCTGTCAAAGATATGCTATATAAAATGCCAGGTTTTTCAATACTTGAATTAATAAATTTTAGGACAATCCTAAAATTTAAGTTGTTTTTAACTAATATAAATAAACAAGTTAACAGCATTTTCAAAAACGAAATGTTGAGGTCAATTTTAAAGTTCCCAGTCTTATTTTTAGGAGCAAAGCCAAATAACACCCCTGCTTTTTACAATTTCATGAATTATGCAGATTTTGGATTAGGTACATGGCAACCAAAAAACGGGTTTTATGATGTTGTAAAATCAATGTTATCAATTGCAGAGGAACAAGGAGTTAAATTTTATAAAAACTCTACAGTTAATAAAATAAACATTGATTGTGGTCAAGTAAAAAGTATTACTGTTAATAACAAGGAATTGAATTGTGACTTTCTTGTTTCTGGAGCAGATTATGCTCACACTGAAAACTTAATGGATATAAAATATAGACAATATTCAGATAATTACTGGAATAATAGAGTTTGGTCTCCCTCATCACTGCTATTTTACATTGGAATAAAAAAAAGATTAAAAAATTTAAATCATCACAACTTATTTTTTGATACAAGTTTTGAAAAACACTCAGATGAGATTTATACACATCCATCTTGGCCTGAAAACCCATTATTTTACGTTAACCTAACATCAAAAACTTTTAAACATACAGCCCCAAAAGGACATGAAAACTGCTTTATTTTGATACCAATTGCAACTAACCTAAAAGATACAGATGATACAAGAGAAAAATATTTCAATATGGTATTAGATCGAATGGAAAATTTGACCAACCAAAAAATCAGAGATTATATTGACTTTAAAAGATCATATTGTATAAAAGATTTCAAAGATGATTATAATTCTTTTGGTGGTAATGCATATGGTCTTGCTAATACACTTTTACAAACAGCTTTTTTAAGACCTAAATTAAAAAGTAAAAAAGTAAAAAAATTGTATTTTAGTGGTCAGCTAACAGTACCGGGACCAGGTGTTCCACCAGCAATTGTCTCTGGAAAGCTTGTAGCAAACATTATAAAAAATGAAGGAATTATTTGATAAAGTATCTGCTGATTGTTCTAGAAATGTCACTAAAACATACAGTACCTCTTTTAGCCTAGCTACAAGAATGTTATCTAAAAATATAAGAGAAGATATTTACAATATTTACGGATTTGTCAGGTTTGCTGATGAAATTGTTGATACATTTCACAATTACGATAAAGAAACGCTCTTAAATAGATTCATAGATGAGCTTGAATATTCATTAAATAACAATATTAGCTTAAATCCTATCTTAAATTCATTTCAAAATACTGTCAAAAAACATAATATTGATAAACACTTAATTGATTCATTTTTGAGTAGCATGCGGCTTGACCTTGAAAAAAAAGAATATTCTTCTGATGAGGATTACAAAAGTTATATATACGGCTCAGCAGATGTTGTAGGATTAATGTGTTTAAAAGTTTTTGTACAAGGTGATACTAATATGTATAAAAAACTAAAACCTTATGCTATATCCCTAGGCTCTGCTTTTCAAAAAGTTAATTTTTTAAGAGACTTCAAAGCTGATTTAAAAGAATTAAACAGAGTCTATTTCCCCAATCTTGTCAACAACTCATTTGATGATGAGGCAAAGAAAAAAATTCTAAGCGAGATAAAAGAGGATTTTTCTATAGCTTTAAAAGGTATATACATGCTTCCAAACAATTCAAAGTTTGGCGTTTATGCAGCATATAAATATTATAAAAGACTATTGAAAAAGTTAGATAATGCATCATCATCTGTAATAAAAAATAAAAGAGTCAGAGTCCCTAATTATCAAAAAGTTGATGTTTTAGCTCGCTCATATGTTAGATATAGATTAAATATTTTATAATGGAAACATTTCTTTGGATATTATCACTAATTGGAACATTTTGTTTTATGGAATTTATGGCTTGGTTTAGTCATAAATATATTATGCATGGATTTCTTTGGAGTTTACACAAAGACCATCATGTTAAAGATCATGATTCATGGTTTGAAAGAAATGATTTTTTCTTCATTTTTTATGCTGTGGTTAGTATGGCATTTGTTATCTCATGGACTGAACTTGGCTTTGTATATGGTTTACCAATAGCAATTGGTATATTTCTTTATGGATTAACTTACTTCATAGTTCACGATATATTTATTCATAGAAGATTTAAGCTGTTTAGAAACGCTAATAACTGGTATGCCAAAGGCATTAGAAGGGCTCATAAAATGCATCATAAAAATATTAAAAAAGGCGGAGGAGAATGCTTCGGAATGCTGTTTGTTCCTTTTAAGTATTTTAAATAAGGCTCATTTTAGCCGCAGCAGCTGCACAATCAAAACCCTTATTTCCTAAATTTCCTCCACTTCTTTCAAGTGACTGTTCAATATTGTTATCAGTTAAGATACAAGCTATTACAGGACATTGTGATGTTAAATTTAAATCTTTGATTCCGTTAAAAACAGAGTTACATATAAAATCAAAGTGTTTTGTTTCACCTTTTATGACACTACCAATTGCAATAATTGCGTCATATTTATTTTTATCAGACATTTTCTTACAGCCATAAATAAGCTCAAAACTTCCGGGAACTGAACAAATTGTAATTTTATCCTTTTCCAAACCGATTGCTGAAAAGAATTCAAAGGCACCATTAAGTAATCTATTAACTATTTCAATGTTCCATTCAGAATGGACTATTACAAACTTCTTTTCTTTAGCAATTTTGAGGGAATCTAAATCTATATTAGACTTTTTCTTGGTGGACATTATTTTGACTGCTCTATTTTAATATCAATTAGATCAGCTTCAGCAGATTTTGGAAAATCAGTTTTAATCTTATTGAAAAAACTTAACGCTTTTTTATTATTACCAATTTTCAAAGAAACATCCCCAGCCTTTAGTAAAATGATTGGGCTTGTAAAACTATTGGATGTAGATTTTAAGGCTTTTTGATAATAGTTGAGTGCATCTTCAAATTGGTTAAGCTGAATAAAAGAGTCACCAATTGTTGCAAGAGATAATGAATTTAGAACATCATCCTCAGATGAAAATTTTCCCAAATATTCGATAGCCAAATCATATTTTTTTAAGTGATAATAAGCCATACCAGATGAATAATATGAAATATTCGAGGCAGGAGTCCCAGAATAATTCTCAATTATATCTAAAAAACCAAATTTTCCATCAGCACCTTTTAATGATAGATTATATAACGAATCTTTGTTGTTGGTTGAATTTAAGGCTAAATCAAAATACTTTTGAGCAGTGAAAATTTCAACATTAGATTCATCAATTTTAGGCTGAATAACAAATTTATCATAAGAAAAATAAAGAGCAAATATTACAACCAAAGCAGTAACACCATAAACTAGATAATTTTGATAGCTACTTATAAAAAGTTCAGATTTACTTGCACTTGTATCTAGAGTTTCAAATACCTTTTTTGTGGAGCTATTTTCATTTGAAACTCTGCTTTTTCTTATTTTATTTGATTTCTTTTTATATGTTGACATGCGCATGGCAAAAATATAATTTTATTTAAATCATGCATGATAATTAGTTAATTATTTTATATAATTTGCAGATGTAAATAAATCCAATGTCTAGTTTACTTTTAAATAAAATTTCCATTATAAACTATAAAAATATATTAGATAAAACATTCAATTTTGATAGTAAAATCAATTGTTTTATTGGTAATAATGGGGTTGGCAAAACAAATATATTAGACTCAATATATCACTTGGCAGTTGGAAAGAGTTCTTTTTCAGTCTCTAATGAAAACAACATAAATCATGATTCTGAGTTTATGCTTTTAGACGGTGTCTTTTTGATCAATGAAAAAAAGGAAAATATAACGTGCAGCTTGAAAAGAAATGAAACTAAGGTTTTAAAAAGAAATGAAAAAGTTTATAAAAAACTTTCTAATCATTTTGGGTTAATTCCCGTCGTACTAATTTCCCCTTATGATACAAATTTAATTATTGAAGGAAGTTTTGAAAGAAGAAAATTCATGGACAGTATTATATCAACTTACAATAAAACTTATCTGCATAATATTATAACTCACGGAAAATTAATAAAACAAAGAAATAAAATTTTAAAATATTTTAATAAATCAACGAAAGTTGATATGGATAGTATTTTAATCTATGATGATCAAATAATTAAACTATCCAAACCAATTCATGAGTGCAGAAAAAAATTTATAAATGAATTTATTCCTATAGTGATTGATAAATACAATAAAATCTCTGGTAAAAATGAAAAAGTAAGCTTAAGTTATAAAAGCGACCTAAATGACAACGAAATAGCTGACTTATTAAAAAATTCTTTTCAAAAAGATATGATTTTACAATTTACATCATGTGGAATTCATAAAGATGATTTAATATTTAAGATTAGTAATAGTTCAATTAAAAGGTTTGGGAGTCAAGGTCAGCAAAAATCTTTTCTCATTTCTTTAAGGTTCGCTGAATTTGAATTTTTAAAAAACAATAACTACATCTCACCCATTCTTTTAATGGATGACATATTTGACAAACTAGATATTGAAAGAGTAAAGAATATTGTTGACTTAGTGAATTCATCAGAATTTGGTCAACTATTTATATCTGATACAGATAAACTAAGAATTGAAAAAGTTTTAAGTAGCTTGAAAAACTCCTCAAAGATTTTTGAAATATGAAAAGAAATAATGAAACAAGTAGCATTAAAGAAGTTCTAAATAGTTTTTTCAATCAAAAACAAATTAATCAAGGTGTAGTAAATTCAAAAATAGGTATTGCTTGGAAAAAGACCGCTGGTAATCAACTATCGAAATACACAAAAGATATTTATCTAAAAAAAGACACTTTATTTATTAGAGTTAATAATCCAATGCTCAAGGAAGAAATTTCTTATTCAAAAAATAAAATTATTGAATTAATTAATTGTGAATTAAAACAGGATATTGTTGAAAAAATAGTTCTATTGTAGGTTTATGAAAAATGAAAATTTGATTCAATCTCAGCATTCTCATTGCTATCTGATCCATGAACGGAATTTTCACCTTTTGATATTGCGTATTTTTTTCTAATTGTTCCATCCTCTGCATCACTTGGGTCAGTACTTCCAATTAGTTTTCTGAAATCATTTACTGCATTTTTTTTCAGCAGAACTGCAGCAACTATGGTGCTTCTGCTCATGTAAGCCGTCAAATCATTAAAAAAGGGTCTATCCTTATGAACTTTGTAAAACCTCTTGGCGTCATTTAAACTAAGTTTAACCATTTTTAGTTCAATAATTTGAAAACCAGCATCTATAATGTCAGCTAATATTTTACCAATGAGCCCTCTTTCAACTGCATCAGGCTTAATCATCATAAAAGTTTTATTGTCCATAATCTTTTTTGCAAACCTAATAAAAACATTCAAATCATTTATCGTAATTTAAACATTAATTATGTTTACAATTTCACTAATTGCTACAGGAAAATTATCATATAATCTGTGTGAGGTGTTTTCAAACAATGAGAATTTTCGAATAATCGAAATTTACTCTAGACAAAAAAAAAATACTTGTTTATTCAGTGAAAAAATTAAATTCACAGACAAAATTGAAAATCTTAGAAAGGCTGATTTTTATTTCATATTATGCAATGATGATTCAATAAAAGAAATCAGTAAAAAAATAAATGTTGAGGGCGGTGTTGTTTTACATTCATCAGGAACACAAAATATTAATATTTTATCCAATCAAAAAAATTATGGTGTTTTTTATCCTCTTCAAACTTTCAATTTTCGTGATAAATTAAATTTTGTTGAAATTCCTGTCTTAATTGAGGCTAATTCAAAAAAGAATTTAGATAAATTAAAGAAATTATGTGAGCTGTTGAATGTAACATGTAAAGTGGTTGATTCAAAAAATCGGCTATATTACCATCTTGCAGCTACTTTTGCAAATAACTTTACAAATCATTTACTTTCTGTGACTGATGAAATCATCAATAAATTTAATCTCAATAAAGATTTTTTTATCCCGATTTCTAATAAGACAATTCAAAAATTTAAAGAGAATAAATCAAAAGAATCTCAAACTGGACCTGCAATCAGAAATGATATAAAGACAATAAAAAAACATGAAAAAATTCTAGAAAATTCTAATTACCTAAATTTGTACAAAATCATAACCAAAAGCATAAAAAAAAATGATCTATAAGAAAAAATTACGCAAAATTAAAAACTTTATTTTCGATGTTGATGGGGTTTTTACAGATGGATCAATTATTGTCGATTCTGATGGTAATGAAATGAGAGTATTCAACACCAAGGATGGTATTGCTGTAAAATTTGCAACTGACATTGGTTATAATTTTTGTGTAATAAGCGGTGGAAATAATGAGGGTGTAAGAAAAAGATTATCAAAACTAGGGGTTAAAAATATTTTTTTAGGCGTTGATGATAAAAAAAAAGTTTTTGATAACTTTTTATCCAAAAATAATTTGAATATCAACGAAACACTTTTCATGGGTGATGACTTACCCGATATTCATATTCTAAAAGAAGTTGGTCTTTCTTCATGCCCATATGATGCATGTCCTGAGGTCAAAGAAGTTGTAGATTATATATCTATTAAAAATGGTGGGGATGGATGTGTAAGGGATGTAATTGAACAAGTTTTAAGATTAAATGGTGATTGGAAAATAAAAAATAATCAAAAAAATATATGATGTTTGACTGGAGGAGGGAATATTCAGTTTTACTTATGCTTAATATCTTATATGTTTTATTTTTTTTATTTCTAGTTCAGTGATGGAAATAATAGACTGGGCAGTATTAATTACAACTTTACTAATAATTGTATTTTATGGTTCTTATAAAACCAGGAAAAACAGTAACATTAAATCATTTTTAAAAGCCAACAACTCAACAGGCTGGTTTACAATTGGTTTGTCAGTTATGGCAACCCAAGCAAGCGCAATTACATTTTTATCTACACCAGGACAAGCGTACAATGATGGTATGGGTTTTATTCAGTTCTATTTTGGACTTCCATTGGCAATGATTATCATATGCATATTTTTTGTGCCTCTGTACCATAAACTGAAGGTTTACACAGCTTATGAATTTTTAGAAAAAAGATTTGATAAAAAAACAAGAATTTTGGGTGCGATATTGTTTTTGATACAAAGAGGGCTTGCAGCAGGCATTACAATTTTTGCCCCATCTATAATACTCTCTACCTTACTAAATATTGATATAAAAATACTTAACCTGATTATAGGTTTTCTTGTTATAATATATACAATTACAGGTGGAACAAAGGCAGTGAATGTTACTCAAAAACAGCAAATGTTTGTAATATTCTTAGGGCTATTTTTTGTTTTTTTCTTATTGATAGGAAGCTATCCTGAAAACTTTACAGTAGATAAGTTTTTGAATTATTCACGTGTTAGTAACAAATTAAACATTTTGGACTTTTCTTTTGATTATGAAAGTAGATATACATTTTGGAGTGGCATAACAGGTGGGCTGTTCTTAGCCCTTTCATATTTTGGAACAGATCAAAGTCAGGTTCAAAGATATATCTCAGGTAAATCAATTAAAGAAATAAGACAAGGTTTAATTTTTAATGGAATTTTTAAAATTCCGATGCAATTTTTTATCCTTCTACTGGGTGTGATGGTATTTATTTTTTATGAATTTAACTCAGCTCCTGTAAATTTTAACCCACAAGTAGTAAATTATATTAAGGCATCAGATAATAAAAACTATGACATTTTTCTTGATGAATTTTCAATAATACAGGATAAAAAAAAAGATGTTTTAGATAATTACATTTTGAGCTCAAAACTTGAAAAAAATAAAATTATCAAAATCCAAAGTGAAGAGAAGAAAATAAAAAATAAAATTTATCGGGAAATTGAAAATGAAAATCCAAATATTGAGATTTTAGATAAAGATTATGTTTTCCTTCACTACATACTAAATAATCTCCCCAAAGGAATTATTGGTCTTTTAATTGCTGTTATAATATGTGCGGCAATGTCATCAACAGCTTCAGAAATTAACGCATTAGCTTCAACAACTACTATTGACCTTTACAGAAGAAATCACAAAAAAATGAAAAGTGAATATCATTATTTAATAGCATCAAAATTTTTTACTCTGATTTGGGGATTAATTGCAATAAGTTTCGCAAGTTTTGGGACATTATTCGAAAATTTGATTCAACTTGTAAATATCATTGGTTCAATATTCTATGGTACTGTTCTTGGAATATTTCTGGTAGCATTCTTTTTTAAGAAAATTGGTGGAAATTCTATTTTTTACGCCGCTTGCATTTCACAAGCAGTAATTTTTATAATTTATTTTAATGTGGATATCGGTTATTTATGGTTAAATTTTATTGGTGCTATAAATACCATAATTTTATCAAAACTTTTCCACCAAACACTATTTAGAAAGCCTATCAACCAATAAGCTCAAAGCATTTAATCCATCAGGTGCACCTGATTTTTTAGCTTGTTTTAATCCTTCTTTTGCAATTTTTAAAGCTTCTTTCTCCATTCCGTAGTAATTGTATATCAATGCTTTTACTCTGAGTTGCCAATATTTTGGATCTTTATAACCCTCGAAAGCCTTATTAATCCATTTGAAAGCTTTTTCTTTATCCAAACCCTCTTCATAGTAATAAACAGCCGCTTTCTGAAAATCACTAGGCTTTGGGTTTTTTAATAAAACACTTTCAATATTTGTAATCATTTTCTCTTTAGTGAGAGCATCAAGATAGTAAATGGCTAATTTATTATCCCAAATAATATTTATAGTTGATCCGTTATTGCTAATATTATCAAAAGATATCTCAAATGTTTCAACAGAAAAGGGTAATTCAATAAATTCTGAAACAACTCTTGCAACTATCAAACTTTCATCAAATTCTTTTAGGGAACCCCAATTATCAGTTTTATTGTATATGATTAAATCAAGCCTTGTTTCTCTGGGAACAGAATAAATATGATATTCACCTTTTGGAACAAGTTGATTATTTATTTTAATGTCATCCGAAACACTAAATGTTGTAGCTTGGTTGGCTCCAGTTCTCCAAATTTTGCCGTAGGGGACCAAATTTCCAAAAATGGTCCTACCCTTCTTTGAAGGTCTTGAATAATCCACGCTAATATTGACCAAGCCTATGTTCTGACTTAAGTTAGCTCTTGGGCTGGCGACTGGTGATTTGAGTTGAGCAGTTAATACGGGAAAGGTTAAAAATATTGACAATAAAATAAATAATTTTTGCATGACTTTTGTTTATGTTCCCAATATTATGAAAATTTTTAAACTTCACACCAAACAAAAGCTTCCAATTACAGTTCAAACTGCTTGGGATTTTCTTTCAGATCCTAAAAATTTAAAAGAGATAACCCCAAATGAAATGAATTTCAATATAATTGATTGTGATTACAAAAAAATATATCCAGGTCAAATAATTCAATATACCGTAACTCCATTGCTAAAAATTCCTCTCAAGTGGGTTACTGAAATTACCCACGTTTCTGATAAAAAATATTTTGTTGATGAGCAAAGGTTTGGCCCATACTCTCTCTGGCATCATAAACATTTTATTAAAGAAATTGATGGTGGAATAGAGATGGAAGATGTAATTCACTACAAAATTCCCCTTGGGATTATCGGTTACATTGTGAATTCATTAATAGTTAAAAAAAAACTTGGCCGTATTTTTGAATACAGATCTAAAAAGTTAAACGAATTATTTGGAGAATTAAGATGAAAAATATACTAATGATTGGTGGTTCCTATGGAATTGGACTACCATTAGTCAAAATATTAAACAAAGAGTTTAACGTGCATGTTGCATGTAGAACTAATGATCAACTGCAATCAGAAAATGTTAATTTTATAAAATTTGACGCATTGAATGATGAGTTTGACAACTCGTTGATCCCAGATGAAATACATGGGTTTGTGTATCTTCCTGGAAGCATAAACTTAAGGCCTTTCAAAGGCCTTTCTGTTGAGGCATTCAAACAGGACTTAGAAATTAATTTAATTTCATTAATCAAAGTTTTAAAAACAGTAATGCCCAAACTTGTTGCAGCAGATAACAGCAGTATTGTTTTAATGAGCACTGTTGCTGTTAAAAGAGGTATGCCATTCCACTCGAGTGTTTCAGTTTCAAAGGGTGCTATCGAAGGACTGACTAAATCACTTGCTGCAGAATATGCACCCAAAATAAGGGTAAATGCTGTAGCCCCATCAATTGTAGATACACCACTTGCCAATCGATTTCTTAACAATGATTTGAAAATTGAAAAATCTGCTCAAAAACACCCCATGAAAAGGGTTGGTAATTCTGCTGATATTGCAGAAACAATAAATTTTCTTTTGTCAGAAAAATCTAGCTGGATGACTGGACAAATTATTGGTGTTGATGGCGGAACCTCTACCCTATCTTAAATTGGAAAATTCAGTAATTTTTTGGTTTAGAAGAGATCTTAGACTAGATGATAACCATGCTCTTTACAAAGCATTAAATGAATCTTATTCAGTTATACCAATATTTATTTATGATAGTGATATAGTTGATAAGATTAAGACAGATGATCATCGTCTGAAACATATCTTCCTCTCAATAAAAAAAATGAATTTAGAGCTCAAAAAAATTAATAAAAAAATATTCACTTTTAAGGGTAAACCACTAGAAATATTTAAGTCATTAATAAATACAAATAAAATTTCTGCAGTTTACTACAACAAAGATTATGAGCCTTATGCTACAAAACGAGATGAATGCGTAAATAAATTACTCGCAGAGAATTCTATAAGTTTTAAAGGTTTTAAAGATCAAGTGATTTTTGAACAAGATGAAGTTACTAAGAATGATGGAAAACCATATGTAGTTTATACACCATACTCTAGAAAATGGATGGAAAAGTTTTCTAAAGAAAATGTTAAAGATTATAAATCGGAGGACTTATTAAATAGTTTAACTGATATGGACTTTTTTGATCATGGTGATGTCATATTAAATTTTAGCAAGAATACCATCAATCCACCTGAACTGCGATTTACTAAACAAATAATTGAAGAATATAGTGAAACAAGAAACTTCCCACACCTTGATAAGACTTCTAAAATTGGAGTATTTCTCAGATTTGGTAATATAAGTATTCGGAAGGCTGTTGAAAAGTCTGATAAAGCTGTTGACAAAACCTTTCTGAAAGAACTAATTTGGCGAGAATTTTTCATGCAAATACTTTGGCACTATCCCAAAACAACCAAAATATCATTCAAAGAAAAATATGAAAGAGTTAAGTGGAGGAATAATATGCAAGAATTTAAACTTTGGTGTGAAGGTAAAACAGGGTATCCAATAGTAGATGCCGGAATGAATGAACTAAATTCAACTGGTTTTATGCACAATAGAGTCAGAATGATTGTAGCTAGTTTTCTGTGTAAACATCTTCTTATTGATTGGAGATTAGGAGAGAAGTATTTTTCAGATAAGTTATTCGACTATGAACAATCAAGTAATATTGGGAATTGGCAATGGGTTGCTGGATGTGGTGTTGATGCGGCTCCATATTTTAGAATATTCAACCCATATGAGCAACAAAAAAAATTTGATAAACTAGGCACTTACATCAAAAAATGGCTTCCTTATGATTATAAAGAAGAACCAATTATTGATCATAAATTTGCAAGACAAAGGTGTTTAGAAACGTACAAAGAAGCTTTAGGTTAATTATGGATATAAACATTATTTTTCCCAATCAACTGTTTAGAGATGGAGAACTTATCAATAATTCAAAAAAAACTTTTTTAATTGAAGAATTTCTATTTTTTAATCACTTTAATTTTCACAAACAAAAAATACTCTTTCATAGAATGTCTATGAAAAAATATGAAAGTTTTCTAAGGTCAAAAAACATCGATATTGAGTACATAAATAGCCATGATGATGTTTCCGATATTAGAGTATTTTTAGAGAAAAAAAAATCTATCACATCAATAAATATCTATGATCCTGAGGATAACTGGTTAGAAAAAAGAATTATTAGTGTTTGTTCAAAAAATAATATAAAAATCAATATTTACGAAAATAAATTGTTTATAACGAAGAAATTTGAACTTGATTCATTTTTTAGGTCTGATAAAAAAAAGTTTTTTCAAACTAGCTTTTATAAATCTCAAAGATCAAAATTTAACCTTTTGATGGAGGATGGAAATCCTGTAGGTGGAAAATGGACATATGACGACTTAAATAGAGAAAAATATCCGAAAGACAAAGTGCCTCCAATCGTAAACTATGTAAATAAAAACAGTGATTTTGAATCTGCAAAAAAATATGTTGATGATTTTTTTGAAAATAATTATGGTGAAATAAATTCTTCAAAAATTTATCCTTACGATTTTAAAAGTGCAGATGATTGGTTTGAGTCTTTTTTAATGGAAAGGTATGATGAATTTGGACCCTACGAAGATGCTGTTGTAAAAGAAAAATCTGTTTTAAATCATAGTTTATTATCTCCCATTATTAATTCTGGATTAATTGATCCAAATCTAATCATGATTAAATCAGTTGAATTTTATAAAAAAAATGATATTAGGTTAAATTCTTGTGAAGGCTTTATAAGGCAAATAATTGGATGGAGAGAGTTCATCAGAGGGGTATACGTAGCAAAAGGAAGCGAGGAAAGAACCAAAAACTTTTGGGGGTTTAATAGAAAGATACCTATATCATTTTATGAAGGAACCACTGGGATAGAACCTGTTGATGATACAATTTTAAAAATAAATAAATCAGGCTATGCCAATCACATTGAAAGATTGATGATTATTGGGAATTTTATGCTTTTATGTGAATTTGATCCTAATGAAGTATACAGATGGTTCATGGAACTTTTTATTGACTCGTATGATTGGGTAATGGTGCCAAATGTCTATGGAATGAGTCAATTTTCTGATGGTGGGTTAATGTCAACAAAACCATACATAAGTGGGAGTAGCTATGTGTTAAAAATGAGTAACTATAAAAAAGGTGATTGGTGTCCTATATGGGACTCTCTTTTTTGGAATTTCATTAACAAACAAAGAGACTTTTTTTTAACAAATCCTCGAATGCGAATGCTTGTAAGCACATATGATAGAATGAAGACCGAAAAAAAAGAAAATATCACTCTTACTTCTCATAATTATTTAGAAACACTTAGCTAATGGACATTCGCAATATTGATCGAATTATTGAAATGGCGTGGGAAGACAGGACAACTTTTGATGCCATTAAAAGTCAGTTTGGATTAGATGAGGGAGAAGTCATAAAAATTATGAGAAAAAATTTGAAACATTCAAGTTTTAAACTTTGGAGAAAAAGAGTTAGTGGAAGATCTACAAAACATCAAAAAGTTCGTGAAAAAAAGGGGTTGGGATTCTTAAGATTTAAATGTAGTAGACAGAGAAATATTTCTAATAATAAGTTTAAATAATTCGTTTAATCTTAGCTCCTATTGAGGATAATCTATCATCAATCAGCTCATACCCCCTATCGATCTGCTCAATATTATTAATTACACTTGTCCCTTTTGCAGACAAAGCTGCAATTAATAAAGATATTCCGGCCCTAATATCTGGTGATGACATTTTAGTGGCCTTTAATCTTGACTTGAAATTATGACCAATAACTACAGCTCGGTGAGGATCGCAAAGTATAATTTTAGCGCCCATATCAATTAACTTATCTACGAAGAACAAGCGACTTTCAAACATTTTTTGATGAATCAAAACGCTCCCTTTAGCTTGAGTAGCAACTACAAGAATTATACTTATTAAGTCTGGCGTAAAAAGTGGCCATGGACCATCCGAAATAGTAAGTATACTACCATCAATATTATTTTGAATCTCATAGCCGTTTTTGTGAGCTGGAATTGTTATATCATTTCCACTTATATTATATTTTACTCCTATTTTTGAAAAAACTGAAAGTATTTGTTCCAATGATTCAATATTAACATTCTTAATAGTTAATTCACTTCTTGTCAATGCTGCCAATCCAATCCAACTTCCAATTTCTATAATATCTGGCTGGATAGTATGTGAACAACCTCCAAGTTTATCTACACCTTTTATATGCAATAAATTTGATCCAATACCATTAATTGAAGCTCCCATTGAAATCAACATTGAACACAATTGTTGTATGTATGGTTCGCATGCAGCATTATAAATAGTGGTTTCTCCATCAGCAAGCACCGATGACATAATAATATTAGCTGTTGCCGTAACAGATGGTTGATCCAACAAAATTTTACAACCCTTTAATCTCTCGCTTTCAATTTTATATTTCTTATTTTCTTTATCGTAAGTGAAATTACCACCTAATTTGATCAAGTTCTCAAAATGAGTATCTAGTCTTCTTCGACCAATTTTATCACCCCCTGGCCTAGGAATTGATGCTATACCAAATCTTGCTAATAATGGTCCAACAATCATTATGGAACCTCTCAAACTTTTTCCTTTTAATTCAAAATCTTCAGTATTCAAATAATTTAAATCAATATTGTTTGATTGAAATTCAAAGGTGCCTTTTGAGGTTTTCCTAATCTCAACACCGAGATTTTTTAATAAATCAATAAGTTTATTTACATCAATTATATCAGGAACATTTTTTACTATTATCTTTTCCTTTGATAATAAAACAGCACAAATAATTTGTAAAGCTTCGTTTTTGGCACCCTGTGGATGAATCGTACCTGATAATTTTTTTCCACCAACTACCTCAAAAGAGCTCATTACTTCCTTTTATAATTTCGATATGATTTTTTACCCTTTTTTGATGACTTCGTAAATCTTTTATTAGACATTATAATCAAATTCTTTGATTCCGTAAGTGGTTTAGATTTATCATTTAGTTGGATTTTTCCTTCGGATAACTCCAACAAGTGCTGAAAAATTACATTATCATCAACTGTATCTTTATTCCATGTTAAAAAACATTTTTTCATATGATTCGCTATGACGTAAATCAATTTCTCCTTCAACTCACCATCTTCCCAATTGTTTGCCACATCAATCATCTTTTTTATATTATTTCCATAAAATCTATACTTTGGATAATTTTGAGGGTAATTTAGCTTTTGTGGTTTCTCCTCGAGTAACTCTTTCTCTGGTTTATTAAACGGTGAATCAACGTCAAGCTTAAACTCAGACATAATGAAAAGCTGATCCCAGAGTTTATGCTGAAAATCAGCAACATCTCTTAAGTGAGGATTTAAGTTGCCCATTACTCCAATAATGGCCTTTGCCATATCATTTCTTTTAGACTTGTTTTTACATTCAACAGCTTGATTAACCATTTTTTGAATATGTCTTCCATACTCAGGAATAATCAAATTAACTCTTTCACTGTTATACTCAAGGGAATCGATCATTAACTCAAAAATAATGGATTTTTTTTACTAAAGAGATATTATTCCCTCAATTTTAGAAACTGATTTATAAATTTTAATTACGTTGTCTGCTGATGGAACTTTTACACTAATCGTAAAAGAAACATACTTTGAATTTGAAGATATTCTCTCTTTTAAGGATAATGCCTTAGAATCAAAGAAAGATTTGAGTTCATTTCTCTTTTCTTGTGTGTTCTCAACTATAAATTTAAATAGATAATTTGTTGGCCAATTGTGACATTCATCAAGTCTTTCTTTCAGTTCTCGATAAAAAATTTCTGAGGATTTTGTCACAATTCAAATATAGTAACAAATTATAGTTTTATTTTTATAAAAATTTATCGTTAATGTCTAATAAAGTTTTAATCACTGGTGGACCTGGAACAGGAAAAACATCTATAGCTAAAGAACTATTAAATCGAGGTTATTTTTGTTTTCCAGAAATTGTAAGAGATTTAAAATCATCAAAACGAAATCAAGGCATAAATAATTATTTTGACTCTAACCCTGTAGAATTCACAGAAAAATTATTTGAATTGAGAATTAATCAGTACAAAAAAGAAATAAATTCTGATACTATTTTTTATGACAGAGGCCCAATCGACTCTTTAGCTTATCTTCACTACAAGGGTATAAATTATCCTGACAAACTAATTGATAATTCAAAAAGCATTAATTATGATTTTTGCTTTATTGCTAATCCATGGAAAAAAATATATGTTAATGATGAAATCAGAGAAGAATCTTTTGATCAATGTAAAATCATAAATAAAAGCATCATATCAACATATGAATATTTTGATATTGATTTAATAAGTTTACCATATGTATCAATTAATGATAGGGTTGAGTTTATTTTAGAAAAATTAAAGACTTAGTTATGAATATTATTTTTATGGGAACACCTGATTTTGCTGTAGATAGTCTTAATTCTATAAATAAATCAAGCCATAATCTATGTTGTGTGGTTACAATACCAGATAAAAAAGTGGGCAGAGGTCAAAAGATTAGAAAAAGTGCGGTAAAAAATTATTGTATTTCTAATGGAATTAAGTTTTTGCAGCCTTTGCTCTTAAATGATAAAGATTTTATTAACGAATTAAAAAGTTTTAATGCAGACATTTTTATAGTAGTTGCCTTTAAAATTTTACCTGAGAATATTTGGACTATCCCAAAAAAAGGCACAATAAATATTCATGCATCAATTCTTCCTAATTTAAGAGGTGCTGCACCTATTAATTGGGCTATAATTTATGGACTAAAAAAAACAGGTCTAACTAGTTTTTTTATAAACAATGGTATTGATACAGGTGATATAATAATTCAAGAGGAGATTGACATCAATGAAAATGATACGTATGAAATAATATACCAAAAACTAAAAAAACTCAGCTCAACTTTTATTTTGGAATCAATTAAGGCAATAGAAGGGGGACTTAAACCAAAAATTCAATCAAAAATTAAATCAGAATTTTTAAAAGCACCTAAACTTGATAAAGAAAATACAAGAATAAAATGGAATGATACAGGCATTAATATTAAAAATTTAATTAAAGGTTTATCGCCATACCCTGGTGCCTGGTCAATTATAAAATCAAATGGAATTAGGGTTAAAATAATAGACTCAGAATTTATTCCAAAACCAATTAATACAAATACAAATGGTTCACTTTTACCAAATAAGAAAGATTGTATGATTCAAGTTAAAAATGGTGTTATAAATGTGTTAAAGATTAAGATTGAGGGTAAAAAAGAGCAAAGTGGTCGCGATTTTGTAAATGGTTATCAAGGAAAAGAAATATTATTCATTTGAAAAAAGGAAATTTATTAATATCCAACTATACATTGATTAATGATCTAGAGTTTAATAGATCTGTAATTCTTCTTACTAGAGATGATATCCAAGGGTCTATTGGATTTATTATAAATAAAAAATCCTCTTACAAAATTTGTGATTTGGACAAAGAATATAAAGATATTGAGGCCAAAATATATTACGGTGGACCTGTAAGTGTTGATACAATTCATTTCATTCATAAGAAAAATAGTTTTGTGGTTGATAGTGAAAAAATTTCGAATGAAATTTACTGGGGTAAAGACTTTAATGAAATAATAAAACTGATTCGACAGAAAAAAGTCGATATTAATGATGTTAAGTTTTTTATAGGTTATTCTGGATGGGACTACGATCAACTTGGAAGAGAATTAGATGAAAATTCATGGTTAGTATTAAAAAATTATAACTCTAATGATATATTTAAAACTAAAAATGAATTATGGAAAAATAAATTGATAAGTTTTGGAGAGAAATATAAATTATGGGCTAATTCACCAGAAAATCCCAATTACAATTAAACAGAGGCATTCAAAAGGTCTAATATTTTTTTTGTTAAATTAAATTTTAATTCATTTTTTCTGTATTTAGTTATTGAAAAAATACCTTGGATTGAGTTGCATCCAAAAATTTCATCAGCATCACTCAGTTCATAAGTGTTAACATTTCTTTCAACAATTTGTATATTGTTCTTTTTAAGAATTCTAATGATATTTTTTCGCATAACACCATTTAAACACCCAGACTTCAGATCGGGGGTAATAATGCAACTATCTTTAATTAAAAATATATTAGCATTTATTAATTCACAAACCATTTTATCATTATTTAAAAGAATACAATTATGTAAATGATTTTCTTTTGCATAAATAGATGCAATTACATTAATAATTTTATTATTTGATTTTATAGATGAAATTAATTGTTTATCTAGGTAGTAGTCCTTAAATATATCAACCTTAAATTCTTCTTGATGTATTACAAATTTATTTGATTCTAAATTCTCACAAGATATTAGAAATTTACATTCATTTGAGACTGGTCTATACTTACCGGGTGAATTCCTGTAAACAGATAAACGAATTCTTGAACAACCATTTTTTGAAATGGCATTGTGTAAGTTCATTATATTTTTTTCTAAAAACTCCGGTGTAAAATGATCAGGAATATCAATCCTACAAATTCTCATTGAAGAGATTAATCTAAAATAATGGTCTTCCCAAAAACATATTTTTCCTTCAATTATTCTTATTGATTCGAATACTGAGTCACCATAGAGAAAACCTCTGTTATTTTCAATTTGATGCGATTGCTCTGTAAGTTGACCGTTAAAATTAATCATTGGATTTATTAAGTAGAGCCAATGACCTGTTTGAGATCAGAAATTTGACTCTCCCACAACATTTTTCCCTCCTCAACCTCATCCTCATCAGCAAAATCATAAATAACCAAAGAAACATCTTTAGTGAGTTCGTCAACAACAATATTTATTTCAAAAAAAGAATCATCTTCGTTTTCTAACCACTTAAACCTAACATACTTATTATTCTTAAATGAAATAAGTTCTGCTTTTTCTTCAGATCCGTCCCAAAAAAAAGAAAAAACCTTACCTCTTGAATTTACATTATCCGCGAACCATTCGGATAAATTTGAGGCTGATGAGATATACTGATAAAGCATGTTTGGTGATGCTTGAATAGGAAACTCTAATTCATATTTTATTTTTTCTGACATCAGAGACAATATAATACTAATAAATCAAAATCAACAATTTTTTTTTTTTTTTTAAACAGTGTTTGACTGTAGTTATATTGTTTTTATATTTGAGCTCTTTTGGCGAGGTAGCTCAGGCGGTTAGAGCGTCGGATTCATAACCCGGAGGTCGGGAGTTCAAGTCTCCCCCTCGCTACATTTTAGAAAATTCAGAAATAAATTTTTTGAATTTGAATAACTTTTCCTTTCCATCGTTCATTGATCTAATTTTAATCACTTCATTATCTTTTTCTTCTTGACCATAAATTAATACTGAATGAAATTTGTTCTTGTTTGCAAAAGAAAACTGCTTAGATATTTTAACTGAATCAGGATAAATAAATATACTTTTACCCTCACCCCTCAAACTCTCAACAATATCCTCGAGATCATTGATGAAATTGATGTCAAAATTTATAACCAGAATATCATTTGAAGGATCTTTTAGGGGAGGGAAAATACCTTTTTCGTTCATTAGTAAATGAATTCTTTCAAGTCCAAAGGATATTCCAATACCTGGTAAATTATCAACTCCAAAAGATTTTGTTAAATCTGAATACCTTCCACCTCCACCTAATGAACCTAAAGATGAATTAGGATGACTAATTTCAAATATTAATCCAGTGTAATAATTTAATCCTCTAGCTAAGGAAAGGTCATATTCAACCTTAACTAAATCATTTGAGTCTTTAATCAACTTATAAAATTGATTAATTTCTTCTATAGCAGCAATTGAGTTTGAATCTGTAAATTCGTCTGTAATCTTATTTATAAAATCAGATAATTTCCCAGAAAATTCAAATAATTCAAACAAATCATCTATATGCCTGTCCTTAATGTTTAAATCTTTTTTAAGTGAATCTCTTAATTTTTCTACTCCAATCTTTTCCTTTTTATCAACTAAAATTATAAACTCATTAAACTTATCTATCAGACCAATTTTTCTAGCAATGGAATTTAAAATTTCGCGATGGTTAACTTTAATTATAACATCTTCTAAACCTAATTTTTTAAATATTTTTGAATAGATTTGAATCATTTCATATTCAAGAAATAAAGAATCAGAACCAATTACATCAGCATCACACTGAGTAAACTCCTGAAATCTTCCTCTTTGAGGCCTATCAGATCTCCATACTTTTTGAATTTGAAATCTTTTGAACGGAAAACTTATTTGATTAAAATGTTGTGCAACAAATCTCGCCAAAGGAACAGTTAAATCAAATCTAAGCCCCTTTTCACTAATTGATGATACAAATTGATTTAATTTTCCTGAGGACAGTGCCTTAATATCGGCCTTTTTAACTTTATCCCCGCTATTAATAATGTTAAATATAAACTTATCGCCTTCCTCACCATATTTTTCATAAAGTGTAAGTCTTTTCTCTATTGAAGGGGTTTCTATTTCAGAATAGCCAAATGAAATAAAAACCTTTCGAATTGTATTTATGATGAATCTTCTTGAAAGCAATTCAATAGGCCCATAATCTTTAGTCCCTTTTGGATTGATAGATTTATCTGACATTATATGTCAAATATCACTCTTTTAGAAAAAATAAAAAAATAAAAGGAATTACTTTTCTTTAGAAATAACTTCGAATGATAATTCAAAGCTGACTTCTCTGTGGAGTCTTATTTTAGCAGTATACTTGCCAGTTGACTTGATATTCGAAGACAATATAATTTTGTTTTTTTCCACTTCATAGCCCTCTTCTGAAAGTTGTTTTGAAATATCTGAACTTGTTACTGATCCGAATAACTTGTTGGAATCAATGACTTTGGCAGAAATACTTAATTCTAATTTTTCTAATTTTTTTTGAAATTTATTGGCTTCTTCAATTGCAACTTTGTCTTTATTTGCTGATTGCTTTAATTTTTCATCTAAGGCTTTTTTAGCAGATATGGTAGCAAGAATAGCTTTTCCCTGAGGAATTAAAAAATTTCTTCCATAACCATTCTTGACACTTACAATATCATCAACGAAACCTAAATTTTCAACATCTTGTTTTAAAATTATTTCCATCTAAATATTTATTTAAGTAAATCTGCTTGGAAGGGAAGTAATGCAAGGTGCCTTGCTCTTTTAACTGCAACGGAAATTTTTCTTTGAAATTTGAGTGATGTACCAGTTAATCTTCTAGGTAATATTTTACCTTGTTCATTAATGAATTTTAGCAGAAAATCAGGGTCTTTATAATCAATATGCTTAATTCCTAGCCTTTTAAACCTGCAATACTTTTTTTTATTTTTAGTCGAAATATCTAGCGGGGTTAGGTATCTAATTTCACCTTGATTGGTATTAACATTTAATTCTGCCATGTTTATACTTTTTCTTTTTTCATTCTACTTCTTCTTTTAACTGACCACTCTGTTGCATATTTATCGAGCTTCACGTTTAAATATCTCATAATCCTTTCGTCTCTT
>CABZTM010000011.1:0-41230 GCA_902528705.1 uncultured Bacteroidota bacterium | reverse complement strand
CCCGCTGCTGAAGAGGTACCTGCGGAAGAGGTACCTGCGGAAGAGGCTCCTGCTGAAGAACCCGCTGCTGATGAAGCTCCTGCTGAAGAACCAGCTGCTGAAGAACCAGCTGCTGAAGAACCCGCTGCTGAAGAAGCTCCTGCCGAAGAAGCTACTGCTGAGGAAGAGTCAGGTTCTGAAATAGAAGAAGAAAAAAAAGATTAGTTTCAAATGGAAATTAACGAGTTAGTTTTTTTTGGAACTATCTCCAAACCATTTAGTTTTCGTGGTCAACTGATTGTTTACTCTGATTTTGATATCATTAAATCTAAGACAGTCTTTATAAAAATTGACGACAGTTATATACCCTTCAAGCTTAAAAGCTCTAGCCCCTACAAAAATAAACTTTTCAAGTTCAGTCTTTTTAATATTGATGATGAAAATAAAGCAAAAAGTCTTGTAAAGAAAGAGGTTTATATAAAAAAAGATGAGTTAGAAAAAAATGATAATGATTTAGATTTTTTGGTAAGCTTTAATCTATTCAACAAAAAAACATTCGTTGGACCAATAATTGCAACAGTAAAAAAAGTTGGACAAGATTTAATTGTTGTTGACTATAACAATAAGAATATTTTAATTCCATTTGCTAAAGATTTAGTTTGTGATATTGATAAAAAAAAACAAATTTTAATTATGAACCTCCCAACTGGATTACTTGAAATCTAATGGAAAATACAAGAGTTAATAAATTTTTAAGTCAATCAGGATTCTGTTCACGAAGAGAGGCTGATAAGTTAATAATACAAGGTAGAGTTACTGTAAATAATAATTTAATAGATCCAGGATATAAAGTTAAAGAAGTAGATATTGTTAAAGTTGATGGTGAGATTATTAAAAATAAAATTAAAAATTTTACTTACATAGCATTTAATAAACCAAAAGGAATTGTATGTACAACTGATACTGAAAGAGAAGAAAAAAATATAATTGATTTTATTAATTATAAGAAAAGGATTTTTCCGATAGGAAGATTAGATAAGCTAAGTGAAGGTTTAATTTTTTTAACTGATGATGGAGATATTGTTAATAAAATTTTAAGATCCAGAAATAACCATGAAAAAGAGTATTTGGTAACAACAGATAAAAAAATCACCAAACCTATTCTAAAAAAATTAGAAAATGGTGTTCCAATTTTAAATACTACCACAAGAAAATGTCAGACAAAATATGTTAATGAATATCAGTTTAAAATAATTCTAACGCAGGGACTTAATAGACAAATTAGAAGAATGTGTGAATATTTTGACTACAAGGTCAAGAAACTCGAGAGAGTTCGAATAATAAATATAAATTTAGACATACCAAGAGGAAAGTGGAGATACTTAAAAAACAATGAAGTTAAATATTTAAAAAATCTATAAATTGAAAAATCTAAAATTCCTTTTTTTATTTGTTCTTTTTTGCAATCATGTTTTTTCACAAGAAAGAATAATCATTAGTGATACCATAAAGTTAGATGAAATTGTTGTCGGACCTATTAATAGATTTTTAGGAAATAAAGAGCTTGTTTATCCAGTAACAAACCTAAAGTTTAAAAAATTTCAAACCCTAACACAGCAAATTAATATTAGTGAATATCTTGAGTCTGTTCCTGGACTTTTCATAATGAATAATAATAACTTTGCCCAGGATGCAAGAATATCAATTAGAGGTTTTGGTTCTAGGGCAAACTTTGGAATTAGGGGTATTAAAATTTTTGTAGATGGAATTCCAGAAACATCACCGGATGGCCAATCTCAAATTGATAATATTAACTTAGAAATAGTTGATAGAATTTCGATATACAGGGGGAATAATTCCTCATTTTTTGGAAGTTCTGCTGGTGGAGTTATTTCAATCACAACATTGGAAGATTTTGAAAAAAATTTTGTGAATCTTGGTGTTTCATTAGGGTCATTTTCAACGAGCAAAATTCAGACAACTGTGGGGATAAGAAATGAAAATGAAAAAATGATTTTCTTTATTTCAAATACTAGTTCTGATGGATATAGAGTCCACAGTGGGTATAAAAACCTAAATGCAAATTTTAAATATTTGGCGAAACTTGGCGGTAAAAATAAATTACAAATAATAGCGAATATCCTTGACAGCCCAGACGCTATGGATCCAGGCGGTCTAAACATGGTGGAATTAGAATCAGACAGAAGACAAGCAAGGGCTCGAAATTTAGAATATGATGCAAGAGAGAGTGTCAGACAATTTAAATTAGGACTCCATTTAAAAAGCGCTTTTAATAATTTTAAATTAACTAACTCTATTTATTATAACAGAAGACTTTTTGATGGAAAACTTCCGTTCAGAAATGGAGGAATTATAGACTTAGATAAATCGTTCTGGGGGTATAAACTTAATTTTGAATCTGAAAATTTTATGAACTACAATTTGGGTTTTTCATACAATAATCAAAATGATCACAGAAAGAGATTTATCAATGATTTAGGTATAAAATCAGATATGGTAATGAACCAATTTGAAAAATATGATAATATTGGACTTTATTTTTTTGGATCAAAAAATATTGGAAAACTTGCATTGTCAGCTGGAATTAGATACGATGATAATACTATTACTATGGATAATATATTGATAAATTCGGATAAAATTTCACAAAAGATCAAATCGGTAAACCCTTCATTTAATTTCAATTATACATTTAAAAACTTTAGTATTTTTTCAAATATTTCAACTGGATATGAAACACCAACTCTTAATGAGTTATCTGCTACAATTGATCAATCAGGATTTAATAGTGATTTAAATTCTGTTAAATCTAAATCTTTTGAAATTGGAATTTCTAATTATCAAAAACTAACGAGTTTAAAATACAACCTGAGATTTTTCAATATTTTGACTGAAAATGAAATTTTACCTTTTGAATCAACTACGGGTCAAGTTTTATACCAAAATGCCGGAAAAACAACAAAAAAAGGAGCTGAATTAGAATTAAATGCCCAATTAAATTCAAATTTTGTAATTGACTATTCATTAACTATGGGCGGTTACAAATTTGAAAATTTTTCAAACGGAGAAATTGATTACTCAAAAAATAATATCGCTGGAATTCCTAATAGTTTTCATAAACTAAGTCTAAATTACACTAACGACAAAGGCATGAATCTAGTTATTAGTTGGAAGAGGGTTGGAAAAATTTATACTAATAATTCTAATACATCATTAGTAACTGGGTACAACTTGATAAACTTTAATTTTTCTAAGAAAGTATTTTTATTTGGATTAGATGTTACACCATTTTTGGCAATTGGAAATTTGCTAAATGAAAAATATATTGATAATATCAGGATAAATGCATTTGGATCAAGGTTTTACGAAGCAGCTCCCAAAATTAATTTTGTTTCTGGAATAAAATTTAATCTGTGAAAAAAAAGGTAGTTATTGTTGGAGGGGGAATTAATGGTTTAACAGCTGCTAATTATTTACAGAAGCGAAACTTTAATGTACATATTTTAGAAAAAAACAATCATATTGGTGGAGCTTGTGTGAAGGATACAGCTGTAATAGGAAAAAAGGTTTTTAATTATCCAAAAGGTGCAACAGTTTTAGGTATGATGCAAAAGTTCATATTTGAAGAAACTCATTTATCAAAATTTGTAGAAACTTATTATCCAAAGAGTCCTAAATTGGTTTATTTTCAAGATGATTTAGAGCCGACTAGAATTTTTCAAAATATTGATTCTTTACAAAATGAATTGAAAAATAAATGGAATGAAAAAGGAGATGTAGCAGGTTTTAGAAATGACGAAAATAAAGTAATCCACTATTTGCAAAACATCTATAAAAAAAGTACAATTCCAAGTATTTCAGATGCTGAAAATATACTTGGGAAGAAAACTACAGAATTATGGATTAAGGGCTCAGCATATGACTTATTAAACCATTATTTTACATCTGAAAAAACAAAATTATACATGGGAATGACTGTTACTGAAAGTGGTCCTGCATCGATTTTTCAAAAGGGTACTGCATTCACAATACCATTGATGGATTCAGGTTCGATTTTTAATGGTTACTGGGGGTTTGTAAAAAATGGAATATGGGAAATCACTGAAAATTTAGAAAAAATCAATAAATCCCTAGGTGTAAAAATTGACTACTCAGTATCAATCAAAAAAATTAATAGTAAATCCCAAAAAATACATCTCGAAAACAAAAAATTAGATTATGATTTCCTGTTGTTTGCGACTGATCCATTGACTCCATCCACATTGCTCCAAGACAGCAAGAAAGTTAAAACTATTAACAACAAAGAGCTTGTTGGGACAAGTGGAAAGGTGACTGCTTTTTTTAAAAATCCTGTGATTTGGAAATATCCAATTAATGATAACTCATTAGACACATCGTTTAGATTTATTTTTTCAAATTCAAATCTTGATGAATTTGAAAAATCAAGTCAAAGTGCATACAAAAATCGCAAAGATTATGAACCTGGTTACATCCAAATTTATCCTGAGGGTTCTGCACAAAGGAAAATGGGAAATCATGAAGGAATTGAAAAACTGATTCTTTTTTCAAAAAACTTTTCATTCAACAAAGAATCCAAAGATCTGATTGAATGTAAAGAAGATATTTTAAATCTTCTTTCAAAATATATTGTGAATATTGATGACTTAATTGAAACAAAATTTTTGACACCATTAGACTTAAAAAAATCATTTTATTTTCCAAAGGGTAATATTGATCATATTACTCTTAGTGGTGATCAAAACTTTAATAAAAGAACATTCTCAAATTGTCCAGAAAAAAGCTTTTTTAGATATTTTGATTTCAATAATATTTACTATTGCGGAGCTGGATCATTTCCTTGTGGGAGTGTAGCTGGAACACCCGGTTATATGTGTGCAAAACACATAATTAATTTTAACTAAATACTTTCAAGAAATTATTTCTTTTGGTATAGATTTTGTTTAATTTTGATCATGGAATTAAAAATGCCAGGAACAGACCTTCACGCTGAACTTTTAAAGACCAAAAGAAAGTCAAAGGAAAAACCGAATATTGATATTAATTTAAGCTTAGATTTTAAGCTTGATAAAATTAATTCTGACAGAATATTTCATATTTCTGATATAAAAAAAATATGTATTGACTACAGATTAAGATTTCTAGATTTTAATTTATTTAAGGGTCATGTTCCAGATGAAGCATATAAAAATTTAAAGGTTTTTTACTCAAATCATAAAGAAATTAAAAGAGAAATTAAAATGATGGCACCGTCAAGTCTATTCCAACTTGAAAATTATGATGATCCTTTAATGTTCGCATCACTAGGCAATGATTATTTTTATTTGATACACAAATGGGGCAACGATCTAAGTTTTTTCAGAAAAATAATGATGTGGCCTTTCAAAAGTCTCTACAACATCATAATATTCATGTGTATAATTTCCTTATTTCTTACATTAATAATACCTAAGGATTTATTCCAATATGAAAATAACCCAGGTGCAGAATTTTTCATCACTTATCTCTTTATTTTAAAATCTGTTATTGCAATTTTCATTTACTATGGTTTTGCCCTTGGTAAAAATTTCAATGAATATATTTGGAACAGAAAATTTTATAATTAAAATTTAAGACTACGATTTTTGTAATTACTTTTACAAAATAATCTTAGCAAATGTCCAGGATAATCTTTTGTGTATTTATTTTATTAGTTGCATGTTCTGAAACTTCTGTTCAAAAATCACAAAACAAACCTAACATCTTGTTTTTATACATTGATGATTTGCGTCCAGAACTTTTTTCATATGGATATTCAAAAATTAAATCTCCGAATATCAATCTGTTAGCTGAAAAAGGCATACAATTTAATAACGCATATTGTAATGTGCCTGTTTGTGGTGCATCTAGAGCAAGTATGCTCACTGGAATGTTACCAACAAAAAATAGATTTTTAGACTATAATACGTTTGTTGAAAAAGAAACACCTGAAGCAGTTACGATTCCTCAACTTTTTAAAAAAAATGGATACACAACAATTTCTAATGGAAAAATATATCATCATTTAGATGATAGAACGGAAGACTGGGATGAGGTCTGGAGGCCATATGCATTTGATGAGAATGATAAAAATCTAGCACCTACAGACTATTGGCAATCACTTTGGAAAGATTACAAAAACCCAATAAATGCATCCATCTATAAAAAAACAGACAAGGGACCTGCTTACGAAAAACCTGATGTGTCCGATTCAACTTACATAGATGGTTTAATGACTGAAAAGGTAATCAGAGATATTAAAAGATTAAAAAAAGAAAATAAACCTTTTTTACTAACCGCTGGATTCATAAATCCACACTTACCTTTCAATGCACCAAAAAAATATTGGGACCAATATCAAAGAAATGAAATTAAGCAACCACAAAATTACAATCAGATTCCTATTGATGCTCCAAAAATGAGTATTAGTAATTCAGGTGAACTCAGAAGTTACAATGGTATTCCAAAAAATGGTCCAGTTTCTGACAGTTTAGCAATTAGTTTAATTCATGGATACTACGCAACAATTTCTTATACCGATGCACTAATTGGTAAAATCTTGGTGACATTGGAAGATGAAGGTCTAGATAAAAATACGATTATAATATTTGTATCCGATCATGGCTACATGTTACAAGAACATACTCAATGGGCTAAGTTTACAAGTTATAATACAGCAACACAGGTTCCATTAATAATATATGATCCTTTAACTAAAACAAAAGGGACTACAAATGCACTTGTCTCACTAGTTGATATTTATCCGACTTTAGTGGAACTTTGTAAACTAGAGCCGCCAAAAAATCAATTAGATGGAGAAAGTTTAGTTAGAATTTTTAATAATCTTGATTCAAAGGGAAAAGAGCATGTTTTCATTAAAAGAAAAAATGGATTTACATTAAAAACAAGACAATATTCTTACACTGAATTTATAAATGCAAAAAATAATAAAACTATAGACAAAATGTTGTACGACCATAGATCAAATAAAACTGAAAATAGAAATGTTGCTGAAAAAGAAGAATTTGGTAAAATTGTTTTGGAACTTAGTAATATTCTTCACTCAAAATTCAAAGAAAATATCCAAGGTAAATAAAAAAAGGGAAAGCCTATTAGGCACTTCCCTTTAAGTACTCGGGGCGGGACTTGAACCCGCACGAACATTACTGCTCATTGGATTTTAAGTCCAACGTGTCTACCAATTCCACCACCCGAGCAATGGAGCGAAAGACGGGATTTGAACCCGCGACCCTCACCTTGGCAAGGTGATGCTCTACCCCTGAGCTACTTTCGCAAATAGCGGATAGCAAATGTAAAATAAAAAATTAAACTCAAGTATCATCTTTATTAATTTTTTGTTTCAGTTCACTGAGCTTAACCAATGCTTCAATTGGGGTCATATTGTCCATATCTATTGATTTTAACTCACCCTTTAAGTTTTGGTAAGCTTCATTTTCTAAACTAAAAAAACTTAGTTGTAAATCCGAGTTTTCTTCAATGTCGAACTTATTTTTTTCATTATGTGATTTTTCTAATTTTTTTAGAATTTGTTTTGAAATATTTATGATTTTATCAGGCATTCCAGCCATTTTTGCTACGTGAATTCCAAAACTGTGTGCACTCCCCCCGGGAATGAGTTTTCTTAAGAATATTACATCTTTATTAGTCTCCTTTACTTGTACGTTGTAATTTCTGATCCTTTTAAATTTATCTGCCATCATATTTAGTTCATGATAATGGGTAGCAAAGAGAGTTTTGGGTTTTTTAATATTTTCATGTAAAAAATGTGTAATTCCCCAAGCAATTGAAATTCCATCGTATGTACTTGTTCCTCTTCCTATTTCGTCTAATATTACCAAACTTTTATCGCTAATATTATTTACTATGGAGGCAGATTCTAACATTTCTACCATAAATGTTGATTCACCTTGAGAAATATTATCACTCGCACCAACTCTTGTAAAAATTCGATCAAAAAAGCCCATTTCGAGTTCTGTTGCTGGAACAAAAGATCCTATCTGTGCAAGAATTGCTATCAATGCAACTTGGCGTAGTATTGCTGATTTTCCAGACATGTTTGGACCTGTGATCATTAAGATTTGGTGATCTTGATCATTTAGCTCAATATCATTTGGAATATAATGCTTGCCATCATCCAATGTATGCTCAATAACAGGGTGTCGTGAATTTTTTACATAAAATTTACTTTTATTATTAATAGTTGGTTTGACATAGTTTAACTCATCAGCACATTGGGAAAATGACAATAAACAATCTAGGTATGCAATACATGATGCATTTTTCTGAATTATATCAATTTTATTTTGAATTTTTCTAATGAGATTATTAAACTCCATAAATTCAATTTCAAGAATTTTCTCCTCTGCATTCAAAATTTTATTCTCATGGATTTTCAACTCATCTGTAATATATCGCTCAGCGCTTACCAAGGTTTGCTTTCTAATCCACTCATTTGGAACCTTATCTTTGTGTGAATTTGTTACTTCTAAATAAAAACCAAAAACATTATTAAAACTTATTTTGAGGGATGATATTCCTGTATTTTTAATTTCTCTCTTTAATATCTCATCCAATATATTTTTATTATTGTTTAAAATATCTCTAGTGTTATCTAATTCTTGGTTTATTCCACGATTAATTACTCCACCTTTATTTAATAACGATGGTGCTTGAGGATTTAGATAATTATCTAAAATTTTAGTGATACTTGAAACTCTTATTAACTTTTTTTGAACTGATATTATATATTTATTACTAGATCCTTGTAATATGCTCTTTATATTGTCTATACTCTTGAGTGAATTTGATAAAGAAATTAATTCACGAGGGTTGGTTTTAAAATTGATAATTTTAGATACGATTCTTTCAATATCGTAAATGGATTTGAACTCACTAATAAAATCATCATTATTAATATAATTTTCCTTCAACTCTTCAACAATACTATATCTTTTATTTATTTGTTTTATATCAACAGAGGGAAAACACAACCATCTTCTCAAAAGTCTAGAACCCATTGCTGATTTTGTTCTATCAATAATTTCTAGTAAACTTTTGCCACCTTCATTTTTACTTTGTATAATTTCCAAGTTTGAAATTGTAAATCTATCCATCATCAAAGATGAGGTGATATTAATTTCAGTTAACTTATTAATGTGAGATAATTTTTTTTGATGGGAGTCTTTCAAATAAAATAAAATCATAGAAGCTGATATCAAACCAATATTGTTTTTTTGAATACCAAATCCTTTTACAGACTTTACATTAAAATGATCATAAATATTTTTTAAAGCAGTATTGAAATTTAGCATCCAATCATCAACATAAAAGAAATAAGATCTATCAATATTGTCATCGCTGAAAAATTTTAAATCATTTTTAGAAATGAGTATTTCTTTTGGATCAAAGTTTTTTATTAAACTTAAAATATAATTTAATGATCCCTGACTCAAAAAAAAGTCTCCGGTTGACACATCTAGCAATGATAATCCAATCTGATCTCCAACAGCATTAACAGCTGCAAGAAAATTATTCTTTTTTGAGGTTAAGATTTCGTCATTTAATGAAACACCAGGTGTTATAAGATCTGTAACTCCTCTTTTTACAATTTTTTTTGTCAATTTTGGGTTTTCCAACTGTTCACATATGGCGACTCTGTGACCAGCCTTCACTAATTTGTGCAGGTAAGTGTCTAGGGAATGGTATGGAAAACCTGCAAGTTTTGTTTCCTTATTTACACCAGATCCTCTTTTGGTCAATACAATTCCGAGTACTTGTGACGCAATTACAGCATCTTCATGAAATGTCTCGTAAAAATCCCCAACACGAAAAAGCAAAATTGACTTAGGATATTTTGATTTAATATCGTTGTATTGCTTCATTAAAGGGGTTTCTTTTTTCATATTTTACATAAATTAAAATAATTATTTATAAGTTTATTTTACCAATTATTAAATGAAAAAATTAAAAAACTCTGAATTAAACAGAATTGATGTTACGTCCTTTAAATCTATTAAAAAAACTCCATTAATTGTTGTTTTAGATAATATTAGAAGCCTTAATAATATTGGATCAATTTTTAGAACGTGTGATGCATTTCTAGTTTCTAAAATTTACTTGTGTGGGATTACAGCTCAACCACCAAATAGAAAAATTAATAAAACAGCACTAGGCTCAACTGAAAGTGTTGAATGGGAGTATTTTAAATCAACAAAAAAAATAATAGAAAACTTAAAATCTAAGGGTGTTAAAATTTGGTCTATTGAGCAAGTTGAAAAAGCAAAAAAACTTCATGAAATTGAAGAAATAGATAAAGGGATTGAACATGCTGTTGTTTTTGGAAATGAAATAAAGGGAGTAAGTCAAGAAATAATAGATATTTCAAATAATACTATTGAGATTGACCAGTATGGGACCAAGCATTCTCTTAATGTTACAGTTGCTGCTGGGATTGTGGTTTGGAAATTTTACAATTCTTTGAATTAAAACTCCATTTTTTTGATTGATTGGTTTTTCTTAATCTTAAGCAAAAAATCTGAAACTAATATTCCAGTTTCAGGATCTTTTGATGTAGGATTAATTTCAAGCAAAGGAATTAGCACAAAATCTCTAATACTGTATCTTGGGTGGGGAATGACTAATTTTTTTTTGTTAACTATTTGATCGCCAAAAAAAATTATATCAATATCAATAATTCTTGATTCATATTTATTTGACAACCTATTTCTTCTACCCATTTCTTTTTCAATATTTAATATCTCCTTCAAAACATTTTCAACTTCCAAAATAGTTGATACTTCAATACAGCAATTAAAAAAAAAGGCTCCTTTAAAACCAACTGCTTGATTTTTATATATGCTAGAAATTTTCTCAACATTTCCTAAATTTTTATTAATTCTGGAAATACAATTTATTAGATTAAATTTTCGGTTACCAACATTAGTTCCAATTGAAAAATAAATTGTTGATTTAGTCAAAATATTGAACTTAAAGATTAATTTTATTTGAGTAAAAATAATGGATTACACTGATATTAAAAAAGTTGAATTTGCGAAAAAGATATATTTATATCTAGGGGCAATTTTTATTACCTCATTGGTCGTTTCAAACCTAATCTTTCAGAAATTTTTCTTTTGGCATCCATTTGAATTGGAAATCTTTGGATTTAAATTATTCGAACTTTCAGTTGGTATCTTACCTTACCCAATAACTTTCTTAGTAACTGATCTTATTTCTGAAATTTATGGAAAGAAAAAAGCTAATGAAGTAGTTATTGCTGGGATTTTTGCTTCCTTTTTTTCTTTATCAATTATATATATTGCAAATGAGGTTCCAGCAATGGATGATTCACCTGTTAATAACGAAACTTTTACACAAGTATTTTATTTATCAGGTGTTGCTGTTTTGTCATCAATGTTGGCATATTTATTCGCACAATTTATTGACATAAGAATCTACCATTTTTGGAAAAAGAAAACCAAAGGAAGATTACTGTGGTTAAGAAATAACTTTTCAACCTTTACATCTCAATTTATTGATTCCTTCACTGTAATTTTTTTACTATGTTCATTTGAGGCTCTTCCCTGGGACTCGTTTCTAGGGCTTCTTCTCTCAGCTTTTATTTTCAAAGTACTGGTAGCCCTATTTGATACACCATTATTATATTTAGGTGTGTACTTATTTAGAAAAAAGTTTGATCTAAAAATTAATGAGGAAATTCAAATTTAATCAACCTCTATACTTACTTTAACTCCTTCGTTGGAACGAATATTGAATACAGTGTCATCTTCAAAAATCAAGTACTGACCCTTAATTCCAATAATCTTTCCTGTATATTTTTTGGACTTAACTAGGTTTAGACTTTTAGGTTTTTCAGGTGATTTAAAAAGTGGATATTTAATTTCGGTAGTATTACTTTCAGCAGAAATATATTTAAGCACTTCATTTGGGAGAAATCTTAAACATTCCGATTTTTCATACTCAAGATCAATATCAGTTCTGTTTGTTTTAAGCATTTCTCTCCAATTGGTTTTATCATTATATTTCTCTTTTAACTTAATTTCGCTAATACCGGCTAAATACCTATTGGGTACCTCAATAATTTCGATCGCTTTTATTGCACCTTGATCAATCCATCTGGTTGGAACTTGAGATTTTCTTGTCACTCCCACTTTTACTCCACTAGTGTATGCTAAATACAAAACATGGGGTTGGAGTTGTACTTGTTTTTCATATTCAAGGTCTCTATCCTCTAGATCCAAATGTGCTTTACTCAGTTCTGGCCGAATTATCCATTCAGCCGTACTGGGTAGTTCAAAAAAACACTTTTTACAATTACCTTGTCTGTAAATTTCATCACTAGAATCACAATTTAAGCAACTATAACCATCAAACTCTATGGTAATATTTTTATCAAAAAGAGAATTAAAAAAAATAAAGTCATTTTCCATACCTAAATAATATTTTACTTCACCATCATTCTCAGTAATCATTTTTTTTAAAACACCATTGAACATTTTTATATTAATTTTATAATAAGTATAAATATAATGCCATTTTCATTCATAAATACTGTTGCATCATGGATGTTGAAAAAAAGAATACATCAAATTGAACTATTTGAAAAGTATCCTTTAAATGTTCAAAATGAGGAGTTAAAAAAACTTATTCAAATTTCAAAAAACACTGAATTTGGTAAACAATATGAATTTTCATCAATAGATAGCTATGAAACTTTTGCGAGTAGGGTTCCAAGTTTAACATATGAAGAATATTTTCCAATCATTAATAAGACTATTAATGGTAATCAAAATATATTTTGGCCAGAAAAGATAAAATGGTTTGCTCAATCCAGTGGTACAACTAATTCAAAAAGTAAATTTATTCCTGTAAGTAATACATCTTTAGATGATTGTCATTTTAAAGGAGGAAAAGACATGCTGTGTCTTTATTTAAATAACAACGAAAATTCAAATATGTTCTTGGGCAAATCTTTAAGATTGGGTGGAAGTAGAAAAATATACGAGAATAATGATCACTACTTTGGAGATCTATCTGCAATTCTTATCGATAATTTACCTGCTTGGGCTGAGTTGATAAGTACACCCAATAATGAAATTTCATTGATGGAAAAGTGGGATGAAAAAATTGAAGCTATAATTAGAGGAACTCTGCAAGAGGATGTTCGAAGCTTAGCAGGTGTACCCTCATGGATGTTAACTTTGATGAATAAGCTTTTGGAAACAACAGGAAAAAAATATATAGACGAAATATGGAAAAATTTGGAGGTTTATTTTCACGGTGGAGTTAGCTTTAAGCCTTACAGAACTGAATTCAAGAATATAATTTCTAACAAACAGTTTAAATACTATGAGGTCTACAATGCTAGTGAAGGTTTCTTTGCAATTCAAGATCGCAATGATAGTGATGAATTACTATTAATGTTGGATTATGGAATTTTTTATGAGTTCATAGAAATAAATAATTCAACTAAATCAGAAAAAATTATTGATCTATCTAAGGTAGAAGTTGGCGTAAACTATGCTTTGATAATTACCACAAATTCAGGATTGTGGAGGTATAAAATTGGTGATACAATAATATTTACAAATTTAAAACCGTTCAGAATTAAAATCTCTGGCAGAACCAAACACTTTATAAATACCTTTGGTGAAGAAGTCATAATTGAGAATGTTGAAAAATCATTAGAAATTGCTTTGAAAAAATATAATTGCTCAATAAAAGACTTCACAGTAGCACCACTTTTCATGAAAAATGGTAAAAAAGGTAAACACGAATGGATGATAGAATTTGTAAATGAACCTAGCAACATTAACGAATTTATGAGAGAAATTGATTTACAAATACAAAATAATAATTCAGACTATAAAGCAAAAAGGTTTAAAAATATAACACTAGACAAACCATCAATAATAAAAGCAAGAAAAAACTTATTTTATGATTGGCTAAAAAAGAAAAAGAAATTAGGTGGACAAAATAAAATTCCTAGGTTACTTAACGACAGAAGTTTTATTAGTGAACTAATTAAAATGAATTAACTAGCTTTTTTTATGGACAAGAACTGAGAATCAGAAAGCTTAGAATCAACGTAATTTTTGTCAATTGTTATTTTTTTAATTCCTGAGCCAGGTGATTCAAACATATAATCAACAAGTATAGATTCACAAATAGATCTTAAACCTCTTGCTCCCAACTTATATTCTAGAGCCTTGTTTACAATAAAGTCAAGAGCATCCGACTTAAATACAATATCAATACCATCGTATTTAAATAACTTGACATATTGCTTAGTTAATGCATTTTTTGGTTCAACCAAAATTCTTCTTAAAGTCTCAAAGTTTAAATCTTTTAAATAAGAAATTACTGGAAGTCTTCCTAAAATTTCAGGGATTAGCCCAAATTCTTTTAGATCATTGGGTTTAATAAATTCAATTATTTGATCAGAACTAACAGATGATTTGAGTTTTGAATTTTTAAATCCAACTGCATTCATATTCATTCTTTTAGAAATAATTTTTTCTATCCCAGCAAAAGCTCCACCAGCAATAAATAAAATATTTTCAGTATTGAGCTTAATAAAGTTTTGATCGGGGTGTTTTCTTCCTCCTTTAGGTGGGACGTTAACAACTGAACCTTCCATAAGTTTTAGTAAAGCTTGTTGTACACCTTCACCTGAGACATCTCTTGTAATTGAAGGGTTATCATTTTTTCTGGAAATCTTATCAATTTCATCAATAAAAATTATTCCCTTTTCTGCTTTTTCAATCTTGTAATCAGAGGCCTGAAGCAATCTTGTTAAAATATTTTCTACATCCTCACCGACATAACCTGCCTCAGTTAGAACAGTAGCATCAACAATAGCAATTGGAACATCTAGCATTTTAGCTATAGTTTTCGCAATTAATGTTTTTCCAGTTCCTGTTGGACCAACAAGAATAACATTGCTTTTTTCAATCTCAATGTCAGAGGACTCGTTAGAAATTCTTTTATAATGATTATAAACACTGACAGAAATAATTTTTTTTGCATATTCTTGACCAACAACATAATCGTCAAGAAATAACTTTATTTTTTTTGGACTTAAGTCAGTAATATCTGATGATGTTGTTAAATCTTCGCTTGTCTTTTGATGACTAAGTATAGAGAATGCCTGTTCAATACATTGATCACAAATATGTGCATCTTGTCCTGCTACTAAGACTTTAGTTTGGAGCTTACTCAAACCACAAAATGAGCACGACAAATTTTCCTCAGACATTATTTAGTTTTTTTCAGAACTTCATCTATCATACCATACTTTTTTGCCTCAGGTGCCTTCATCCAATAATCTCGATCTGAGTCAGAATAAACCTTATCATATTTCTGTCCTGTGTGATGAGCAATTATTTCGTAGAGCTCTTTCTTTAATTTTATAATTTCTCTGGCTGTAATTTCAATATCTGATGCTTGACCTTGAGCGCCTCCTAGTGGTTGATGAATCATTACCCTTGAGTGAGTAAGTCCAGATCTTTTACCCTTTTCACCAGCGCACAATAATACTGCGGCCATAGATGCTGCTATACCAGTACAAATTGTTGCAACATTAGGGTTTATGAATTGCATTGTGTCATATATTCCTAATCCCGCATATACAGATCCACCAGGTGAATTAATATATATTTGAATGTCCTTGTCTTTATCTGTACTTTCCAAAAAAAGCAATTGTGCCTGTATTATATTTGCAACTGAATCATTAATTGCAGTTCCCAAAAATATAATTCTGTCCATCATCAATCTAGAAAATACATCCATTTGAGCTACATTTAGTTGCCTCTCCTCAATTATGTAGGGTGTCATGCTACCTACTATTTTATCAAAGTATAGGGAATTAATTCCATAATGCTTAGTAGCATACTTTTTGAATTCTTCAGGATAGTTCATAATATAAATTTAATCATTTTTATCATAGGCAGTTTCAATAAACTTCTTGTAATCCACCTTTAAATCTTTTTTTGAAATTTTATTTTTAAAAACAAAAAGAATTTTTTCATTTAAAAGCATTGAATACATTCGTTTTACTTCATCCTCGTTCGACATAACCCTTTTAACGATAGAGTTTAATTGTTCATCATCAGACTGATTTTGGCCATACATTGCCATTTGTTTAATAATCATTTCTTTCGCATGTGACTTAACATCATCAGATCTAATATCAATGTCATTTTCTTCAATTAACTTGGATTCAATTAACTGATATTTAATACCCTTTATTGATTGAGAAAAATCTTTGTCAATTTCATCTTCGCTAATTTTTTCTTTTTGATTAGCAATAATTAGTTTTTTTAGAAATTTTTCTGGTAAGTCAATTTTAGTATTAGAAATTAAAAACTCTACGCAATCGTTAAAAAACTTTTGATCAGATTGATTTATGAATTGTTTTTCTATTTCTGATTTAACTTTATTTTTAAACTGCTTCTGAGATTTAATCTCATCATTTTTATAAACTTTTTTATATAAATCTTTATCTAATATTGCCTTTTCTCTTTTTGTAATTTCATTGATCTGAAATATTAAATCCTTATTTATAAAATCCTTTTCTTCGCTAGTAAATAATGAGTTTAAATACTTATCCTCATCAAAAGACTTAGTATTTATATTGATTAAAGATCCAACTTTTGCATTGGATAAATACTTTGAAAAAAATGCTTTTTTAAATTTCTCTACATCAAGACTTAAATTTTTCTGTTTTTCAGATTCAGCTGTTTTTATATTTCCTGAAATTGTTGATTGCTTATCTGGCGATTGCAGACTGATTAGTTTTCCATATTGATTTTGTATAGATTCAACTTGTGTATTAATCATTTCATTGTCAGCTTCGATGATAAAGTAAGTTAATTTCTTCTTTGGCTTGTAACTTAATTTGAAATTCGGTTTGTAAGCAATTTCAAATTTTAAATTTATTTCATCTTTAGTCCAATCTATTTCCCCATCTTCAAAAGGTAATGGTGATCCTAAAATTGATATATCATTGTCGGAAATATATTTAGAAATTTCTTTTTGAACGATTCTGTTTATTTCCTCTACTTTAATAGCTGTTCCATACTGTTTTTTAATCAGTCCAACCGGAACGTTACCTTTTCGAAAGCCAGGTATATTTACTTTTTTTCTATAATCTTTTAGTGAAATATCCACTTTTTCTACATAATCTTTTTTTTCAATTAAAAGATCAATTAAAGAGGTATTTGATTTAGATTTTTTTTCTATTATTTTCATAAAAATGAGCTCAAAAATAGACTATTTAGAACTCACTTCAAAATTCAAGTTCTTAAATAATTTAAGGTCTCAATCAAAAACTTTTCTTGATTTTCGTAATGTATCCAGTGAGAAGAATTTTTAATGGTTACAAGATTTAACTTTGGAAAAAACTTTTTTGCTTCCTTTAAACCATTCTCATCAATGTATTCAGAGTTTTCGCCTTTTAAAAATAAAATATTGCCATCATAAATTCTATCTATTTTAATTGCAGAAGTGATTTTTAATATATTAGAGCTAATTGAACTTAAGTTGAATTTGATTTTAAAGTTTCCACTACTATCCCTGCGTATATTTTTGGAGAGAAAAGAAATAAAAATTGGATCAGAAAAATATTTGGAAAAATAATTATTTATATCATTTCGAGATTTTAAACTATCTAGATTAATTTGAGAAAAAGAATTAAATATTTTTTCATAATTATTTGCATAAGCTTTTGGCAAAATATCAACGATTATAACTTTTTGGGCATAGGAAGGGTGGTTTGATATGAAGTGCATAATCGTTTTACCACCCATTGAGTGACCAATTAATGATACTTTTTGAATTTTTTTCTTAACTAAGAATTTTTTCAAATCCATAGACATAATTTCATAATCAAATTGATCAGTATGAAAACTTTTACCATGATTTCTTTGATCAATAAGAATTATTTCATACCCACGATTTGAGAGATTTTTTGCTACAGTTACCCAATTATCCAATGAACCTAAGAGACCATGTAATATAATTATTTTATTTTCGGAAGATCCATAAACTTTGTGATTTAAAATCATCTATTAAGCTTGTTTATATAAATATTAATAACGTTTTCTATACCCATATATAAGGATTCACAAATTAATGCATGTCCTATTGAAACCTCATCTAAAAAAGGGATTTTTGAAGAAAAAAATTCTATGTTTTTAATGTCCAAATCATGACCAGCATTAACTCCCATGTTTAACTTGTTGGCTAATAAAGAACATTCCACATACTTATCAATCAATAACATATTTCCTTGAACAAAATTGGCAGCATAAGGTTCAGTATACAATTCAATCCTATTACAACCGGTTTCGGATGCATACTTTACCATTTCGGTATCTGGATCTACAAATATTGAGGTCCTTACCCCAATGTCATGAAGCTGTGTAATGATTTCTGTGAGATAATTTAAATTAGATTTTGTATTCCAACCATAACTTGATGTTATAGATTCAGGTCCGTCAGGGACAAGTGTTACTTGGTCTGGCTTAATTTCTTTAATTAGTTTTAAAAATTTAGGATTTGGATAACCCTCAATATTAAACTCTTTTTCGACTACAGGTTTTAAATTTCTAACATCTTCATATTTAATGTGCCTTTCATCTGGCCGTGGGTGTACAGTGATACCATCAGCACCAAAAGACTGAATATCAATAGCCATCTCAACAAGGTTTGGATTATTTCCCCCTCTTGCATTTCTTAATGTTGCAATCTTATTAATATTAACACTTAAATTTATCATTTTATCAAATCAAAAATACAAAGATAACCCTCACCGATCTACATTTTTTAGTTAATTTGCATTAATAATATTTTATGAAAATAGCTATATTTTCAATCGATAGTAGTGATGATGTAAAAAGTGTAATTGATAAGATTTTTAAACTGTCAATAAATAAAAATATTTCTTTTCACATTTACTCAGAACTTTACAGATCTCTAGGACTTAAAGGTCATAGTTTATATAACAATCATCTAGACTTAAATTCTGAGTTTGATTTGATGATTAGTATAGGTGGTGATGGAACCTTTTTAAGGACCCTTGGTTTAGTTAGAGACAAAGAAATTCCTGTATTAGGTATAAATACTGGAAGACTCGGTTTTCTTTCAACAATGAACCATGAAAATATAAGTGAATTTTACTCTGATATTATAAATTCAAATTATGAAATTGAAGAAAGATCAACCCTTCAAGTTAAAGTTTTAAATTCAAAAATTCTTGATGAGATTTTTTGCGTTGGACTAAATGAGATAAGTATTGTCAGAAAAAACACAACATCATTAATAAACATTCAAACAAAATTAGATGGTCAATTTTTAAACTCATATTGGTCAGATGGTTTAATAGTTTCAACCCCAACTGGATCAACTGGATACTCATTGAGCTGTGGTGGGCCAATAGTTTCTCCAAACAGCAACTCTTTAATTCTTACTCCTATTTCACCCCACAATCTGAATGCTAGGCCTATTGTAATTTCAGATAAGACAAGAATTGAAATTAATGTTTCTGGAAGAGAAGATTTTCATTTATTATCTATTGATACAAATATTATAAGTTTAAAACATGGTAACTCAATTATAATTGAAAAATCTCCAATAAAGTTTAAACTTGTAAAGTTTGATGGAAACTCATATTATGAAACATTGAGAGAAAAATTATTTTGGGGAAAAGATAAAAGAAACTGATTTTGAAAATAATTTTAAAATACATTTTTCTGTTCATGCTTTTAATTTCTTTTCAATTAAATTCACAGAGAAACGAAATAGGTTTTTTGTTTGGAGGATCGAATTATATTGGTGATGTTGGTCCAACCACTTATATCGATCCGGTTTCTTATGGAACCTATAGCTATGGTATTTTGTACAGAAATAATTTTTCAGATAGATTTTCAGTAAGAACACAAATCTCAATTTCAGATATCCAATCTAGTGATTTATATAATAATTCTCCTGAATACAGAAAATTGAGGGGCAAATCGTTTGAAAATAATATTCAAGAAGTTACTGTTGGTATTGATTTTAATTTTACAGAATTCGATGTTCAGGATGATAAATTTCAATTTTCTCCTTATGTAAGTACAGGTTTAAGTTATTTTAGATATGATGGAATTCATTATCCACTAGGGCAAACCATTGCCCAATCGTATGGAAAAAGTTCAGATTTTGCACTTCCTATTACAATTGGAATAAAATCCAAACTACTTAAAACCTTGGTATTTGGAATTGAAATTACCGCCAGACATACCTTTTCGGAAAATTTAGATGGGAGTTACCCAGTCTTTGAAAATACGGAAATTTACTCTGAAAAAAGATTCGGAAGTGGATTGAGTCAAGATTGGGTTGTTTTTTCTGGATTAACATTAACTTACGTTTTTGGAAATTATGAATGTAAATGTCAATAACGAACATATAAAACAAATTGACTTAGGAAATTTACCTAAGCATGTTGCCGTTATAATGGATGGAAATGGAAGATGGGCTAAATCATTCGGTAGAAAGAGAATTTTTGGTCATACTTCCGGGATCAGTTCTGTTCGAGAAACAATTGAATCTTGCGTTGAATTAGGTATAAAAAATTTAACATTATACGTTTTTTCTATTGACAATTGGAAAAGACCAAAAAGTGAAGTTAATGCTCTTATGAAATTACTTGTAAGATCTGTTAATAACGAAATTGAAGACATCAATAAAAATAATATACGAATGAGGATTATTGGTTCAGTAAGTAAACTTTCTAGAGAGATAGAAGGTGAACTAATAAAAGCATGTGATTTAACAATCAAAAATGATGGTTTAAATTTAAATCTAGCGATAAGTTATGGATCAAAGACTGAAATAGTTGATGCCATAATAAAGATTTCTTCAAAAGTTAAAAAAAATATAATTTCCATTGAAAATATTGATGAAAAGCTAATAAATGAGCATCTTTACACAAAAAATTCTAAAAATGTTGATCTGTTAATAAGAACAGGTGGAGAATTTAGGTTAAGTAATTTTTTATTGTGGCAAAATTCATATGCGGAATTATTATTTTACGATTTACTCTGGCCTGAATTTAGAAAAAAAGATTTCTATAATTCAATTATAACATATCAAAAAAGAAATAGAAGATTTGGGAAAACTACTTGATATAAAATATATCTTTTTGATTTTACTAATGTCTAGCAATTTTGTCCTCGGACAAGATGATGAGTATGTAAAGGGTAAAGAATATATTATAAATGATATAAAGGTCACAGGTATAAAAAGTTTTAATGAACAAACCGTGGTAACTTACACTGGTCTTTTTGTTGGGAAAAAAGTCCAAATTCCTGGTGAAGATATCAGTAAAATCATAAGCAAACTCTGGAAACTTGAACTTTTTAGTGACATTAACTTTTACATCACAAATATTGTTGGAGATAAAGTGGATCTTGAAATTTCAATAATCGAGCTTCCCTCCCTTTCAGAATACAAAATAACTGGCTTAAAAAAATCAAAATCTGAAACTGTAGAGGAGGAAATTGAAATTAAAAGAGGACAAAAAATAACAGAAAATTTTATTGAAACAACAAAAAATTACATTGTAAATAAATACCAAAAAAATGGATTTTTGAATACTAAGGTTAATATCAATACTATCAAAGATTCAATAGGTTTAAATAATGAAAAAATGGTAATAAATGTTGATTTAGGCGATAGAGTCAAAGTCAATGAAATTGAATTTAAAGGAAATGAGATTTTTAAATCAAAACAGCTCAAGAAAAAGATGAAAAAGACAAAAACCAAACTACCTGGTAGATTTTGGAAAAAGTCAAAATTTATTGAAAATGATTATCAAGCAGACCTTGCTTCAATAATTGATTTTTACAAGGAAAAAGGCTACAGAGATGCAAGAATCATCTCTGATACTGTTATAACAAATAATAATTTAATTAAATTAAATATTAATATTAATGAAGGAAAAAAATACTATTTCGGAGATATTAAATTTTTAGGAAATACAGTTTATAGTGATGATCAGTTGTCCAAATTATTAGGTTTGTTTAAAGGAGATACTTACAACGGTGTTTTGCTTAAAAAAAGAATTGCTGATTCATCAAAACCCGACGGCGAAGACTTAACAAATTTATATCAAAACAATGGATATCTTTTTTCAAGCATTAATCCAGTTGAAATAGCTGCAATCAATGATACAATTGATTTTGAAATAAGAATTGTAGAGGGTAACCCTGCATATTTTAATAAAATAACTGTAGTTGGTAATACCAGAACTAATGATCACGTTATCTACAGGGAACTTAGAACAAAACCTGGTGATTTATATAGTAAAGATAAAGTTGTAAGAACAGTACGTGAGCTTGGTCAAACTGGATTTTTTGATCCTGAACAAATCAGTCCAGATTTTAAAAATGTTGATCCCAATGGTGGAACTGTTGATATTGAATATGGCCTAGTAGAAAAAGGAGCTAGCCAAGTTGAGCTTCAGGGTGGATATGGTGGTAACTCATTTATTGGATCTATTGGCGTATCATTTAATAACTTTTCCCTAAGAGGATTAAAAGATAGGAAAGCTTGGAAACCTGTTCCCATGGGTGATGGCCAGTCGTTATCTCTTCGTCTTCAAGCAAATAGGTTTTACAGAGTTTACAGTTTTTCATTGTCTGATCCTTGGTTTGGTGGGGAACAACCTGTACAATTCTCAACCTCATTTTCTCATACTAAACAATTTAGATACAACTTTTTTACAGGAAATGTAAATAAAGAGCAATTTGTGTCTATAACTGGTGCGAGTATTGGTCTGGCAAAAAGATTAAGAGTTCCGGACGATTATTTCACATTATCTCAATCGCTTTCATATCAATATTACAACCTTCAGAATTACTTTACTGGACTATTCACTTTTGGGCAAGGTAAATCTAATAATGTTTCTTACACAGTAGCCCTATCTCGAAACAACACTTTTACTAACCCAATATTCCCATTAGGTGGTTCAGAATTTTTAATAAGTGCAAGATTTTCACTTCCATATTCTTTATGGAACGGGGTTGATTATGCAAATCTAGGGGATCTGCCTGAATTTCAAGATTCAAATGGCGATCCAGATGCTTCAAAAATTGATCAAGAAAAATATAAATGGTTAGAATTTTACAAAATAAAATTTAAAGGATCTTGGTATACCAGACTGTTTGATAAATTGGTTCTTAGAACTCACGCAGAATTTGGTTTCTTGGGTGCTTATAATAATGACAGAGGAGTTATACCATTTGACAGGTTTTTCCTAGGTGGTGATGGTATGTCACAATATGCAATGGATGGAAGAGAAATGATTTCTTTAAGAGGTTACCCTAATCAATCATTATCTAGTCAAAATGGCTCTACAATCTACAATAAGTTTTCGCTAGAGCTTAGGTATCCTATCACTCTAAAACCTGCTGCTTCAATTTTTGGACTTACATTCTTGGAATCAGGACAAGGTTTTGATAAATTCCGTGATTATAACCCGTTTAATTCAAAAAGGTCCATGGGAGTAGGTCTGAGAATTTTTATGCCTGCTTTTGGTTTATTAGGTATTGATTTTGGATATGGTTTGGACGGGGTTAGCAATAATGATCTTACACCAAATGGTTGGGAAACACACTTTGTGATCGGTCAAAACTTTTAATATTTATGATAAAAATTAAACTATTTAATTTTTTACTTTATTTCATTTTAATTTGTAACCTTTTAAATGCCCAAAAAGAATTAAGAGTTGGCTATATAAATATGGATTACATATTAAGTAATATTGAAGATTTTGAAGTTGCCAACAAAGAATTTGAATATAAAATTGATCAATGGAAAAATGAAATTTTAAAAAAAGAAACTGAAATTAAGACAAAGAGGGAAGAATTAGAGTTTGAAAAGGATTTAATACCCAACCAAATTTATTTGAAAAGAAGTAAAGAATTAGAGTATGATTTTAAGGAACTTGATAATTACAGAAATAAGAGGTTTGGACCCGAGGGAGATTGGTTAATACAGGAAAAAATTTTAATACAACCAATTCAGGATGAGGTCCTTGCGATTGTTCAAAAAATAGCTGATAAAAATAAATTTGATTTTATTTTTGATAAATCTAGTGCAGTGATTATGCTTTATTCAGAAAAAAAATACGATATTAGCGAGCTCGTTTTGAGAAGTATCTTAAGACAAGAGAAAATTGAAAACCTTGAAATTGAGTTTGAGGATGATAGGAAAAAAGAATTAGAAGAAAAGAGAAAATTAGCAGAACAGAAAAATAAAAAGAGAAGGGATTCGATTTCAAGATTGAGAGAACTTAGAAAAATAGAAATAAAAAGGAAGAGGGATAGTTTAATAAGCGTAAAAAGAAAAATTAAAATTTAAAAAAATGAATTATATAAAATTATTAGTATCAGTTGCATTTATAGCTTTTAGCACCATTTCATACTCACAGAGTAAAGTTGCTCATATTGATAGTCAATCACTAATAAGCCAAATGCCTGAAGTTAAGGAGGCTCAAGCACAATTAGAAAAGCTTCAGAAGACATATCAAACTGAAATTGAAGCATCTATGAAAGAGTATCAAACCAAATCACAGACTTATTCTGCAGATGCCCAAAATCAAACTGAAGTCACAAATCAAGCAAGAGCTAAAGAGTTGCAAGGAATGGAGCAAAATATTCAACAATACCAACAAACAGCAGCTCAAGATATCCAACAAAAGCAAGCTGATTTACTAAGGCCACTAATTGAAAAAGCAAAGGAAGCAATTCAAAAAGTAGCACGAGAGCAGGGCTTTGATTACGTCATTGATGCTACACCTGGTGGAGCTGTTATTCTGTCCGATGGAAAAGACCTAATGGCAGATGTAAAAAAAGAACTTGGTTTCTAGATTTATACCCTATTTAACTTTTTTTTTAAAAACTATCTATAATTTTATAGGTAGTTTTTTTTATGAGTATTTCTCCAATTGGTTTTTTTGATTCCGGAATAGGCGGAATCAGTGTTTGGAAAGAAGTTGTAAAGTTACTTCCAAGAGAAAATACCATTTATTTAGCTGACTCAAAAAATTCACCCTATGGCTCAAAAACGATATCTGAAATTCAAGATATTAGTTTCAAAAACACAAAATGGCTTATTGAAAAGGGTTGTAAATTGATTGTAGTTGCTTGTAATACAGCAACAACTAACTCAATAAACTTATTGAGAGAAAAATTTGAGATTCCATTTGTAGGTATTGAGCCTGGTATAAAACCAGCTATTAAAGAATCAAAAAATGGTAAGATTGGTGTCTTAGCAACAAGAGGAACTTTATCTAGTGAACTATTTGAAAAAACCAGCCAAAGTTTTTTTGGAATTGATATAATTGAAAAAGAGGGGGACGGAATAGTAGAAATCATTGAGTCTGGTAAATTTGAAAATAATGAGCTTGAATCACTATTGAGAAAATATTTAAATCCGATGATTGATTATGGGATTGATCAGTTGGTTTTGGGTTGTACCCATTATTTTATCGTAAAGGATTTAATTAAAAAAATTGTCGGAAACAAAATAAGTATTACTAATTATAATGTTGCTGTTGCTGCTCAAGTCAAACTAACTTTAGAAGAAAAGAAAACAGTTAACATTGAAAAAAATAAAATTTACAATGATTTTTTTACTAATGGTAATAAATTTGCCATTGAACTTTTAATTGATAATAAGAAATCAGTGTATACAATTTAATTATGAATTATATTTTAGAAATATTAAATAGTGAAAATAAAGATCATCTTGTTATATCTTCAAATAAAATTATTTTTTCTAAGAGAATTAAACTTGATGAAAATTCAGACTTAGATAATTATCCTCTTGTTAAACAATTATTTTTCCTACCATTCGTTAAGTCGGTCACTCTTGATAAACATTTGATTATAATTGAAAAACTTGATTTTTTGGAGTGGTCGGATGTTCAAGGTGAAGTACTTGAAGAAATTACAAAAAACCTTAATGATGGAATGTCTGTTTTTATAAACAGTAATTTAGCTACAAGCATTTATGCAGAAAGAACTCCTAATCCTAAAGTGATGAAGTTTGTTGCTAATAAAAAATTAGTAAATAACCCTCATGAGTTTAAATCTAAAACAGATGCTTCAAATTGCCCGTTAGCTGAAGCCCTTTTCATACATAAATTTGTTTCTGAAGTCTATATTGATTTTAATTTCATATCAATTTCTTTAAAGTTGGGCTTTGATTGGGAAAACCATATTATGGATATTCGGGAATTCATTTTGTCTTATATAAAAGATGGTAATACCATCATAGAAAAAAAATATGATATCGAAAAAAAGTTTGATTCAATATCATTGGATGAATTAGATGACACTTCAAAAGAAATCGCAAAACTAATTGATGAACAAATAAAACCAGCAGTATCACAGGATGGTGGCAATATTATATTTCAATCATTTGACAATGAAAGTGGGGAGGTAAAAGTTTTATTACAAGGGGCGTGCAGTGGTTGTCCCTCTTCAACTGTTACATTAAAAAATGGAATTGAGACTATGTTGAAAAACTATTTACCTCAAAAGGTTAGTTCTGTCACTGCCATCAATGGGTGAACTACCTGGATTTAAATTCTTTTAGATAACTAGGCTCAAAGTATGCCAAATCTTCAAACTCCTTTTTAATAAATTTTCTGTATGATAAAATGGGCATATGTCTAGATGAAGGATTTATTATCTCGTTATTAAAAGTAAGGTTTTTATTTTTTTTTATAATTTTTTCACACTTAAATTGACCACTTCCAATTATTAGAACTTCATTATTTTTTAAGTGATCTTTAAATGATAACTGGGTTATTATTTCAGGTTTTTCTTCAATTATAATATGATTTTCAAAAAAAACACATGAATAAACTTCTTCACGTCTAGCATCTATTGTTGGAATGACAATTCCCTTAAAACTAGTTGAGTTAGCTAGTATTTCCAATGATGAAACTGAAATTAAAGGGATATCATTTGCAAAACATAAACCTTTTGCAGCTGAAACACCAATTCTCAACCCGGTGTATGAGCCCGGTCCCCTGCTAACAGAAATGCAAGCCAATTCCTGTGGTTTAAATTTATTTTCTTTTAAAATTTTTTGAATAAAGCTATGTAGATTCTCAGAGTGTGAATATGAACTTTTATCTACTTCAATTATATCAATTAAATCTTCTCCACTAGATAAAGAAACTGAGCAATTTGATGTTGAGGTTTCTATATTTAATATTAAATCCAGTTTCAAATTTTTAGGGGAATGCCAAAATAGAACTCTAAAACTTTAATCTTAAATATAAGATCATACTTAGAAATAATTAAATCAGACTGAGCAGATTCAAATCTTTGTTTGATCAATGAAAACTCATAAGAATCTATTGCCCCTAGATTAAATTTCTCTTGAGCATATTCAAAAGATATTTTTCTTGACTCTAAAGACTTTTGTGAGGCTTCATACGCTTTCAAAGAACCTTTTGCATCGTTGTAAGCTTGATTAATTGTGTTTTGTAGGTCAAGCTTAGTTTGAAACAAAAGATTTTCAGATCTTTCAACATCAACCTTACTCCTGTTTACATTTGTTCTGATTGAAAAATTATTAAGAACTGGAATTGATAAATTTAGACCAAAGTTTTGTCCTTTATTAGAATCAAATTGATCAATGAATGATCTTGGCCCCTTAATAATGGTTTGTTGAAATGGTGCAACCACTGGTTGATTAGTACCTTGAACAAATCCAATTGGAACAAAATCAAAATCTCCAGTACCTACTAACCTATCACTGTATGCAATTCTGGAGTTAAAAGAGTAAAAAGCTGATAATCTTGGTTGTAAAAAACTCTTATTTAACTCTAGTGATTTTTTTGCAATTTCAACATTTGTCTCTGCAACTCTAATTTCATTCTTGTTTTCAATAGCATAATTATAAATTTCATCAGGTGATTTGTTCAATATTTCACTAAACTGTAAATCATAGTTTTCATCCACGATATCAAATTCTTGATAGTCTTCAATTAAAATTAATTGGGTCAATGATAGCTTTGCAAGAGTAAGTGCATTTTCAGCGTCAATGAGAGATTTTTCAGCACTTGACTTATTGGCTTCGATTTCATATAAATCACCAGATGGTAAAACACCGTTTTCAATTAGCTCCTGAGCCTTTAACAAGTCTTCAATTGATAAATCATATTGAATTTTTTGAACCTTTAGAAGTTCTTTATTAAAGAGAATTTGAAGAAACGAATTGGCAACTAATAGTGAAATATTTTCCCTCATATCATCCAATTGGAATTTATTTGATAAGATATTTAAATTTGCCAAATGAAGTTGTTTGATGTTTTTTAAACCATTCAAAACATCGACATTAACATTTAGGTTCATTGATGTGAATTGAGTAGTAATATTTTCTAAAATTCCTGTTGTAATATCCTGATTCAAACCGACATTCCAAGAGTGAGAACTGCCAATATTCAAGTTCGGAATAAAATTTCCAATTGCATTTTTTTTATTTATTTCTGACTCCATAAAATTTAACTCAGATTGCTTAATGGATATATTTTTTTCTATTGCTCTCTCAACACATTCTTTTAATGTCCATTTTTTCTGGGCTATTGTACTGGTAGTAAAAAGTAATAATGATAATAATAAAAATTTTCTCATTTTCTATCTATCTAACTTGTATTCATCATCAACTTCTTCAACATCTCCTCTTTTTATAGGCTCAGTCTTATTCCAAACTTTAATTCTGTCATCAAGACTGACACCAGATAAAACTTCAGCGTATACTCCATCTGAAATTCCTATTTCAATCTTTCTTTTTTCAAAATTTTGATCAGAGATTTCAATTTCTACAAAGGCTTCTTTTGTTTTATTATCAAACTGAAGTAAATATTCATCTATTGCCAATACATTTTCTTTTACTTTAGTAACAATGGTCGCATTTGCACTGTAGCCGGCTCTTATGACATATTCATCATCCAAATAAACCTCTCCCTCAATTTGGAACTGAATTGCACCTGCAACCTCAATACCTTTTGGTGCTATTAGGGTTAACTTAGCATCATATACTTTATCCTCAATTGCACCAATTTCTATTTTTAATGGTAATCCCGTTCTTAGCTTACTAACCTCTCCCTCATCAACACGACCTTCAAATATCATTTTATTTAAATCTGCAACAGTGGCTATTGTAGTTCCAGGATTAAATGTATTGGCTTCAATTGCTTGATCACCTTCTTTAACAGGTACTTGTAAAATTGTTCCAGAAATTGTTGATCTAACATTAGTGTTTGTTAATGCGGAACCTCCGATTGACCCAAGTCTAATTATTTGGAGGTCTGATTTTGCATTCTCCAAATTTTGTTTGTCCTGATTAAATCTCAGTTCAGTTGAATTAAAATCTTGTTCTGAAATTATACCCTTTTCAAAAAGTTTTTTATTTCTATAATATTCTTTTTCAGAGTTTTGAAGGATTATTTGGGTTGTTTTAACTCTTCCCTCTGCACTATTAAGTGTTTGTTCATTAGGAATTACTTTAATCTTTGCTAATAAATCCCCAGCTTGAACTTGATCACCCTCATCAACATATATTTCCTGAATAATACCACTAATCTGGGGAACAATATTAACTTCATCCTCGGGAACTACACTTCCAGTAGCTACAATTTTATCTTCAATTGTTTTATTTTTTAATTGTTCTGTTTCATAAGTAATTGCTGACCGACTATTGGTTTTAATATAGTAGGCTATGGAAAATAACAAGCCCAATGCTATTAAAACGAATCCAATATTTTTTATGTTTTTCATATAATTATCAAAATTAAAATTATTCTTCTCTCAATGCCTCAATTGGCCTGATTTTTACTGCTTTTTGAGCTGGTATCATCCCAATTAAACATCCTAAAGTAATCATAAGAAATAATGCTCCAAAAATAAATTTCAATGGTACTGTAGGGTTTGTATATGGGAAATCTGTTAGATCCTTCGTTCCATAATTTATTGAAAATAGGACTATTGTTGCTAAAATGATTCCAATTATTCCAGCTATCAAAGTTAAAAATATGGATTCGATAAGAATCTGATTTCTTACCTGTCTAGGTGTAGCTCCCAACGCCCTACGAATGCCAATTTCTTTTGTTCTTTCGTTGACAGATATCAACAATATATTTCCAATACCTATTACACCAGCTAATATTGTAACCAATCCAACTATTAGGGAAAGAAATGACAAACCATTAACAAAATTTAGAGTATCATTAAAAACTTTACCTAAGTTAAAAGCTCCTAAACCTTCTTCATCATCTGGGTTTATATTATGAATGTCTTTTAAAACACTTTTCACTTCCTTTTCAACTTTTACAACATCAGCGTCTTTATAAGCAGACATCATAAAGAAACCTACATTATCTCCAGAGTTAAACAAGTCCTTGAATGTTACAAAGGGAATGTATATATCACCATCATCTCCAAATCCACCTCCTTGAACGAATTTGTGAACACCAATTACTTTAAATGTGATGCTATTAATGGAAATAAATTTACCAATTGGTTTTTCACCTTTTTCAAAAAGCTCTTTCAATGTTCTTTCGCCTATTACGCACACTTTTCTTGAAAAAGTCATATCATTTTCATTTATAAATCTTCCTCCATCATAGACTTTTGATGTTGCAATCTTAATATATTCTGGATATTCACCATAAATGGCGTAAGTACCTGTCTTTGATCCGCGAACCACATTACCGCCAGAAGATCCAAAAACACCTCTCACATTTCTTGGTGCAATAAATTCAATTTCTGGAACTCTTTTTTTTATAATTTCAACATCTCCAACCTTAAGTCGAATACCCCTACGAGCCTTATATCCTTTGTATGGTAGTGATGTATATTGTCCCCAGACAAATAAACTATTTGATGAAATTGATGCAAAAGCTTTTTCAAATCCATTATCCAAACCTTTTGCAGTTCCCGAGAGTGTAATAAAAATAAAGATTCCCCATAAAACTCCAATCATGGTAATTACAGTTCTAACCCTATTTTTGCTGATAGATCCAAATATTTCTTGCCATGTATCTTTCTCTAACAATTCTTTCATTTATTTTTCATTTAATGCTTTAATTGGTTTGATCGTTGCAGCTTTCTTGGCAGGAATATATCCAGCTAATGCTCCAAATAATACTAACATAAGTGTTGCAACAATAGCGAAATTAAAATCAACATATGGGTCAGTAATAAAGTATGTTTTTTCTAATTTATCACCAATTGTTGAAAGAAGTAGCACACCAAAAAATAATCCCACATAGCCTGAAATCGTGGTTATAAAAATTGATTCCTGTAAAACAAGTGCGATTATAGAATTAGGGGTAGCTCCTATTGCTTTTCTTATCCCAAATTCTTTGTTTCTCTCTTTAATTACAAAAACCATAATATTAGAAATTCCAATAATTCCAGCAAACAAAGTGCCTATTCCTATAAAAATTATCATATAATTTAAGGCATTTGAAAATTGCTCATTTTGTTGCATATCGTTGGAAGCACTTCTTACAGATATTCCTTTGGGATCATTAGGGTCAATCTTTTTTTTACTCTTTAAATATTTTTTAATATTTTTTTCAAATTCAATTGCACCATCATAACCAATATCAGGATTGTACGATACTATAATTTGGTCAACCTCATCGGAACTTTTTAAAATTGATTGAAGTGTGGTATAAGAGCAGTAAATCATTCGTTCCTCATTGTCCCCTCCATCATCCTGAAAAACTCCAACAACTTTCCAAGATCTACCTCCGCCATTTACAAATTTTCCAATTGGATCTTCGTTTCCAAACAAATCTTGCTTTACAAGTCTTCCAATTACAACATTTCTTTCTTTGTTAAAAATATCCGCTTCATTTATATATCTACCATCCATAATGACTGTCATTTCATTAAACTGATGGTGTGGACCTACGCCTCTTACAGTATAATTATTTGATTTTAATCTATATCCCACCTCACTTGAAATAGTAATTCGTGGTGTAATACCGTTTATAAAAAAATTAAACTTATTTTGAATATCTTCCAAGTCCTCATTTTTAAATCTAATTCTTCTGTTTGATTCATATCCAGCGTAAGGTTTAGATGTCCTGCTCCCGTTAATCCATATTGTGTTCAATTGATCATCTTTAAAATACTTTTCAAATGTATTTTCTAAACCGTTAGCAAGACCAAAGAGCATAATAAAAATAAAAATCCCTATAGCAACAGTAAAGCCAGCCAAAAAGGTTCTTAATTTATTTTTTTTAATAGTTTCAAAAATTTCTATCCAGCGGTCTTTATCAAACATTTATAAAACTTTTTGCTTTATTTTTTTATCCTCTACAATAACTCCATCTTTGAGTTTAACAATTCTTTTACACATTTTGGCAATATCTTCCTCATGAGTCACTACTAGAATTGTTTTACCAGAGTTATTAATTTTTTGAATTAAAGACATTACTTCTGAAGATGTATTGGAATCTAGTGCCCCCGTAGGTTCATCAGCTAATAAAACTTTGGGTTTTGAGACCATTGCCCTAGCGATTGCCACTCTTTGCTTCTGACCCCCAGATAACTCACTAGGTAAGTGAGATGCCCAATTTTTGAGACCAACATTATCTAAATAATCGAGTGCTATTTTTTCTCTTTCTTTTCTTTTTATTCCCTGATAGTACAAGGGTAGTTCGACATTATCAACTGCAGATTTATAATTAATCAAATTGAACGATTGAAAAACAAAACCCAGAAATTTATTTCTGTAATTAGCAGCTTTTGTCTCGTTCAAATCTTTAATTAAAATGTTATCAAGTTCGTATGAACCTTTATCATAATTATCCAACATTCCAATAATATTTAATAAAGTTGATTTACCTGAACCAGATGAGCCCATTATTGCAACCAATTCTCCCTCACTGACAGAGAAGTTAATCCCTTTAAGTACGTGGAGGGAATTAGATCCCATATTATAAGATTTATGTAAATCCTTAATGTTAATCATTTAAAATTTTTGATTTCCAAATTATCATAAAATGTGGCATATGATGTTGATATATAGGGGGCTAAAATCAAAAATCCAAAAAAGAGTGTGAAAATACTAAGCACAATCCAACCAATAAAGCTAAGCTGAAGAAGTAAAAATTTTATCTTATTTGTATACATCAAACCCCAACTCATTTTAATGGCTTCTAAACCATTTTTAGGTTTACCATCCGCCAATAAGTAGTAAGACTGAGAGATACCTAAACCAACAATAGTACAAGGTAATAGAACAATAAACAGAAAAGAAAAAAATAGGGAACTTGTACTAAAGCTTGCGAGCTCAGGATCAATGCTGTAATTATAATCATATGAATAAACTTCAGAGCCAGCTTGATTAAGGGAATTCATAAACGAATTGAGCATTTCTATCAATGAGCCAACTGGTTCAAAACCACCAAACATCGCAAATGCCCAGATTACTACACAAATAATAAAAATAACAGTAATTATTAAACCACTTAACAGGTAAGTAATAATTGAGTCAATTATGATTTTTTTGGATTTAAAAGCCATAAATAAATCTTCAATCTCTGCTTTTTCATTACGCGCAACTTTTAAAAAAAAGAAACAGTAACCAACATATAAAGCACCGGTGAGAAATATTTGCAATAGAAAACCTATAAAGGGTAATGAGCTCATTGCGATTGATACGATAAAAAATAAAATTATTGCTCCAACGGCAACACCTAAATCTTGCTTTAAATTGTTCCAAGCTTTGGATCTAATGTTTGTGTTTGTTAACATAATATAAGGAAGCAAAACTAAGAATTTAAATCAATAAATTCTTTTAATTTTCCTGATTTAAGACAAACTTAAGGTAAGAAGGTTTATTTCTTTTTAAAAAATTTGATGTATAAAATGTAAGCAGTGAGTGCGGCAAGTAGATAGGGAATAGCCATAAGGTATATAATACCATCGTTTAAACTTTCAGCAGTTTTTTCATCCGCTCCAGATTCTAAAACAGCTTTACACATAGAACATTGTATTGACTCAAGCATTAGTAGTAGGGAGATATCATTAAATAAACAATAACACCAGTTATGGCAACATATAACCAAATAGGGAATGTTACTTTAGCAATTTTTTTATGTAATATGAAGTTTGCCTGAATAGCTCTGCTGTAACTAGTCAAAACAAGAGGAATAACAACCACGGACAATAAAATATGTGTAATCAAAATAAAGTAATAGACATAAGCAATGAACCCTTCTCCACCAAATGAAGTTGGATCTGTTGTCATATGATAAGCTATGTACATTACTAGAAACATTAGGGAGAGCGCAATGCACACTTTCATTAAGTATTCATGAATTTTTCGTTTACCATTTTTAATATAATATACGGCAGTTATTAGTAACAAGGCAGTTAATCCGTTGATTATGGCATAAATTGGTGGTAGAAAAGTTAATGGCTCAATAAAGGGCAAATTATCAAGTAGAATAATTGGATCATTATTCGGAATTCGCATATCAAAGATTAGTTTGTTTTGATCCCACTTTGTAAACAACAGTAATGCAACAACAATTGGAACCACTGCAGAAACAATCCAGATCAATATGTTGTAAACCTTATTAACCTTAGCCATTTTTTAATAATATTTCAATATCTTCTTTTATCATATCAATACCTTGTAGTTTATTTCCAACTGAGGTAATTCCTAAGTAATAAACAATCGGATTACCGTTACTATCTCTTCGAGAGCGAATGTATCCATTTTTATCAATTAATGCAAAAAACCCTTGATGTTCAAAACCACCTGCTACAGCTGGATTTACACCCGAAAAAATATTAAACCCACTGTTTGATAATTCATAAACAGAATCAATTGCTCCTGTTAAAAAATGCCAATTTTTTGACTTTACCTTTAATCTTTCAGCATATTCTTTTAAAACAACAGGTGTATCATTGATTGGATCGATAGTAAATGAGGCAATACCAAAATCACTCCTATCTCCAAACTCTTCATCTAACATCCTCATATTCTGATTCATTTCGATACATATTGATGGACAAGTAGTGAAAAAAAACTCAGCAACATAAACTTTTCCATTGTAATCTTCATTAGATATGTATAAATTATCTTGATTCTTAAATATAAAATCTGGGACTCTTCGTGCCTCTCCATTTAATTTTACGTAAGCCAATTTTGACTCATTACTGACTTCCTTTGTTCTACTAGAATCTATGACACTTTCAGTTTTTAGACGGTTATAAATTTTTGGTAAAAAAATAAATCCAAAAACAATAATGATTATGAAAGATACTATGGTTAAGTTTTTCTTCACTGGTTGTTAAAAATATTATTCTTTTTAAGAGCTAGTCTATATTCAGCTAAGATAATTTTAATATCGTCTACCATATAATTATTTAATTCGGCGACAGATCGGATATCATAACCAAACTTTATACCATCCGAATCATTTCTTCCCCTAAGATAACCGTTCTTATCAATTATAAAGACATAAGGCGATCCCCCAAATTCATCTAGTTCAAGATTTGTTCTTAAACTTTTGAAAATATTTTTTGTTTCTTCAGAGTCCTGGAAAAGGAAAAACCATTTTGTCATTTCTGTATTTGTACCAGTGCTTAATTGGCCAACTAAATCCTCTATTTGTTTCTTGATTTCAATTGGTCCTAAAGCAATGAATTGAAAATCATTAAACTCATAAAATCTTTTATAAATTTTTTGATTCAGATTTAATATATCGCCTTTTTTTTTCTGAATATTATTTCCTAGAAAAATTAAAATTGAAATTTTATTATCAAAAGTTTTTTCAGAAAATGTATCAACATTCAAAACATCTTTTTCTAATATTGGAAGCTTAGCAAAATTATTTATTCCAGAGGCAAAAAATAAATATGCCACAAGAGGTAACACAAAAAGGATTGTAAGAACAAAATACTTTTTCAATGGAATAATATTTAAAAGTCCCAACTAACGAAGCTTTCGTACATTACATCATAAATGTAATTGCCCTCGACAAGAAATATAAAAGCAGCGTATGCTATTAAAAATATTAAGGTAATAACGACTGAAGCCTGTAAACCAAATGTTTCGTCTCTCATGTGCATAAAATCCCATGTAATATAGTATGCTTTTACAAGAGTAAGAATTACAAAAATCCAGTTAATTAATTTCATAGAAAGAAATGTACTCATTAAAACCTGTGGTTTGATGATTCCCAAAGCAACCTCTACTGCAGTTACAATTGAAAGAAAAATCAGTACACCCCAAATTTTTTGAACATTAGATTTAAACTTAATCATACCCCTAAAAATTTCTAACTTGTGATGATTATCTTGTCCCATAACTACTTAAACTAAATAAAAAAATGTAAAAACAAAAACCCAAACCAAGTCAACAAAATGCCAATATAACCCAACTTTTTCTACCATTTCATAATGACCTCTTTTTTCATATGTGCCCAATAATACATTTATAAAAATTATAATATTTATAACAACTCCAGTAAATACGTGAAAACCATGAAAACCAGTAATGAAAAAGAAAAAGTCAGCGAACAATCTATTGCCATACTCATTTCTAATTAGGTTTGCTCCTTCAACAACAAAAACTGCCTGGGATACCTTTTGCTCTGACTCCTCACGAGATAAAATGATTTTATGGCCTGTTTCATCAATTTTTTCAGATTTAACTAGAATATTTTTATTAGCCAAGAAACCCTGATTAACCTCTTCCAGAGAATATGTCGGAAGTGAGGACTCTGTTCTGTACCACAAACCATTATTTTTCTGATGTCTTTCTCTGTATTCAGGAATTTCTACGGCAAAATCTTTTAATGCAATTCTTTTATTAGAGTTATCTGAGTCAACAAATTGTATAATTTGGCCACCCTTTGTCTCTAGAGCACCATATTCTCCCTTTATGAAGTTTACCCACTCCCAACCTTGCGAACCTACAAAAACAGCACCACCAATAATTGTCAAAAGCATAAAAACTGCAACTTTATTTTTATTATTATTATGACCAGCATCAACTGCAAGTACCATGGTTACAGATGAGAAAATTAGTATGAAGGTCATCAATGCTACATAATACATAGGGGCGTCAACACCATGCAAAAAAGGAAAGTGATAAAAAACCTCATCAGCAATTGGCCATGAGTCTATATTCTTGAATCTAGAAAAACCATAAGCAACTAAAAATCCTGTAAATGTAAGGGCGTCAGACACAATAAAAAACCACATCATGAGCTTTCCATAACTAGCATCAAGCGGTTTTGAACCGCCATCCCAATTGTTTTGAATTTCAGAGGAGGAAATTGATGAACTCATCGCTTATAAATTTGAAACAAAATTAAAAAAAAATTATCCAAAAAAGTAGAAAAAGGAAAACAAATAAAGCCATAAAAAATCTAGAAAATGCCAAAAATTTGAACCTAAATTAAATCCTAGATTACTATCCACATATTTACCTTTTTTAATGTTAAACATTAGGATAATTAATACAATCAGTCCCGCCACTAAATGAACAATGTGCAAGAACGACAAGACATAAATGAATGAGGTTTTAATCGCACTTTGAGCGCCTGCAAAATAATAACCCTGATCAATAATCTTATTAAAACCCATAAACTGAAAAACAATAAATACTGTACCTAAGACGAATGTTACAAGAGTCCAATTAAAAACACTATTAATAGATTTTCCAGAATTTAGTTTACGTTTTGATACGAAAAGGGTAAGGCTACTTAATAAAATGATAAAAGTACTATAAAAAAATTCAGACGGTAGATTAAAGTCCATGGTCCAGTCAGGTCTACCTTTACTGACAATATAAGCACTAGTTAATCCAGCAAATGTCATTGTTATACTTAACAAGCCGAATAATAGCATCATTTTTTTTGCCTTAGCTAATTTTTCTTGTTTTATATTTTCAATCATAAGAATTTATCAACTATATAAATTAACTGAACTAATGTTAGATAAAATATTGTGTATATAAATAACCTTTTGGCAGATACAATATTCATTCCATTGTATAAATTAATACCCATAAAAAGCATAATTAACCCAAGAATAAAAATAATTATTGCAGATTCAATTGATAAATAAAGGAGTCCAGTTAATCCAGTTGCTGGAAAAATAGAAATAATTATCATCCAAATTATGTACAATATTATCTGTAATGCTGTTCTCCTGTCCCTTTTTCCAGTTGGCAACATTATAAATCCTGCTTTTTTATAATCATCATCCAACATCCAACCTAAAGACCAAAAGTGAGGAAACTGCCAAAAGAATTGGATCATGAATAGGGTACCTGGCTCTATTCCAAACTGGTTAGTTGCAGCAACCCATCCAAGCATAAAGGGGATTGCTCCAGGAATTGCCCCTACAAAAACTGAAAGAGGTGTAATTGGTTTAAGTGGAGTGTAGATGCATGTATAAAGAAAAACAGAAAGTGCTGCAAAAAATGCTGTTTTGTAATTAATTAAATACAGGCAAAGTAGACCTACCAAGGTCAAAAAAACAGAGATCCAAAATGCCTTTGATTTTGAAATATGATTTTTTGGTAAAGGTCTGTTTTTTGTTCTGTCCATCATTGAGTCTTTGTCTTTTTCAATGATTTGATTAAATGAATTTGACGCGCCAACAATACAATATCCTCCAACAAGCAATAAAAAAATATTTAAAAAATTTAAGTTGTCAGCTGCTAAAATATAGCCTGCGAGTGCGGAAAAAACCACACTGATAGCTAACCTGGATTTAGTTAAAGACAGGAATATCTTTGAGTTAAAAGTCATTTAAATTTTGATGCAAATTTAAACTAGATAAAAGAAAAAACAATAAAATTATTGAAGCTTAAATGTGATAGGTATGCTAAATGGAACCCTCACAGGTCTACCCCTTTGTTTTCCAGGTGTCATAGTTGGAAGCTTACCAATTATTCGCTGTGCTTCTTTTTCAAGGTTTTTATCAGGACCTCTAGTTCTGATTCCCACAATGGAGCCATCTTTATCAATGATAAACTGTACAAATACTCTTCCTTGAATACCCATTTCCTGAGCAATCTCTGGGTATCTAAAGTTTTTATTAATATGTTTTTGAATATTGGTTTGAAAACAGGCTCTTCTTTGTGATTTTGGAACTCTTTCACAACCTGGGAATAATGGAACATCCTCGATAATAGCAAAAGGAACATCAAGATCCAGTTCTTCTTCCATCACCTCTACTTCTTCGACAATTTCCTCTTGATCAGTCTCAGTAGATTCAATTATAGTTTCCTCAATTTCTTCTTCATCTTCAACAACTTCAATAATTTCAGGTGCAGGTGGTGGTGGTGGTGGTGGTGGTGTTTTTAATTGTTCTGTGATAGGTATTTCTTCATCATCATCTTCATCCACATCAAGCGCTATATAACCATAACCGTCATCATCATAATTTTTCCATTCAATAGCTCTCCATGAGATTAATAATACTAGGAATAATCCAATAGCTAGATAGAATGAACTTTTTTTATTTAAATCAGCACTAGAGCTTTTTTTTGACCTCATGACGGGCTAAAATAATTTTTTTTTCAATGATACCAAAATAAAAAAACCAAATATAATACCAAATATATTTGATAGTATGTCCATTGGACTAAATGACCTTCCAAAAGGTGAAATGAATTGTAATAACTCTACAAAAGCAGAAAAAATAACTATTAAAATTAAAATCAGTAAGTAATTTTTTTTGTTCGCATAACTAAGACACCATAAAATTGTAAAAAGCGTAAATACAAAAAAATGAATTAGTTTATCAGCTAAAATTGGATTTAAATTTTTGGTAGAAAAAGGATAAAGAAATAAAACTAAGACTATGATCGTGTAAAGCCAAGTAAATATTCTCAAAATTATTGACCAATTAGGGACTTGTATGCTTCGCTGTCCAATAAATCTGAAATCTCATCAGTATTTTTGATTTCTATTTTAACAATCCAACCATCACCATAAGGTGAATCGTTGACTAGTTCGGGATTATCTTCAAGGGCATTATTAAACTCCAAAACTTTTCCCGAAACAGGAATGAATAAATCAGAGACAGTTTTAACAGCTTCCACAGTACCAAAAACCTCATTTTTATTCAAGATTTCGCCAATTGTTTCGACCTCAATAAAAACAATATCCCCCAATTCACTTTGAGCAAAATCAGTTATTCCAACCGAGGCTATGTTTCCTTCAATCTTGATCCATTCATGATCATTTGTATAACTTAAATTTTCTTTAACTTCCATATCTCTAATTTATAATTTACTCCCATATTTACAATAACTAATTGCCAAAATTATACCTAAGTGTAAAACCCGATCTTATGTTTGTTTGTGGAAAAGCCGTGGAAATTTCATATTTAGAAAACAAATGATCATAGAAGAAAATCGTAGAAAAGTTTCTATTTAAAGCATAGTCAGCACTAATTCTTAATGAAAATACTGACTGGCCAGCGGAAACTTTGTTGTCATTAATATTTAAGTTTCTTATTACTGTCATGTTTTTTCTAATATTAAAATCCAACTTTGTATTAAGATCACCAATGAATCTATTACCAGTGGAAGCAAACCTTGACCATAATTTTAGGTTTCTAGCTCTATATCCAATACCAATAGAATATTCATCACCCCAGGATTCTGTAATTAAATTATTTGCTAAGCTTAAAGAAACAGCTCTATCCTTGATTACATCAAACGATAGTCTTAATGAGTTTTTTAGCTCAAGGTCCACTCTTATGAGAGGATTGAATTGCTCAACTAAGTTTATATTCGAAAAAAATATTTTTGATTCATAATCTCCAACTGAGTTAAAAGAATTCTCTGAATAATTTAAGTTAGATTGAAAATTATTAATTGTGAAATTTGATCTGTAAGAGTGTCTCAGAGAAATTCTTGAAAATATATCTTTAAGACCCTCTGATAAACCATCGTATTGAATACTCCAATTGATCTTTGGTTTATCGCTGATTGGGTTTAAACCTACAGAATTAGCATTATTCCCAGTATAAGCAGATATAAATGCAGGTACTAAAACTTCCTGACTATTCTGACTAAAACCTATGGGATAGCCTTG
>CABZTM010000010.1:0-41701 GCA_902528705.1 uncultured Bacteroidota bacterium | reverse complement strand
GAAGAATTGCAAAAGTTTTAGTGATTATTCATTAGAAATAAAAAAATTACTAAGTAATAAGATAATTGTTGGACATAATGTAAGTTATGATTATAGAGTTCTTAAAAATGAATTTAAGAAAATTGGTCTAGATTTCGAAGCTGATACATTATGTACAATTGAATTATCAAAGAAAAATTTTCCTAATCTTAAATCCTATAAATTGAAAAAGATATGCGATCACTTTAGTATTGAACTCAATAATCATCACCGAGCATTTGATGATGCAAAAGCAACACTTGAATTATTTAAAATTAATAGGAAATTTGAAAAAAATAATTAGTATATCAGGGCCAACGGCAGTTGGTAAAACTAAAAAAGCAATTGAATTAGCAATATTTTTAAATACTGAAATAATTTCTTTTGATTCAAGGCAGTTCTATAAAGAAATGAAAATTGGGACTGCCCCACCCTCAAAAATTGAACTTTCAACTGTAAAACATCATTTTATTCACAATAAGTCAATATTTGATAATTATACTGTTTATGATTACTCCAAAGATGCTAAAAACCTAATTGATATTTTATTTGAAAAGTATGATAATATAATTTTGGTTGGAGGATCATTTTTATTTTTAAACTCAATTTTCAAAGAATTAGATGAAATGCCAAAAATATCGAAAGGACTAAGAGATCAGCTTAATCAAGATTTTGAAAAAAAAGGAAAAGAATATATACTATCATTATTAAAAAAAATAGATCCAAAATATCTTGAAATGGTAGATAAGAATAATCATAGAAGAATAATTAGAGCCCTAGAAGTATCCATTCAATCCCAAAAACCTTATTCTTCATTTCTTGGAAAAAAACCACCTTCAAAATATAATCATATTTCAATAGCACTAAATAATGAGAGAAAGGTAATACATGATAGCATAAATAAACGGGTCGATATAATGGTGAGAAATGGTTTACTTGAAGAAGTGCAGAGTTTGTATAAATACTCCAAATTGAACCCTTTAAATACCGTTGGCTATAAAGAGCTTTTTAATTATTTTGATGGTAAGTCTAGTAAAACAGAATCAATTGATCAAATTAAAATAAATACAAGGAGGTTTGCTAAAAAACAAATTACATGGCTAAATAACAATGGCAAACATTTTTGGTTTAGCCCAGAAAATAATATTGAAAAAATTGTAAAAGTTTTATAAAAAATTTGACATATTCTCTCTTATTCTTTTGTTAACATCAATTTCAGAGTCTTTTAAAAATCTTTTATTCATTAATTTTTCATAAAGCTCAATATACCTGTTTGAAATTAAAACAACGGTTTCATTCGATATATGTGGAATTTTCTGTCCTTCTTTTCCTTGAAAATTATTTTCCATCAGCCACTCACGAAAGAATTCTTTGGATAATTGTTTTTGTTTCAGTTTATTATTTTGAAGATAATTGTAAGAATCTAAATAAAAATACCTTGATGAATCAGGCGTATGTATTTCATCAATTAAAACAATATTATTTTCTGAATCAAGACCAAACTCGTATTTAGTATCAACTAATATTAAACCAGATTTTTCAGCAATTTCAGTTCCTCTTTTAAAGAGTTCTAGTGAAATATAATGTAATTTTTCATACATTTTTTTATCCAATATTTTATTTGAAATAATCTCACTAGGGCTAACATCTTCATCGTGATTCCCAATTTCAGCTTTGGTAGTTGGAGTAACAATTGGTTTTTTAAATTGATCGTTTTCAATCATATTTTCCGGGATAATATTTCCACAAATATTTCTTAAACCTGATTTGTAAAGCCTGAATGAATGGCCAGACAGATATCCTCTAACAACCATTTCAATTTTTAAAGGCTTACATCTTATACCGTAAGAAATATTTGGATCTGGTGAAGAAATCAACCAATTGTTAACTATGTCTTTTGTTTTGTTTAGCATTTCTACAGAGATCTGATTTAATATTTGGCCTTTATAGTTTATTCCTTTTGGCATTATTACATCAAAAGCTGAAATTCTATCTGTTGCAATTACGATCATATAATTGTTATTTAAAGTATATACATCTCTTACTTTACCCTCATATTTTGATTGTAATCCTCTGAAGTTAAAATCTGTTTTTGTAATTACTGATTGCATTTATTTACTCAAGTTATAAGCGTCAATTATATTTCTAACTAATTTGTGACGTATAACATCACTACCGTCTAAGTATACTATTTCAATACCCTCAATTTTTTGAAGCAAAATATTTGCCTGCTTTAACCCAGACAAAGAGCTCTTGGGCAAGTCAATTTGGCCTGGGTCTCCAGTTATCATAAATTTTGCTTTTTTCCCCATCCTTGTTAAAAACATTTTCATTTGATTTTCTGTTGTATTTTGAGCCTCATCAAGTATTACAAATGCATTATCCAAAGTTCTCCCTCTCATATAGGCAAGAGGTGCTATTTCAATAATTTCTCTTTTAATATAGTCATCAAGCTTTTCGACTTGAATCATGTCTTTTAATGCATCATAAAGTGGTTGCATATATGGGTCAAGTTTATCTTTTAAATCACCGGGAAGAAATCCTAAATTTTCACCCGCTTCTACTGCAGGTCTAGTAAGGATAATTCTTTTTACATCTTTACTCTTAAGAGCCTTAACAGCTAAAGCTACACCAGTATATGTTTTTCCTGTACCGGCGGGTCCAATAGCAAATACCATATCATTATTTTCAAAAGCTTCGAGTATTTTTATTTGGTTAAGTGTGTGTGCCTTTATTTTCTTTCTATTTGTTCCATATAAAATAACCCTCCCAGACTCAGGACTCAAAAGCTTATCCCCTTTTCCTGAGATAATTTGAAGTAAATTAGATTCATTTAGATCCTCATTTTGTTTTAAAAAATAAATTAATGAATCTAGAACAACACAAAGTTTTAGTATATCATTATTCTCACCTTCAAGCAAAAGCTTATCTCCTCTTGGTGTAATCTTTATATTGTTATAAACTTTCTTTAGTGATTTGAGGATGTCAATATCAGAGTTAAAAAAATCTGATGGATGAAGATCCTTAATATAGTACTCAAATTTTTCCAAAAAATTTTTAATAAATTCTTATTGAGTAAATTTATAAAAAAGAATATTATCTTAATATTATAATGTCTATAATTACTCTTTTATCGGACTATGGGAATAAGGGTTCTAAAGTCTCAAAAGCAAAAGCATTACTACTTAGTGAGATTTCTACAATAAACATTGTTGATGTTAGTCACGAAATTTCACCATTTAATATTGTTGAGGCAGCATATATAACGAAAAGATCATATGTAAATTACCCGCGTGGCACTATACATATTATTGATGTAGATGCTCAATATAACCCAGAAAAATCTCTAATTATTTCTTATTATGATAATCACTATTTTATAACTGCAGATAATGGCTTCATTTCTTTACTTTCAGATCACATAAAACCTGAAAAAAATATTGAAATTACATTTAGTAAACATGAAAATTCTTCGTCAATAAGAACATTTGTTAAAGCTGCTGCCCACTTAATTAGAGGTGGTAATATTAATTTACTTGGAAATGAAATAGTTAATCTAAAAACTTTTACAAATTTGAATGTTAAAACTCAGTCTGATGACACAATAATAGGGCATGTTGTGTACGTTGATAATTATGGAAACGTTGTCTCAAATATCAAAAAGGATCTTTTTGATAAATTCATTAATGATAGATCATACGAAATAAATGCAAGAAATGTAAAATTTAATAAGGTTTATGATTCATTCAATCATGCAATCAATTACAGTATTAAAAAAGAATATAGAGAGGAGGATGGGAAAAAAATTGCTTTATTTAATTCTTCTGGAAATTTAACGTTATGTATTTACAAAAGCAACCCGAAAGTTAGTGGTGGAGCAGGAAGTTTGTTTGGACTATCTTATGGAGATAGCATTTCAATAAAGTTTATAAGTTCCTAGAATTTTTTTGAATTTAATTTTATTATAAGTTCCTTTTACGATATATTTATTACTATATGAAATTTATAATTTCTTCTGAAAGTTTACTTAAAAATTTACAAGTTTTAGGATCAATATTAAATAATAATAATACATTGCCTATTCTTGATTGTTTTTTATTTGAAATTATCAACAATAACTTACATATAACAGCATCAGACATGGAAACATCGTTGACATCAAACATTTCTATAGAATCATCAATTCAATCGAATATTGCTATTCCTGCTAAGCTTTTGATTGATATAGTTAGGTCACTGCCAGATCAACCACTAACCTTTTCAGTTTTGGAAAATAATACTCTTGAAATAAATTCAAGTAACGGTCAATATTCCTTATCATACTACGATGGTTCAGATTTTCCAAAGCCATTGGCAGTTGAAGAGGCATCAGTCATAAATTTTAAATCATCAATTTTATTAAAAATTATAAATTCAACAATATTTGCATCAGGCAATGATGATTTAAGGCCTGTTATGTCTGGTGTGTTTTTTCAAATTAGTTCAGATTCATCATGTTTTGTAGCAACAGATGCTCATAAATTAGTAAAATATGAAAGAAAAGATGTTAAGTCAGATGCATCAATAGAATTTATTGTACCTAACAAGCCATTAAATATTTTAAAAAATATTCTTCAAGATCATGATTCCGACACAAATGTTTTATATAACAAAACCAATGCAATTTTTAATTTTTCAAATTTTAAATTGGTTTGTAGATTAATTGATGGTAAATACCCAAATTATGATGCTGTAATTCCAAAAGAGAACCCAAATGTTCTTGAAATTGATAGATTACAATTTTTGCAAGCTGCAAAAAGATCATCTATTTTTTCAAGTAAATCTACAAATCAAGTCAAACTTGATATCAAAGGCAATAAACTTGTGATAAAAGCTGAAGATATAGATTTTAATAACAAATCTGAGGAAGTATTAGATTGTAACTATAATGGGTCTGACATTTCCATAGGTTTTAATTCTAAGTTTATTGTAGAAATGTTATCAAATCTTGATTCGGAACTAATAAAGTTAGAGCTTTCATCCCCAAGCAGAGCAGGAATAATTTCACCAGGTATTATTGATAATGATAGCGAAAGCATTATTATGTTAGTGATGCCAATAATGCTAAATTAAATTATACTACAAATAATAATCTGTTCTAATAAAATTTGATTCTTTATTATCAATTAATTTTCTAAGAATTTCTTTGTTGGTTTCATTGTCCTTAGATGCCACAAAAGTTCTAATTGAGAATGATCTTAGTGCATCATGAACACTCAGAGTTGCAACAGCCGAGTCCTTTCTTCCAGTAAAAGGATATACATCAGGGCCTCGTTGACAAGAAGAGTTAAGATTAACTCTACAAACTAAATTGACTAATGAATCTATTAAAGGGCCTAATTTTTTTTCAGATTTTCCAAATAAGCTTACTTGTTGACCATAATTTGATTCCGCCATAAATGAGATAGGAATATCTATATCATCAAAGGAAATAACAGGAATTACTGGACCAAATTGCTCCTCTTTATATACTCTCATTTGTTCATTTGCCGGATATAAAACTGCTGGAAATATATAATTATTACTTATTTCACCTCCTCTTTTGTTTAAAACCCTTGCCCCTTTCTCTTTAGCATCTTTAATTAAATCATTAATATATTTGGGTTTATGCGGTTCTGGAAGTGGGGTTAGAAGTGAATTTTCCCATGGAAGTCCTAATTTTAAATCATCTACTTTTTCACAAAATTGTTTGAGAAATTTATCTTTAATTTTTTCATGAACATAAATAATCTTCAGGGCGGTACATCTTTGTCCGTTAAATGATAGTGAACCATTAATACATTCATTTACAGCCAAATCTAAGTCAGCATCATCTAAGATAATAGCAGGATTTTTTGCTTCTAAGCCAAGAACCAGTCTTAATCTATTTTTTTGTGGATGTAAATCTTGCAGGGAAATTGCAGAACTACTATGCCCAATAAGAGCAAGTACATTTACTTTTCCTGTTTTCATGATTGGTGATGCCATCTCTCTTCCCCTACCAAAAATTATATTAACTACACCTGGTGGAAATGACTCTTTAAAAGCATTTAAAAGCGGTGCAATTAATAAAACACCATGTTTAGCTGGTTTAAATATAGCTGTATTTCCCATGATAATTGCAGGGATTAATAACGCAAATGTTTCATTTAATGGATAATTATATGGGCCAAGACAGAGTACAACACCTAAAGGGCCCCTTCTTATTAAAGCTCTCACGCCAGAATTATTTTGAAAAGTAGCTCCATCACGATCTATTTTCTTATACTCTTTGATTGTTTCATTAATATAGTCTACTGTTCTATCAAACTCTTTCCTGGAATCATTTAAGTTTTTACCAATTTCCCACATCAAAAGCTTGACAACCTCATCTCTTTTTCCTTTCATTAAGTCAACGAATTTCTGCATACAATTGATTCTTTCATATACTTTCATTGTAGGCCATTTACCGGTTCCATTGTTGTAAGCTTTATTAGCAGCTTCCAAAGCTTTTAGAGCATGTTTTTCGTTCATTTTTGGTGAATATCCAATCAGTTTGTAAGGAATATTTTTTTTTGAGGATAGTATCGTAGATTTTACTTCACTGTATTCACCTTTCCAGCTAGCTATTTTACCATTAATCAAGAATGTTTTGTGTTTAATTGGTTCTTTTATGTCGAACTCGTGAGGAACTGGGTGTAACATATTAGTTGTTTATAGTTTTGGATCAAGAATAATGCCAGTCATATGATACATTTAATGAGTCTTAAATTAACTTTTTCATATTTTTCATATTATTTCTGAGCGTTTCACCAATATGTTCAATTGGATGGGAATAAGTTTTTTTATCAAATGATGATAATTCATCCTTATCAAATTCAATCGAACAAACTGATCCAATTTGATGTTTTTTAATTTTATGCATGAAATTTTCTAGCAACGGTATACAAGAATTATTAAACAAATAACAACCATATTCAGCAGTGTCAGAAATAATTCTATTCATCTCGTATAGCTTTTTTCTAGCAACTAGATTAGCAATTAATGGTAATTCGTGAAGTGATTCATAATAAGCTGACTCATCAATAATTCCATTATTCACCATAGTTTCGAAAGCGAGTTCAACACCAGATTTTACAAATGAAACCATTAAAATCCCCTTATCGAAGTATTCCTGATTTTTGATTTTCATTGATCCTGCACTATTTAATTCAAATTTGCTTTTTCCTGTATCTTCCCTCCAGCTCAAAAGTTTATGGTCATTATTTATCCAGTCTTTCATCATATCATTAGAAAATGTTCCATCTAAAATATCAGACATGTGTTTATCAAATAATGGTGTCATTATTTTTTTTAATTCATCAGAAAGTTTATGCGCAACATATCTTGATGAATCATCTAACCTATTCATCATTCCTTTAATACCATTATGTTTAAGTTCCTCAGTTATTGTTTCCCATCCGTTTTGAATTAATTTTATACTGAAATCTGATTCATATCCTAGCTCAATCATTTTCTTATAAATCAAAAGTGATCCTGATTGTAGTATGCCACATAAAATTGTTTGTTCTCCCATCAAATCAGATTTAACCTCAGCAACAAATGAGGATTCTAAAACACCTGCTTTGTGGCCTCCAGTAGCAACTGCATATGCTTTGGCAATATCAAGGCCTAATCCAAAAGGGTCATTTTCTGGGTGAACAGCAATTAAAGTTGGAACACCAAAACCTCTTAAAAACTCTTCTCTAACTTCGGTGCCTGGACATTTTGGAGCAACCATTATTACAGTTATATCTTCTCTAACTGAAATTCCCTCTTCAACTATATTAAATCCGTGTGAATATGAAAGAACTGAATTTAATTTCATTAAAGGCATTGCTTTTTTAACTACTTGAGAATGATTTTTATCAGGTGTCAAATTTATTACAACGTCTGCATCAGGAATCAATTTTTCATAGCTATCAACAATAAAATTATTTTTAATCGCATTCTTAAATGATTGTGATTTATTATCGATTGATGATTTTCTTAGAGCATAGGAAATATTTAGGCCAGAATCTCTCATGTTAAGACCTTGATTTAACCCTTGTGCACCACAACCAATTATAACAATTTTTTTATATAACAAAGCATTTACACCATCTGAGAATTCTCTCTCACTCATAAATCTACATTTTGCCAATTGTTCTTTTTTTTCTAACTCTGTTAAATTATTATAATAATTACTCATTCTTATTTATTATTTAAAATCTTACTTATCTCCATTGATTTTTTTGTTACTGAAATTCTTCCAGATCTTACAAATTGTAACAAACCGTAAGGTTTTAATTTTTCGTATAAATCTTCAGTTTCGGATCTCCAACCAGTTTTTTCAATAACAAAAAATGCTGGCTTTACTGTTACAATATTTGCTCTACTATCTTTAATGATGTTTTGAATTTGCTTTTCTTCAAACAATGAACTGGATTTAACTTTGTATAAGGCAGTTTCTAAAAATATAGTTTGCTTATCCGTATGGTAAAAAACTGAAATAACTTCTATTTGTTTCTCAATTTGCTTAACAAGTTTTGCAACTTGTTCTTTACTAACATTAACTACAATTACAAACCTAAAAATATCAGGTATTTCAGACTCTGATGATGTAATGCTAACTATATTAATGTGTCTTTTTAAAAATATTTGGGAAACTCTGTTGAGTAAACCAACATTATTCTCAGTATATATAGAGATTGTATAAGTTGTTTTTTTCATTTACTCTAGCCTTATATCAGATACTGAAGATCCAGAGGGTATCATCGGGAAGACATTATCCTCTTTCTCAACACAGACCTCCAGCAAATAAGGTCCATCATGTGATAACATTTGTTTAATTGATGAATTAAGATCTTTTCTTTTAGACACACGTTTTGAATCAATAAAATAACCTTTAGATATCGTAACAAAATCAGGATTAGTCATTTCTGTGGATGCATACCTTTTGTCAAAAAATAATTGCTGCCATTGTCTCACCATGCCTAAATATTCATTGTTTAAAATAACAATTTTTACTGCTGAAGAGGTTTGAAAAATAGTTCCAAGTTCTTGAATGGTCATTTGAAATCCTCCGTCACCAATAACAGCTATAACCTCTCTTTCTGGATCTCCAATTTTAGCCCCAAGTGCTGCAGGAAGTGCAAAACCCATGGTACCAAGTCCGCCTGAGGTTATATTAGATTTAGATTTATTAAAATTCATATATCTGCATGCAACCATTTGGTGCTGACCAACATCAGTCACAAGAATAGAATTACCATCAGTATTTTCATTTATGGACTTGATTACCTCGGCCATACTTAATCCACCATGTTTTTTATTGTATTCTTGATCAATAACCTTATCAAACTCAATTTTGTTTAATTCTCTAAAGTTATTTACCCAGGATACATGCTTTCTTTTCTTTACATGAGGAAGTATTTCTTTTAGAGTCTGCTTTACATCCCCGACAACAGCTAATTCAACTTTAACATTTTTATCAACTTCCGCTGGATCAATTTCAAAATGAATAATTTTAGCTTGTTTTGCATACGATTTTAGATCCCCTGTAACTCTATCATCAAATCTCATTCCGATTGCAATCAACAAGTCACATTGGTTAGTAAGTACATTTGGTCCATAATTACCATGCATACCAACCATGCCAACATTAAGTTCGTGATTAGTTGAAATTGCTGAAACACCCAAAATCGTCCAGGCTGCGGGAATTCCAGATTTTTCAACAAAATCTTTGAATTCAGGCTCAGCATTTCCTAAAATAACACCTTGTCCCCAAACAATAAGAGGCTTTTTTGATTTATTTATTAATTTTACAGCATCCAAAATCACAGATTTATCAAACTTAGGTGTAGGAATATAACTTCGAATATTTATACATTTTTTATACTCAAAACCCTCAATCATATCAAATTGAGCATCTTTAGTAATATCTATTAAAACAGGTCCAGGTCTTCCAGATTTAGCTATATAGAAAGCTTTAGAAATAACCTCACTTATTTCTGATGCTTTTGTGATTTGATAATTCCATTTTGTAACAGGTGTAGATATACCTATAATATCAGTTTCTTGAAATGCATCAGAGCCAAGTAAATAAGATGCGACTTGTCCAGTTATACACACCATTGGTGTTGAATCAATTTGAGCATCTGCAATGCCAGTAACCAGATTTGTTGCACCAGGACCTGATGTTGCAATGGCAACACCCACTTTTCCTGAGGATCTTGCATATCCCTGCGCTGCATGAGTTGCACCTTGCTCGTGTCTCACAAGAACATGATTTAGCTCTTTCTGAAATTTGTAAAGCTCGTCATACACAGGCATTATTGCACCACCTGGATACCCGAATAAAACGTCTACATCCTCAGAAATTAAACATCTTATAATAGCTTCTGCTCCTGAAATTTTTTTCATATTAATCTGTTATACAACCTTTTGATGCACTTGATACAAGTTTAGAATATTTGTACAAAATACCGGATTTATATTTTAAACCAGGTTTTATCCATGCTTTTTTTCTTAATTCAATCTCTTTTTGATTCAATTTCAAATTAATTTCATTTTTTTCTGCATCGATAATAATAGTGTCACCGTTCTTAATTAATGCTATCATACCTCCCTCAGCAGCCTCTGGTGAAATATGACCAACAACAAATCCATGCGTACCACCAGAAAATCTTCCATCTGTAATTAATGCAACATCATTTCCAAGACCAGCACCCATGATTGCAGATGTTGGCTTTAACATTTCGGGCATTCCAGGTCCGCCTTTCGGTCCCTCAAATCTTATAACAATAACGTCACCTTTCTTAATTTTTCCATCTGAAATTGCTTCATTTGCATCATCTTCACAATCGAAAACTCTGGCAACTCCTTTAAAAACCAAACCTTCTTTTCCAGTAATTTTTGCCACTGATCCTGCAGAAGCAATATTTCCATAGAGAATCCTAATATGCCCAGATTTTTTAATCGGTTTATCTAATGGCATTATGATATCTTGATTAGAATTCAATTTTGGTGTTTTTTCAAGATTTTGACCAATTGTTTTACCAGTCACAGTTAAACAATCTGTATTTAGCATACCCTCATCCATCATGAACCTTAAAACACAAGGGATACCACCAATGTTGTGTAAATCTTCCATGAGAAATTTTCCACTTGGTTTTAAATTTCCAAGGAATGGAGTTTCATTTGATATTTTTTGAAAATCATCTATGTTGAAATCAATATTAGCTGTTTTACAAATAGCTAGAATATGTAATACAGCGTTTGTAGAGCCTCCCAATATGGTAATTAACCTCACTGCATTTTCTATGGACTTTCTAGTAATTATATCACTAGGTTTTATATCATTTCGGATTAAATTTAGAATTGAACTGGCAATTTTCTTCTTTTCATTTAATTTATGATCACTTACAGCTGGATTGGATGAATTATAAGGAAGTGACATTCCCATTGCCTCAATTGCAGAAGACATGGTATTTGCAGTGTACATACCTCCACAAGCACCAGGACCTGGGCATGCGTTGCTTATTATATTTTCATAATCAATATCAGTAATTTTTCCTGAAACTTTTTCACCCCAAGCTTCAAAAGCTGATACTACATCAAGTTTTTTACCCTTGTAACAACCTGGAGATATTGTACCGCCATATACTAAGATTGATGGTCTATTTAATCTAATCATAGCCATTAATGCTCCAGGCATATTTTTATCACAACCAACAACTGTAATTAAAGAATCATATGACATGCCATTGACAACAGATTCAATCGAATCTGCAATTATTTCTCTTGAGGGAAGCGAATACTTCATTCCTTTCGTACCCATAGAAATTCCGTCACTAATTCCAATCGTATTGAAGATTAGTGGGACAGCCTTTTTTTTGTCTATTTGATTTTTTATTTGAAGAGACAAGTCATTTAGATGCATATTACATGGATTACCCTCATATCCTGTACTGGCAATACCTATGAATGGTTTCTCAAAATCTTCTTTTGTTAATCCGATTGCATGAAGCATTGCTTGTGCAGCAGGTTGTGAACCTTTTTTAGTGATTACTTTACTGTACTTATTTAGTTCCATTTTTTAAAAAAAAACTCCATATAAATGGAGTATCTAGTAAATATAGTATTTATCATAATAAAAGTAGAAATTATCTTATTATATTGATTGATTAATTTTAAATGATGACTAAAATTAAGTTTTGTCAAAATATTTTGAAAAATCAAAAAGAATTTTTTGATTCAAAAAAAACAATTAATCCAAAAATAAGAATTGAATCTCTTAAAAAATTAAAAAAAACTATTATAAGATATGAGGATGAAATAGTTAATGCTTTAAAAATGGATTTAGGTAAAAGTTATGCAGAAGCTTACATGTCTGAAATTGCAATTATTTATAATGAATTAAATTTTTTTATCAAAAACATAAAAAAATGGACAAATAGAAAAAGAGTATCATCTTCATTACTTAACTTTTTTTCGTCTGACTACATTGTACCTTGTCCTTATGGTGTTACCTTAAATATTTCTCCTTGGAACTATCCATTTCAACTTTCGATTTCGCCAATTATTGGGGCTGTGTCTGCTGGAAATACTGTGGTTTTAAAGCCTTCGGAACATTCCTCATACACATCAATGGTTTTAGAAAAAATAATAAACGACTCATTTGAACGAGGACATGTCGACATTGTAAGCGGTGGACCTAAAATTGGAAAATATTTATTGAGTCTGAAATGGGATTATATTTTCTTTACGGGAAGTACCAGTATAGGAAAAATAGTTGCCAAAGAGGCAGCAAAAACATTAACACCCACAACCCTTGAACTAGGTGGGAAAAATCCATGTATTATTGATAAAAATGTTTCAATAGAAACAGCATCAAAGAGAATAGTTTTTGGGAAATTCTTAAACTGTGGTCAAACATGTATTGCTCCAAATTTCTTAGCTATTCATAAGGAAGTGAAAGAATCATTAGTGAATTCAATTATAAAAAATATTAAATCAATTTACGGCAATAATCCAAAAAATAGTCCTTTTTACTCAACTATAATTAATGAGAATCATGTAATAAGACTTTCCAAACTCCTTGAAAATAGTAACATTATTTATGGTGGTAGGTTCGAAAAAAAGTTAAAATATTTTGAACCAACTATTATTGAGATCTCCTCCCCTAAAGATAAAATTTTAGATGATGAAATATTCGGACCAATTCTTCCCATAATAACATATAATTCTGATAATGAGCTAAATAAAATATTAGAAGGTTGTAAAAACCCCCTTGCATTTTATGTATTTACAAACAAAATAAAGTATGCAAAAAAATTAATCAATAGCTATTCATTTGGAGGTGGTGCTATTAATGATACAATTGGGCAAATTGTAAATAAAAACCTTCCTTTTGGTGGAATTGGTAACTCAGGAATGGGAAAATATCATGGACACGAATCTTTCAAAACTTTTAGTCATTACAAACCTTATATAATAAAGTCTAATATTTTTGATTTAAATTTTAAATATAAGCTGAGCAAGGATTCAATTATTTTTAAATTGACTAAAAAACTAATTAAATATATTTCTGTTTAATGAAAAAAGAATTTGATAAAATTGTCAGAACAAGAAGATCTGTAAGAAAGTTCAAAAATGTTAACATAAGTGATGATAAGGTTAAGAACTCTATATTACATGCTTCATTAGCCCCAAACAGTAGTAATTTACAGTTATGGGAGTTTTATCATATAACTTCAAAAAAATTAATGACAAAAATTTCCTCAGCTTGCTTTGATCAACCTGCTGCTCGAACTGCTAGTCAATTTGTTGTAGTAGTTACCAGAAAAGACTTGTGGAATAAAAGAAGGTTATTTAATTTAAAAAAAATAAAAACGAGAAATTTAAAGACAAATGATAATCATCTTAAAAACAAAAATATTGCAATTAAATATTACAAGTATTTAATCCCGACAGTTTACAAAGAGTTCTATGGGATTTTAGGTCTTTTCAGGTATTTAAATGCCATGATAATTGGTTTGTTCCGACCCATTTACAGACAGGTAACAAGATCTGACATGAGAGTTGTTGCTCATAAAAGTAGTGCATTAGCTGCCCAAAATTTTATGTTAAGTATGACATCAAATGGATATGACACTTGTCCAATGGAGGGTTTTGATTCACTTAGAGTTAAGAAAGCTCTATCGCTTCCCAGATCCTCTGAAATTAATATGATAATCAGTTGTGGTATTAGAGATGAAAAGGGAATCTATGGTGATCAAATCAGAGTGCCATTTGAGGAAATATACTTTAAAAAATAAGATTTAATTAATTATTATCTTTAAAATTTTCAAAACCTTCCTTGAGCCAATCTCTATATGTTTGAGTATCGGTATATTGAATAGGTGAATTTAAAATATCTAATGAAGGTGATACTAAAACATAATATGGTTGAGAATTAATATTAAAATTTAAAGTTTGGAAAGCTGACCATTTTTCACCTTCATTTTCTATTAATTTAACATTCCCATTTTTGTCTGTGAGATTTATATTCTCATTATTTAACAATTTTGATCTGTCATCAACATAAAGGGAAATCAAAATAAACTCTTCATTAATCATGTTGTAAATATCGCTTTTTGACCACGTATTTTCTTCCACCCTTCTGCAATTAGCACAAGCCCACCCAGTAAAATCAATGAGCATTGGCTTGTTTGTGTATCTTGATTCCAATAAACCTTTTTCAAAATCTTTAAAACAATTTAAACCAAGTGGACATCCGTTGTTGTTTTCATAAATTGTATAGAATGTAGGTGGAAGAAGACCGCTCAACAAGCCTAGCTTATAATTACTTTTTTCCTTAACACCCAAAGATAAATTAATGGTTGAATAACTAAAAAATCCAATTAGTAGGTATAAAATTATAGATCGCTTAAATCTTAATGAATTGATTAAATAAATTAAGCATGAGACAGAAATTAAAATCCAAACAATGATAAAGATTTCTCTTTTAAGAAGACCAAGCTCAAGAATTAAATCAGCATTAGATAAAAACTTAAATGCTAATGCTAGCTCAACAAAACCTAGAATTACTTTAACTCTACTTAACCATATACCTGATTTAGGTAAAACTTTTAATGAATTCGGTGAAATTGCCAAAAAAGTGAAAGGTAATGCGAGAGAAACTCCGAAGCCAAGCATTCCGAATGTTAAATCCAAAGCACCAGATTGTGATGTAATACTTCCAACTAAAAGCGAACCCAAGATAGGTCCAGTACAAGAAAATGAAACCAAACATAATGTTAATGCCATAAAAAACGTGGAAATTATGCCGGTTGAAACATTTGAAGCGCTATCTATTTTATTTGTCCATGAGCTTGGTAATGTTATTTCAAACAAACCAAATAGTGAAAGTGCAAATAATATGAAAACTAGAAAGAATATGAAATTCAATAAAGGACTTGTTGAGATCTGATTAAAAATTTGAGGGTTAATATTTTCAATAAAGTAGAATGGTAAACTTAAACTTAAATAAATAAAAACAATGAACAAACCATAAATAATGCTTAGAAATTTTCCTGAACTTCCCTTGGATGAGAAAAAAGAAACAGTTAATGGAATCATAGGGAATACGCAGGGAGTTAAAAGAGCCAAAACTCCACCTAAAAACCCAAGAATAAATAAGTTCAGGTAATTATTGGAAATATAACTTGTAGAAATATCTTGACCTGATGAAATTAGTTCCTTATTGTTGAAATTAACAACTAGTTCACTTTTAACTGAATTATAATCAAAAACTGTTTTGTTCAAATTAGAAACCCCACTGAGGTTAAACATTAAGTCTTGTTCCTGAAAAATACAGACCCGATCATCACAAACTTGATAGTAAACGGTTTGATTTACCAAATCCTGCTCTTTATTAGACAACACAATTCTTTGATTAAAGGTAACTTCATCAACGAAGTATGATTGATCTAAATTAAAGACTGGATCAAACTTTGTAATGGGTTCAGGCTCAATAACTTCAGAATAATTTTTTAAAATCAAAGAATCAGAAAAAATAAACTCAGTTAAAATTGCCCCACCCTCTTCATTATACTGAGAATAAAGTCTCCAATTATTTTCAATTTTTGCAGTAGTAATTAAATTATAGGTACTATCATTTATTTTTTCAGAATTTGTTATCCATTCAATAGGATTTTGAGCTGAAATTAAATTGAAAAATAAAATAAAAAATATACTTAGATCGAAATTTTTAGACATTTACCTTTTGTTTTAATAAACCTGTTGTCTGCTCTTTGCCCAATTATCCACAAAATATCATCTCCTTTCAATAGCAACCACTGATTTTTTTTGGCAAAAATCGACATTTTTTTGTCTTTAAAAAATTTAGATAGCTTCTTTTTTCCCTTCATACCGTATGGATAGAAGGCATCTCCTATCTTCGGTCTTCTTATGGTTAATGGAAGTTTAATATCATCATACAAACATACTTCTCTGGAATTCGGTTTTTTTGCTTCATCTGACCTTTCTAATTTTATAACAAATGGGTTTTGATTGATACCCATTTCTAATTCATATTCATTTGAGTCAAGAATTTCATTTTTCTTAATTAAAAAAAACTCTCTGTTTGAGAGAATTGTGTGGGTATTTGATACAATTTTCTTTCCGGTTTTTGCAAGTAAAAAATTTAATATTTCCTTCTTGTTATAAAAATTAAAATTTTTCAAATTTTCAATAAAGTATTTCAATGATTTTTCATTTTGTAGGTCCTGTTTGTTAACCTTTTTGTGATCTAATTCATCAATGAATAAATTATCGATTACAAAATTGTTTTTTACAGAGCTTATTGATTCAATAATATCAGAAACTTTTTCTGTAAAATTTTTATCAATTTTTTCAATTTCAGGAATTAAAATATTTCTTATTCGATTTCTCAGATAATAGTCTTCAGAATTACTAGAGTCAAAACTAAATTCAATTTTATTGACTCTTGCGTATGAAATTATATGATCCTTTTTTTCGTTTAAAATAGGTCTTAATATATTTTTATTCAACTCAGGAATGAGTGTTAAATTATTTTTTGATGGATTTCTAAACAATCCTATTAGAATATTTTCAACATTATCATCCAAATGGTGAGCTGTAGTAATTAAGTCGTAATTGTATTCAATTAAAACTTTTTTAAACCAATCGTATCTAATTTTTCTAGCTTCTACTTGTATAGATTTATTTAATTCACCTTTTTGAATTTTTTTAAGGTGCAATTTTAATTTATTTGATTTACAGAACTTTCTTACAAATTTTTCATTTTTCAAACTTTCATTTCCTCTCAGAGAATAGTTAACATGGGCAACAGAAATTTTAAAATTATTCTTCAATAACAAATGAGCAAGTACAGTGCTATCCAAACCACCACTCATGGAAACAAGAATTTTTTTTTCCTTGAACTTTTTTAGTTTTTTTAAAACATTGTTTTCAAATAAAAAGTGACTCATGACAATGATTTTTTTAATGCATCAATTTTTGTTAAACATTCTTCATACTCATCTTTTGGATCAGATTTGAATGTTATTCCACTCCCTACATTAACTGATATTTTTGAAAGTTTATCATCATAGATAATTGTCCTAATTACGACATTAAAATCAAAATTTTTATTAGGGTCGATGTAGCCAATTGCACCACTATAAATCCCTCTCGATGTTTCTTCTAATTCATCAATAATTTTCATCGTTTTTATTTTTGGGGCTCCAGTCATACTTCCCATAGGAAAGGTACTTTTTAAAATTGTTGAAAAAAACATATCATTTTCAATTTGAGCCTCAATTGTTGAAACCATTTGGTGAATATTTTTGTAGGTGTTAATTTTTGAAAGTTCTGTTACTTTAACTGATCCCTTTTTGGCAATTCTAGAAAAATCATTTCTAACTAAATCAACTATCATATGGTTTTCGGATTTTTCTTTGATACTATTCTTCAATGAGTTAATCAGAAAAACATCTTCGTCGATATTTTTACCTCTTTTTTTAGTTCCTTTAATTGGTTGAGATATAATAGTTTTTTTATTTCTTTTTATAAATCTTTCTGGGGAAGAAGATAGCACATGAAGATGATGGTCTTTATAGTACACACTCATTGGAGACTCGGTAAGTTTATTAAGTTTTTTAAAAGTATTTTCAGGATTAATCTTTGTGTTGTCATTAAAAAAATCAAAACAAAAATTTAGCTCATAGGTATCTCCCATTTTAATTCTTTTTTTAATGTTTTTTATTTTTTTAATATATTCTTCTTTTGACAACCTGCCCTTTAACTCTACGTTTGGATTACTTTCAATACTATCACAACTTATATGAATTTTATTAATCTCATTCCAAACATCAAATAATTCTTTTTCATCAAAGTATAATGCTTTAAGTTCAAATCCATCAAAAACCCAAATTATTGATGGTTGAAAAAAAGATAAATTAGGTACATCAAAATATTTTAAATTATTTGAGTTAAAACCCTCAATTTCCTCCTTTAAATCATACGAAATAAATCCAAAAATCCAATCATCTACCCGTTTAATATAATTATCAAGCTTATCTAATGAATTGTCAAAACTTTTTAACTCACTAATTTTTCCGTAAGAAAAGATAAATTCATAATCATTTTTTTTGCTGTTGGAATCAAGAAGAATAACATTTTCTTTTGATTTTGAGAAAAACAAAAGTTTATCCTTAAAATCATTAATATTTTCAACTTTAAAAACTTTTTCTTTTCTGTTCATTATTGCAATATAAAATTAACATAAAATGAAGATATTGGTATATTTGAAATATCAAAATGAATGTGGAGTCACTTTATCTAGAGTCTGTTGAATTATTAAAAGAACTAATATCAACAAAATCATTTTCTTTCCATGAAGAAAAGACTGCTAAATTGTTAGAAAATTGGCTCAATAAAAATTCAATACCTTTTAAAAGACATGTTAATAATATCTATTGCTACAATAAATATTACAATAAAGAAAAACCTAATATACTTTTAAATTCGCACCATGATACAGTTGAACCAAACGATTCTTACACTAATGATCCTTATGAGCCAATTGTCGATAATGGAAAGGTTTATGGTCTTGGAAGTAATGATGCAGGTGCATCATTAGTTTCTCTTCTTTCTACATTTAAATATTTTTATGATTGTGAGAATTTAAATTATAACCTGATTTTTTTAGCTTCAGCAGAGGAAGAAAAATCTGGAAAAAATGGAATAAAAAGCGTTATACCAAAACTACCAAAAATTGATTTTGCTATTATAGGAGAGCCAACAAAGATGGAAATTGCCATTGCTGAAAAAGGATTAATTGTATTCGACTTGATAATTGAGGGAACATCTAGCCATGCAGCTCATCCTAATGCAAATAATCCAATTCAAAAAATCAATAAAATAATTGATCAAATTAACGCATTAGATTTTAATAAAGTTTCCAAAACTCTTGGAAAAGTTAAAGTAACAATCACTCAAATAAGTGCTGGTAAACAACATAATGTAGTTCCATCTAATGTTAAAATTGTCGTTGATGTAAGGGTTAATGATTTATATTCGAATCAAGATGTTTTAAAGATATTTAATGATAATGTAGACTGTAAAATTTTACCCAGAAATCTTGAACTAAATAGTAAATCAATTCACAGTAATCATCAAATTAATTATGTTGCTAAAAAGCTAAATATAAATACCTACGGATCACCAACTCTTTCTGACCAATCAAAGATCAAATGTGACTCTGTTAAAATAGGACCAGGTGATTCAAAAAGATCACATACCGCTAATGAATTTGTTTTTTTAGATGAAATAAAAAAAGCTATTCCTAAGTACATAAAAATATTAGAAACTCTAAAAATCTAAATATGAAGAGGCCTGTTCTCTAATGCAGCAAGAGCAGCTTCTTTTAGGGCTTCAGAGTATGTAGGATGTGGATGACTCATCATGGCAATATCTTCACAAGAAGCTTTGAATTCCATCGCGGTAACAGCCTCTGTGATTAGGTCAGCTGCTCTTGCACCAATTATATGTACACCAAGTATCTCATCAGTTTTCTTATCTGCTAAGATCTTTACAAAACCACTTAAGTCATTACTTGCCCTTGACCTTCCAAGAGCTCTCATAGGAAAACTTCCTTTTTTATAATTAATTTTTTCTTCTACAAGCTGTTGCTCGGTCTTACCAACACTAGAAACCTCGGGCCAGGTATAGATTACATTCGGAATTAAATTATAATCAATATGGGGTTTTTGATTTTTTAAAATTTCAGCAACAGCTATCCCCTCCTCCTCTGCTTTGTGTGCTAACATAGGTCCACTAACAACATCTCCAATAGCAAAAATATCTTTATTGGATGTTTTAAACTGACGATCAATAATAATTCTTCCCAATTTATCAGTATCAATACCAACAGAATCCAAACCTAAATTTTCGGTGTAGGGTTTTCTTCCAACTGAGACTAGACAATAATCTGATATAAACTCTAAAATTTCTCCAGATTTATTTTCAGCTTTAACAATCACATTACTATCGTTTGACTTTACATCAAAAACTTTTGATGATAAATAAAAGTTGATCTTTTCCTTTTTGAATATTTTAAGTAATTCTTTAGAAACATCATCATCCATAAAAGGTGTGACCTTTTCTGAATATTCGATAACATTAACCTCCGAACCAAGTCTATTGTAAACTTGACCAAGCTCCAGGCCAATGACACCGGCTCCTATAATAGTTAGGGATTTAGGAATTTCACTAAGAGATAATGCCTCTGTGGATGTTATTATTCTATCCTTATCAATATTTATAAATGGCAATGTGGCGGGCTTAGAGCCAGTAGCAATAACACATTTATCAAATTTTATATTTTCATTTACATCTTTATTAATATTTATTGTATTGTCATCAACAAAACTTGCAAAACCATTGTATACGTCAATGTTATTTTTATTCATCAGAAAGTCAATTCCCTTAACGGTTTGAGAAACAACATTATTTTTCCTATCAATCATTTTTTTAAAATCTAAAGAAATTGCCCCCTCGACGTTTATTCCATGACTTGAAATATTATTTATCACATCGTGGTAATGGTGAGAGGAATCCAATAATGCCTTTGACGGAATACAACCAACATTTAAGCATGTTCCACCAAGGGATGAATATTTTTCAATAATAGCTGTTTTAATTCCCAACTGAGACGCTCGAATCGCACAGACATAACCACCGGGGCCTGAGCCTATAACTACTAAATCGTAATTTTTCACAACTACAAAAATACTAAATGTTATCTAGATATTTATTCGTTTATATCTTTAAATTCCCGTAATTAATGTCGCTTTTTATGAATATATTAGCTGAATAATGGAAAAGGGTAAGAATACGGCTAACATTATACCAAAAATAAGTCTGATCGACTCTCTCATACCAATATTTTTTCTAATCATCCTTCTCTTTGTAAATGTAAAAATTTATGGTGATTCAGCACTTGAAGGTTCAAATCAGTTCATATTGCTAACCGGTGCATTTCTAGCAATTTTAATAGGTCTCAAAAATAAAATAAGTATTGATTCTATTTTTAATTCCATCTCCAAAAACATTAAATCTATCAGTACACCAATTCTGATCTTACTTTTAGTTGGATCTCTTGCTGGATCATGGTTACTCAGTGGGATTATTCCTTCAATGATTTATTATGGATTTAAAATAATTAATGCCTCATTTTTTCTGCCAGCTTGTATTATAATATGCGCACTAACCTCATTTGCAACAGGAAGTAGCTGGTCAACTAGTGCAACAGTAGGAATTGCATTAATAGGAATTGGAAAAGTGCTAGGTTTTGAAACAGGAATTGTTGCTGGGGCTGTTATTTCTGGAGCATATTTTGGAGACAAAATGTCTCCTCTCAGTGACACAACAAATCTTGCTGCCGCTGTTACAGAATCAAACCTGTTTGATCATATTAAGTATATGATGATAACCACATTTCCAACAATAGTTATCACATTCATATTTTTTTTATTATTTAACATTTTTAATCTACCAAATGAGGGTATCATGAATGAGAATTATGTTGAACTAATTCCAGACTTTTTCAATACAAGTCCTGTCCTTTTTTTGGTTCCCTTATTTGTTATTATTTTAATTATTAAAAAAGTAAATCCTGTTATTGCACTTTTTCTGGGAACTATACTTGCGGCTATTTTTTCTTTACTTTTTCAAAATGATATAATAGTGGGAATTATTAAAAATAATCCAGAGCAAGATCTCAATGAATACATGGTAGTAATGAACTCAATTATTGGTGAAACCAACATTGATACTAATATTAGTTTTTTAGATGAACTTTTATCATCTAATGGGATGGCAGGTATGCTAGATACTGTCTGGTTAGTGATTTGTGCCATGGTTTTTGGTGGTGTTATGGATGGGATTGGTGCACTAAAAAAGATTAGTTTAACACTACTCAGCTTTGCAAAATCAACCCTTAGTTTATTTGCAAACACTGTATTCAGTTGCCTTACAGTAAACGTAACTGCATCTGACCAATACTTATCAATTGTAATTCCCGGGAAAATGTATTCTGAAGCCTATAAGGAAAGAGGTTTAGCTTCAATTAACTTAAGCAGAACTATAGAGGATTCGGGAACTGTTACATCTGTTCTAATTCCTTGGAATACATGTGGAGCATATCAGTCTGAAGTTTTAAATGTCAGTGTATGGGATTATTTCATTTATGCAATTTTTAATTGGCTCAGTCCAATAACAACTTTAATTATAGCATACTTAAAATTTAAAATAAAGAAGACTTAATGGCAGAATTGAAAAGCAATTACAAGAGTATTTTTGGGATTTTTCTAATCTTCTTCTCAATCCTAACATTAATTTCAATGTTATCCTTTCTGTTTACTTGGCAGATTGATCAGTCTGAGTTGGATATTATCACAAAATCCAATCAAAATATTCAGAATTATGGTAAAAAAATTGGATTGATTATATCAAATTTTTTAATATTCAAGGGATTTGGACTTGGATCGTTTGTTTTTCCTATTCTCTTTGGAATATATGGATTATCACTTTTGTTTAATATTATTTCAAAAAAATTAATTGATATTTCAATAAATGCACTAGTAATTTGCATTTGGACGTCATTGACAATAAGTTATGTAATTGAAAACAAAATATATGGTGGTGTTTTTGGATATGAAATCCATATTTTTCTAATTGAATATATTGGAAATATAGGTCTTGTTCTATTACTAGTATTCATTTTGTTGTGTTTTCTTATTTTGAATTTTAATGTTAATATCACAAATATTCAGAAAATTTCATTTAAATCTGAATCCAACAGTGAGGCTGAAATTGATCAAAACAAAGAAAAAAATTTTTCCAGTGATAGCTTTAATAAAAATATAAACTTAGAGGAGGAAATCAAACCAACAATTTCAAATTTTTCAAAACTTGAAGATAATGAAGATATAAAAGATGATAAAGAAGAAAAAAAGCTTGAAATTGAAATTGAGGATACCACGGAGGAGGAAATTGCTGATTTAAATAATTTACCTGATTATGATCAGAAATTAGATCTAGGATCATTTATAAAACCCAAAATTGATCTTCTAATTGAACACGACAATACAGGTGCAATTAAAATTGATGAAAATGAATTAACAAAAAATAAAAATAAAATTGAGGAAACGCTTTTAAATTATAAAATTGAAATAAAAAGTATTAAAGCTACAATTGGACCAACAGTTACACTATACGAAATTATACCAGAAGCTGGTGTAAGAATATCCAAAATAAAAAATCTTGAAGATGATATAGCCCTGTCACTATCTGCTTTAGGGATTAGAATAATAGCTCCCATGCCAGGGAAAGGAACAATCGGGATTGAAGTTCCAAATGAGTCAGCAAAAATTGTATCAATTAAATCCTTACTGTCATCCAAAAAATTTCAAGATGCTGAAATGGAAATTCCTCTTGCTTTAGGCAAAACAATTAGTAATGAGACTTTTGTTGTTGATTTAACAAAGATGCCTCACCTGCTTGTTGCTGGTGCAACTGGTCAAGGAAAATCAGTCGGAATAAATTCAATCTTAACATCCATTATTTATAAAAAACATCCAGCTGATGTAAAATTTATACTTGTAGATCCAAAAAAAGTTGAATTAACATTATTTAATAAAATTGATAAACATTATTTAGCGAAACTTCCTGAGGTTAATGATTCAATAATAACTGATAGTAAGATTGCAGTTAAAACATTGAAATCGCTCTGTAAAGAAATGGATAAGAGATATGATATGTTAAAAAATGCAAAATGTCGAAACATTAAAGAGTATAATAATAAGTTTAAGAAAAGAGTTTTAAATCCGAAAGAAGGCCATAAATATATTCCTTATTTAATACTTATAATCGATGAATTTGCAGACTTGATCATGACAACAGGAAAAGAAGTTGAAACTAATATTGCAAGACTTGCTCAAATGGCTAGGGCAGTTGGAATACATCTAATATTAGCAACTCAAAGACCTTCAGTAAATGTTATAACTGGACTTATAAAAGCAAATATTCCTGCAAGAATTGCTTTCAGGGTAACAAGTAAAATTGATTCGCGTACTATTTTAGATTCTTCAGGAGCTGAACAATTAATTGGAAGAGGTGATATGTTATTTTCACAGGGTAGTGATTTAACAAGATTGCAGTGTGGATTTGTTGATACCCCAGAGATTGAAAAAATGGTTTCATTTGTTGGAAATCAAGTGGGATACTCAACTCCTTATGTTTTACCTGAAATCATTGATCAAGAGACAAATATTGGTTCTGAAAATAATATTTCAGAAAGGGACCCCCTATTTCGAGAGGCAGCAGAAATAATTGTAAATGCACAACAGGGCTCTGCATCATTATTACAAAGAAAAATGAAATTAGGATACAACAGGGCAGGACGAATTATTGATCAACTAGAAGCAGCTGGGATAGTTGGACCTTTTGAGGGAAGTAAAGCTAGGTCAGTAAATGTAAAAGATCTTCTTGATTTAGATGAATTTTTAAGATAAAATGAATAAATATTATACTTTATTTTTTTCTCTATTTTTTTTGTCTATTTATTCACAAAATGACCTAGAAAAAATTAAAGATAAGTATCAATCAATTAATTCATATAACCTTAATTATAACTTAGTAATATCAACATTAAAAGAAAATAATAGTGTGAATTTAATTGAAGAATCCGGCATAATGTATGGAAATAATTCTTCATTTATGATAAAACATAAAAATATGGATATAATAAGTGATGGAAAGAAAATTTACAATGTGATCCATAATATCAGAGAAATTAATATCACTGAATATTCAAACAATAACCTGTGGAATCCCATTAATATTTTTAAAAATCTACTCGATAGATTAAACTCAAGTATAATTTCCTACGATAAAGATTATATTCTTGTCGAGTTTTTAATTTTTGATTTGAATAAAGTATATAAATTTTTTTTAGACAAAAATTATGATGTTTTTAAATTGGAATTAATAACAACTGGATCTAAATCAAAAACAACAGTATTTTTAAAAGACCTTGTTTTCACGAATAAGACTTACAATATTGTTTTTGATCATTCAAATTACGAAAATTATTATTTAAATAAACTATGAAAGTTCTTGACAGATATATCCTAATATCCTATTTAACAAAATTTATCAGTTTTTTTATCATAATAATGATTGTTTTTATTTTTCAAACAATATGGATGTTTATTGATGATTTAGCGGGTAAAGAATTGGATGCAGAAATCCTATTTAAATTTATTATTTATTATTGCCCAAAGCTTATCCCACTGGTTTTACCATTAACTGTTCTTTTAGCATCAATTATGACATATGGTGACCTAGCTGAAAATTATGAATTTGCTGCAATCAAATCCTCTGGAATCTCACTGTTGAGATCTATGAAAAGCTTACTGATTTTTAACACTTTGCTATGTTTTTGTGTTTTTTTTATTTCAAATAACCTTATACCCTACTCTGAATTTAAATCTTATAATCTGAGGAAAAACCTAGCAAAAGTAAAACCTACTCTAGCAATTAGCGAAGGGATATTCAATACTATGGGTAATATGAACATAAAAGTTGAAGACAAATATGGTGTTGATAATAATAATTTAAGTAATGTTATAATTCACAAAACAAATAAATACAATGATAACCTTACAGTTATAAAGTCAGAAACGGGTCAGCTTGTATTCGATGAGTCATTAAATGTTTTAAATATTGTATTAAATGATGGCTATAGATACGAAGAAATTTTAACAGAAGGAACGAACAACAAAGAATTTAAGCCACACACTACTATCAAGTTTAAAAAACATACTATCGTTTTTGATTTAAAAACATTTTATGAAGTTGATTTTAGTCAGGAGAAGTATAATAATACATTTCGAATGCAAAACATAAAACAACTTAAATTTAGTGTTGATTCACTTGAAATTAAACTGGCACAACAGTACAATAATTTTAGTGAAAGTTTTTATAAAAGAACTGGATTGTATAGCTTCCAAACTAACTATAAAGGATCAGGAAATATTGATAAAATTAATATTGAGAATCACAAAACTATATTGAATGATTTTGAAGAAAGATATAGAAAACCCATTCTCAAATCAATTCAGAGGACTATTGAAAATCAAAGAGTTACATTATCAACTCAAAAAACAAATTTTTTTGTAAGAAATAAATTAATCAATCTTCACAAATTAAGTTTTTATGAAAAGTTTGCAATTTCTTTATCCCCGTTGATCCTTTTTATTCTAGGATCTTCATTAGGAGCTATAATAAGAAAAGGTGGATTTGGATATCCAGTAGTTTTTGCCTTGATGATATTTTTAATTTATCATTTCATTGGAACTTTTTCTAAAAATGCCGCAGAGGATGGCACAATAAGTGCAACATTTGGTAGTATAATTTCAACATTGATAATTCTTCCTTTGTCAATTTATTTATTTAAGAGAGCAAGTATGGATAAAGAAATCTTTAGTATTGAATATTTCAGTTCAAAATTCTTCAATTTTTTTAAAATTAAAAATGAAAATTAAATTAAATAAAATTTCTGAAGCATTAATGGATTTCAAAAATGGAAAAGTATTAATTGTTGTTGACGATGAAAACAGAGAAAATGAAGGTGATTTTGTTTTTCCAGCTCAAATTATTAATAAAGAAGTTGTCAATTTTATGATAAAAAATGGTAGAGGCTTAGTTTGTGTTCCAATGACATCAAAGAGATGTAAAAAATTATTATTACAACCCATGGTAACAAAAAACACAGAGGTTATGGATACAGCATTTACCGTATCAGTTGATTTGAAAGGAAATGGGGTCACATCCGGAATATCTGCAAGTGACAGATCCAAAACAATCAAAGCATTAGTAGATTTAAAAACAAAGCCAGATCAATTGACTAGACCGGGTCATGTTTTTCCACTAGTTGCAAAAGATGGAGGGGTATTAAGAAGGTCCGGACACACAGAGGCAGCAGTAGATTTAGCCAGGTTAGCTGGCTTCTTACCTGCTGGTGTAATTTGTGAAATTATGAATGAGGACGGCTCAATGGCAAGATTGCCTGAATTAGTATTGGTTGCCAAAAAATTTAATTTAAAAATTATTTCAATTGAAGACTTAATAGCATACAGAATGAAGCATGATACATTAATTCAAAAAATCGATGAAACTACACTAAATGTTATGAATTCGAATTTTAAATTACATGTTTTTAGTCAAGTTAACTCCGATAAAATACATTTTGCCATTACACACGGTTTTTGGAAAAAAAATAATCCTGTTTTGACCAGAATGATCTCAACAAAATCAATCAACAAATCAGTAAATAGTATTCACAATCAAAGTGATCCAGAATTAAATAAGTGTGTATACTCAATAATTAATGAAAAAAGTGGTTCTATTATTTTTGTAAATCAAAGTAATGAAAGTTCTATTGTTCTTGAAAATCTAAGCAAAATTGGTGATACTGAAATTAAAAAACCCCTTTCGTCAACAAAAAACAATAAGATGGACTCAAAAGATTTCGGTATAGGAGCTCAAATTTTAGAAAGTCTTAACATAACCAAAATTAAACTTTTAACAAACAGCAATAAAGTTAAAAGGATTGGTTTAAGTGGATATGGTCTTGAAATTGTTGAAAGAGTCAAATATTAAAAAAACCACAATCTAACTGAAAGTAAAAAAACAGAAATCAATAAGAAAACCTTAATTATTCCTTCACCCCTCACTACGCTATATCGACTTGACCACCAAGCTCCAAAAAGAGTTCCAAAACCTAAAGAAAAACCATAACCAAAATTTACAAGATCATTGAACAAAAAAGTCATAAATGCACCAATGGTGTAAATCAGGATTACAACGCTTTTTGTTGCATTTACTCTAATCAAATTCATTTTATTGTAAAGATTTAGAAAAAGCATTATTATGAATCCAATTCCAGCGTTAACAAACCCCCCATATATACCGATGAGAAAAAAAACAAAACATGATATAACTAAATTTTTTCCACTCAATCTTTCATTCAAATCCCCTATTAATATTTTTGGACCAGCTAATATTAATAAAATTACAATTATCATTATTACTGAAAGTATTTTATTGAAAAGCTTGTCGTTTATATCAACTGCTATATACGCTCCAATTAAAGAACCAATTAAAGCAAATAAGCCAATGTAGATGCTAAATGGAAAAGTTGACACACCTTTACTTTTATATCCCATATTTGCTGAAAAAGCAGTCATTATAAGAGCTATTCTATTAGTTCCGTTTGCAACATTTGACGGTAATCCTAAAAAAATTAAAATTGGTAATGTAATCAATGAACCACCACCTGCCAAAGTATTGATTACACCTACCATACAACCGACTACAACTAAAACTGGATAATGCCAAAAATTGTCTACGAATAGATCCACAAGTAATTTTGTATTTCATTAATAAAGTCTTTTTTCTTTAAATTTCAAAGATTTGTTAATTATATTTGTCACCCACTGGAGAGATGGCAGAGTGGTCGAATGCGGTGGTCTTGAAAACCATTGAGGGTCACACCTCCGGGGGTTCGAATCCCTCTCTCTCCGCATCGAACCTTATGAATACTTTCATGGGGTTTTTTTGTTAATTACTTGATAACTAAAAATTAAGATAAAACAGTGTAATTCTTTATTTTAGTATGTGCTTTCAACAAAAGAAAATTTTTACATAAACAAAGAGGAAAAATTTTGTTCTAACACATACCACCCACTTCCAGTTGTCCTCTCAAGAGGAAAAGGCGTTTATGTATGGGATGTTCATGGCAAAAAATATTTTGATTTTCTCTCCTCCTACTCTGCTGTAAACCAAGGTCATTGCAATCGAAAAATTTTAAACGCTTTTCTTAAACAATCAAAAAAACTAACTCTAACGTCGAGAGCTTTTTATAATAATGAACTAGGAAATTCTCTTCAATATATAACATCTATATTTGGATATGATAAGATGCTTCCAATGAATTCTGGTGCTGAAGCTGTTGAGGCTGCTTTAAAAATCTGTAGAAAATGGGGTTATGAAATAAAAAAAGTTAAAAAAAATAAAGCAAAAATTATTGTTTGCGATGGAAATTTTCATGGAAGAACCACAACAGTAATTTCATTTTCATCGTGTAACGAAAGCAAAAAAAATTTTGGTCCACTAACCCTTGGTTTTAAAATAATAGATTATAATAATGTAAATAAATTAGAAGAAGCCCTTAAAAAAGATAAAAATATTGTGGGGTTTTTGGTTGAACCAATTCAGGGTGAAGGTGGTGTTGTAGTTCCTGATGACGGATATTTAAAAAATTCTAAAAAATTATGTGAAAAATATAATGTATTATTCATTGCAGACGAAATCCAAACAGGTATCTGTAGAACAGGGAAGATGTTAGCATGCGATCATGAGGAAATAAAACCAGATATAGTTATTTTAGGCAAAGCACTATCAGGCGGATTTTATCCTGTGTCAGGCGTTCTAGCTAATTCGGATATTATGGGTGTCCTTAAAGTTGGACAACACGGTTCAACATTTGGTGGAAACCCACTGGGTTCTGTGGTAGCAAAAGAATCTATAAAGTTTGCTGTTGATAAGGATTTATCAAAAAATGCGAGAATAATGGGGGATTTATTCAGACATAATTTAGAAAAACTAAAAGACAAACATAAATTAATAAAAAAAGTCAGAGGTAAGGGTTTATTGAACGCTATTGTGCTCGATTGCGAAGAGAGTTCTAAGATACCTTGGCAATTATCAATACAAATGCGCAATAATGGAGTTTTGGCAAAACCAACACAAGGAAATAAAATAAGATTTGCACCACCCCTAATTATAACTAAAAAACAAATATTGAAGGCAGTTCAGTTGATTGATACGAGTTTTTCAGAGCTTAAATATGGATATTCTAGTAAATAATGAAACATCACAACTCAAGGATGTTCTGATTGGTAATTCTTATAATTTTAAGTCACCAATAAATTTTAGAGACTTATATGATCCAACTTCGCTGATGAACTATTTAAAGGGGAGATATCCTATTAAGTATAGACTACAAAATCAACTTTTAAACCTAAAAAAAACATTAATCAAGCATGACATCACAGTTCATGAGCTTGATATTGTTGATACAAATCAGATTTTTTCTAGAGATCTTGGTTTTGTTATTGATGATAAGTTTTTTTTGTCATCGATTATTCCAGACAGAGAATTAGAGCTGAAAGGCTTAAATTCCGTATTGAAAAAAATCAATAAAATAGTTAAACTTCCAAAAAGTGCGCATATAGAGGGAGGTGATGTTGTAGTTGATAAGGAATATGTTTTTATAGGGTATTATGGTAAAAATGACTATAAAAATCAAATTACCGCAAGAACCAATAAAAGAGCAATAAAGATTATAAAAAATAAATTAGTAAACAAAGAAATATTTCCTATTGAATTAATAAAATCCTCCCTTAGCCCTACCTTAAATGCACTTCACCTTGATTGTTGTTTTCAACCTGTTTCCAAAAATAAAGCAGTGATATGTAAGGAAGCTTTTGCAAATAAAATTGAACTTAATTTTTTAATCTCATATTTTGGAGATCAAAATATTTTTGAGATAACACTCAAAGAAATGTCAGGGCTTTATTGTAATTTCTTTTCAATTAATGAAAATACCGTAGTCACTGATAAGAGATTTACAAGACTAATTAGATGGTTTAAAGAAATAGGTATGAATGTGGAAAAAGTTGACTTCTCAGAAATATCCAAACTTGGTGGTTTATTTAGGTGTTGTACATTACCCCTGAGAAGAGAAAAAATTAAAAAATAGAAGTTTGGCTTGTTTATTGATATAATAATGAGAGTGAAGAATATCTTTTTATTTTTTCTAATACCTCTATTATCATTTGGTCAAGCTAGCGATAATACAATGATCGCAACCAATATTGGTCTAGATTTAGCCTACATTAAAAGAGAGCTTTCTATGCCATATAAATCAAATCGTCTCAAAATTGATGGAAATAAATATTTTTTCAAAGACGCGTCTAATGCAACATTAATACTGATTGAAGAAGAAACGCCAGTCAACGTAATAACAAATTATAACCTACTGGAACAAACCTTTGATGTATTTGATGGAAGTGAAACTTTAAAGCTATTACCTAACAAAATTCAAAAAGTCATATTTCCTGCTAAAGAGTTTGTATCTATAGATAATAAATTTTACGAGGCCATAGAAATTAATGATAATTTTTCTCTGCTTGCTGACACATATTTAGAGATTTATTTTCCAGAGTATACACCTGGTATCCAGGACAAACCTGATCCAAAATATAGAAAAAAGAATTCTGTTCTTTTGTACTATAAAGATAGGTTCAACTATGTAGAAAGAAGAAAGAGTTTTTTGATATCAATGTTTGATAAAAATATGGCTAAAGAAATTAATACTTTCATGAAAAAAAACAAAATATCCCCTAGAGATAATGATGAATTGAAGTCATTATTCATCGAATTTCACTCTTTCTTAAACAAGTAGTTCAAAAAGATTTTAGCTCTTCGAGATATCTCGTTCCAGTCATTATTATCAATTAGTTCCTTTTTTGCAATCCAAGATCCTCCAATCGCGATAATATTATCAGATTCAGCATACTTCATAAAGTTATCATGGTCTATACCCCCTAGGACAACATATTTTAAATCAAGGTGTTTAAAGGGACTATTTATTCTGTTTAAGTAGTCCATACCACCTAAATTTTCAGCGGGAAAAAACTTTAGTTTATTAATTCCATATTTAATAACAGTTGAAATATCAGTAGGTGTTGAAATTCCTGGGATAAAATCAAAATTTAAATCAATTGACTTTTCAATAATTTGAGTATCCGTTGAGGGGGACAAGCCAAAATTTGCTCCTACATCTTTGGCAAAAATAAGATCGTCAATAGATAGAATTGTTCCTATTCCTATATTTAATGGAATTTCTGAAGTAACTATTCTTTCAATAGATTTTTTTGATGAATCAGTTCTTAGTGCAATTTCTATATTTCTAATTCCAGAATCATATAAGCATTTAGCTAAATCAATTGCTTTTTTTTGATCGTGAATTACTAAAACTGGTAGTATCTTATTTTCAATAAACATTGTTATTTCTGAAGTTTTTTATTTCTAAGTCGGTAAATTTATTAATATCTCCTCTGAATGTATGCGCAATAGCAAATGAAGATGCAGCAAATGATATAATTTTTTCAATATCCCACCCAGAGATGACACCATGCATTGTAGCTCCAAGAAATGAATCACCAGCTCCTACTCTGTCAATTTGATTGACTTCATAAATTTCACTTCTATAATTATGAGATTCATAGCTTATCAGTGAAGCTAAATTATTTTCTTTACGTATTGTCATAGCAATCAGAGGAATTTGATAAATTTTTAAAATTTCACTTACAGTTTTCTCTGTCTCATCAAAAATAGTATCACTATTAGAATTAATATCTAATTTTAAAATTTCTCTTATTGTATTTGAGTTAGTAAATAAAAAATCAATGCTATTTAGTATTTTTTGAGTAAATACTCTACATTCACTCATCGACCATAAATTTTTTCTAAAATTTACATCATAAATAATTTTAATATTATTACTTTTTGCAATTTCTATCATTTTCAATATATTATCCTGACATTGGGGTGATAAAGCTGGTGTAATACCCGAAATCAAAAGGTATTTTGTTTCTTTAAAAAAACTCAAAAGACGGTCTTTTGAAATTGAGTAAAGTGAAAAACTACTATTTGCCCGATCGTATGAAATTTTAGTTGGATTGTTATTTTTTCCAGGAATTGTGTAATAAACACCCAATCTATTTTTATCAAAATTAAAGCAACAATCTATATTGAATGATTTTAGAAATGACTCTATATCTTTGCCCATAAAGTTATCGGGAAAAGACGATAAAAATTTACAACTATGTCCTCTTTGTCCTAGAAATGCAAGAGCATTAGCCTCACACCCACCATATCCAATGGAATTTGTACTGTCTATGGATTCACTATCGGAGGAAATTCTTAACATTATTTCACCATAAGCAAGAATTTTATCCATTATACAGAATTTCCAAGTCCAAGAACTATTGCAGATATTATAAGAACAACTAGTCCTCCAAGAAGCTTATTGAATGGTGCCTTAGCATTTTTCCATTCTCCAGCCTTGTATGCCCAAAAATTACTAATTATTAAGGATAAACCTAAAAGAATTGGCCAACCAATAACCGGTCCAATTTCACCCAATAGAGCTGCTCCTTGACCATACACACCGAGTGCTGCAAACCAACAAAAACCAGCTACTATTGCCCACTTATATGCATTTAATGATTTATCTAGACTGAATGTCTTCCACGAATTGTTTCTAAAAAGTAAAAAGACAGAGTATCCAAAGTTCATCAAAAAAGCTCCCCAAAGCACCACAACCCATGCTGCCAAGCTAGAATTTCTTGGAATCACTCCAAATTCAATTGCAGTTTGAGCAACAGGTGCAGCATTTGCAAACCCAACATTAAGTAAGGATGACAACAAACCACATGTGACAGCAATTAAAATTCCTTTAGTTATATTTTTAGACTTATTTGAAGTTTCAATCAATTTATCTCTATCTATTCCCGCTTTTGCTGTTATAGCAACTCCAACTAATGAGATGACTAAACCGGCTATTATATAAGGAAATGAGGGCTGAGATGTAGCATTTTCAATTTGAAATAATGGAATAAGACTACCTGCTGATCCAGCTAGGCCCATAACGATACCCATGGTTAGTGATAAACCAATATAAGGAACACTAACCCCAAACATAATACCACCTATTCCCCATGCAAATCCTAATGCCATTGCCCAAAAAATTGCATCTCGTGGAGAACTCAATATTATTTCAAATAAATCAGGAATTGCAATGTATGCCCATATCATTGGAAACAATATCATTGCAACTAAAACATGAATGACCCACCAAGATTCCCATGACATTGGATTCATGTATTTCATTCCTAAACCAAAAGTTCCTTGAAAGAAACTAGCAAAAATTAAAAGTAAAAAAGGTAAAAATAATTCCATAATTATTGTTTTGTTATAGTTATACGTTTTTTAATTAAGTAATCATCAAGTGCTAGCTCAGAGCAATCATGACCAACTCCACTTTCCTTAATTCCACCATGTGGAAGATAAATATCATACTTAATACCATTTATTTGAACTTCTCCAAAATCAAGCTCATTAATGAAGCGATTTATTCTTTCTTTATTTTTTGTAAATAAGTAGGATGCTAAACCATATTTAGTGTTGTTCGCAGATTTAATAACATCGTCTTCTGTTTTAAAAGAAATTAGTGAAGCAACAGGACCAAAAATCTCTTCATGAAAAATGTTCATTTTATCAGTTACCCCGCTAATTACTGTAGGTTGAATCCAATTACCAGTACTTAAGTTTTCGGGTGATTTTCCACCATACTGAAGTTTTCCACCGTCCTTAATTGTCTTTTTAACTAACTCTAAAACTCTTTCTTTAGATTTGTTTGTGATCATTGGCCCAATTTCATAATCAAGTTGTTTATTGAAACCTATTTTCAATTCCTTAGCTTTAGAAATCATTTTATTCATAAACTTATCGAAAATTTTCTCGTGAATAAAAAATCGATTGGCTGCAACGCATATTTGACCACAATTTCCAAATTTTATAGCAGCACCAATATTTGATGCAAGTTCAATATCTGCATCATCAAAAACAATAAATGGTGCATTTCCACCAAGTTCCATACTGTATTTTTTTATCGATGTAGATGAGTCTGAGATAACTCTTTTGGCAGTTTCTGTTGACCCAATCATTGTAATTAATTTTGGTAAGGTACTCTTAGACAACGTTGTAGCAACTTCACTAGGTTCTCCACATAAAATATTCACAACCCCTTTTGGAAAGTTAATTTCATGAAGGATTTCACCCATAATATATAACGATACTGGAGATAACTCTGATGGCTTTAAAATAATACTACATCCGGATGCAAGAGCTGGACCTAGCTTAAACCCAGCGTTAAGCAATGGAAAATTCCACGCCAAATATGCAACTACAACCCCTATTGGCTTTGAAACTAAATGGTGGCTGTGAGTTCCATCAGGATCAATAATTTCTTTATCCTTTTGATAATCTTCGATAATATCCGAGTAGTACTTTAAACTGTTAGTAATTGATTCTACATCCTCCGCAGTTGCATTGTATGGTTTTCCCATTTCATAGGATATTGATTTTCTTAAAATCTCTTCTTTTTCTAAAATTTTATCTTTCAATAAGAGCATCCACTCTTTTCTTTTCTTAAGGGGTGTTTTTGACCAACTATCAAATCCTTGCTCTGCTGATTTCAAAGCTCGTTCAGAATCCAAACTATTTGCCCATGAAAGTGTAGCAATCTTCTCATCATTTAAAGGACTGAAAATTTCTTTTTTTTCATTATTTACAGAGGAAACTAGTTCTCCGTCAATATACATTTTAAGTTGTCCAAAATTCATCTTTAAATTTTAATTTCATTTAAATAATTCTCATCAACATCAATTCCTAAACCAGGAAGCGTATTAGTATTTATATATCCATCTTTCATCAAGATATTATTTTTTATAATATTTTCTCGAATTTTATTTTCGGTTCTATCATACTCAATGTAAGCATCGTCTTGATATAGTCTTCCAGGTATGGGTTCAAGATTTGATATGAAATTAATTGCTGCATAAAATGCAATTCCTGAACCCCATGTGTGAGGGATTACCTTAATACCTTTGGTAGATGAAAGTGACGTTATTCGTTTTGCTTCAGTCAAACCGCCACAGGAACATATGTCCATTTGTAAAAAATCAATACAGTTTTTGTCCAAAAGCTTTTGAAAACCGTATCTCAAATATTCACATTCTCCAGCTGCAACTGGTATTTGAGACTTCGCCTTGAAATGTGAATATTGATCATAGAATTCTGGTGAAAGTGGCTCTTCAAACCATTTGATTTCTATGTTTTCCAATCGTTTTGAAAGTTTTAAAGCCTCATCATATGAATATGCGTGATTGGCATCAATCATAAGCTCAATATTAAAACCAATTGCATCTCTAACTGCTTTTACATTTTTTTCATCATCATCTATATTTAATCCAACTTTCATTTTAATTGACTTGAAACCATCATTTACATATCCCATAGCTTCATCACATAAATCTTTAGTAAGGGTTTTTGAATCTGAAAAATAAAGGCCAGTTGCATAGGGTCTTATTTTTTCTCTGTAAGAACCACCTAAAAGGGTAGAAACAGGTAATTTATGGTACTTTCCTTTAATGTCCCATATTGCAACATCAATTGCACTTATTGCAGAAAGAAAAACCCCAGATCTACCATAATCATGGACTCTTCGAAATAGTTTTGACCAAATCAATTCAGATTCTAATGGATTCATTGCAATTATATTCTGCTTTATATAATCAATACATTCTTTAACAACTGGAGCAGGTCCATATGCTTCCCCCCATCCAATTAATCCATTGTCACAAATAATTTTAACGATGCAGATTTTTCTATTGCTGTATTCCCATTGCGAAAAGAAAAATTCCTTTTCTAAATCTTCATTTAAGACATATGGGATTATTTCAGATATTTTCATATTAAAACCCTTTCCAAAGACCCTTAGAATCTCCACTTATCTTAGTAATTTTAACTTTTTCATATCCTAAATCATCAAATATATAACTTGCATCAAATCGACTGATATCAAAAATCATATGATCTTTCAAAGTTTGGTCGAGATTTGAAATGTAAGAATTAGAACCAGAAAAGATTTTTTTTAAGTCATTTTTACTTAGAACAATACTAGCTGAAGGTTGAATTAAAACATCTTTAGGCCAATGATCATTTAAGAAAATATTGTTTTTAAAAAAAACATTTTTAATTTCTGAACCACCACCTGTATCAGGCTTGTATTGATCTCCCAAAACCAAAACTGGATCATTTTCAAAATAAAAAATATTATTTGACACAAAAACACCTTTTGTAGCCTTGTCAACTGCAATTTTCGGGATTATGCCTTTGCCAACATAAATTCTATTTCCATATATATAAGAATTAAATGGGCCATTTCTTTTTTTACTATTACCGTTATAACCACTTAGCCAAAAACTTTTCCCCTCTTGAAAAGCTCCATTTTTACCCTTAACTCTATGACCATCATTAATGCTAATATTATTTCTATATGAGCAATTATAATTATTACCTAAGATTTCAATAAATCCTCCAGCATTGTTACGGCTCAAATTATTTTCAACAATAATATCATTACAATTATAATCAATATGGCAACCCGCTGAATCAGCAGGACCATTTGCATTTTGAAATTTGTTTTCAGAAATTAATCCATTCGAACTTCCCCAGGTCCAAAGTCCGCTTCCCCTTCCCCATTTTCTAGAATCATCGAATGAACCAGAATAATTTATATTATTTCTTTTGACAAAGAAATTCATAGCACTACTAAAAACTATCCCTGGACCTCCTGTTCTTAAAACAATATTATCAAATATTTCTACATTTTTAAATTGTTTTTCTCTATTTCCAATGAATCGGATAGCTGTGTGTGATATATTCGTAAATTGAGAATTTTTGATTGTTATATTGTGTAAATTTCCATTTTTAGAAGGATTTAATACACGTATTCCCCAACCATAACTTTTGGTTCCGTTTGGTGTTCGAACTTCACCTTCATTTCTAATATATCCGGGATTTTCGTAAAAAACATCTTTAATATTAACTGATAATATTTCTAAACCATCATGTACTTTATTATCAGTGACTAAGTATAAAATTCCAGCTCTTAAGTCAGTTTTAAGCTTTTTGTGTAAATATTCATTAGCACCACCTCCATTAGCAGTGATCTGGACATTGCTAATTTTTATGTTCGATGAGTTTTCTATAAAGATAGCAGCAATTTTACCTTTTGAATTTATAATTGGCTGCTTAGAATTTCCATCAATTTCATAATTAGAGATTTCAATTCCATTCTCATTTATAAGTTCAATTGTATTTAAAAAGGTAGAACCATTAGATAATAATATTTTATCACCATTTGATAAATTAATATTCTTTAAAAAATCTAGACTTCTAAAAGGTTTTTCTTTTGTTCCGAGATTAGTATTATCGCCTGTAACTGAGTTGAAGTGGTAACTACATCCAACATCATTTTTTTCACCATATTGAGTTTCAGAGCATGAGGCGAAAACTAAAACAATGATTAATAAAAACCTTTTCATTTAATTACCATTATATGCTCCAATGTTTGGTTTTGTATCGTTTGTTACTGTATTTCCAAAATAATCCCTTCCTCCATTATTTTGAATATAATTTTTTAGATCGGAGCTGCCATTTATTATAAATCCAGAGTTAAAGGCAGGACTTCCTGATTTTAATTTATAATCATTTGCAGAATTACCACCTGCATTAGAAAATTGTGGGTCTGTGTTCAATAAATCACTAGGATCGTGGTTGTAGGGGTAATTTGAGTCAATCACAACACTTCCGAAATACATGTTGTTGCGAAATGAATTAAACTGTTCAGTGTCATTTCTTATATCCATTGTAAGCTGGGCTTGATCGCTAATATAAACAACATTATTATACACGTAAGTATATTCTGCTTCTCTAAAAAATATTTCAATGTGATTCATAGGATTATTGTTGACATCATTTATGCTCGGAATAAATACAGTATTATTGTATATAAAGTTATTATTAGATGTAACTCTTCTGTTCTCCCCTGCAAAATCAGAAATCCAAAAAACATTTCCATGATGTTGACCTGTTCGTTTACCGTCTGCAATACTGATATTATAACGGTACCCACACATTTCATTTTCACCCAAAATTTCCACAAAACCCCCAAAATTATTTCTACTTAGGTTGTATTGCATGACCACTCTTTCACAACCCCAGTCAATATGAGCACCATATGAATCTTGTGGTCCATAAGCATTCTCAAAAACATTTTCTTGAATAAGTACATCATTACATGTATAAGTCCACATACCACTACCCCTATTCCACATTCTATTATCTTCATCAGAACCTGAACCATCAAAATGGTTATCTTCAACTAGAACATTCTTGCATCTTGCCAATACAATGCCCGAACCTCCTGTATTAGTAAACTTTGAATTTTTAATTGTAATATTTCTGTGATAAAACTCTGAATTAGCCGGGGACATTCTGTTAACAATATGAATACCGTAGTGACCCGTGAGGGAAATATCAACATTATCAATTTCAATATTTGAATAGTAATTTTTTTGACTGTTATTATATGATTCAAATCTTATTCCATAACCCTGGTGTTCTTTTGTTGCATCTCCAGGGGTTGGATATACATTTGATATCTTGACATTTTTAATATTAATATTAGAAATATCTTTTCCATCACCAAATCGAAGAACTAAAACTCCAAAACGCTCATCTTGTCCAGTTCTATCAGAATTATGCATAAGTTTGTTGGATCCGTCAGATTTTCGATGAGATGCCTCATTTGTAAGTTCAATATTTGAAATTGTAATGTTTTCAATATTCTCTAAAAAAACTGAAGCTTGATAACCATTTCCATCTATGACAGGAAGATCTCCAGATCCATAACTATCTACAGAGATATGATTGTCTTCTGATCCAGAACCACGTATTTTAAAATAACCTTTCCAAGTGTCTCCTCTTTTAAACTTAATTATATCTCCTGCATTAAACGTAATACTATTTATCTTTCCTAGATTTTTAAATGCATTTTCCTCACTTTTTCCATCTTTTGAATCATCTCCAGAACTAAAACTAATGTAATATGTAGTATTTCCATCGGATGTTGAATCCGTATAATCATCTGGGTCTGAACCATCGTCATCAGAATTATTTCCTCCTCCATTATTTCCTCCATTATTTCCTCCATTATTTCCTCCGTTATTTCCTCCATTATCGCCATCACCAGAACCACTGTCAGAGGAGCATGATATGACAAAAAGGGAAAGTATCAAAATAAAAATTTTTTTCATAGTTTAGAGAAATAAGTTATCTAATATCAAGATACAAATTGAATTTGAAATATTAAATCTTCATGTCAAAAATCATAGTACTTACTCTTTCCTTATTTTTTGCTTTTGGATGCAACTCTAAAACTCAAAGTAAGCCAAATATTGTTTTAATTATGACTGACGATTTAAATGATTACAATGAAGATCTAATGGGTCATCCACAGATAATTTCTCCAAACATCAAAAAATTGGCTGATTCTGGTGTGTCATTTATTAATGCATATTCAAATGATCCAATGTGTGGACCATCAAGATCGAGTATGATCACAGGTGTATATCCGCATAATTCATCAAATTTTTGGCAGAAACCATGGTTTGATAATAATGTTCTAAATAATACCAAAACTATGATGGAAAAATTTAAAGAGAATGGATATTATGTTTTAGGTAGTGGAAAAATTTTACACCACAATAAGAAAGAATTATGGTCTGAATTTGAACATGAAGCTGACTACGGACCTGTAGCATATAAAGGACCTCGTAAAAAAGGAAAAAGAGGAATTGCTCATCCTGATGTTGCAAAACCCTTTTCTGAAATCGGACAAATTGACGGTTCATTTGGTCCTTTCAAAAATATTTCAAATATGCAAGAAGATGGTGAAAAAATTACATGGGCTTATGGTGGTTCGAGAGGTTATAAAGAATTTAAATACAAAAGTGAGGATGACAGAGATTTAACGCCTGATGAAATAAATGCACAGTGGGCTGAAAATAAAATCAATGAACTAGCCAGATCAGACAACGACTCTCCTTTCTTTTTAGCTGTTGGGTTTTTAAGACCGCATACACCTCTTATTGCTCCACAAAAATATTTTGACATGTATCCACTTGAAAAGATTGAGCTTACGAATATTTTAGAAAATGACATGGATGATACATTTTTAAATTATGTTGAAACCAATAATGATGAAAAGTCTGAGGTTGGTGAAAACAACTCAACACTTAGTCACAAACAACTAAGTAAAAGATCTGTTGAAATG
>CABZTM010000009.1:0-44140 GCA_902528705.1 uncultured Bacteroidota bacterium | reverse complement strand
CTTTTCGTGTTGAATTATATCATAAATATGTTCCCAAAATACAGGTTCGAAGTAAAGTTTATCAGCTACATCAAAGTCAGTTGAAACTGTTTCAGGATTACAATTAATCATAATAGTTTCATAACCACACTCAGAGGCTGCAAGAACACCGTGAACACAACAATAATCAAATTCAATACCTTGACCAATTCTATTTGGACCAGATCCTAAAACAATAATTTTCTTTTTTTTGCTTGAAGTACTTTCATTATCTACATAAACATTACCATTATTATCTCTAACCTCTTCTTCAAAAGTAGAATAGTAATAGGGTGTCACAGCTTTAAACTCTGCTGCACATGTATCAACAAGTTTATACACTCTGTTCAGACCTAAGTTTTCTCTTTTTTTATAAACTTGACTTTCTAAACATTTTAACATGTGAGCAATTTGACGGTCAGCAAATCCTTTTTGCTTTGCCTCAAGTAAAAGTTCTTTATTCAATGATTCAATATCATATTTAGAAATTTCGTCTTCTAAGTTTGATAATTCTTCATATTGATTTAAAAACCATAAATCAATCTTTGTAATCTCATGAATTCTGTTAATTGATATTCCTGCCTTAATCGCATCATAAATAACAAAAACGCGATCCCATGAAGGATTCTTTAATTTATACATTATAGTCTCGTAATCTCTATATCCTTTTCCGTCTGCTCCTAAACCGTTACGTTTTATTTCTAATGACTGAGTAGCCTTGTGAAGAGCCTCTTGAAATGATCTTCCAATAGCCATCACCTCTCCTACCGCTTTCATCATCAATCCAACAGTTCTTTCAGAGCCCTCAAACTTATCAAAATTCCATCTTGGTATTTTAACAATGACATAATCGAGTGTTGGCTCAAATAATGCAGATGTTGACTTTGTTATTTGATTATCTAATTCATCTAATGAATAACCTATTGCCAGTTTACTCGCGACTTTTGCAATAGGATATCCGGTAGCTTTTGATGCAAGAGCAGAAGACCTCGATACTCGTGGGTTAATTTCGATAGCAATAATATCCTCATTGTCATCAGGGCTTACAGCAAATTGAACATTACAACCACCAGCAAAATCACCGATGCTTCTCATCATTTTAATGGCCATATCCCTCATTTTTTGATATGTTGTATCAGAGAGTGTCATTGCTGGTGCAACTGTTATTGAATCACCTGTATGAATACCCATTGGGTCCATATTTTCAATAGTACAAATTATCACTACATTATCATTTTTATCCCTCAGCAATTCTAATTCATATTCTTTCCAACCAATCAAAGCTTTATCGATCATAACTTCGTGTATTGGAGAAGCTTCAAGTCCTCTGTTAAGTAGAGTATCAAACTTTTCTTTTTCATAGACTATTGAGGCTCCTGTGCCACCTAAGGTAAAAGAGGGTCTAACACATAAAGGAAATCCAAATTTTTGGGCAATTTCTTTTCCTCTTAGAAAGGATGTGGCGGTTTCCGAAGGGGCATAAGGAATATTGATTTTTTCTAACAATAACCTAAATTTTTCTCTATCCTCTGTTATTTGAATTGCATCAATGTCAACACCAATAATTTCAATATCAAACTCTTCCCAAATACCTTTTTCACCTGCTTCAATACATAAATTCAGAGCGGTCTGCCCACCCATTGTTGGTAAAACAGCATCAATTTTATGTTTCTGAACAATTTTACGAATTGATTTAGTATTGAGAGGAAGTAAATAAATGTGATCAGCCATGACAGGGTCTGTCATTATGGTAGCGGGATTTGAATTAATTAAAATCGTTTCAATACCATCCTCTTTCAATGATCTAAGAGCTTGGGAGCCAGAATAATCAAACTCGCAAGCTTGACCAATTATTATTGGTCCTGATCCGATTATGAGTATACTTTTTAGATCTTTTCTTAGCGGCATAACCGTTCTTCAATATATCAAAAAAAAGGTGTTATTTTTAAAAACAACACCCTTTTTTGTAATCTTTTTTTCAACTTATTTTTTGTGTCTAAATTCACTGGAGACAGATAATTTTTTCCTGCCTTTTTTTCTCCGGGATGAAAGTACTTTACGTCCTTCAGCTGTAGACATTCTCTCTCTAAATCCGTGCTTATTTTTTCTTTTTCTATTTGATGGCTGAAACGTTCTTTTCATCTCGGATAAATTTCGCTAAATATACAATAATTGAAATTAATTCATTAATAAAAGTTTTTTTTAATTTTACAAGATAAATAACAACAAATGTTTAATAAATTATTTAAACTAATTCTTGCATTTTTATCTATAGTTTTTTGCGTTACACAATTTATGAATGATAACATTGGGAACGGCATAGCCCTAATTTTTTTGTCACTGATTTTTATTCTCTTATACTTTAAAAATGAAATTTTAATCTTAGCATTTTTAAGGATGAGAAAACAAGATTTGGATGGTACTGAAAAGTATCTAAATATGATCAAAAATCCAGAAAAATCTTTAATCAAAAAACAACATGGATACTACAATTATTTATTTGGAATCATATATTCACAAAAAAATCTAACTCAAGCTGAGAAGTTTTTTAAAAAGGCCCTTTCTCTAGGTCTTAATATGAATCACGACATTGCGATGGCAAAATTGAGTCTTGCTGGAATATTGATGCAAAAAAGAAGAAAAAGAGAAGCAACAATGCTACTTAATGAAGCAAAAAAATTAGATAAGCATGGTATGATGACTCAACAAATAAAAATCATGCAAACCCAGATGAAAAGAATCTAACCACTTTAGTAGACTGTTAAATAGGTGGATAAAGAAAGCAAGTTTTGTAAAATGAATGAAATAGTTTAAAGACCATTTGGAACGTACTTTTTAAAGACCCTGAAAACAATTCGTAATTAATTTAGGTAGATTTTTTGTAAACCAAGATGCTTTCCTTAGAATCATAGCATGATTACCTCCCTTCACAAAAATTGCATTTTTAATATAAATTGAAGGAAAAACCAGATCATGTGTTCCATGAATATGAATTATGTTTTTGTCATGTTTATTCTGCTCCCAGTTAACAATTTGGTGAATTGCCCATTTCAAATAATTTTCATCCCTAAAGGAGAGATACTTCCTATACAATGAAATTCTTTTCTTTACCATAGGTCCAAAAACAAACACAACTAATGATTCAAAATCATCAATCCAATTTAAAGGAAGGAACTTGTAAGCTTTTGTTTTCTTACTTAATTGCATCATCAGGGGAAGCTCATGTCTGGATTTTACACTAGATATAATAATTACTTTTTTCACAATCATAATTTTGGAAAGCTCTTGAACAATAATTCCCCCAAATGAGACACCTATTAGAACAATATTTTTACCATTAATATTTTTTGATAACCTGTGAACATATGAATTCAAGTCCTCATCTTCCTTTGGCTGTAACCATTCCAAGTAATGAAGTTTAAAATTTTTTGGAAGTTTTATAAATTCAAATATTTTACTGTTTGCAGCCATTCCTGGCATAAAAAAAACACTATATGTATCTATCTCTTTCTTAATAATGTACAAAAATAGTTTTTTCAATTTTACTATATTTGTAATAACAAAACAACTTAACAACTAACTTTTATGAGCGTAATCTCAATTAATGACAATAACTTTTTGCGTCAATTTGAAGTTGAAATAAATGGTAAACTTGCTAAAGTCGAGTATGCCTTACAGGAAAGAAAGATTTTTTTGACAAAAATTATAATTCCTGAAAATACTGATGATAGTTTTAAAGAGGAATTTTTACTCTCAATTTTTGAACTTATTAAGGACAGGAAATTAAGAATGATGCCAACATCATCTGAGATAAAAGTTTTTTTGAAAAAAAACAGAGAATACATGGATCTTCTACCTGTTGGTGTTAGACTTTAAGTTCAACAACTCGTTCTGCTATGCAATTTAAATTGCTGTCGATACCCTCTAGGTAGCAATTTAATATCTTGTTCTTTTTAGAATTTGACCATAATGATTTTACTCTGATATAATTTTCTGTATAGCCATAGATATACCCATTTTTATTTTCATTTTCAAAAAGAACATTGTGATAATTTTTTATATTCTTTTTGTAAAACTCAAGTTTTTTTGAGTTCGACAGTTCTCTTAATAATTTACTTCTTTTATTTTTTAGATTTTTTGAGACCTTATTGTCAATTAAGACTGATTTTGTATTTGATCTTTCAGAATATGAAAAGACATGTAGGTAAGAAATATCAATAGACTTAAGAAAATTATAAGTTTCTGAAAATTCTAATTCATCCTCACCCGGAAACCCTACAATTACATCTGAACCTATACATGCATGAGGGATTCTTTTTTTTATGTAATCAAATTTTGTTTCATAAACATTTCTCATATATCTTCTTTTCATAAGTCTTAATATTTTATCAGACCCACTTTGTAGTGGTACATGAAAATGAGGAAGTATTTTTTCACACTCACTAGCAAGATCAATAATATCATTATTCAAAAGATTTGGTTCGATCGATGATATTCTCAGCCTTTTCAAGTCATTTATTTTACTTATTTGATTCAGTAAATCAAAAAAATTATTTTTCCTTGATTTTACATTTTCATTTATTCCAAAATCTCCAATATTAACACCCGTTAAAACAACCTCTTTAACTCCTTTATCAATTAGTACTTTAATACTATCTATTACACTATTTACAGAGGGGCTTCTTGATTTTCCCCTTGCAAGAGGTATAGTACAATAAGAACATTGATAATCACAACCGTCTTGAATTTTTAAAAATGATCTAGATCTATCACCAAATGAATAAGAGGGCTTGAATTTATCAACATTAGAAATTTCACAAGAATGATAATTTTGGCTAATTTTTTTATCAAATTCTAAATAATTAAGAATGTCAAACTTTTTGTCAGCTCCCAAAACTAAATCGACTCCATCAATTGATGATATTTCTTTGGGTTTTAATTGAGCGTAACAACCTATAGCAACGACATAAGCATTTGGATTATTTTTCTTGGTTTTATTTACAAGATATTTAAACTCTTTATCTGCATTTTGAGTAACTGAACAAGTATTAATTACATATACGTCGGATTTTTTATTAAAATCAACTTTTTCATATCCATTTTTGGTAAATTCTCTAGATATGGTCGATGATTCAGAGAAATTTAACTTACAACCTAATGTCTTAAATGCGACTTTCATCATTAAAAGAATTGCAAATATATACTTAAATTGAGGAAGTGAAATATATATTTAAAAGTCTTTTTTTATTAATTATTTTGGTTTCCTGTCACAAACTACCTGAAAAAAATCTTAAAATTTTTAAGTATAATGAATATTCAAACATCAGTTCTTTAGATCCGGCTTTTTCATCAACATTAAGGAATATGTGGCCATGTAATCAACTGTATAATGGTTTGGTCAAACTAGACAATGATCTCCAGATTAAAGCAGATATAGCAAAAGAGTGGTACTTTGATGATAAAAAAAATGAATATACTTTCATTCTAAATAATGATGTATATTTTCATAAATCGGAGATTTTTGGGAAAGACTCCACAAGAAAAGTAATTTCAAAAGATTTTGTAAATAGTTTCAATAGATTATTAAATAAACAATTAGCATCACCTGGATCGTGGATTTTTAAAAATGTGAGAGAATTTAAAGCTATAAATGATACCGTGTTAAAAATCTCATTAAAAAATAAATCAAATAGTTTTTTAGGTAAACTTACAATGAAATATTCCTCCGTTCTGCCCTTTGAGTCATGGAATGAGGATAAACAGTTAAATAAGATTCCAATTGGTACTGGGCCTTTTATTTTTAAAAAATGGGATAAAAACATAAAATTGGTTTTAAGGAAAAACGATAACTATTTTAAAAATGATAAGAACGGAAAAAAACTACCATACCTTGATGGTATTGCAATCTCTTTTATTCCAGATAAAAAAAGTGAATTTATGGAGTATATGTCTGGTAATCTCGATATGATAAATTCTCCTGAAAATTCGATCATTGAGCTACTTTTTGATAATGATGGTAAACTTAAAAATGATTATGACAATATAAATGTTGTTAAAAAACCTTACTTGAACACAGAATATTTAGGATTTAATACAAATAATTCTTTGGAAAGTGAAAAATACCTAAGGTTAGCAATTAATCATGCAATAGATAGAAAAAAAATGATTAAATATTTAAGACAAAATGTTGGTTATCCTGCTTTAAGTGGAATTGTTCCAACAGGGCTAAATGATGGTTTTTTTTATGAACGTTATTTTTATGATATCGATTTAGCAAAGGAAAATTTAAACAAATATTTAGAACAAAATGAAAATGAATTTGTTCAAATAAATGTGGTAACTGATGCTCAATACCTCGATGTATTAGAGTTCATTCAATCAGAACTAAAAAAAATAAATATAAACTTGAAAATTGAAATCACACCTCCTTCAATTCTAAGACAGGGCAAAGCAAACGGGAAATATAATTTTTTTAGGGCAAGTTGGATTGCAGATTATCCCAATCCAGAAAATTATTTTGATCTTTTCTACTCGAAAAATAAAACACCTAATGGACCAAATTACACTTATTTCATGAACAAAAAATATGATAGTGTGTACGATAATTTGAAAGACAAAAAATCAAATATTGAAAAAAGTTTTGAAATACTTGAGAATATTATTTACGACTTCTCACCTATTATCCCATTATACTATGACATGTCAATAAGACTTATTGACAACGATATTATTGGTATGTCAAACAATGCAATTAATATGCTTAATCTCGAGGAGGTAGAAAAATTGTGATAAAAAACTAATTTACGGAATTAGAATCTGTATTATCAACAGATTTTGGAGATTCATCAACTTGATTATCTTCTTTGGGAGTATTTTCATCAACAGGTTCCTCAGCAGGTGCAACTTGTGCAACAGGCTCCTCAACAGGTTTAACTTCATCAACAGGCTCCTCAGCAGGTGCAACTTCAGCAACAGGCTCCTCAACAGGTGCAACTTCAGCAACGGGCTCCTCAACAGGTGCAACTTCAGCAACGGGCTCCTCAGCAGGTGCAACTTCATTAGCAGAGGGTTTTGATTCATCATTTTTTTTCAAAGACAAACCAGCATATCTGTTTTTGAACTTATCAATCCTACCTGCAGTATCAACAAGTTTAGTTTTTCCAGTGTAGTAAGGATGTGATGTTCTTGAAATTTCTAGCTTAACCAAGGGGTAATCAACGCCGTCATGATTTATAGTATCTTTAGTTTCAACTGCCGATTTGGTTATAAAAACGTCATTGTTAGACATATCCTTAAAGGCTACAAGTCTGTAATTGTCTGGGTGAATATCCTTTTTCATTTGTAAATAGCGAGAGCAAAAATAAGTTTTTTTTTAATTTATGCAATGAATATTAATAATAGATAAATTCTACATAAATTTACATACAAAAAATGAAATCAATATCTCCAAAATCTCAGATAATAAAGTTTGGAATGTATACCCTATTTTTTACAATATCTTTCCAATTAATGCAATTTTTTCTAGGTACTCATTACGAAAATGATAATACATCAAACATTGTTGGATTGTTAATTTTAGCTTTAGGAATATTAGTTTGTGCTTTAGATTATAAAAAAATAAGTGATGGACTAATAGATCTAAAAATAATTTTGAAATTGGGAACTGGAATTTCAGTGATTAATGCTCTGGGATATATTATCTATTTTCTACTACTTACCAATATCATAGAACCCACATTCTGGGATACAGCTTGGAACATTGCATACGAAACAGCAATTGAACAAAACCCCGAACAAATGACTAACCCGGAGACAGGTGAATTTTGGAGTAAACAGGATTTTATTGGTTATTTAGAATGGACAAAAAATTTGGTTTATCCATTTACAATTGTGTCTAATCTTTTTGTAGGCTTTATGTTTAGTTTACTTTTGGGTTTGATCATAAAAAAATCTTGATCAAAAATGGATCTTTCAATTGTTATTCCTTTATTTAATGAGTCTGAATCAATAATTGAACTTAATGAATCGATAATTAATTCATTAAAAGACAAAGGTTTAAATTATGAAGTTATATATATCGATGATGGTAGCACGGATAGCTCATGGTCTAAAATTACCGATTTGTCTAATTTAGAATTTATTTCAGGTTACAGGTTTCAGAAAAATTATGGAAAATCTATGGCCCTATTTGCAGGCTTCAAAAAAGCAAGTGGAAATGTTGTTGTCACTATGGATGCTGATTTACAGGATGATCCAAACGAAATTTACCCTCTCTATCAAATGATCACTAAACAAAACTTAGATTTAGTCTCTGGATGGAAAAAAAAGAGATATGATTCAATTATTTTTAAAAATATACCATCTAAACTATTTAATTGGGCAGCAAGAAAAGCATCGGGGATCAAATTAAATGACTTTAACTGTGGAATAAAAGCTTATAAATTGGAGGTTGTTAAAAACATAAGCTTGACTGATGGAATGCATAGATATATTCCAGTTCTTGCAAAAAATGCTGGTTATTATAAAATATTAGAAAAAGAGGTTAGGCATCATCCCAGAAAATTTGGTAAAACAAAATATGGTGCTGACAGATTCATTAAAGGGTTTTTAGATCTTGTTACACTATCATTTATTCAGAGATTTGGTAAAAGACCTATGCATTTTTTTGGATTAATCGGAACTGTAATGGTTTTGGCAGGTTTAATAATTTCAATTTACATTGGTTATGACAAGCTTTTTATTAATAAAAGCGGAAGATTGATTACTGAAAGACCCTTATTTTATATTTCATTGGTAACAATGTTAATGGGCTTGATTTTTTTTATAGCTGGATTTCTTGGCGAGTTAATTTTAAGATCTAAATCAAATACTGAAAATTATTCTATCGTTGAAAAAACGAACTGACCAATTATGTATTCTGCAGATAAAAATTTTGAAGTATGGTCTAAAGAGCCTTTTGATAATGAAACAATTCAGGAGGTTCACAGACTTAGAAAAGAACTTAACAGCTCAGATTTTAATGATATTTTTTATAAAGATTTAGAATTTGGCACTGGTGGAATGAGGGGAATTATGGGTACAGGCCCTAATAGAATAAATAAATATAGTTTAGGCAAAGCTACTCAAGGAATTAGCAATTTTATTAATATTTCAAAAATTAAAAATCCTAAAGTTATAATTGGGTACGATAGCAGAAGTAATGGTAAATATCTTTCAGATATAATATCTAATATTTTTAATGCAAATAATATCAAAACCTACATTTTTGATCAAATCAAGCCAACACCGCTTATTTCTTTCGGTGTAAGATACTTATCCTGTATTTGTGGTATTGTAATAACCGCATCCCACAATCCACCTGAGTACAATGGATACAAAGTATATTGGAGTGATGGAGGTCAAATTGTCCCACCAATTGATAAAAAACTAATTGATTCAATAAATAGAGTTAATTATGATGAAATAAATTTTTATGGAGATAAAAAATTATGCACACTAAACCCTGATAAAATAGAAAAAGAGTATTTCAAAAGTTTAGATGATTTTCTCAGTAATATCAAAATTAAAAAAGAAAAAAAGAAAGTAAAAGTTGTTTTTACTCCCATTCACGGTACATCTTACAAAATGATTCCAAGATTATTAAAAAATTATGGGTTTGAATTTAAAACTGTAGAAGAGCAGACGAATCCTGATGGAAACTTTCCAACTGTTAAATCTCCAAACCCTGAAGAGACTGAAGCCTTATCACTTGGAGTGGATTTGGCAAAAAAATATGACTATGATATCATTATTGGGACTGACCCAGACTCAGATAGATTCGGTATTGTTGTGAAACATAACAAAGATTATATTCAAATTAATGGTAATCAAACAATGGTAGTTATGCTTGATTATTTAATAAAGAAAACCAATAGGATTTATAAAAACCCATTTATTGCATCTACAGTAGTTTCAACTCCCATGATTGAAGAGATGGCCAAACTAAATAATATTGAAATAATGCTGTCCTTAACTGGTTTTAAATGGATTGGTAAGATGATAAATGATTTTCCAAACAAGTATTTTATTGGAGGTGGTGAAGAGAGTTATGGTTTCTTGTTTGGTGATTTTGTAAGAGATAAAGACGCAATTTCATCTTCCCTTCTGGTTTGTGAAATATGTAATGATTTAAAAGAAAAAGGTAAATCTTTTGTAGATCAGCTCATTGAATGCTACACTGATTACGGAATTTACAGCGAAAGATTAGTTACAAAAAAATATATTGGTGTTGAAGGAAGAAAAAAAATAGATTCAATTATTGATGGAATTAGAACTAACCCCCCAAAAAAAATTGGTAATAGTGATGTTTTGATCAAGGAAGATTATTTATTAGGTGAAAAGGTAAATCTTAAAACAAATAATTTAGAAAAGATTAAATTACCAAAGTCAAATTTATTAATACTTAAGTGTGAAGACAAAACCTCAGTATGTTTACGTCCAAGTGGAACCGAACCAAAAATAAAGTACTACTTTAGTGTAAATTCAAATTTAAAATCAGCTGAAGAGTATAATAAAGTAAAAAGTAGTTTAGAATCAAAATTGGATCGAATTATAAAAGAATTAATTTAAATGTTTTTTGCAAGAGTTATTAAAAATTTAAAACTATTTAAAAAAGAATTTGGTCTCAATGTTTTGTTTAGTGCACTATACGCTCTTTTTAGTGCTATTGCTTTTTTCTCACTCATGCCAATGCTTGAGGTTTTGTTCAACGGTACTAATCAGACCTTAGTTAAACCTACATTAGATTCGTCATTGAATTTGGGAAGTTTTTTAGAGAACTGGTTGAATTACCAAGTTGTTGTATTTTCGGGAGACGACAATCAAAAAGCAATTTTATTTGTAGTTTTTGTAGTTATTTTTTTATTTTTTTTAAAAAATGTTTTCAATTATTTTGCTTTGTTCTTTTCAACAATTATTAGAAATGGAGTTATTAAAATAATTAGAAAACAAATTTTTGAAAGCCTAATAGTTCTTCCAATGAGTTTTTTTTCTAATAATAAAAAGGGTGATGTTATTTCAAGAATTACATCTGATGTCATTGAGGTTCAAAATTCTTATTTATCCATCATTGAGATTTTTATTAGAGATCCATTATCTATAATTTTTACAATTACAGCAATGTTTATAATTAGCCTAGAGCTTACTTTATTTGTAATTGTTTTTATACCAATCTCAGGTTTTATAATTTCTTACATAGGAAAGACATTGAGAAGAAGATCTTTAATTGTACAGAAAGAGCAAGGTGAATTAACTTCAATAACGGAAGAAACTCTAAATGGAATCAGTGTAATAAAAGCTTTTGTTTCAGAAACTTTTTTTACAAACAAATTTTTAGACTCCAACTCGAAATTCTTTAAATATTCGAATAGCTTAGTGAATCGACAAAACATTGCTGCCCCACTGAGCGAATTTCTCGGAATACTAGTAATTGGTGTTTTACTATGGTATGGGGGTAAATTAGTGTTAATTGATATGGATTTAAAACCTGCTGCTTTTATAACTTATATGGGGCTCTCATATGGTGTTTTAACCCCTGCAAAATCTATAAGTAAGGCGATCTACGCATTAAAAAAAGGTAATGCTGCTGCTGAAAGAGTTTATGAGCTTATTGATTCAGAAAATGAATTTGAATCTCAAAAAATTAATGACATTAAATCATTTAAACAAAAAATTGAAATGAAAAATGTTTCTTTTAGTTATGGTGAGACAGAAGTTTTAAAAAATATTAGTCTAAAGATAAAAAAAGGTGAAACCTTAGCCATTGTTGGGGCATCAGGGAGTGGAAAATCCACACTCGCTAACCTACTACCAAGGTTTTACAATTATAATTCAGGAGAGTTATTAATCGATGGGAATGAACTCAGGAATATTAGCAAAAAAAGTATAAGATCACTTATAGGAATTGTCGGTCAGGAATCAATTCTTTTCAATGGGAGCATTAGGGATAACATTTTATTAGGTAAACAAATTGATGATGATGAGGTTTATAATGCCCTTAAAACCGCAAATGCACTTGATTTTATAAATGAATTTGATGATAAAATTGATCATAAAATTGCTGATAATGGTGTAAATCTATCTGGGGGTCAAAAACAACGAATTGCTATTGCTCGAGCTATTATTTCAAAGTCACCAATTTTAATTTTGGATGAGGCTACATCATCTCTTGATTCCAAATCTGAAAAGCTTGTTCAAGATGCATTAATAAAGTTAATGGACAATAAAACATCAATTGTAATAGCGCACAGACTATCAACCGTAAAAAATGCGCAAAATATCATTGTACTAGAAAAAGGTAAAATTGTTGAACAAGGTACACATGATGATTTAATTTCTAGAAAAGGTATTTACAACAATCTAATAACACTGCAATCTTTAAGTTGATTTCTAGGATAAATATTAATTTTGGTGCTAAATAAGTGTGAAGCCAAGTAAAGCAATTAAAATATCGGCCAAAGAAAAGGAATTACTAAAAAGGCTAAAGAATTCAAAATCAAAAGACGTTGCATTCAGAGAATTAGTTAGTCAAAGTAAAAAAGATTTGTACTTTCAGATTCGAAGGCTGATATTGAGTCATGATGATACAAACGATGTGTTACAGAATGTTTATATAAAAATCTACAAATCAATTACAAAATTCCAGGAAAAAAGTAAACTTTCAACCTGGATGTATAGGATTGCATATAATGAATCAATTAATTTTTTAAAATCTAAAGAAAAAAAATATTTTTTTAGTTCAGAAATCATGTACAATACAATGATTAATAATTTAAGGCAAGATCCCTACTTTGATGGTGATGAATTAGACATTAAACTACAAAGTATAATTTCTAAACTTCCACCAAAACAAAAATTGGTTTTTCAAATGAAATACTATCAAAATAAAAAGTTTAAAGAGATATCGCAAATCCTTGGAACTTCTGAAGGTGCTTTAAAGGCATCATACCATCTTGCCAAAAATAAAATAAAGAAACAAATTTCCGAAAATCAAACCTTTTAAGAAATCTGTTGTCATAGTAGTATGAGTAAAAAATCGGAATTCATAGTGCCAAGAAATTATTTTAAGAATTTTGAAATTGAAATTTTTGAAAAATTAAAACGTAAAAAAACTGTTTTTACTGTTCCAAAAAACTATTTTGAAAATATAGACTCCGAAATAATAATTAAAAAAGGGAAATCTAGGATTTTGTACAAGAATTTATTTATCTCTAGCTCAGCTACCTTATTTCTAATGATATTACTTATACTTTTTAACTTTAATGAGGAAGAATATGTTGATGCAACATATTTAGTCAATGACATATTAGAAGAGAATTACGATTACACAAGTCAAAACCTCTTCACAAGCCAATACTCTTCTGACTACACATATAAAGACTATGATAATCAGATAATTATGTCTAATTTAGACATCGATTATGATTATATAATAATTGATTAAATGATTAGGTTTTTTTTCATACTATTTGTTTTCTATAACATTTCTGCTCAAGATGATGCAAAAAGAATGACTCAAGAAAAATTCTATGCTGAAAAAAAATTGTTTATTTTAAATGAATTGGAACTGGAAGAGGATATTGAAAAAAAGTTTTGGGAAATTTATTTGAAATTTGATTCACAAAGGCTGATTTTAAGTAGGGAAATCGCCTTGACAAACAGAAAACTATTAAGAAATAAAATAATTGAGGATTTTGAAATTCAAGAATTGATTAAAAAAAGTTACGAAAACGGGTCGAAAAGTTTACTATTAAAAAATAATATGATGTTAGAGCTTTCAAAAATTATAGATAACGTAAATCTTGTAAGACTGCCATCTGTAGAACTAAAATTCAGACAACAAATGATTTCAAGAGCTAAAAACAATAAATAATTGTTAATAAATTTTTTAGAAATCAACTAAAATCCCCACACACATCAGTTAATACTACCGCTTTTTTAACATACTTTTGAGAAGTAGTTAATGATATCATTCTTTCAAAACAACAAAAACCAAATCTACGCTGTTGATAGCAAGAATTCCATTACACAAAATGATGTAAAAAAATTAGTATGGTTATTTGGTAATAGTAAATTTCTTAAGGCAAATATCATTAAATCTACATTTATTGGTCCTAGAAAAACAATGGTTACACCATGGTCAACAAATGCAGTTGAAATAACAAAAAATATGGGCTTGAAATTTATTGATAGAATCGAATTATTTAATCCTGCTCATAAAGATGATGAATTTGATTATATGATTTCAGAAAAATATATAAAATTAGATCAGGATTTATTTAAAGTAAGTGGAAAACCAAAAAAAAAGCTTCTCATTAATAACGTTAATGAATATAATTTGAGTGAGGGGCTTGCTCTGAGTGATGATGAAATAATTTACCTTGAATCTTTATCAAAAAAGTTGGGTAGAAAACTAACAGATTCTGAAGTATTTGGATTTTCACAAGTCAACTCTGAACATTGTAGACATAAAATTTTCAATGGAAAATTTATTATTGATAATATCGAAAGAAATGAGTCACTTTTTGATTTAATCAAGAAAACAACAAAACTAAATAAAAACAGTGTAGTATCTGCCTATAAAGATAATGTAGCATTTATTGATGGGCCTGTTGTTCAACAATTTGCACCTGAAAAGGCTGAAGTTCAGTCAAATTACAAGCCATCTTTGTTTAAATCTATAATTTCACTTAAAGCAGAAACTCACAATTTTCCAACTACGGTTGAACCATTTAGTGGAGCTGCAACTGGTTCAGGTGGAGAAATTAGGGATAGAATGGCTGGAGGACAAGGTTCAATTCCACTTGCAGGAACAGCAGTTTACATGACACCCTATCCCAGATTTGATGACGCATGTTATGGATTTGTGGCTCGTGAATGGTTGTATCAAACACCAAAAGAAATATTAGTGAAAGCATCAAATGGAGCCTCAGATTTTGGTAATAAGTTCGGACAACCTTTAATTTCAGGGTCACTATTTACATTTGAACATAAAGAGAATGGAAAATTTTGGGGCTATGACAAAGTTATTATGCTGGCAGGTGGAATTGGTTATGGGAAAAAAGAATATGCATTTAAATCAAATTTGTTGAAAGGGGATTTGATTGTTGTACTTGGTGGAGATAATTATAGAATTGGGATGGGTGGAGCATCTGTATCATCAACAAACACAGGTGAGTACAATTCTGGAATAGAACTTAATGCAGTACAAAGATCAAATCCAGAAATGCAGAAAAGAGTTTTCAACGTAATTAGATCAATACTTGAATCTGAAGAAAATTTCATAAAATCTATTCATGATCATGGTGCGGGTGGGCATCTCAATTGTCTTTCTGAGTTAGTTGAAAATGTGGGTGGTATAATTGAAATAAATAAATTACCCATTGGCGATAAAACACTTTCTGAAAAGGAAATAATTGGAAATGAATCCCAAGAAAGGATGGGAATTGTAATTGATAAAAAATACTTAAGTAAACTTGAACGAATCTGTTTGAGAGAAAATGCTCCGTTTTACGTTGTAGGAAAAGTTACTGAGGACAAAAAATTCAAAGTCAAATCTTGGAATAAAGATGAGTACACCATTGATTTATCAATTGATGATTTTTTTGGAAATTCTCCCAAAACCATAATGAAAGATAGTTCTGATAATTTGATTTTTTCTGACTTTAAATTCAAGTCTAACAAAATTGAACACTATTTGGATAAAGTTTTAAAATTAGAATCTGTTTCCTGTAAAGATTGGCTAACTAATAAAGTTGACAGGTGCGTAACAGGTAAAGTTGCTTTGCAACAGTGTACAGGTCCTTACCAACTCCCTCTCAATAACTGTGGTGTAATGGCTTTGGATTATGAATCAAACTTTGGAATAGCAACTTCAATAGGACACTCACCTACTACAGCATTAATTAATTCATCCGCAGGATCAAGAAATTCAATAGGTGAAGCATTAACAAATATTATCTGGGCACCATTAAAAAACGGACTTAAATCTGTATCTCTTTCTGCTAATTGGATGTGGCCAGCAAATAACATTGGTGAAAATAATAGGCTTTATTCAGCAGTAAAAGCATGCTCTGATTTTTGCATTGAACTGGGTATTAATGTTCCAACAGGGAAAGATTCAATGTCGATGAAACAGAAATATAAATCAGGTGAAGTTCTTTCACCAGGGACTGTAATAATTTCTGCAACTGCTGAAGTTAGTGATGTTAGTAAATGCGTAGAACCATATTTTAAAAAGACTAACTCCAGTTTGTATTACATTGATATGTCATCATGTAATTTAAATCTGGGTGGCTCTGCATTTATGCAGTCAAACAATAAAATTGGATATAAATCAAATGATATTTTAAATGCTAAATATTTTAAAAAGGTATTTAATTTAATACAAGAACTAATTAAAAAAGGAAAAATATATTCAGGTCATGATGTAAGCTCAGGTGGATTAATCACAACTATTCTTGAAATGTCATTTGTTTCAAGTAGGATTGGTTTAGAAATATTTTTAAATGAATTTAATGAAGATGATCTTATTAAAATTTTATTTGCAGAGAATCATGCATTAGTCATAGAAGCTGAAAAGACAATTGAATCTGATTTAATTAATAATAATATAAAGTTTTTACAAATAGGAAAAACTGTTAGTTCAAATAATATTAAAATCCAAAAAGCTAAGGAAAATTATACCCTGAATATTGATGACTATAGAGGGAAATGGTTTGATAAATCACTAAAACTGGATTCAATACAAAGCGGATATGAATATGCCAAAAAAAGATATACAAATTTAAAATCAAATGAGCTTAAATTTAAATTTCCAAAATGGTTTAATGGTGCATTTAAAAAAATCAATAATAAGAAAATTAAGGCAGCAATATTGAGAGAAAAAGGTAGCAACTCAGAAAGAGAAATGGCCTACGCCATGTATGTTTCTGGTTTTGATGTTATCGATGTCCATATGACAGATTTAATGTCAGGAAGAGAAGACCTTAATGAAATTAAATTTCTTGTTGCAGTAGGAGGTTTTTCTAATTCAGATGTTCTTGGTTCTGCAAAAGGATGGGCAGGTACTTTTATGTATAATGAAAAAGCAAAAAAAAGTCTTAAAAATTTTTATTCAAAAAAGGATAACCTATCGTTGGGAGTATGTAATGGATGTCAATTATTTATGGAACTTGGTTTAATTACTAATGATTTAAATAACAGAACATTCATGGATCACAATGATTCAAATAAATTTGAATGTGTATTTACATCTGTTAAAATTGAAAGAAATAATTCCATAATGTTTAAGAACTTTGAGAATTCAAACTTAGGTATTTGGTCTGCTCACGGTGAGGGAAAATTCATACTGCCTGGAGAAGAAAATGACTATAATATAATTGGTAAGTATTCAAAAAACTCATTTCCATCCAATCCAAATGGATCCAATTTCAATACTGCAATTTTAGCAAATAAAGATGGTAGACATATTGCAATGATGCCTCATCTAGAACGATCATTATTTCCGTGGAATTGGGGATTTTATCCAGAAAATAAAAGCATTCACACTATTTCACCTTGGATTCAGGCATTCAAAAACGCCTATGATTGGCTAAAATCCACATGAGCCAATAGTACATTATTTTTTTTAAACAAATTAAAAAATACTATGCATGCATAGTATTTTTTTGTAAATTAAGGGTATGTCCGAAAAATTTGTTGAACATCAGATAAGATATACCTGGAGATCCATATATAAAATGCATAATGAACAAGCGATTAAATCAGGTGGAACACTAGCTCAAGCTGTTGTATTATTAAATTTAAACCCAAATAAAGGAACACCCTCAACCTCTCTTGGTCCAAAAATGGGACTTGAATCAACAAGCCTGGGCAGAACTCTTAAGTCTATGGAAAATAGTGGATTAATTAAAAGAATGCCAAATAAGGAGGATAAAAGAGGAGTTTTTATTTTATTAACGAAAAAAGGAAAAGAACTTAGAGCTATTTCAAAAAAGAATGGTAATAAATTCAATGAGGTTATTTTAAAAAAAATTGGAAAAAAAAATCTTTCTGTTTTTTTTGATGTTCTAAAATCAATTAACGGCACTATCAAAAACGGTAAAATATTTAGATGAAAAGGAATATTTCCAAAGTAGCAGTTTTGGGGTCCGGGATAATGGGCTCCGGTATCGCATGCCATTTTGCTAATATCGGTGTTGAGGTACTCTTACTAGATATTTGCCCAAATGAACTTAACGAAAGTGAGAAACAAAAGAAATTAAGTTTAAATTCAAAAGATGTGAAAAATAGGATTGTTAATGAAATGTTTAACAAATGTATTAAATCCAAACCCTCTCCCATTTATTCAAAAAACTTTCTTAACAGAATAAAACTTGGAAATTTTAATGATGATATTCATAAAATCAAGAATTCTGATTGGATTATTGAAGTTGTTGTTGAAAAGCTGGAAATAAAACACCAGGTTTTTGATTTGATTGAAAAATACAGAACACTAGGAACTATAGTAACCTCCAACACATCTGGAATACCGATCAAACTAATGAGCATGGGAAGGTCTGATGATTTTAATAAACATTTTGCTATTACTCATTTTTTTAATCCCCCACGTTATCTTAACTTGTTTGAAGTTATTCCTAGCCTTGACTGCGATAAAGATCTCCTTAATTTTTTATTAAAATATGGTGAAAAATATTTAGGTAAAACTTCCATTTTAGCTAAAGATACTCCTGCATTCATAGGAAATCGAATAGGCACCTTTGGAATACAGAGCTTGTTTCACCTAGTTAAAAATGGAGATTATACTATTGAAGAAATTGACAAACTTACTGGGAGTATTATTGGTAGACCAAAATCAGCAACTTTTAGAACTGCAGATATTGTTGGGCTTGATACATTAATTAGCGTATCAAAAGGGATTTATAGTTCTTGCAAAAATGATGAATCCATTGAGATTTTTAAAGAGCCTGATTTTTTAAAAAAAATGGTTAAAAATAATGCTTTAGGCAGCAAGACGGGTAAGGGTTTCTACAAGAAAATTAAAGATAAAAGTGGAAAATCTAAAATACTTCGCTTAGATTTTGATTCCATGGAATATGTTGAACAAAAAAAAGTCAACTTTGATATTCTTTCTAAAGCAAGGAAAATTAAAGCATCCAATGAAAAATTTAAATTTTTAGTTAGTGGTGATGATAAAGCATCTAATTTTTACAAAGAAAATTTCTCAAGAATGTTTCACTACATTCAAAATAGAATTCCAGAAATTTCTGATTCAATTGTTAGTATTGATGAAGCAATGAAAGCTGGGTTCGGATGGAAAGACGGTCCATTTGAAATATGGAATTATATTGGCATAAATGAAGGTAAAAAGTTAATGAAAATATATGGTTTAGAAACTGCTAAGTGGATTGATGACATTTTATCAAATGGATATAACGAATTCTACAGAAAGTCTGAGGGTGTTGTTGAATATTATGACATAAAATCAAAAAAATATAAAATAAAACCAGGCCAAGAAGGCTTCATAATACTTAAAAATATTATGGGAGATAAAGTTGTGTGGTCAAACTCTGAAGCCACCCTTTATGACATAGGAAATGATATCGTAAATCTTGAGTTTTCTTCAAAAATGAATGTCATCAATCAAAATATAATTAGCTCTTTAAAGAAAAGTGTTGAAATTGCAGAAAAAGATTTCAAAGGATTGATTATTGGTAATGAAGGCTCCCATTTTTCAGCAGGTGCTGACATAAGTATGATTTTTTTACTATCAATTGAGCAAGAATATGATGAACTTAATCATGTTATGAAAATTTTCCAAGATACAATGATGAGACTTAGATATTCAGCTATACCAGTTGTAGCTGCCCCCCATGGCTATACACTTGGTGGTGGATGTGAGTTGTGTCTACAATGTGATGCGGTTGTACCATATAGCGAAACCTACATAGGCTTGGTTGAAGCCGGAATAGGATTACTTCCAGGTGGCGGTGGAATGAAAGAAATGATTTTACGTGCGTCTGATAAATTCAAAAAAAATGATGTTGAAGTTAATATTTTACAAGAATATTTCATGAATATCGGAATGGGAAAAACAGCAACATCCGGATTTGAGGGTTATGAATTGGATTACTTTATTAAAGGGAGAGATGTAACAGTCATGAACAAAAAAAATCAAATCCATATTGCAAAGCAAAAGGCTTTAAATTTATTTGAGGCAGGGTACACAAAGCCAATAGAGAGAAATGATATAAAAGTATTAGGCAAACAAGCTTTAGGGATGCTTTATGTCGGTGTTGATTCATTAAGGGCTGGTGATTATATTTCAGATCATGATAAAAAAATTGCAAACAAGATTGCATATGTGTTATGTGGAGGGGACCTCTCTCAACCAACAAAAGTTTCCGAGCAATATTTACTTGAACTTGAGCGAGAAGCTTTTATATCTCTGTGTGGTGAAAGAAAAACTTTGGAAAGAATGCAGTATATGTTGAGAAACGGTAAACCATTAAGAAACTAAAATGAAAGAAGCTTATATAGTTAAAGGATTCAGAACAGCTGTGGGAAAAGCACCCAAAGGTTTTTTTAAGTTTAAAAGACCTGATGAGTTAGCTGCTGAAACAATAGAATTCCTAATTAATTCAATTCCTGATTTTGATAAATATTGGATCGATGATTTGATCGTTGGTAATGCTGTTCCTGAAGCTGAGCAAGGATTTAATGTTGCGAGATTAATTTCACTCATGGGTCTAAAAATTGAAGATGTTCCAGGTGTTACCGTGAACAGACTTTGTGCTTCTGGATTGGAATCATTGGCTATTGCTACTGCCAAAATTAAATCTGGGATGGCGGATTGTATTATTGCTGGAGGTGTTGAAAGCATGAGTTACATACCAATGACTGGCTACAAACCTGTCCCAAGTTATAATACAGTTTCTAAGGGGAAAGAAGAATACTATTGGGGAATGGGTTTAACTGCTGAGCAGGTTGCAAAAGAATATAAAATTTCAAGAGAAGATCAAGATGTATTTTCATTTAATTCTCATATGAAAGCAATCCAAGCAATAAAAAATGGAAAATTTGATTCTCAAATTGCGCCAATAACTGTCGATGAAATATATCTTGATGAAAACTCAAAAAAACAAACAAAATCAAATATGTTTGACCAAGATCAAGGACCAAGAGCTGATACAAATCTCGATGTCTTGGCTAAATTGAGGCCTGTTTTCTCTGCCAGTGGAAGTGTTACAGCTGGAAATTCATCTCAGATGAGTGATGGTGCATCCTTTCTTATGGTAGTCAGCGAAAAAATGTTAAAAAGAATGAAAATTGATCCAATTGCTAAACTTAAAAGTTATAGTGTTGCAGGATTACCTCCAAAAATCATGGGCATGGGTCCAGTAAAGGCAATACCTAAAGTTTTAAAGCAATCTGGCTTAAATATTAATGATATTGAACTGATTGAATTAAATGAAGCTTTTGCTTCACAATCAATTGCTGTAATAAACGAGCTTGAGCTCAACAGTGATATAATAAATGTAAATGGAGGGGCAATAGCATTGGGCCATCCGCTTGGATGTTCTGGTGCAAAATTATCTGTTCAGATAATACATGAGATGAAAGCAAAAAATTTGAAATATGGCATGGTTACCATGTGTGTCGGTACCGGACAAGGTGCTGCTGGAATAATTGAAATAATATAATATGGATATACAAAATAAAATTTTAACAAGGGGCGGTGAATTTATTGTAAGAGATACCAGTTGTGAAGAAATATTTACACCTGAGGATTTTAATGATGAACAAAAAATGATGAAAGATGCGGTAAAAGAATTCGCAGACAAGGAAATATGGGAGAAAAAACATGAATTTGAAAAGCATAATTATAAGCTAACTGAAGAAGTCATGATGAAAGCAGGAAACCTCGGCTTCTTGGGAGTTGGAGTTCCTGAAGAGTATGGTGGTCTTGGAATGCCATTAACTTCATCTGTACTTGTGTGTGACTATTTTTCTGGAAGTTCTGGCTCAACATCAACAGCATTTGGAGCACACACTGGAATTGGAACTATGCCAATTCTATTGTATGGAAATGAAATACAAAAGAAAAAATACATTCCAAAACTTGCATCTGGAGAACATATTGGTGCTTATTGTTTAACTGAACCAAGTGCTGGGTCAGATGCCAATAATGGTAAAACGAAAGCCGAACTTTCTGAGGATGGTAAATTCTATTTTATCACTGGTCAAAAAATGTGGATTTCTAATGCTGGATTTGCTGATATTTTGACAGTTTTTGCAAGAATAGAAAATGATAAAAATATCACCGCTTTTATTGTTGAAAATAATCCTGAAAATGGAATTGAACTTGGTAATGAGGAATCTAAATTAGGAATACACTCCTCATCCACTAGACAAGTCTTTTTCAATAAGACTAAAGTTCCTGTGGAGAATATGCTTTCGGATAGAGGAAATGGTTTTAAAATTGCCATGAATGCTCTGAATATTGGGAGAATTAAATTAGCAGCTGCTTGTCTCGATGCCGAGAGAAGAATTGTTACTTCTTCTGTTCAATACGCTAATGAGAGAGAACAGTTTAAAACAAAAATAATTAAGTTTGGGGCGATTCAGGAAAAAATTGCCAAAATGGCAATGGATACCTACGTAGGTGAATCTGCTACATATAGAGCATCAAAAGACATTGAAGATAGAATCGAAATTCTTAAAGGTGATGGCAAAAATTATCAAGATGCTGAATTAAGAGGTGTTGAAGAATATGTAATTGAATGCTCTATTCTAAAAGTTGCCGTCTCTGAGGATGCACAAAATTGTGCTGATCAAGGAATTCAAATTTTCGGTGGAATGGGTTATTCAACCGATACACCAATGGAATCTGCGTGGAGAGATGCAAGAATAGCTAGAATTTATGAGGGGACAAATGAAATTAATAGATTAGTTACAATTGGAATGTTAATAAAAAAAGCTTTTAAAGGACACGTAAACCTAATTGAAAAAGCTGAGGAGGTTGCTAATGAGCTGACTGAAATTCCAAATTTTGATAACCCAGAATTAAGCAAAATTTTTAATCAAGAAAAAATTGTTTTAAAAAACCTAAAAAAAGTTTTTTTAATGCTTGCTGGCGCAGGAATGAAAAAATTTGGAATGGATTTAGAAAAAGAGCAAGAAGTTTTGTTGGCCATTTCAGATGTTTTAATTGAAATATATATGGCTGAGTCTGCAATTCTAAGAACTGAAAAGAATTGCAATAGATTTGGTGAAGATTCTCAAGCTGGCCAGATAGCAATGAGTCAGCTATACCTATATGAAGCAAATGAATTGATTTCCAATAAAGCTAGAGAGTTGATATTCTCACTTTCTGAGGGAAGTGAACAAAAGTTTTTGCTGATGGGACTCAAAAGATTTACAAAATATTTTGAATATCCAAAACCAATTGAACTTAAAAGAATAATATCTAAAATTATTTCAGCAGAAAATAGGTATTGTTTTTAATCATGTACAAGAAAACTTTAATTGTAATATTATTTTTTGCTTTTTCATTAAATTATTGTCAGGATAAAGTTGATGATCTAATTTTTGAAATCATTTCAAAAGTTTCTGAAGATAATTTGCAGAAAGACATAATTACTTTAGCGAATTTTGGAACAAGACATACTTTAAGTGATACCTTATCCAAAGATCGAGGAATTGGTGCTGCTAGACGTTGGATCAAAAATTCATTTGAAAAGATTTCTTCGTCATGCGATAATTGCCTGGAAGTATTTTATCAAAAAAATTATTTTAAAAGAAATAACATAAGACTCATTAAAGATGTATGGATAAATAATGTTGTTGCCATTCAAAGAGGGCATAAGTATCCAGACAGATATGTTATAATGAGTGGGGATATTGACAGTAGAGTTTCAGACCCCAATGATTATGAATCTGACTCACCAGGTGCTAACGATAATGCATCTGGCATGGCGGGAACAATTGAAGCTGCAAGAGTTTTGTCCAAATATAAATTTGAAAATTCAATTGTATATCTGGGTCTTTCAGGTGAAGAACAAGGTTTATATGGAGGTCAAGGTTTTGCTGAATTCGCAAAGAAAAATAATTGGGAAATTATTGGAGTACTAAACAATGATATGATTGGTAATATTGAGGGTGTTAATGGTGTAATTGATAATAAAAGTTTCAGAATTTTTTCTGAGCCTGTGCCAGCGAATGAAACAGACCGAGAAAGGTATATGAGAAGGTTTTATGGCGGTGAGGTAGATGGTAATTCTAGGCAACTTGCTCGATTTATTTACAGCAGCACAAAAAAATATATGCCTGAGATGAAACCCGACATGATTTATAGATTAGATCGCTTTGGTAGAGGAGGTCATCATAGACCTTTTAATGATCTAGGCTTTGCAGGTGTAAGAATAATGGAATCCCATGAAAATTACAATAGACAACATCAAGATCTTAGAGTTGAAAATGGAATAAAATATGGAGATGTGATTGATGGAGTTGATTTTAATTATGTAAAAAAACTAACATCCGTAAATATAATTAATCTTGTTTTAATAGGGTCTTCTCCACCACCTCCAAAGAATTTAGCAATTGGTGGCATAGTTGAACCCTCTGTCAAGTTTAAGTGGGATGAAAATAATGACAAAAATATCAAGGGTTATAAAATATATTGGAGAGAGACTTCATCTCCACATTGGCAATTTAGTAGATATGTTGGAAATATTAATAAATATACACTTGATGGTATCATTATAGATAATTATCTTTTTTCTTTAACATCAGTAAGCAATAGTGGTTATGAAAGTATTTTTGAATTTCCATCAGAAACTTTCAGAAATTAGTCCAGTTTAAAACCCTGTTTTTTCATCCATTCATCATTATAAACTTTTCCTATATATCTTGTTCCTGAGTCATGAAGTAAAACAACAACATTTTCATTTTTTTTAAAATTTGATTTTAACTGATGTAAACCTGCAATTGCTGCTCCACAGGAATATCCTGCTAAAATACCCTCTTTTTTTGCCAATCTTCTGGCAAATACTGCGGCATCTTCATCGCTGACTTTTTCAAAGTGATCTATTATTTTAAAATCAACATTCTCTGGTAGAATATCCTCTCCAATTCCCTCAGTTAAGTATGGATAAATTTCATTTTTATCAAACATGCCTGTTTCATGATATTTTTTAAAAACTGAGCCATAAGAATCAATACCCCAAATTTTTATTTTATTATTTTTTTCTTTTAGAAACTTCCCTACACCAGAGATTGTTCCTCCTGTACCAACACCAACAACAAAATGGTGTATATGACCACTCATTTGTTCCCATATTTCTGGACCAGTTGACAAATAATGAGCCTCGGAATTTGATAAATTATCATATTGATTAACATACCAAGAATTTTCTATTTCCAAGCTTAGCCTTCTAGATGTAGAATAATAAGAATTTTCATCATCAGGATCAACATTTGTTGGACATATTACAACCTCTGCTCCTACTGCTTTTAATATATCTACTTTTTCCTTTGACTGCTTATCTGTAGTTACACAAATTAGTTTATAGCCTTTTACTATGGCACCCAATGCTAATCCCATACCTGTATTTCCAGATGTTCCCTCCACAATTGTACCATTGGGTTTTAGCTTTCCTGATTTTTCAGCATCCTCAATCATCTTTATTGCCATCCTATCTTTTACAGAGTTACCAGGATTAAAATATTCAACTTTAGCAAAAATATTAGCTGAAATTCCAGCAACAATTTTATTAAGCCTAATCATTGGTGTATTCCCTATAGTTTGTAAAATATTATCTTTTATTTTCATTTAACTTGACCTCAACATAGTTGTTGGATTTAATTTAGAAACCACAGACGAGGGAATAATTAACATCAAAAATGATATTACAAACACTAAAATATTTAATAATATAATATTAAAAAAATTCAAATCGACAGGAACACTATTAACGTAGTAGACAGAGGGATCTAACTTTACAATATTAAATTGTAATTGTAAAAATAATAATACTAAAGAAATTAGATTTCCAATAACTAAACCCCTAATTATTAAATATGTTCCATTTATCATAAATATTTTTCTTATGCTAGAATTATTAGCACCTAGAACTTTTAGTAAACCAATAAACTTTCTTTTTTCCAGAATAGTAATCAAAAGTGAGGTAATCATATTTATTCCACCAACAATAATCATTAGAAAAACAATTAAATATACATTTGAATCAAATAGAGAAATCCAATTATAAATTTCTCCAAACCTTTCTTTATTGAGAATAATTTTATATGTTGATGGAACAGACTCATAAATAAATTCTAGATTATTTTTATTATCAAGGCTTACTTCAATGCCTCCTACATTATTTTTATTCCAATTATTTAATTGCTTTGATTGTTTAAAATTTCCTAGAATTATTTTACTATCGTACTCCTGAATACCTGTGCTGTAAATAGATTTTATTATGAACTTGCGAATCTTTGGAGTATTCTTATTTTGCTTTGTAAAAAACAAGAAAGTTGTTTCATCACCTATTTTCAGATTATTTCTTTTAGAAAAATATTCAGATACAGATACTTCATTGATATTTAATTTTTTAGGTTGATTGCCATTTAAATCTTCATATCCCTTGAAAACCAGAATATCGAAACTGCTATCTCTTGGATATATTACAGGATTGTACGCAACCTTATTTAAGTTTTTTACAGTTGTATTTTTAAGGTTAGATAAATCTATATTATCTAAATCAATTGACTCTCCAGTTTCAAATAAGCTATTACTATAGTTGGTAATAATTAGATCCCCTGTATTTATTGAAAAATTATCTTTAATATTTTTCTGAATACCAAATCCAATTGACATTGATATATTCATAACAACAATCCCAATAATAATAGAAAAAATCGAAATTTTTATAATAGGTGATGAAATACTATTTTTATATCTTTTATAACCTAATATTTTTGATGCAGCAAAACGTTCAAAATTCAAAACTTAATTTTTTTAATTTACTCTTCAAAATTAGTTTTTTTTTATTGCTCACAAATAATATAAACAGTCAAAATAATTTAGTTTATGGTATTGAGAGAACAGATCAATACATCGATCTTTTACAAAACAAAAAAATTGGTTTGGTAACAAATCATACTTCAAAGTTTTATGACAAAAAACCTGTTCACCTTGTTGATTCATTACTAAAAAGAGGAATTAATATTGTAAAAATATTTGCACCTGAGCATGGTTTCAGGGGAGATGTTGATAATGGAGAAAAAATTGATAATTCAGTTGATAAAAAAACTAAAATACCAATTGTATCACTTTATGGAAATTTGAGAAAACCATCGTTGGATGATATCTCTGAAATAGAAATAATGATTTTTGATATACAGGATGTTGGTGCACGTTTCTACACCTACTTATCAACACTTCATTATATAATGGAAGCGTCTGCAGAGATAGGAATTAAAGTCATTGTTTTTGACAGACCCAATCCTAATGGTCATTATGTAGATGGACCAGTATTGGAAAACGAAGCCAAAAGCTTTCGTGGGATGCATAATGTCCCAATTGTGTATGGAATGACAATTGGCGAATATGCACTAATGATAAATGGTGAAAAGTGGTTGAAGGATAAAATAGTTTGTGATCTTAAAATTATTAAAATGCTTGGCTACAATAGGAAAAAAAAATATAGATTAAAAGAAAAACCATCACCAAATCTGCCGAATGAAAAATCAATAAACCTATATCCCTCTCTATGTTTTTTTGAACAAACACCTGTAAGTGTAGGAAGAGGAACTAATCTTCAATTCCAAATTATTGGTCATCCTGATTGGAAAGGCAAAAGTTTTAATTTTAAACCTGTTCCTATGACTGGAGCAAAATACCCAAAACATAACGGTGTTTTGTGCCACGGACTTAAACTTACAGACACCGAATATCTGAGTAAAGTTAGTATAGAATGGCTAATAAACTCATACAATATATCAAATGATAAAGAAAATTTTTTTGGCAACAGTTTTCACGAAATTGCTGGAAATTTTACTTTAGAAAAACAGATAAAACTGGGATTAAGCAAAACCGAAATAAGGAAATCATGGGAAACTGGATTAAACGATTTTAAAAAAATAAGAGAAAAATACCTAATCTACCCCTAGGAACTTATGAGTCTGAAGAGATAATCTCCATTTTGAGTTCTTCTTTATAAACTCAACGATCTCATATTTCATTTTATCAAACTTTCCCCATTCTGGTTGTAGAAATAATTTACAATTATCATTTACTTTTCTTGATTCCTCCAATGCAAACTTAAAATCATGTTTATTATAGATTATAATTTTTAATTCATCAGCAATTTTATATAAATGATTTTTGGGGAGTTGTTGTTTTTTAGGTGATAGACAAATCCAGTCCCAATCCCCCGTAATCTCATATGCACCTGATGTTTCAAGATGTCTTCTAAATTTTTTTTCTTTTAATTTTGTTGTAATAACTTTCATATCCCACATTAATGGCTCTCCACCCGAAATAACAACAATTCTTGTTTTATTATCAATGCTATCAATTATTCTAGAAATGTTCAAAATATCATGATTTCCATAATCCCAGCTTTCTTTAACATCACACCAATGACATCCAACATTACAACCTGCTATTCTTATGAAAAATGCAGCTGATCCAGAATGATAACCTTCACCTTGTAAAGAGTAAAACATTTCCATCACTGGGAGATTATTACTATCAATTTTCATCTAAACATTTAAATTAAAGAAATAATTAATTAGTAAATTTAATTATATGAAAAATTTAAGTCCGTTTCATTTAGCAATTCCTGTTAACAATATCCCCAAATGCAAAATTTTTTATAAAGAAATTTTAGGATGTGTAGAAGGTAGAAGTAGTGATAACTGGGTTGACTTTGATTTATTTGGCCATCAATTGGTGATTCATTTTCAGGAAAGTAATAATAAAAATCTACACACTAATCCAGTGGATGGTAAAGATGTTCCTATTCCTCATTTTGGAGTTATTTTAGAATGGGAAAACTTTAAAAGGTTTTCTTCGAAACTGAAAAAGAAAGGAGTAGAATTTATTATTAAGCCTTATATCCGATTTGAAGGAGAGCCTGGTGAACAGGCTACTATGTTCTTCAAAGATCCTTCAGGAAATGCACTGGAGTTTAAATCTTTTAAAGATTCAAGTCAAATTTTTGAAAAATAAATTTGTAGGTGTTAACTACTTGTTATTGTATGCTAATAAGCAGTTTTTCAATAACATAGCAATTGTCATTGGGCCAACGCCGCCGGGGACTGGAGTAATAAAACTACATTTTTTAGATACATTCTCATAATCTACATCCCCAACAATCTTATAACCTTTTTCAGAACTATCTTTTAATCTAGTAATTCCTACATCAATAACTACAGCATTCTCTTTTACCATATCTGCTTTTAAAAAATTTGGAACACCCAAGGCAGAAATAATTATATCAGAACTCAGAGTCAAGCTATTAATATTGGATGTCCTACTGTGGGCAAGTGTAACAGTTGAGTTACCAGGATTCGTTTTCAGACCCATTAAAATACTAATTGGCTTACCAACTATATCAGATCTACCAATAACTATGGTCTGTTTACCCTCAGTGGGTACTTTATATCTTTTTAAAAGTTCCATAATTCCGTGAGGAGTTGCAGAAATAAAAGTTGGTAAATTAAGGGCCATTTTGCCAAAGTTTGAAGGGTGAAAACCATCAACATCTTTGGCAGGGTTAATAGCCATTAAAATTGTTTGACTATCAATGTGTTCAGGTAATGGTAGCTGCACAATATAACCATCAATTGCAGAATCATTATTAAGTTGTTCTACTTTTTCTAGTAGTTGATTTTGGGTAGTTTTATTAGGTAATCTTATTAGAGTGGAGTCAAAGCCAACTCTGTTACAAGCTTTTACTTTACTACCTACATATGTCAAACTTGCACCATCATTACCTACAATTACTGCTGCAAGACGAGGTGGACGTAAACCTTTTGCAACAATCAGCTTTACTTCTTCAGAAATTTCTTGTTTAATATCCTCACTGGTTTTTTTACCGTCCAATATTATCATAACTACTGTTTAAAATTTTGCATCATATTCATGAGCTTCGAAGCTCCGCCTGACTGGACCATTTTCATCATTTTTGACATTTGTTCAAATTGTTTTAACAAGGCATTTATTTCAGATATATCTCTTCCAGCACCTTTTGCAATTCGTTTTTTTCTACTGTAATCAATAATTTTTGGATTACTCCTTTCATTTGGAGTCATTGAATGTATCATAGCCTCAATGTATTTAAAGGAATCGTTATCAATATCAACATTTTTCATCTGACTCATGCCAGGGATCATATTCATAGTATCTTTCAAATTACCCATCTTTTTTATTTGGTTGATTTGATTCAAAAAATCATCAAAACCAAATTTATTTTTGGCAATTTTTTTACTAAACTCTCTAGCTTTTTTCTCATCAAAAACCTCTTGGGCTTTTTCAACTAAAGAAACAACATCACCCATTCCAAGGATTCGGTCTGCCATTCTTTCTGGATAGAAAACATCAAGAGCATCAAGTTTTTCACCAATACCAACAAACTTAATAGGCTTGCTCACTACTGATTTAATTGTCAATGCGGCTCCTCCTCTTGTATCTCCATCTAATTTGGTTAATATCACTCCATCAAAATTTAAAACATCGTGAAAGGCTTTTGCAGTATTAACCGCATCTTGACCAGTCATTGAATCAACAACAAAAAGAATTTCGGATGGATTAACTGATTTTTTTATATTGCTGATTTCTGCCATCAACTTTTCATCAACAGCTAATCTACCAGCGGTATCAATAATAATAATATTGTTCTTTTTTTCTTTAGCGTGATTAATTGATTTTTTTGCTATGTCAATTGGATCATTGTTGCCGTCTTCAGAAAAAACCTCTATTCCAATGCTCTCTCCCAAAACTTTTAATTGATCAATCGCTGCTGGTCGATAAACATCACACGCAACCATAAGAGGATTTTTACCTTTTTTCTTTTTTAAGTAGTTAGCCAATTTACCTGCAAAAGTTGTCTTTCCTGATCCCTGGAGACCTGCTAAAAGAATTATTGAAGGATTTTCTGAAAGATTTATACCAACATTCTCACTTCCCATAAGTTGGGTAAGCTCATCTTTGACTATTTTAATCATTAACTGACCGGGTCGTAAGTCTGTTAAAACATTTCTTCCAATCGCTTTTTCCTTGACAGATTTAGTAAAATCTTTTGCAATCTTATAACTTACGTCTGCATCCAAAAGAGCTCTTCTAACTTCTTTTAGAGTTTCAGCAACATTAATTTCAGTAATCTTACCGTGACCTTTTAGTGTGTGAAATGCTTTGTTAAGTTTTTCTGTTAAGTTATTAAACATTGAATTTCAAATTTAATATTATTTAGTATGAATATCACTTTTCATTTTGTAAATAACAAGTACGTGAGGAAAAGTAATTGCGGCTAAAAATGAAAAAAATATAGCCAAACTAAAATCAATATTGTTTTTTAAAACTAAATACATTGTTAGAAGAAAAACCATAGCAAGTATCCAGTATAATGCGCCTTTTAATAAGAATTTTTTGAAATTCTCCTTACTTGGGGACTTGCCAAATAAATATTCAGATTGTTCCAATATTGATGGAATACTATGAAAAAAAACAAAATAAATGGCAAAAGCAGGTAACAAGTCGTAAGTAAAAAACACTAGCAGCATAACTATAAGCAGTGCTAACTGATGAAATAATTGTTTTTTTAGAATTTTAAAATTTACAATAAGTAATACTAGTGTTCCCAAACCTGAAAATATTAAAGCCACATCATAAATATTTTTTTCTAAATAAATTTTAGTTATTTCATAAACAATATCCGAAACATATGACGTATTGAAAATAAATAACATCGAAAAAATTAGAAGACCATAAAAAAAATAAAAAAATGAGATAGATTTTGATTTATTGCTTCCAAATATTGTCCATTGTTGTTCTCCAAAGTGATATGCACTAAATAATATGAAAAAAAGTAGGGATATTTCAGAAAAAAGAAAAAAGAGAACAGAAATTAAAATAACAATTAATAAATATTTAAAAGTACTGCTTATTATGATCTTATTTGTTTGCTTTTTACCCTTGAGTAGAAGTAATATATCATTTGCTCCATGTATGATGCCAAAAGTTAATATTAGCCCATAACAAGCAAAATAAAAATACTCAGAATTTAAGTTGTTACTCACAAATAATGAAAACAGACTAAAGATCATTGTTAACTTAAAAGAAAGGTTGTCTGAATAATTATTCTTGGTCAAGTCTAAATAAATAATTAATAAAGTTATTAAAAATATAAAAAAACCCGTTCTACAGATGTAAAATGCTCATTATGAATAGAGTATATAAAAACAACTTTATTTAATGATTTACGTAATATGAGTAATTTTTTATGCTAAATGTTCACAAAAAACTCTTTTTTTTTTGAGATATTTCAACATGTTAACATATTTTTTACTATTTTGGGCCACATTAAAACAAATAATTAATTATTATGGAAAATTTATTTAATATTTTTTTAGCAGCAGAAGTAGTAGTTCCTACTAATGCTACTGAATTTACATTCTGGATCGGTGCCATGGCCATGGGAGCTGCTTCAGTATTCTTTCTACTGTCTTTAGATGCAGGTGGTGGTAAATGGAAAAACTCAATGCTTGTTTCTGCTTTGATCACAGGTATTGCTGCTGTTCATTATCTTTATATGAGAGATGCATATGCTGCAATGGGTGACGAAGGTGTTACAGCTTTTAGATATGTGGATTGGATTTTAACAGTTCCACTAATGTGTGTTGAATTTTATTTAATTCTTCAAAAAGCTGGAGCTCCAAAGAGTTTACTATGGAATTTGATAGTTTTATCAACTATAATGCTTGTTACAGGTTACGTAGGTGAGGCTGGACTAGGTAATGCTGCCTTTTGGGGTGGTGTTTCAGGTGCTGCTTACTTCTTTATCTGTTACATTCTATGGTTTGGTAGTGCTGGTGAACTTGCTAATAAAGCAGGTGGAGCAGTTTTAGAATGTTTTACAGCTCTAAAATGGTTCGTTCTTGTAGGTTGGGCTATTTATCCAATTGGATATATGGCAGGAACTGAAGGATGGTACTCTGGTGTCTTCGGAGGTCTAGACGGATCTATGCAATTAATATACAACGTTGGTGATGCTATCAACAAGATTGGTTTCGGTCTTGTAATTTATAACTTAGCAGTAGCTAAATAATTTAACAACTAACCTTTGTTAATGACCACCTCAGAAATGAGGTGGTTTTTTTTTACATTCTATCGGGTACAGAAACTCCTAATAGGGCCATGGATTTTTTTATCTGGAATGCAACTTTTTCAGAGAGAAATACTCTAAATGAGTTTATACTTTTATCACCTAGAATGGTGTGAGTCTGGTAGTAAGAATTGTACATTTTGACCAATTCATAAATATGGTTTGCAATCAGAGATGGGTTCAAGGTTTTTACAGAATTATTCAGGACATTTTTAAACTCACATAACATTATAATCAACTCCTTTTCTTTTTTGGCCAACTTGATATCATTAAACTCAATTGAATTGTTATCGTTTTTATATAAAATTGATTTTATTCTTACATAAGTGTATTGAATAAAAGGACCTGTATTACCATTAAAATCAATGGATTCATCTGGGTTAAATAATATTTTCTTTTTTGGATCTACTTTAAGTATGTGATACTTAAGTGCTCCCAAAGCAATGGTTTTGTATAATTTATTTTTTTCTAACTCATCTAAATCATTAATCTTACCTAATGATTCTGAAATAGTTTTAGATTTATTTATCATTGAAGAAATTAAATCATCAGCGTCAACAACAGTACCTTCTCTGCTTTTCATCTTACCAGATGGTAAATCAACCATACCATAACTCAAATGTTGTAGTTTTAGTACCCAATCATATTTCAACTTCTCTAAAACTTTAAATAATACCTTGAAATGATAATCTTGTTCATTACCCGTTGTATAAATCATTCCGTTTAACTTTGGGTTTTTTTGATATCGTAGGTATGCAGTACCAAGATCCTGAGTCATATACACGGATGTTCCATCAGACCTTATAAGGATTTTTTCATCAAGACCTTCTTCTGTTAAGTCAACCCATACAGAATTATCTTGTTTTCTATAAAAAATTCCACTTTTTAAACCTTTATCAACAATATCTTTACCAACTAAATATGTTTCACTTTCATAGTATTCAGAGTCAAAAACTACATCTAGCTTCTCTAATGTTTCGTTAAAACCATCTACTACCCAAGAGTTCATTTTTTTCCATATTTCGAGAACTTCAGCATCTTTTTTTTCCCACTTTATAAGTAGGTTTTTTGCTTCTTTGAGAATTTGAGCGTTTTCCCTAGCATACTTTTCATCATTACCATTTTTTATTAGATCATTGACTTGTTTCTCATATTCTTGATTAAATTTTACATAATATTTTCCAACGTAATGGTCACCCTTTATTTTTTCAATAGTAGGGTTAGTATTATTACTAAATTTCATCCATGCAATCATTGATTTACAAATATGAATGCCTCTATCATTAATTATTTGAGTTTTATGGACATCATATCCACAAGAACTTAAAATTTTGGAAACTGAATCACCTAATAATATATTTCTAATATGACCAAGATGAAGGGGCTTGTTTGTATTTGGTGAACAAAATTCTATAAGTTTCAATTCACTTTTAGATTCAAAACTGTCTAATGGATTAATATTTATAAGAGTATCAATTAAATATTTGCTATTAAAGTCAAGGTTTAAAAAGCCTTGAATAACATTGAATGATTTAATTATTCGATTTTCATTATTAATAAAATCAACAATTTCGGCGGAAATTTCTTTTATTGACTTTTTAATTTTTGGTATTAATGGAAATAAAACAATTGTATATAATCCATCAAATTCTTTTTTGGTTTTAACAATTTCAATATTAAAATCAAGAATTGAAAGATTCTCAGAAACATACTCGCGAAGTTTTTGATTTAAATAATTAATGATTATCATGCCAAGAACTTACCTTTTATCAATACTGATAAATTCCCTCAATTTTTCGCCAGTATAAATTTGTCTTGGTCTACCAATAGGTTCTTTTTTGGTTCGCATTTCTCTCCAATGAGCAATCCATCCAGGTAATCGACCCAAAGCAAACATAACAGTGAACATTTCATTAGGAATTTTGAGAGCCTTGTATATTATCCCAGAGTAAAAGTCAACATTTGGATAAAGCTTTCTATCAATAAAGTATTGATCCTTCGAAGCTTCTATCTCTAAATTTTTTGCTATTTCTAATATTGGATCATCAATACCTAGGTCATATAAAACATCATGAGCTGCCTTTTTAATAATTTTTGCTCTGGGGTCGAAGTTTTTGTATACTCGATGTCCAAAACCCATTAGTCTGAATGAATCATTTTTATCCTTAGCCTTATTAATATATTCGCTGATATTACCACCATTATTTTGAATGGCCTCTAACATTTCAAGAACAGCCTGGTTTGCACCACCATGTAATCTACCCCAGAGTGCAGAAATTCCAGAGGAGATTGATGCAAACAATCCAGCTTGTGATGATCCTACAATTCTAACTGTGGAAGTTGAACAATTTTGTTCGTGATCGGCATGCAAAATTAAAAGCTTATTAATTGCATTAACCACTACCCTATTCTCAACATATTTTTTATTTGGCATTTTAAACATCATTTTAGTGACGTTCTCAACATAACCTAGACCGAAATCTCCATACTCTAACGGTAGGCCTCTTCTTCTTCTAAATACCCAAGCGACAAGGATGGGAATTTTTGCTAATAGATTCAAGAATGCATCATACATTTCTTCTTCGTTAGTAACATCTACAGAGGATGGGTCAAATGCAACTAATGAACTTGTCAAGCATGATAACATACCCATTGGGTGAGCTGATCTTGGGAAAGTTTCCAGAATTTTTTTTACATCTTCATCCAGAACAGATCTCTCATGAATATCTCTGAGAAGTTGTTTATACTTTTTTTTAGTTGGGAGTTCTCCATAAATCAATAAATAAGAAACCTCTAGAAAATCTGCATTATTGGCTAAATCTTCAATCGAATAACCCCTGTATCTAAGGATTCCATTTTCTCCATCTAAATAGGTAACCTTACTCTCACATGAGCCTGTATTTTTAAAACCAGGATCAAGTGTGATCATACCACTTGCATTTTTTAACTTGCTTATATCAACTCCGATCTCATTTTCAGAACCAATAATTACATCTAACTCTACAATCTTATTGTCGAATGTTAGTTTAGCTTTTTTCATAAAGACGCAAAGTTAAGAAAAAAGGGCGATTTAATTAAAACTTGAATGCATCTTTACCAGGGAAAACAGCATTCTTACCTAACTTTTCCTCTATCCTGAGTAATTGATTATACTTCGACATTCTATCTGATCTGGACATTGATCCAGTTTTAATTTGACAAGTATTTAAGGCAACAGATAAATCGGCTATAGTATTATCTTCTGTTTCACCAGATCTGTGAGACATAACGGTGGTGTAATTATTTTTTTGAGCAAGATTAACGGAATTAATCGTTTCGGTAAGGGTACCAATTTGATTAACTTTAACTAAGATTGAATTTGCGATATCATTATCAATCCCTTTTTGTAAAATTTTCTCATTAGTAACAAAAAGATCATCACCAACTAGTTGACATTTTGAGCCTGATCTGATAGTTGAGATTTTCCAACCATCCCAATCGTTTTCATCCATTCCATCTTCAATCGAAATTATTGGGTAGGATTCAATTAACTTGTGTAGATAATTAGATTGTTCCTTTGAATTGTATTTCAAAGGATTGTTTGGTTGAAAAATAGAATAATCGTAAATACCTTTTTTGTAAAATTCTGATGATGCACAATCTAATGCCAAAAAAACATCGACACCAGGTTTGTAGCCGGATAGTTCAATAGAATGTAATATAGTTTCAATAGCATCTTCAGTACCGGATAGTTTCGGAGCAAACCCGCCTTCATCACCAACAGCAGTACTAAGTTTTCTTTTTGATAATACTTTCTTTAGATTGTGAAAAATTTCAGAAGCAATCTTTAAAGAATGACTAAAAGTATTTGCACCAACCGGCATAATCATAAACTCTTGAAAAGCAATAGGAGCGTCAGAATGAGAACCACCATTAATAATATTAATCATTGGTACAGGGAGATTATGTACATTATCTTTACTTAAATACTCATATAAGTATTTATTTTGTACATTACTTGAAGCCTTAGCGCAAGCTAAGGAAACTCCTAAAATTGAATTGGCACCTAGATTGGATTTGTTTTTTGTTCCATCAAGCTCAATCATTAAAGAGTCAATACCAATTTGATCCTCAACATCCATTCCAATTAAGTTTTTTGCGATTATATCATTTACATTAGAAACTGCCTTTAATACTCCTTTTCCCATATAATCAACTCCTCCATCTCTCAACTCAACTGCTTCTTTTTCACCTGTTGATGCACCTGAGGGTACAGCTGCATTTCCTTTATGATTTGTAGATGTAATTACATCAACCTCGACAGTCGGGTTTCCTCTAGAATCAAAAATTTGTCTTGCTTTTATATCTTTTATAAATGCCATTTTTATGTAATCATTGCAATAAAATCATCAAATAAATATGAGGAGTCGTGGGGACCAGCACTTGCTTCGGGATGATATTGAACTGAAAAACAGTTTTTATCTTTTATCCTAATTCCAGCAATAGTATTATCATTTAAATGCATGTGAGTAACTTCGACATTTTTATTCTTTTCTGCATCTTTTTTATTAATAGCAAAACCATGATTTTGAGAAGTTATCTCACCTTTTCCAGTATTTAAATTAATAACAGGATGATTGATTCCACGATGACCATTTTTCATCTTATAAGTTTTTATATTATTAGCCAATGCAATTACCTGATGACCCAAACATATTCCAAACAAAGGTTTTCCAGTATCTAAAATTTTTTTTGTAATATTTATCGCATTTTCTAATGGTTCAGGATCACCTGGACCATTTGATATAAAATAAGCATCTGGCTCCCAACCTTCCATGTCTTTGAATGATGAAGAATGTGGAAATACTTTTAAATAACAATTCCTTTTAGAAAGATTCCTTAAAATGTTCATTTTAACCCCTAAATCTAACACAGCAACTTTATATTTCGATTGTTTATCACCATAAAAATAAGACTCTTTTGTAGAAACATTAGATGCAAGCTCAAGTCCTGCCATTGAAGGTATCTTTTTTAGCTGAATTTTTAATTTTTCTATATCGGGATTTAATTCAGTGCATATGACTGCATTCATAAAACCATTATCTCTTATGTAACTTACAAGTGCTCTAGTATCAACATCCGAAATGCAAACAATTTTGTTTTTATTTAAAAAGTCTTGAAGAGATTCAGTATCACCGTATCGAGAATGAAAAAAACTAAAATTTTTGCATATTAAACCAGCAATTTTCACTGAGTCAGATTCAATCTCATTTTTAACAACACCATAATTTCCTATATGAGCATTAGTCATAACCATTATCTGACCATTATATGAGGGATCTGTAAAAATTTCCTGATATCCAGTCATTCCTGTATTGAAGCAGAGTTCACCAAAAGATAAACCTTCAAAACCAATGGTCTTTCCGTAAAAAATAGTGCCATCTTCAAGAATTATTAAGGCTTTTTTACGGGACTTGTATTTATTCAACTTAACAAGAATGTTTCATTAAAATTAATATAAAAAAAAAGATAAACCGAAGTTTATCTTAAGAAGTTTTAATATTTAAAATTTAATTTTCTTTTTTATTCTTACTGGCTTTATCGTCAGAGTCAGGGGATTCCTCCACAGCAGGAGATTCTTCAGTAGCAGGAGATTCCTCCACAGCAGGAGCTTCTTCAATAGCAGGAGATTCCTCCACAGCAGGAGATTCCTCCACAGCAGGAGATTCTTGAGTTAAAGCAGATTCACTAGTTATTAGTTTTTCATTTGATTTTTTCTTTCTCCTTCTTCTCTTTCTGGCATCAGGCTTAGTTTGAGAATATAATTCATTGTAATCAACCAGCTCAATCATTGCCATATCAGCATTATCTCCAGATCTGTTACCTAACTTTATAATTCTAGTGTATCCACCTGGTCTGTCTCCAATTTTGACAGCAACTTCTCTAAAAAGTTCTGTAACAGCATATTTATTCCTTAAATACTTAAAAGCAATTCTTCTGTTGTGGGTTGAATCAGTTTTTGATTTAGTAATAATTGGTTCAATGAAAAGTTTTAACGCCTTTGCTTTTGCCAGAGTCGTATTAATCGATTTATGCTCAATCAGGGATGAACCCATATTTGCAAGCATATATTTTCTATGCCCTCTTTTTCTGCCTAAATGTGGATTTTTTTTACGATGTCTCATTTACAATTATTATTCTTTATCAAGTTTATATTTTGATAAATCCATACCAAAGTTTAGTCCTTTAACCAAAACCAATTCCTCTAATTCCGTTAAAGATTTTTTTCCAAAATTTCTAAACTTCATCAAATCTGTTTTGTTAAAAGAAACTAGATCACCAAGTGTATCTACTTCTGCAGCTTTTAAACAGTTTAAAGCTCTAACAGAAAGATCCATATCAATTAATCGTGTTTTTAATAATTGACGCATGTGGAGAGACTCTTCATCATATGTTTCAGTTTTAGCAATTTCGTCAGCTTCTAGTGTTATTCTTTCATCTGAAAACAACATAAAATGGTGAATTAAGACCTTTGCACCCTCAGTCAAAGCGTCCTTTGGGTCAATTGAGCCATCAGTTGTAATTTCAAAAACAAGTTTTTCATAATCAGTTTTTTGTTCAACCCTAAAATCCTCAATTGAATATTTTACATTTTTTATTGGTGTAAATACTGCATCCATAAATATTGTTCCGAGAGGAGCACCAAGTTTTTTATTTTCTTCCGAGGATACATATCCTCTACCCTTCTCAATATTTAATTCAAAATTGAGATTAACACTCTTTTCCATGTTACACAAAACCAAATCTGGATTTAAGATCTCAAAACCTGAAATAAATTTTTGAAGGTCTCCAGCAGTGAGCTTTTCTTGCATTTTGACCGAAACAGAGACACTTTCATTATCAACACTATCGATTTGTCTTTTTAATCTAACCTGTTTTAGATTCAAAATAATTTCAGTAACATCTTCAACAATTCCTGGAATAGTCGTGAACTCATGTTCAATATTTTCAATTTTAACAGATGTAATTGCAAATCCTTCGAGGGAAGACAAAAGAACTCTTCGAAGAGCATTTCCAACTGTGAGGCCGTAGCCAGGTTCAAGAGGTCTAAATTCAAACTTGCCTTCATGCTTGTTTGAATCAATCATTATTACTTTGTCAGGTTTTTGAAATGTAAATATTGCCATAATTTTATATATTATTTAGAGTATAATTCTACTATTAATTGTTCTTTTATATTTTCAGGGATCTGTTCTCTTTCAGGTAAAGTGTTATAAACACCTTGCATATTTTCACTATCCCAAGTAATCCACTCATATGATGTGTTGTTTTGCAAAGAGTTCTCTATTGATAAAAGTGATTTTGACTTTTCTCTAACTCCTACCCTTTCAGAAATTTTAATAATTCGAGAGGGTATGTTACATATTTTACCATTAACAATTATGTGTTCATGGCTAACAAGTTGTCGAGCAGCACTTCTGGAGGGTGCAATTCCCATTCTATAAACTAAATTATCTAATCTTGACTCACACAGCTGAAGGAGAACTTCACCAGTTATACCCTTACTTCTACTAGCTTTTTCAAACAAATTTTTAAACTGCTTTTCAAGAATACCATAGAGATATTTAGCCTTCTGCTTTTCCATCAACTGAATTGCATATTCAGATTTTTTTTGCCTCCTTTTATTTTGTCCATGTTGACCAGGTGGATAATTCTTTTTTTCAAATGATCTGTCTGGGCCAAAAATTGGCTCACCAAATTTTCTAGAAATTTTTGTTTTAGGTCCTATATATCTTGCCATATTATTTTTTTAAACTCTTCTTCTTTTAGGTGGTCTACACCCATTGTGAGGAATCGGTGTTATATCAAATATTTCTGTAACCTCAACTCCAGCATTATGTATACTTCTTATTGCAGACTCTCTCCCATTTCCAGGTCCTTTAACATAGACCTTTACTTTTCTCATACCTGCCTCATGAGCAACTTTTACTGCATCTTCAGCTGCTAACTGAGCTGCATATGGTGTATTTTTTTTAGATCCTCGAAAACCCATTTTGCCAGCCGAAGACCATGACACAACCTCACCTTTTGTATTGGTAAAGGAAATGATGATATTATTAAATGTTGCATTTATATGAACCTCACCGAAGGACTCAACAACAACTTTTCTCTTTTTATTAACTGCCTTTGCCATAATTTATATTATTTGGTCACTTTCTTTTTATTCGCAACTGTCTTTCTTTTACCTTTTCTGGTTCTTGAGTTATTTTTGGTTCTTTGTCCCCTCAGAGGCAGTCCATTTCTGTGTCTAATTCCTCTGTACGAACCTATGTCCATTAATCTTTTAATATTGATTTGATTTTCAGCTCTTAACTCTCCTTCAATAGTAAGCTTTGAAACCTCAGATCTAATATTAGCTGTTTCTTCATCATTCCAATCTAAAACTTTCTTTTCTTCACTAACATTTGCACTAATTAGTATTTTTTTTGCTCTACTTAAACCTATTCCATATATGTAAGTTAGTGCAATTACACCTCTTTTTTCTTTTGGAATGTCTATACCTGAAATTCTTGCCATATTAACCTTGTCTTTGTTTAAACCTTGGATTCTTTTTATTAATTACATATAATCTTCCCTTTCTTCTTACAATCTTACATTCGGGACTTCTTTTTTTTATTGATGTTCTTACCTTCATATTAATATCTAAAAGTTATTCTTGCTTTTGTTAAATCATAAGGACTCATTTCTAACTTAACCTTGTCTCCAGGCAATAATTTTATATAAAACATCCTCATTTTGCCCGAAATATGAGCAGTTACGACATGGCCATTTTGAAGTTCAACTCTAAACATTGCGTTTGAAAGAGCTTCTACGATTACACCATCTTGTTCTATTGCCGCTTGTTTTGCCATATCTATGCTACTCTCCTTGTTTTACCCGTTTTCATTAATCCATCATAATGCCTATTTAATAAATAGGCATTTATTTGTTGTATTGTATCAATTGCAACTCCAACCATAATCAACAGTGATGTTCCTCCAAAAAATAATGCCCAACCTTGTTGGATTTGCATCAAAGCAACTATTACAGCCGGTAATACTGAAATTAGTGCTAAAAATATAGACCCAGGAAAAGTGATTAATGACATAACTTTGTCCAAAAACTCAGATGTTTCTCCACCCGGTTTAATTCCTGGCACAAAACCACCACTTCTTTTTAGATCATCAGCCATTTTGTTTGTCGGCACTGTTATGGCGGTATAAAAATATGTGAATAATATAATTAATATGCCAAACAAAATATTATAAGCCAAACCAAACATGTTAGAAAATGCTGCTTGCATCCACTGACCAAATGATCCTCCAATAATTTGACCAAGATATGCTGGAGCAAACATGATTGCTTGAGCAAAAATTATTGGCATTACACCTGAAGCATTCAACCTCAAAGGAATGTATTGCCTTTTTGAGTAGAGGCTAGTTGATCCAGAAACAGACCTTCTAGCATACTGAACTGGTATTTGTCTAACAGCTAAAACCAATAAAATACACAAGGCGACTACAATAAACCATATTAAAACCTCAATAGCAATCATAATCCAACCACCTGAGCTAGATAATTGAGAAACTATCTCCTGAGTAAATGACAAAGGCAAAGAGGCTATAATACCAACAGTAATTAATAATGAAATACCATTTCCTATTCCCCTGTCAGTTATTTTTTCACCTAACCACATTGCAAAAATACAGCCTGTGACAAGTATAATAACGGAGGGAACTATAAAGAATACTCCTTTCCCTAAAACAAATGCTGAATCAGGTACACCAAGTGCGCCTAGCCCATAGAGATATGCGGGTGCTTGAACCACACATATTGCTATAGTTAACCACCTTGTGATCTGGGTGATAGTTTTTCTTCCACTTTCTCCTTCTTTTTGAAGCTTTTGTAAATAAGGGACAGCAACACCCATTAGCTGAACAACAATAGATGCAGAAATATATGGCATTATTCCTAGTGCAAAAACTGAAGCATTCGCAAATGCTCCACCTGTAAATGCATTTAGTAAACCAAGTAAACCTCCACCTCCAGCTATTTTTGCATCAGCAATAACATTATAATCAACACCGGGTAAAACTACTTGAGCACCTAAACGATATATAGCTAAAAAGAATAGGGTAATCAAAATCCTGTTCTTCAATTCATCGATGGCCCAAATATTTTTTAATATTTCAATAAATTTTAGCATCTAAATAACTTTTATTTCACCTCCTGCTTTTTCTATTGCTTCAATAGCAGATTTTGAAAATTTGTGAGCCTCAACTTTTACAGGTGAACTAATTTCACCATCACCCAAAATTTTTACTAAATCACTTTTCTTAATCAAATTATTTGAAATCATATCTTCAAAACTAATAATACCTTTCTTAATTTTCTTAGCATCAACTAGTTCCTGTAAAGTATTGATATTTATAGGCTTATATTCCTTTCTGTTTATGTTTTTAAAACCAAACTTTGGTATTCTCCTTTGTAGAGGCATTTGACCTCCCTCAAAACCTAATTTCTTTGAATATCCAGACCTTGATTTGGCACCTTTATGACCTCTGGTAGCAGTTCCACCCTTTCCAGAACCTTGACCCCTTCCAATTCGTTTACTTTTAGCTTTTACTGATCCCTCTGCAGGTTTTAATTTAGATAAATTCATAACTAAT